>SIAJ01000148.1 GCA_009691845.1 Gemmataceae bacterium
GACGGACGGCCACGCCATCGGCCACATGCACCCGACGGACCCGCAGCGGGACAAACTCTGCATCCCGATCCGCAAGTTCCACGCGGAGCGGGTCGCGGACCTGGCCCGGCGACTCGACGCAGTGAAAGAAGGCAATGGCACCGTGCTCGATAACACGCTCATCGTCTGGATGAGCGACTCCGGCGAGGAGCACCACGGCTTCTGCGCCGAGTGGCCGCTGGTGGTGCTCGGCGACCTTGGCGGTCGACTCAAGACCGCGGGGCGGTTCCTGCAATTTCCGACCTACCAGAGCGCCGGTCACCGGACGATCGCGAACTTCTACCTCGCGCTGCTACACGCTGTTGGCGACAAACGGAAGTCCTTCGGCGAGATCGATCCTGCGTTGGAGGGCTTGCGCGATGTCGACCAAACCGGCCCGCTGACGGAGATTTTAGCGTAACTTGCGTTGATCCCATTGGCTCATTGTGGAGCGAGTTATGCGTCTCGCCGTATCCTCGTTGGTCCTACTGGTGGCTTGCTCCATATGTGTCTTGCTGCTCCAGGCCGCACCAAAGACCGACCGCGCGGTCAAGAACAGCCTCGGCATGAAACTCGTGTCCATCCCGCCGGGCAAGTTCATGATGGGCTCACCGGAACACGAGGCGGGCCGGGAAGCACAAGAAGTGTTACATGAGGTGGAACTCAAGAAAGGATTTTTCCTCGGCGAGCATGAGGTCACGGTCGGCCAGTTCAAGGAGTTCGTGAAGGATACGAAATACGAGACCGACGGTGAGAAAGACGGCAAGGGTGCTTATGGCATCAACGAGGCCGGCAAGATCGAACAGATGCAGGCCAAGTTCACCTGGAAAAGCCCCGGGTTCGAGCAGGCCGACGATCACCCCGTGGTCGATGTCTCCTGGAACGATGCCAACGAGTTCTGCCAGTGGCTGAGCAAGAAAGAGAAGAAGACGTATCGCCTGCCGACCGAGGCAGAATGGGAATATGCATGTCGCGCCGGCACGAAGACCGCGTATTCTCATGGCGACGACCCCGAAGGTTTGGCCGCAGTCGGCAACGGTGCCGACGACACGGCACGAGCCAAGTACCCGGGGTGGAGCATCGGGATCAAGGCGAAGGACGGTTACACCTTCACCGCTCCGGTGGGCCAATTCAAGAAGAACGGCTATCGGCTTGCCGTCCTGGATGGTCAGGTCAGCCGTCATCAGTTGCTTGTGAGCCCCGTTGTGTTCCGCGTGTTTGGTCCGGAACGAGCGAACAACACTGAGCCGATCGGCGAGTTTGGCAAGTTTCGGCAGGAACGATGCGAATCGCACCCCAGGGATCGCGGTTGGGATGTGCCCGTTGATGCTGGTCGAGCCTTCGAGTCCGCCCGGTTTCGGGTCGAACGTCTCGTACTGACTTGGTCCCCCACCAGAAACAGGAACACAACCGACTTACCAGGAATGAGGGAGCGGGTGCCGGTGAATGACTCGGAGCCACGAATCCCGCTGCTTCCCGCGAACCCACCGAAACCGAACAAGGCGGCGCGCAAGAAGTCGCGACGGTGGGAACCACCACAGAGCGGAGATTGCTGGCCGTTGACGATGTCGAACATGGCTTTCCGATCTCACGTGGCTTGCGCGCTGTCAATACTCCGGTCGATGACGCTCCCGGCTCGCCAAAAGAAGACCTTTACGCGAGTAATTCTTTCAGCGGGCCGGTCTGATCGAGATCTTTCAGGTTCGGGTCTGCGACTCCGAACGTGTCGCGCTTTACACCGGCAAGGTGCAGGAGTGTGAGATACATGTTCGCCGTGGTGCGATGGCCCTTGCGGCCGTATCCAGGGTAATCGACGTAGCGGCCGGTCTTGAGCTTACCGCCCATATTGCCGATGACGACCATCGGCCATTCCCAACAACGGCTGTGATGGCCTTCAGCACCGTCGCTCAGATATACGATCACCGTGTTGTCCAGCATCGTGCCATTTCCTTCGGGCACTTTCTCCAATTTCTTCATCAGCCCGGCAATCAGGTCGAAGTGGTAACGGCGGATGATGCCGTAAAGCTCCGCCCAAGTCTTGCCCTCGTAGCTCTTGCCGTGGCCGATTGAGTGCTTGTCGATGTTGAGGCCGAGGCCCTTGAACGTAATGTCGAAGTCGCGGATGCCCGCAGCCGAGGAGAGCGTTAGCACGTTCGTAAGCCCGCAAATCAGGGCTGCGGCACCGATGTCGAACTGCGCATCGAGCCGGTCGGTTTCGACAGCCGACTTGTACTTGTCGCTAACGACCGGGCCTTTTTCGCGAAGCGTGTGCTTGATCTCGTTGAGCTTGCTTTGCCGGTCGCGCAGGGTTTCGAATGTCTCGAGGTACGCCCCGAATTGTTCCTTTTCGGCCCCCGCGATGCTCTTCTCGGCCTTCTTCACATCGTCCTTCAGGAAGTCGAGCAAGTTGTTCTTGGCGTCGAACTCCTGCTTCGCAGCCCCGTCGGCCACGCTTCCGAAGAGAGTGGAGTACGCCTGAGTGGGGCTGCAAATCGTCGGCAGACCCTTGTTCGGTCCGCTGGCTGAGATGTTGTAGATGACGTTGTTTTCGAGCCGCTTGGAAATGCCCAGGCCAATGTGCGGGAAGATGCCGGGGTGTGCCCTTGCCAGTGCCCCGTCGATCGTCTCGCCCAGGATGGTGGTGCTCTCGCCGCGAGTCTGGAAGCAGCCGAGTGCGCCGAAATTGTTCGAGTGTCCGCCTCCGCACACGCGGCCCGAGAGCCCCTGCACGATCGTCACCGTGTCCTTCCATGCCTTTACGGGCTCCAGCGAGAATGGGAGATCCTTGTCCTTCAGGGAAACGTCGATGAACCCCTCCGGCCCATTGAGTTCGCGCTGTTCGCGTTGCTTTCGTACGACCCCAGACGGAACAAGTTGCTCCGGCCGAACGCCGTTACTTTCCACTACGAACACAAATCGCTTCGGCATGACAAGCGTTCCCGCCGCCTGGGCCTCGATACGCGTGATCAGTGGTGCCAGGAAAGCCGCTCCGGCCGAAAGGCCAAGGCTCTTGAGAGCAACGCGACGGTCGAGCATGAGACTATCTCCTTGTGAGCAACTAACACATCTCACGGTTTGCGGATGTCGTAACAATAGATTGCGTCGAGCCCGCGAACGAACAGCCGGCCATTGACCAGAGGATAGCCGATCGGCTGATTCGCATAGGCGGTGGTCCAGGAATTCGGAGGCCGCCATTGCATAGCAGCGCCGACTGGGTGATTGCCTTTGTGGTCGGGTCCTTCCTTGCCAAGGATGCGCAGCGCCTTCGGATTCGCATCCAGCATGAAGAACGATTGTGCTCCGTGACGTCCTTCCGGCTGGAAGATGAGGCGTCCCTCTGAGACAAACGCGGTTTGAGTTCTCGCGCCACCGGCTCCTTTAACCGAAGAAACCGTCTCGCCTTTGTCTAACCCGAGGCAGAAGACCTCTTCCGCAGTCGAGACAAAGACGTGGCCCTTGTAGATCGCCAGTGCCGGGATGTCGATCATCGGAGCGAGCGGCGCGGACTCCCAGCTTTTTTCCAATGTGTCAGGCTTGATTCGATACGCGTGAATGACTGTCAGGCCGTCGTTCAAGCCAGGCTTCACGTCCACGAGTTTGCGGGAGAAACCGACGAGCAAGTCGTTCGCCATCAGCGGGTAGACGTAATCGTGGGCGAACTCGACCGGATGCCGCCAGACGATCTTTCCATCCTTCGGGTCTAGAGCGACAGCGAAGTCCTGCTTCTTGGCGTTGTCGCGGTCCGTGCCGATGACTAGTGTCGTGTCGCCCTTATTCCAAACGACCAGCGAACTGCGGTGCCAAATCGGCTGCTGCCACTTCTTTTGGCCGTTACTGGCATCGACTGCGACGATTCCATTCCCAGGCGAGAAGATAACCGTGTCGCCGACGAGCACGGGACTCGGCGCGTGACAATCCACTCCGCCTTTTTTGGTCGTGTATGGTTCAGGATTAGCATCGGGGTATTCCCAGCGGAGACTTCCCGTCGCGGCATCGACTGCGTAGAGCCGGCCAGTTGTGCTCGGTTGATAAACGACGCCATTGGCGATCAGTGCCACCGGAAAATGGCCGCGATGCTTGTGTGTCTGGTAGTTGTTGCCGCGTTGGGGAAACACGGTCTTCCAGAGCGTCTGGCCCGTCGCCGCATCCATGCACACGAGAAACTCGTCAGCTTGCATGCGGAAGTGGTTGACGACTCCCTTCTGTTGAACCGCTCGCTTGGGAAAGAGTTCGCGAGCCTTCGCGATGAGATCGTCTTCGGTTTCGTACTTGAAATAGGCCTTGTCCAAGCCGACCGGACCACGGGGATAATAGAAGAACATGTAGACCTTGCCATCGACAACCAACGGGGTGGATGACCCGCCGCCGGAGTCGGTGAATCCGGCCCGTTCAAAATATCGCGAGTCTGGCGCACTACCGTAGCTCGTCGGGATGAATGCCTCGCTCTTCCAAACCGGTCTTGCGTCCTTCAGATCGTCAATGAGCGGCATACCCGATTCAGGGCCAGCAAATGTGAAACCCTCGCCGTAGTAATGGGGCCAGTTTCTCCCAGCCGCGAGTTGGTCTTTCTTCGCAACCGCTGCGGAGACGAGCCGCCCGGACAGGCCGCCCTTCAAGCTGGTTCGCTTGTCTCCGTCATCCACATACTCGGTGACGAATGTGCCCGCGATATTGCCGGAAGCGACGGTCGCATCGATCTGGTAAATGAAGTCGTGTACGGTCTTGTTTCCCCAGTTGAGATTGGTTCGTCCCATCAGTTTTCCGGAAAGCGTAGTGTCCGTGAGCGTGAGCGAAGACGGATCGAGCCAAACGATTCTCGGTCCGGACATGGCCGGATGAGCGAACCAGGCGGTCACAGTCTTTTTTTCGCGGAACCCGATGAACAACGAGACATCGACCGCCTCGCCCACTTTGCCGTCCGCGATGCGCAATCCACCTCGATCCAACTGCAACCAGGCAGTTTGATAGCTGCCTGTTGCGCGGGCACTCGCCACCGGATCACTCCCCGCGGCATGTGCGGTAGTGATCGCGAAGGCCAGGCAGATGATCGTGGTTCGAACTCGCATTTACTCCTCAGTTCAGTTCGGCAAGCCGCTTCCGCGCATCTTCTTCACTGCGTTTGGCACTATCCAGAGCCTGCTGAGCGTTCTCGACAACCTTCTTCGCGTTGTTGGCCGAGTTGGATTTCTTTCTGATTGCCTCGGCCTTGGATTGTGCGGCCTGGAGCGTTTTCTGCAGTGTCTCAAAGGACAACTTGGCGGTGTCGGCGACGAGTTTCGCTTCGTCGGCCGCCTTCGTCTTTTCGCTCGCTTGCTTCTGCAAGGCCGCGTCGGTCGGTGTTTTCTTCGCCTGTCGCTCGGCGGATTCCGCCTGCTTCTTTAGCTCATCGGCTCGCTTGTTGGCATCCTCGAACTTCTTCCTCGCTTCGTCCGCAGGTTTCTTGGCATCGTTGGATGCCTTGGTGGCTTCGTCCGCTTCTTTCTTCAACTGCGCTGCCAGCGGCGAGAGCACCTTCGCTTCCTCTTCAGCCACCGCGAGCGCCGATTTGGCGTTGGCGAGCGCCGATGTTGCCGTCTCGACCGCGACCTCGGCCCGACGGCGATCGACTGCCGGATCGGGGACGATCTGAATCCCGGGCAGGGACTTTTGCAAACGTCCAATCCCCGCCGAAGTCACTTTGGTTTGCGAGACAAACAGCGACCTGAGCTTCGGCAATTCCTTGAGACGCTCTATCCCCGCATCGCTCACCTTCGTGCCGAAGAGATTGAGGTATTCCAGATCTTTCAGGCTCAATAGATGTTGAACGCCCGCGTCCGTGACCGCCGTGCGTTCCATGTACAGACGCTTCAAGGTTGTCAGTCTCGCCACGTGCGCGAGGCCGGCGTCCGTGATTGAAGTGTCCTTGAGGCGTAAAATCGCGACGTTCTTCAGAGCCAGCACATACTGCAAATGTGCATCGCTTAGGGCTGCCCCACAGTTCTGGAAATCGACCTCGACTGCCGTCTCGTCGGTCGCAACTCGCCGCACGATGCCGGCAAGTTCCTTAATGCGCGCCATGGCCT
>SIAJ01000149.1 GCA_009691845.1 Gemmataceae bacterium
ACCCAGAGTCCTAAGAACATCGATATGTATTTTCCCGATGGTACTAACGCCCCTAAGTTATCCAAGGGAATCTATAAAATCGACGGGAATCGTTTGATTATCTGTCGAGGTCAGGCGGCAGATGGCCCCCGTCCCAGAGACTTTGTCAGTAGCCTCACCACCGATAACTTCGTCGTGACCTGGGAGAAGAAACCCAAGAAATAGAAGCACGCTGGCTTGTCGGGACGCGGCCCGGATTTGTGAATCCGACTCACATTTGCCTTGTATTACTATGTTTGCCGATTTTGAATAATGCTGTTTTGGACTTGTGGCCAACAGGTTCCGAGGTATTATTCCCAAAGTGACATCATTTCTTGGGAGAAGGAAAAACAATGGCGACTCACCACGAAGGTCATCCGCACCAGCATGGTCCCAGTTGCGGGCACACCGGAATCGAACATGAAGGCCATGTGGATTATCTCCACGATGGCCATCTTCATCACCAGAGCGGTGGCAAGGTTGAGGGACACACGCTTGCAGTCAATGCAGCGAATCCGGAAGTCTGCACGCCGGCCCACGACTGTGGAGGCCATGAGAAGGGACATCAGCATGGTCCCGATTGCGGCCACCCGGCCGTCCCGCACGGGGACCATACGGACTACATCGTGGATGGGCATCTGCACCATCCACACGGCGACCACTGTGATTCACATGGGCCCGTCAAAGTCGTTTAATTCAAAGCCAAGAGGATCGCAACCGCAAGTTGCGATCCTCTTGCAATCACACGGTCCGACCAAACAGCGTCTTCAGATATGTCATGTCTACCGCATTAATTGCGCCATCCGGCGTACTCCCGCCACCCGTCAGGTCGAATGCGAAGTTATAACTTCGCTGCCAAAAATACTTGCCCAGCAATTTCTTCAACTGGCCTTCGTCGCTCTTGCTGACTTTCTTGTCGCCGTTGAAGTCCCCTTCGAGTCGGTGGAACGCAAACCGATGGACATCATCTAGCGTCTTGTCTTTGTCCAACAGGTTCACGCCGCCCGCGGCCGAGGTCAGAATCGCGGTTTTCAGACGCAGTTCGTACCGGCCATCGGCCAAGATGGTCTTCGCATCCGGATCAAACAAATCGGTGGTTAACCCGATGGCGACCGTGTTCTTCGCGGCATCGTAGAAGAACCGGTTTGGAGCCAGTGCGACCTGCGTGGCACCGGTGAAAAGTTGAATGGCGTTTGAGATTTCGCCGCTTGCTATCAGGGCCGCGATGTTGGTATCGCGAGTGAAAGAGATCGTGAGAGTCTCGATGTTGGATCGCTGTTTCAACCCGTCGTTGACAACGATCTTCTTCACTTTCAGCAGGGCGACCGTGTCGATCAAAAGAGTCGCTTCATCCTTGATTCCGAGTTGAGCCGCACTTCCGTCTGGAACGCTCAAGCTGAGCGTCGCAGTCTCCACGGGTTCCTTGGCTTTGTCCTTGAGCGTGGTGAACGTGAACATCTTTGTGGTTTCGCCATCGGCAAAAACGAGATCGCCCGCGGCCGGCGTGTAATCGGCGATGGTCGCTGTACCTGGAGTGGTCGCGTAGGAAACCGTGGCGGGCCCGTCACTGCCGCCCATTCGATGAACGGTAACGGTCGTCGAGTTTCCTTCGGCCACGCCCACGTTTGACTTCTCGAATTCGATCCGACCGAGGTTATCAACGGAGAAGTAATAAGTCGCGTCGCCGGACGATGACAGCCCCCCGCCAGCCAAAATCGCGTGGGCCTCGATGGTAACTTCGTACCGGCCCTTGGAAGTGAAACCCCAATTGAGATCTTCGTGGCCTCCTTCCAGTGCGTTGAAAGTGTCCGACGATGAAATGCCGTCGGCCGTGGTCATGAACACTTCGGGTCCGAAATCGCCGGAGCGCCAGAGAGAGAAATGGCCGGGGCCGTTGACGGCTTTCAACGTGATAAACAGTTCGCCATTTTCGAATGTTCCCGGTTCAACCTCATCGGTGCCAATCCCGAGTACGAGCAACTCGGGATTGGGTGGCGAGTGCGGCAACTGCCAGATCGTTTCACCAGCCGCGACGCCAAGGAAATCGAACTGCGAACTCGCGGGCCGGGTACGTTCCGCCTGCGGCCCGACGAACAGAATCGCGCCATCGGGGTCGTACTCGACATCCGGTCCTTCATCGTGGATGTGCGGTTCCCATGCATCGTCCTCGTAGGCGATGCCGATGTCCACGTGGCCCTGCTTCAGGACGCCGGCGAACGCTTGTGGCGTCGCTGAACCGATCGTGACAATTCCCGTCGCGGTGCGATTTGTGTCATCGGTAACCGTGTAAGAAAACGAATCCGTGCCCGCGAAATTTGCCCCCGGCATGTATGTGAACGAGCCATCGCCGAGCAGATTCAAGCTGCCAAGTGTTGGCCCGGCCAGCACGCTCGCCGTCAGCGGATCGCCATCCACATCTGTATCATTCGCCAACACGTTGCCACGAAGCACCGCGCCTGTCCCAACCAGGTAGCCGTCGGCATTTGCAACCGGTTCGTTTTCGGCCGTCACGTTGATCGAGACTGTGACGGTCGGACTGTTCTCATTGCCGTCGTTGGTGCGAAAAGTGAAAGAATCCGGGCCGGTGTAGCCAAGATCGGGTGAATATGTCCGATTGGCTCCGGATCCGAGAATTTGGCCGTGTGCCGGCAGATCAACGATTTCGAAGGTCAAAGGATCGAGTTCAATGTCGGATCCGCTGAGAACGAGATTGCGGTCGACATCCTCGGGCGTCGAAAGCGACTGAGGGAATGCGATAGGCGCATCGTTGACAGGATCCACGGTAAGCACGAACGTGTCACTCGCGGTCAAGCCGCCGGTGTCTTCGACCGTCACCGTGATCGTCGTCGAGCCGAATAGATTCGCTATGGGAAGAATCGAGATCGTTCGATTGCCGACCGTTCCGCCGAGCGTGATGTTCGCATTCGGCACCAGTGTCTGATTGGACGAACTGGCCGTCACGACCAGGTCGGCAAGCGCGGATTGCGGGTCGTTCACGGTGAAGTTGATCGAACCCGAGGACACGTCTTCATCCGTTACATGGTCCAAGATATCGTCGATGGAAGGGGCCGTGTTTCCACCGGGCGAATCATCGTTCAGGATTGAAAGCACGGCTGTATCGTTGACACCAAGCAGGCTGCTGCTCTCGACGTTGGTTAGATAGTCGGCAAAGTTGCTAGGGCCGGGCAGGCTGAGCGACAGGTTCACGCTCTCGTTCGATTCGTCCGTCGAATCATTCTGGATCGGAACGATGAAGCTCTTCGAGGTATCGCCGTCCGCGAAGGTGAGCGTACCGTTCGTGGCTGTATAGTCGTTTCCGATCGTGCTGGCCGTGCCATCTGCGGTCTGGTAATCCACGGTCAGTTGTCCATCGCTGCCTCCGACTCGTTCGACCGTTATCGACGCGGAATTGTCGCCTTCGTTCACCTGATAACTGCTCGCATTGAATTGAAACTGGCCGACGTTGCCGACCGAGAAATACAGCGTTACCGGATTGCCTTCGACCAGGTTGCCGCCGATCTTGCCGGATAACTTGACGGTGACTTCGTACCTGCCGATCGCGGAAAACCCGTAGTTGAAATGGCTGTGTCCGCCGCCCACGACCCACAGGGCATCATCCGCTCCAATACCATCCGTCGAATCCAAGCCGTTACCATCGGGGTTGTTGTTGCTGTCGTTAAAGTTCGACATGAAGACGGAAGGCGTGGTGTCGCCACTCTGCCAAACGGAAAACGTGCCGGGTCCTTGAACATCGAGGAGGGCCATCTTCAGCCATCGGCCCGAGCCGGATACACGGCCCTTGGACTCGCCCGATGGGTTGTACGAATCGAATGTTCCGGCCGGCACGCCGTAACCAGAGACGCCGAGGTAGAGCAACGCGGGATTCTGGCTTTGGGGCAGGCGGAAGTAGTCCGCACCGGAACCCACGCCGATGAAATCAAACTCCGAACCTCCTGGGCGGGAGGACAAGGCCTGCGAGCCGACGTACAGCAGTGCATCGTCCGCTGGATATGACGTGGATGAATCGTCGTCTCGCGCCTGAAGCGTCCATTCGCCCGTGCCACTCGAGTAGCCAAGATTCAGATCGACGTGCTCGTGCGTCAGGAAATTCGATAGGGTCGCCGGTATCGCACGCTCCTCGAGCGGATGGAGATTCAGGCGAGTTCTGCGAGTCTTCTTCTTCATGGTTGCCTCGGAAAAACAAGGATAAGGAATTCAGTCTTGAGGTTTGGCGAAATTAAAGCCCGTGTCGGCCCACTGTCTGATCTGCGTGGCCGGAATCCCTTCCACATGCCCATCCGCGAAGAGGTAGTTGCTCACGCCGGCCCCGCGTTGGTCGCGAGGCAGATTTGGCCCACCGCCGAAAAACCGATTTGGCTGGATGTCTTGGGCGATACGGTCCCAAGCACCGGTCGGAAACTTGAACCAATTGCGTGAGTGCGTGTGGTCCTCGGACGTCGCATAGCCTTTGTCGTCCGACGAAGTAAAGACCATGATCGTGCGCGAAGTCGCCGAGATGTGATGAAGGCAAAGTGCCTCGTCCGTGCCCGGCTCGCAAATGTACTCGTTCATCACGTAGCTGGTCCCCTTCTCCAGCAATCGCTCACGCGCTTTGGGGTCGTTCGGGCAGATGCGGATCTTGTCCACGTTTTCCAAGTACGGCCCAAGCGTGTAAATCCAGGTCAGCTCGAGGTTCGAGGTGGCATGAGTCGAACGCGGAAATTTTCCTTCATTCGCATCGCAAAAGTTGTGAATTCCCAGGCCAATTTGTTTCAGGTTGTTCGAGCACTTCATCTTGTTCGCCGACTCCCGCACCTTCTGCACGGCCGGCAGCAGCAGCCCGATCAGTACCGCGATGATCGCAATTACGACTAAAAGCTCGATCAGCGTGTAGCCCGCTCGACGCGGAGACGAATGCCCAGACATGACGAGCCTCCGACCTGGTTGAATCTTGGAAATAACGATTTGATAACGTGGACATACATTGTATAACCATACGCAACGAAGTTTACAATGGTTCGTTTTCGGAAATTTGGTGAAGGGGAGGACACAGCCATGGCCAACAAACCGCTGAAATCGCGAACCGTGGCTGTGAAGGTGGAAGCTGAGCTGGCCGACTTTCTCGCTCGGCTACCGAACAAGAGCGAGTTCATTCGGCAGGCGATCCTGGCTCAGTTTGGCACAGCCTGCCCGCTGTGTTTGGGTGCGGGGCAGGTCGCGAGCGCACTGGGTGCCCACTATTCTCCCATCCTGGAAAAACATCGCGAAAAGGCATGTCAGAAGTGTCGAAAGATTGAGTCGATTCCAAAGGACCTTATGGGGGCCGAACCGGGTGATCGACCGAGATGGGAACAGTTCTTACATGGTGGGCCCTATTTCTGTGCCAAATGCTTCGCGGCTGCGAAGGCGTGCGGTGAGTGTGGTTGGCATCTAACCCAGGAGCAGTTGGCGGGGCATAGCCGAGAATCGCATTAAGGCGGAGAAAATCTCAGTCCCTACTGTCGAGGGCCTTCCGATTTCACAGCAAACCCTTCAATCGTATTCTCCTCAACCCGAATGTCCTTCGTGTCCTTGCCCACACGGATGCCGACGCGTTTTGCGGCCCCTCGTGTTTCTTGAAGCACATTCCGGCGAATCACAAGATTCGCCGTCGTGCCTTGCACATCAATCGCGGCCGCGGTTTCGTCGCCGGTGTCGATGATGGTGTTCTCTTCCACCAGGTTGCGGTCGCCGGTAAAGCCTTCGCCGCGTTCGGGGCGGAAGAGAATGCCGAACTTCCCACTGCGTTTCACGATGTTCTTGCGGATGACGTTATCCGTATCGCGATGGCCGACGGAAATGCCAGCCGACTTCGTGTCCTCGATGAGGTTGTTTTCGGCGAGGCCGAACTTGACGCCCCAACAGAAGAACAGGCCGATGTTGTTGCCGATCAGCTTGTTTCCGCGCATGAGCGGTCGTTGCGAGCCCGAACCCGGATGCAGGCCAAGGCCCGAGTGATCCCGGCTCTCGCAATCTTCAACCGTCACATCGTG
>SIAJ01000150.1 GCA_009691845.1 Gemmataceae bacterium
ACGGTTCACGATGTCAACAACATCGGCATCGATCTCATCGGCGGGGAAAAGAGCATTCATCGCTCACTTGGCACCCGCAAGGGCGTCGTGCGCGGCAACACCGTTTACAATGCCCATTCCAATTACGGGGGCGGCTTCGCGGCCGGCATCTATGTCGATGGCGGGAAGGACATCGTGCTCGAATACAACGTGAGCCATCACAATGATGTTGGAATGGAAATCGGGGCCGAGAATCGAGGTACGGTGGCGAGCCGCATCACGGTCCGCAACAATCTGGTTTATCTTAACGACAAGGCCGGGATCGGCTTCGGCGGCTATGCCCCCGAAACGGGCCGAGTACGTTCCAGTGTGTTCACGAACAACACTGTCTACAAGAACGACACCCTGAATGCTGGCTTTGGGCAGTTGTGGATTCAGTTTGCCTCCGCGAACGTGGTAACGAACAACATATTCTGGGCTTCCTCCAACGATGTTCTCATCGCTTCCGACGAGGGGAACATCAACAACAAACTCACGAACAATCTTTACTTCACTTCGAACGGCCCCGGTGCGGCTCGCTTTACCTGGAATGGGGAGCCTTATCTGGGCTTGGTCAATTACCAGTTGGCCACGGGGGCCGATCAGATCTCCTTGTTCGATGATCCGGCATTCGTCGATCCGGATGCGGGTAATTTTCACCTCGGTTTGGCCAGTCCAGCAATCGACAAGGGCACTTCCGTTCGCAACCGATTTGCGCCGACGGATCGCGATGGGCGCTACCGCCCTCAGGGAGACCAGCCCGACATTGGTGCCTACGAATACTTCGCCACGATCGACATTGCGGGCCACGGACTGGATACCGATCAGAAACGACGGGCCGAACAAGTGATCAGCATTTTCGAGAACGACACAATTGTACTTCAGTACGGATACATCGAGGCCCTTCGCGATGGCCGCGGCTACACGGCCGGTCGAGCGGGCTTCACTTCGGGCACGAGCGACCTGCTGGATGTTGTCGAGCGATACACCGCTCTGGTTCCCGGCAATGCACTTGCTCCATTCTTGCCCCGCTTGCGGCAACTGGCCCAGAGACACAGCGCGTCGATTTTCGGGTTGACGGGCTTGCCGCAAACCTGGGAAGCCGCAGCCACGGACCCACGCTTCCGCGGCGTCCAGGATCAAGTTGTCGACGAGACCTACTATCGTCCCGCGATCAAACGAGCGATCGGCTTAGGCTTGCAGGACGCACTCAGCAAGGCGGTTCTGTACGACACGATCATCCAGCACGGCGAGGGCGAAGACCCGGACGGCTTGCCGGAGTTGATTCAACGAACTAGCGCTCAGGTCGGGGGAACACCCGCAACTGGTGTTGATGAACACGTCTGGGTGCAGGCGTTCCTCCAGGTCCGGCGAATGACTCTGGCAAATGCTTTCGACCCAAGCACAAGAAGGGCCTGGGCCGAATCGGTATCGCGGGTGGATGTGCTTCAAGACATTGTTATGGCGGGCAACTGGAATTTATCAGGGCCCTTCAACGTGGACCGCGAACCCTATACGCCTGTGACGATCGATTGAGTCGAGCCAACCCTCGATGGCAAACTGTCGATGTCGCGACTTCAAGCACTCCTGGTTGTTTCGACCCTCTTGGCCTCCTGGCTCGGGATGCAGGCCATTCCTGAACTTGGCCATATGTGCGGTGCGTGGCTGACCGGTGGAATCGTCGATCAGGTCGTACTCCGTCCACTCACGATTTCGCGAACGGATTTGAGCCAGAATCAGAACCCTCTGTTCGTCGTTTGGGCCGGGCCCATCGTTGGATCGCTTGCTCCTCTGCTGATTTGGCTGCTGGCGGTCGCCACGAAGGTTCCCGGAAGTTTCGTATTTCGCTTCTTCGCTGGCTTCTGCTTGATGGCCAATGGCTTGTACATCGGTGTTGGCTCGTTCGATGGCGTCGGCGATTGTGAAGAAATGCTCAACCACGGTTCGAGCCGCTGGCAACTATGGCTATTCGGTGCGCTCGCCGCCCCTTTGGGTCTTTGGTTATGGCATCGTCAGGGTCCACACTTTGGCCTGGGTCAAGCAAAAGGGCACGTGGATCATCGAACAGCATATGCAAAGTTTGCGGCCTGTTTGTTACTGGTAATTCTCGGCATTGCTGTGGGTGGGGAATAAGACATGCCATCAATCATCGCCGACATCGCGTTCGAATTCGCCCGGCATCGCGCACTCGTTCCTTCGATTGTCTTGACGACCGTGGCTGCGCAACTCGCTCGAACTTCTCACTGGCATGTTGGCGTGGAACGGGGTATCCTGACAGTAATTCGATCATCTATTTAAGTCATGAAGGATGCGCCGATGGCACGCTATCTTGCAATCGCCACTGCTCTCTTGTTGTGCACCGTTAGTTCTGCCAGCGCAGCCGACGATTTGAAGGATCGTGTCGCCAAGGCCGTGGCTGGCGGCCAGAAGTATCTGAAGGCGGCCCGGGCCGCCGGTGACGATGGCCTGTTCGGGCGTGACGGAATCAATGCGGGTGCCGGACTCTCGATCATAGGAGGGAACGGAAGCGGCACGCCCGTACTGACGGGTCTTGCCCTCATCGAGAGCGGTCTCGACACCAAAGACCCGACGGTTGCGGGCATTGTCAGCGCCGTCCGACGGTCATACATGAACACGAATAGTACCTATGAATTGTCCCTGATGATCATGTTCCTGGACCGCTTGGCCGCCAAACAGGACGATCCCATTATTCAATTCCTGACGTTGCGGCTAATGAGCGGACAGACAACCGAGGGAGGCTGGTTTTATACTTGCGATGGGTTGCAACTCGACCCGGTGCAATCCCGCCGGTTGTCGGCGGAACTCGGACGTGGTTCCAAATTGAGTACGCCGGGAACACCATTGCCGATTCCTAAGAAGGAGACTCGTCCCCGCGATGAGCCCGTGCAGCCCAAGAAGGAACCGGAACCGAAAAAGGAAGCACCTCCGGCCGAACCCAAGGTTGATGGCCTTCATCCGGCACTCGAGGAGATTGCTGGCCGTATTCGAGCCGGCATGGGCGGGATGCCTGGAGGGATTATTGCAGCAATTGGAGCGGGAGTGAGTGGCGACCATTCGAATACGCAATTCGCTACGGTGGCACTCTGGTGTGGACGACGGCATGGCGTGAACGTGAGCGCGGCTCTAAAACTGCTCGACAAGCATTATCGTGACGTCCAGGGTCGGGACGGAGGTTGGGGCTACGCTTTGTCGGAGGGGGTTTCGAGCCCTTCCATGACGTGTGCCGGCTTGGTGGGCTTGGCTATCGGTATCGGTGCAAAAAACCTGGAAGGAAAGGGCTCGGTCCAGATCGATCCAGAGACCATTGCTCAGGATCGCAGTGTCGAACTGGGGTTGAAGTATCTCGGAACTTTTCTCAAAGCAGCCGGAGAGCAGCGAGATGCCAGAGGGGGAGGATTCCAGAACAACGACCTCACGAACGATCTGTATTTCATGTGGTCGCTGGAACGAGTCGGAATGGCGTATGGCCTCCAGACCATCGGCAATTTGGATTGGTACGACTGGGGCGCTCGCGTTCTCCTATCCAGCCAGGCCGCGAATGGCTCCTGGGGCAATCGGGCGGCAGTTCACGGTTCAACGGAGAACGCGACCGCGTTCGCCCTGCTGTTCCTGATGCGATCGAACCTCGCACAGGAAGTATCGATCAGCATGAAAGGGAAGGTCAAGGATCCTGGCACCTCCCGCCTCGTTGGAGGTGGCGATCTCTCGAAGATCATCGGCGAATCCAGCCAAGGGAAGGCGAACAGCAAGAGGCCTGGTCCAGTCACAACGCCTCGACCAAAAGACGATACTCCACTATCACCCCCGGAAACTGACAAGGGAGGCAAACTGGCAACCGCCCTCGAGAACGCCTCGGCTGCCGAACGAGCCGACTTGCTGACGCTTTATCGCGATTCCAAGGGTGGCGAATACACGGACGCCCTCGCTCGGGCGGCCACGAAAATGACCGGCGAGGCTCTGGCACAAGTTCGCGATGCCCTTGCACAGCGACTTACCCGCATGACCATCTCCACACTCAATGACTTCATGAAAGACGGCGATCGCGAGTTGCGACGTAGTTCCGCGCTCGCCGCCGGATCGAAGAGCAAGGATCGCATCGCGGAATTGGCGCCGACACTGGTCCGGCTCATCGGCGACGACGAGCCGATGGTTGTGCAAGCCGCACGCGCGTCGCTACGAACGTTGTCGGGCCAGGATTTTGGCCCGGAAGCCGGCGCGGCACCCAGCGAGCGCGGCAAGGCACTAATCGCCTGGCGCAGTTGGTGGGAAGGCCAAAAGAAGTAACACTTTTAAGCGTCGACGAGGTTTCCAAATGCTCGCTTTTTTTGGGCTGGGTCTAGAGGAACTCCTCTTCCTCGGATTGTTGTCTGCAATCGGGCTTGGTATGGCAGCGTTAGTAGTGTTCCTCTCGCGTCGCAATTTAAAGTCAGATTAGCCAATCGGCTTGAGAAGCAAAACTGGCGTTCGAAAAAGGCCGCGACTTGGAACGGGAAGCTCGTCCGCCTTCGCGAGTGGTGAGTGGAGTTCTGGAGTGAGTAAAAGGCCCGGCGCGACAAGCCGTGAATTTCTATCGGCCGTAAGTGGAAGAAGGACGAGCGCGGCTGATTTGATCGGCCTCACTCGTCCCACTTCTTTTCGATCTGCAAAACTCGTTACTTCTTCTCGGTCGGCTTCTTGCCATCGCCGAAGCGCTTACGGAAGCGTTCGATCTGGCCGGTCGAATCGATCAGCTTCATCTTGCCCGTAAAGAACGGGTGCGACGCGCTGGAAATGTCCAAACGCACCAGCGGGTACGTTTTGCCATCTTCCCATTGCACCGTCAGTTTCGTTTTCACGGTCGAGCGCGTGAGAAACGAGAAATTGGCGGCATGGTCGAGAAACACGACGTCCCGGTACTCGGGGTGGATTGTCTTCTTCATCGCCTTAGCTCTTCTTCGCGTAACGAGGGTTGGCAGACTTGGAGAGAACTCGAATCAGAGTTCCCGTCTTTCGGGCAACTAGAATCTTCGATCCGTCCGGGTTGTACTTCGTGCTGACTCGAGTCGCCTTGTTGGTGGCGGGATCGATCAGCAGCACGTTCGAAACGCTGACGGGCATTTCCTTCGAAAGGCGCCCGCCCTGCGGGCTGTTCTTGCTCGGCTTCAAATGGCGGTAGACCAGGTTGATTCCCTGGACCGTCACCTTGTTGTTCTCGCGATTGACGCGAAGAACCTTGCCGCGCTTGCCTTTGTCGTCGCCGGCAATCACTTCAACGATGTCATCAATTCGAATGTTCATGGTTCCACTCCCGCCGAGAGGACTCAGCGGTTACTTGCCTTCTTTATAAGCCACGTGTTTGCGAAGGGTCGGGTCGTACTTTCGCAGCTCGAGGCGGCCCTTTGTGTTGTTACGATTCTTCTGCACGAAGTAGACGTGATCGCTCTCGGAACTCACAAGTTTGATGTAAGAGCGGGCGTCTTTCGATTTCTTGGCCATGGCGCGCACCTCCGGGAACAACTTAAGATAGAACTCCCGTCCCGTCTTGTGTAGGGAGAAAGACAAAAACACGGACGTTTTTTTCGACCAGTCGCAACAAGCCTCTCACTTGCCGGTGATTCATGCCAAATGAGACGCTTGTCCGACAATCGAAGCGGCTCCTCGGTATGCGCAACACGATTCCGAAAGATATTCCCAAATCGAGTTCGCTTTTGGCCCCTTCCGAAATACAGGTTAGGCAGGGCAATGGTCCCAAGGAAGGCTTCGAGACGTGCGGGGAACACAACGGAACAAAAAGGAGCTGGCGGCGGCCGGCTGGTCCGGTTCTGGCCGCCAGGGAAAGATTGCACAGTTCTCGCGCCGGGCTAAACTAACTCCATCCACATTTCGCCGGAGGCACGATCATGTCACGCTTGCTTTCTCATCTCGCCGTTGCCGAGTACCACGAACGGGGTTTTCATTTGGCTCGCGGCCTGTTCGATCGCGATGAGATCGAACTG
>SIAJ01000151.1 GCA_009691845.1 Gemmataceae bacterium
GAGGTGTGGGCAGGCCGGATTGCGGCTGCGGGGCCACAACGAGCCGGGCGGCCCTCCACGCACACCAAATCTCCCCATCACGAACGCACCATTCCGACACCCTTACGCGATTCACCGGAATTCACCCACAAATTCCGGAGAGGAACCATCTCTTTGAGCAGCTCATCGGGCAATTCGAGTGTGGTCTTCATGCACCCAGTTTACTGGTTTCCCAGCTTTCGATCAAGTTTTTGCCGCGACAATTGGCCGCTGAAGGCGCGGTGCGGCAGCATTTTTTTCAACTCATCGAGCGCTGCGAGCTTTTGTTGGTAGAGCGATTCGAGGCGTTGTGCTCACGGCATAAACCACGCATCGTTTTGGATGGCCTTTATGCTCTCATCCACGGAAAGGGCGTCGTAGATCCCAACCCACTCGCCCGAATGCCGAAGGAAAGAGAGTGCGAACTTGCCGTTGCCGAGGTATTCCATCCGTGCAAACTTCGACTCGAATGTGGGCGCAAGGGCGTTCGGGCCTGGGCAGGCGTAGGTGGAGATGAAGTAGAAATAGTTCCTGTTCCACTTCGCACCGATGTCCGTGATGTAGTTGAACGGCTCGTCCTGTTTGGGCGGCAGAACGTGTTTGGGTTTCAAGACGTTCTCGATCAGGTCGATGGCCTTGGCCCCCAGTTCCGCCTTGATTGAATCAGGCACGGAGGACTTGGGACTTTTCGCAGTACGAATCATCCACGCTTTTCGCTGCTTTGCCATCGTGGTCACTCCTATGGAAGTAAACGTGTCCTGACGATTTCCGAGTTTGTAGAGCATAGCTCAAAGCGTCCCGCTGAAGGCTCGGTGCAGCAGCGACTTCTTCAACTCGTCGAGCGCCGCGAGCTTGCGCCGGCAGAGGGATTCGAGGCGTTGGGTTTCTTCGCGAATTGCGTCGAGTTTCTCGGTCGCTGCCTTCTGCTGCGTCAGTGACGGCAGAGGAATTGGAATGTTCTGGACTACCTGCTTCCCGATTTTCTTCATCGTCGAACTTGCGCCCTGCGCTCGGCTCGTCAGGTAGGAACGAGCTTCTGGTGAACGGAGGTAGAAATAGATGAAGCGTGTGTGAGCCTTCTTCCCATCAACCTGCATCTTCATGATCAAATCACAGCAAATCGCCTTTTGCGGCGTGCCGTCATACATTGCGACATGCCCGACAAGCTGTTGGGTATTGCTGCGGGTTACAAGAAGTTCTCCATGCTGCAACCAGTAATGCGCATCGTCCCGCGTTGGCGCGCTCGACATCTTTACTCTTGTCCCGTCGTATTCAAACCCAGTGACAGACGAAAGAGTAAGGACGGGGATTCCCGCTCCAGTTTGGTACTCGATTGGCGGTGACCAACCATTTCGCGGTTGGACGGCGAGCACGGACATCAGTGGGACTGCACGATCCCAGCCGTCGCCGCGTTGGGTGAAGACGGCTTGCGGGTGGCTTTCAAACAGAGCACGGGCGTTTTGGAGGTTCTTTTCGGCGTTGGCTTTGGCGGTGGCGATGCCCTCAAACGCTTCGTCGAGGATGCCGACGATCCGCCGCTGTTCGCTGAGTGGGGGAATTGGGATGGAAAGCGCGCCCAGCTTGGTGGCGTTGAAACCACCTTGCGCACTGCCAGACGAACCATCTTTGATCGACTTCCAATACCTCGAAGTTTGGAAAAACAACGAAACGAACTCGGGCAGCAGCCTGTGACCGAGCAACCTGAACCGGATCAAGTACGATGCGAAGACGGCAGTTGGCGGATCGTACACGAGGAAGCTCTTGCCGGTCGTCGCTCCTGTGCGCGCGAAGACAATGTCCCCGCTCTGCAATTGGTACTTGTGCAGTTCCGCCAACTCGATCTTGCAGAACGGAACGCTGTCCTGAATGTCGGTAATCCGCAGAAACCGCGGACCAACCGGTTCACTCGACGCCCTTTCTGTGAATCCATAATTGATGTCCGACACCGTGCGCAGTCGTGCGTAATCCCAGCTTGGATTTTCAGCAGCTCCCGACTGGTTTGTAGACAGGCCGCGCCCGTCGACCCCGTCCGTCATCGCACCATTCGTCTTCAGCACAGCGGTGTCACGCATTGCCCACCTCGTGCTCTCCCACCCATTCGACCAGTTTTCGCTTCAGCTCGTCTTTGCCGGGGAGGTAGAGCTGGTATTCGCGGGTGTGGATGTTGGCGTCTTTGGGGAGCGTGATTTCGACGAGGGCTTTGTTCTTCTGTTTGCAGAGGACGATGCCGATCGTCGAGTTCTCTCCGTCGGTGGTCACGAAGCGGTCGAAGAAGTTCACGTACATCTGCATCTGGCCGAGGTCCTGATGCGTCAGCTTGCCGAGCTTGAGGTCGACCAGCACGTACGAGCGGAGCAGGCGGTTGTAGAAGACGAGATCGACGAAGAAGTGCTCTCCGTCAAACGTGAACCGCTTTTGCCGGGCTTCGAACAGAAACCCCTTCCCCAGTTCCAGCAGGAACTGCTCGATCCGGCTGATGATTGCCGATTCGAGATCGGATTCGGAGTATTCTGTGCGCTCATCCAGCCCCAGGAACTCCAGCACCAGCGGTTCCTTGAGCAGATCGTGCGGTTGGGATACCAACTGCCCCTCCTTCGCCAGCCGCCGAATGCCGGCCTTGTCACGACTGAGGGCCAGGCGTTCGTAGAGGCCCGAGTTGAACTCGCGTTTCAGTTCGCGGACGGTCCAGTTCTGCTGAGTCGACTCGATCTCGTAGAAACTGCGTTCGTCGGCGTCCTTGATCCCGAGCAGAAAAACGTAGTGAGACCAACTCAACGTGAAGGGGCGGGACGGAGTTTGAGTCGATTGGGCCAATTTCCCCGTCGGTGTATGGGAAATCAGGAATTGGCCAGACAGTGTCTGGCTTTTCTCGTCGGCATTCGATTGCGCAGACACCGTCTGCGTTTTCCTGGTCTTGGCCAATTTTCCAGTCGCTGATTGGAGAACTCCCAATTGGCCAGACAGCGTCTGGCTTTTTGATGGAGCCCCCAATTGGCCAGTCACTGACTGGCCAATTCGATGCTGGTTCTGCAGGTAAAATTGCCTCATGGACTTAAGATTCGAAAGAGAAAACCCCTTGCCGAATTCGTCCGTCAGCCGCTCGGCAAGGGCCTTGATGACCTCTTTGCCGTACGCGGCCCGGTCCTTGCCCCGTTGTTCCTGCGCGACGATGCGCCGGCCGATTTCGAAGTTCGTGTGGACCTGCACGAGGTCCACCCCACGAGCGACGGTGGTCCGGGCGGCAACAATGAGCTTGCGGATGTCGCCGAAAAACGTCCTGGTGATTTTCATACCAGCCCCCGAATCGTTTGCA
This sequence comes from Gemmataceae bacterium, assembly GCA_009691845.1. Lineage (GTDB taxonomy): Bacteria > Planctomycetota > Planctomycetia > Gemmatales > Gemmataceae > SIAJ01. The sequence goes on from SIAJ01000151.1 coordinate 3,332, forward strand.
GCACTTGGGCACTCTCGGCGTCCAGTGCGGCGATCTCCTCCATGATCTCTTCGGGGCTGCGGTGCGTCACTTCCTCGCCGCCGTTGGGGTTCTTCACCGACAGGTCGAACGTCGTCGGGTCGATCGTGGCGGCATCCACGCTCCACGACTTCGGCGAGTCGGCGCAGGTCTTCTGCAACTCGACGAACTCGGCGAGGTCGTCATCGTTGAGCGGGTTCGTCTTGCCCATGTTGCGGCCGGGGTCGAGTTGGTAGTACCACACCTTGCGCGTCGGCGCTCCCTTCTCGAAGAACAGCACGACGGTCTTCACTCCCGCCCCCTGAAACGTGCCGCCGGGGCAGTCGAGCACGGTGTACAGAGAGCAGCTTTCCAGCAGCAGCTTCCGCAGACTCACCGAGGCGTTGTCGGTGTTGGAGAGAAACGTGTTCTTGATGACGACGCCGCCCCGTCCGCCCGCCTTCAAAATCTTGATGAAGTGCTGCAGGAACAGAAACGCCGTCTCGCCGGTGCGAATCGGGAAGTTCTGCTGCACCTCTTTGCGTTCCTTGCCGCCAAACGGCGGATTGGCCAGCACCACGTCGAAGCGGTCCTTCTCCTGAATGTCGGCGAGGTTCTCGGTCAGCGTGTTCGTGTGGACGATGTTCGGGGCTTCGATGCCATGCAGGATCATGTTCATGATGGCGATGACGTAGGCCAGCGATTTTTTCTCTTTGCCGTGGAAGGTTCTCTCTTGAAGAATCTTCGCTTTCGCGGTCGTCAGGCCGGCCTGGGCACTCAGGTACTCAAACGCCTCACACAAGAAGCCCGCCGAACCGACCGCGCCGTCGTAAACTCGCTCGCCGATCCTGGGCTTCACGACCTTCACAATCGCCCGAATCAGCGGGCGCGGCGTGTAATATTCGCCGCCGTTCCGCCCGGCGTTGCCCATGTTCCTGATCTTGGCTTCGTACAGATGCGACAGTTCATGCTTCTCGGTCTGCGAGCGAAACCGCAGCTCGTCGATGTGGTCGATGATCTCCCGCAGGTTGTAGCCGCTTTGAATCTTGTTCTTGATCTCTCCGAAAATCTGCCCGATCTTGTATTCGATCGTGTTCGGCCCGGTCGCCTTCTGCGTGAAGCCATGCAGGTAGGGAAAGAGTTTTTGATTGACGAAGTCGCGCAGGTCGTCGCCGGTCATGGCCTTGTTGTGGTCGATCTGGCCATCTTTGGCCTTGGGCGCGGCCCAGCTTTCCCAGCGGTACGGCTTGTCGAGAATGAAGGTATACTTCTTCCCTTCCAAGGCGGCTTCATCGGCCTTGTCCTGCTCCAATCCGTCGAGATACTTCAGGAACAGCAGCCAGGAAGTCTGCTCGGTTTAGTCGAGTTCGGTTGTACAGCCAGCCTCTTTCCAGAGAACGTCGTCGATGTTTTTGAAGGCTTGTTCGAACATCAGTGAATTCGATCTATGACCGGTGGTTGCCTCGCCCGCAGAAGGGCGGTGGCGAACAATCCACAGTACGGCCTGAAGGGTGCATTTGCCAGTCGGCCGCGCGCGTGACGTGTCGTTGATGAACGCATCCCCCCGAGATCGGAGTATGGCAGCGGCCTCTGGCCATCGTCGATGATCGATTCCCGCGTCCACGCCTGACGCCTGAGCATCACCTGAATCGTTTCAATCAGGTTGGGACTGGGCCGACCGATGGGCGTATCGCCGACAGTGCGGAAGTCGGGAATGGGCAGGGTTTCGTCCGGGGGGGCATCGAGGAAGAAATACCTCAGCGGCGTCATCGTTTTTCGGGCGAACTTTTCCAGTTGCGCAATCGTGGGCATACGCTCGCCTGAGCGCCAGTCGACGAGTTTTGGAAATGTACGTGTCAACTCATCGTCGGGCAACCGGGAACGGTCGATCGCCCAACGAATCAGTTCGGGTTTGACGGCGATGGTTTCGGGCATGCACTTGAACGCGGCATTTCTGCTACCGCTTCGACGGCGCAATCATATCAGTGGATGGTGGATCGTAGATAGCGGATGGTGGATCGCGGCGTGACGGTCAACGAAGGAAGTATGGGGGAGTACGGACCACCGGGGTCAACCCGGCGGCTCGCTAACTATTATCCCGCGAAGCGCGGCAGGCTCCAGAACGAGACGTTTGCCGAGAGGCCCTCGCCGTCCTTTGTCTCGATGTTCATTTTCTCTCTCGCGCGCTGCAGTGTGCGGGCAGTGATTCCGGCAATTGCGGCGGCGTTCTTTACGAACTCCGCCGGTTTTTTTCCGTCGGCAAGGTACCCGGCGAGCCACTCCATCGCGGAGGTCCGTTTGATCTGCTGGCGGCGTTTTGATTCGCGGCGCTCGGCGAGCAGCTCGTCCCACGTCTGCACGATCGGCTCGGCGTCCCACACGAGTTTGCCGTCGGCGATCCGAAACGCCAGGCCGGTCGGGTCGGCGGCGAGGTTCAGTTTCACCGGCAGAAACAGTCGGCGGTCGGTGTCACCTGAGGTCGATTCGTCACGGATCACTGCCCACACCGCGCGGGCCGCCGCCGTGAAGCCCATGCTGCCCATGATGCGGTGCAGGCCGCCGCCGCTCGACGATTTGTTGAGGTGATGCACGCAGACGATGGCGGCTTTGGCATCTTCGGCGCACTCTTCGAGGGGACGCAGCAATTGCCGCACGCGCGACAGTTC
>SIAJ01000066.1 GCA_009691845.1 Gemmataceae bacterium
GTAATGTAATCTATCACCTCGATCGTCATCAAAAAGGGGTCATCAAAAAGAGACATTGGAGATTCTGTTTTTGCCAGTTCGCGGTTAATCTCTTCGCCCCAGGCCCGCCGAGCGAGACGACTTCATTAAGCCATCACCTCGCCAATCACTTCACCCCGCACACCGGTATGCCGTTGCTTCATCCCCGCATAGAAATACGTGAGTTGCTCGTGGTCCAAGCCCATCAGGTGTAGGATCGTGGCGTGCAGGTCGGACGTGTGGAATGGTTTTTCCACGGCGTTGAAGCCGAGTTCGTCGGTGGCACCGATCGCTTGTCCGCCTTTCACACCTGCGCCGGCCAGCCACATGCTGATTCCCGAGTATCTCTGGCCAGCGTCGCCTCCTTTCTCTCGGCTTGACTCCCCACATTCATCGTTGTACTATACAACAACGACGCTTTTCTTCGAGATCGTTCGATGCGCGAAGTGTTTTTCATCTGGGATCTCGAAGACGAGCCGGATGGCAACGTTCAACACGTTGCGGAACATGGCCTGACGATCGAGGAAGTCGAGTCTGTCTTTCGCGATCGTGGTAGTCGGACGGAGACGAGCCGGTCGAGTGGATTTCCGATCACTTTCGGTACGACGAATAGCGGGCGCTACATTGTGGTCGTGTGGGAACAAGTCGAGAAGGATCCACTGTGTGTGCGTCCGATTACTGCCTACGAGCCTAGCGATGACGACCAACCTTGAATGTGAGAGGTTTCCCATGGCACGAATTCATCAACAAACCGAACGAACCGATGCCGAGAAGGCCCGAATCAAATCGGCGCGGGAACGGTTCCAACGCGAGAAACCCTCGCCGAAAAAGCTGGAAGCAAGCGGTGAGTACAACGCGCCGATCCCGACTGACATCTTTTTTGCACTTCAGGTGCTGCTCCAGAATCTGCGCGCGAGCCGGGAAGCGGCCGGTCTCTCGCTCAGCGATGTTGCCGAGACGTCCGGCATGGATAAGGCGGCGCTCAGTCGGCTCGAAACCGGACAAAGCAATCCGACTGTTGACACACTGGGTCGTTATGCCCAGGCCCTAGGCAAACGCGTGGTCTTTGGCGTCGAGGAACTGGTTGCGTAGAGACACATCGCCGCACTCCAAATTTTGGCACTCAAACCATCACCTCACCAATCACCTCGCCCCGCACGCCCGTCAGCCGTTGGTTCATTCCCGCATAAAAATACGTGAGTTGCTCGTGGTCCAGGCCCATCAGGTGTAGGATCGTCGCGTGTAGGTCGGACGTGTGGAATGGTTTTTCCACGGCGTTGAAGCCGAGTTCGTCGGTGGCACCGATCGCCTGTCCGCCTTTCACGCCTGCACCGGCTAGCCACATGCTGAAGCCGAATGGGTTGTGATCGCGGCCCGGCTTGCCGACCCCTTCGCTGGTCGGCGTGCGGCCGAATTCGCCGCCCCAGACGATCACGGTTTCGTCCCATAGGCCGGTTCGCTTCAGGTCGCTCATCAGAGCCGCGATTGGCTTGTCCGTTTCACCCGCGTGCAGTTTGTGATTGCCGATACAGTCGTTGTGGCCATCCCATGTGTCTTCGATGTGCCCGCCGCCGGAATAGAGTTGAATGAAGCGAACCCCCTTCTCAAGTAGCCGGCGAGTGATCAGGCACTTGCGGCCGAAGTCCGAAGTGAGTTTGTCGTTCAAGCCGTACATTTCGCGTGTCTTCTCGTCTTCCTTCGAGAGATCGACCACGTCCGTGGCCTCGCGTTGCATGCGGAAGGCGAGTTCGTAGCTCTCGATCCGGGCGGCGAGTTCCGATTCGCCGGGCCGGGTTTTCTGATGCTCCTCGTTCAAGGTCTTCAGCAGATCGAGCGACTCGCGTTGTTGTTTCGGCGTGACGCCGGCGGGCGTGGCCAGGTCGAGGAGCGGGCTGCCCTGTCCGCGGAACAGCGTGCCCTGATAAGCGGCCGGCATGAAGCCCGCCGACCAGTTCGAGGCACTGCCGATCGGCCCGCCACGCGGATCGATCATCACCACGAACGAGGGGAGCGAATTGTTCTCGGTTCCGAGTCCGTACGAGAGCCAGGAACCCATGCTCGGCTTGCCGATGAGCGGCGTGCCGGTGTTCATTTGCAGACAGCCCCCCGCATGGGCGGCCGTGTCCGTGTGCAGAGAACGGATCACGCACAAGTCGTCCGCGAATTTGGACGTATGCGGGAACAGGCTGCTGATGGGCAGGCCGCTCTTGCCGTGCTTCTTGAACTCGAACGGGCTCTTCATGAGCAAGCCGATCGGCCGGCCATTCGAGCCGACTTTCGTCTTACCCGTATAGGGTTTGCCGTGGTATTTATCGAGTTCCGGTTTCGGATCGAACGTATCGACCTGCGACGGAGCCCCGTTCATGAACAGAAACACGACGTGCTTGGCCTTGGTCGCAAAGTGCGGCTTCTTCGCGGCCAACGGCGAGCCGGGAGCGTTAGCGACCGGAGTTTTTGCCAACAAGCCATCACGCGAAAGCAAATCAATCAAGGCCAGCCCGGCAAAACCACCGCCGACCTGACAAAGGAACTCACGCCGCGATCGGCCACACGGAGTCGGATTCGGGATAAAACGGTTCATGTTTGATACTGTATCCGTTGGCGGAACCTAACTCAAATGAGAATTTCGTTGTTGCACGAGAAGGCGTCGTCGCTTCTAATTACATGAGGGTTGGAAAGACATTTTTACCACGGATTGCACGGATTTACACGGATAAGACGATGAATGGTTTCTGCCTTTATCCGTGTAAATCCGTGGTTAAGAATATTTAGTACGACGAGAGGACTTCCAAGATGTCTCGCATATTTTCGGCCGCACTGATGGGCATCGCACTATTTATCAGCACCGCCTCGGCTTTCGATGCCGTTGGCACCATCAAGAAGGTCGATGCCGAGAAGAGCGTTCTTTACCTCTTCGCGAACGGTCAGGATCGGATGGTGGAGGTCGCCAACGACGCCAAGATACTGGACAAGGAAGGCAAGCCGCTCAAGGATGGATTGAAGTCGAAAGAGTTGGGCGAGGGCGTGGAAGTGACGGTCACAGTCGAGCGGGTCGACAATCGCTCGACGATCACCGCGATTCGTCTTGGCAAGCAGGACGCTCCGGCGGCGAAGGAAGGGAAGAACACGGTCGGCTTCAAGCCGCTGACCGAGATGGCCGCGAGCAACAAGTACAAGGGCGAAGACGGCGGGCTGTATGGCGGCGGCAAGAACGAGCCACCGGAAGCCCATCTCGCGGCCGCCAAGAAGGAGACAGCCAAGATCGTGCCGCTCGATGCCGACGGCAAGCCGAGCGACAAGGGGACCATCGCACTGGTCTCGATCAGCATGTCGAACGCGACGCAAGAGTTCTCGATGTTCAAGCAGATCGCCGACCGCGACGAGAAGAAATCGTCGCGGGTGACGATCGTCGATTGTGCTCAGGGTGGCCAGGCAATGGCCCAGTGGGTCGATCCGAAAGCCCGGGCGTGGGTCGAGGCGGATCGGCGGCTGGCAGCCGCGAAGATCAGCCCCAAGCAGGTGCAAGTCGTGTGGGTGAAGCTCGCAAACATGGGCCCGCGAGGCGACCTGAAAGAACACGGCAAGAAGCTGCAAGAGGACACGCTGAAGGTATTGCAGAATGCGAAGGAACGCTTCCCGAATGTGCGGATCGCGTATCTGGGCAGCCGCATTTATGCGGGCCATGCGATTGGTGGATTGAACCCGGAACCGTACGCCTACGAAGGTGCCTACCCCGTCCGCTGGCTGATTCAGGACCAGATCAAGGGGTACGCGGAACTGAATTTCGATTCCGAGAAGGGCGTGGCGAAGGCCCCTCTCCTGCTATGGGGCCCGTACTTCTGGGGCGATGGCCTGACCCCACGCAAGGACGACAAGCTGATCTGGGAACGCAAGGACTTCACGAACGACGGCGTTCATCCGAGCGACAGCGGCCGGCGAAAAGTCGCGGATATGCTGCTGAAGTTCTTCAAGAACGATCCACTGGCGGGGGGCTGGTTTGTACAGAAGTGATGGGGCGAGCCGAGCAGCGTAAGCTGCCGGGCAAAGACTTCATCCGGCAGCTTACGCTGCTCGGCTCGCTAACAAACAACTACTGCTTATCCAAAGAATCCATCCACCGCACCATGTCGCTAAACACCTTGAGGTCGTCGTTCACGTACTCCTTGCCCGATTGTTCCATCTCACGGTAGAGGGCCTTGAACTTCTTCTCGGTCAGCTTCTTCGGGCCCTCGGCGATTTCCTTGGCGATCGGGTCCTTGGCACCGGCGATGACCAGGAACTCCACGCGTTGATTGGCGATCGGATCCTTCGGATTGTTAGCGAGGACTGCACCGACTGGAACCACGCCGCGGATCACTTCGCGTTTGTTGGCACCCAGATAGAACGCCATTTGCCCGCCGACCCCCTGGCCATGGGCGATCACGCGCTTCGGGTCGATGGTGTAGCGAGTTCGCACCCAGCGGACATCGTCCATCACGGCATCGGCTTCGCCAGCAACCCAGCCCGTCTGCGTGCCGGCCGTGGGGCCGACCATGATGAAGTTGTGCCGTTCGCAGAACACGTCCCAGATCTTGGCCATGTCGTCGGCATCGCGTCCATCACGCCCGGCCGGGTGCAGCCAAACGATCAACCCGTGTGCGACGTTCGGATCGTAGGTATCCGGCACCAGCACCCAAAACTTGCGCTGAGCGGTGCCGACGTTCTCCTGCTTCAACAGACCGGTCTTGGGCTTCTCTTTTTCCTTGTCTTCTTTCTTCTCTTCGTTTTTGGGCTCCTCTTTTTTGGGCTCTTCCTTCTTGGGAGGAACCGGAACGCCCGGACCAGTCAGGGGCTTCGGAGCGACGAGTGCCTTTCCCTTCGAAGAAATCTTTGGCAACTCGGTCGGAATCTCGTCCGGGAACTGGCCGAGAACCGCCTCGACCGTCGCGGACTTGCCGTCCTTCTTGGTCACTTCGAGCGTGATGGCGTTGCCGGCCCGGAAGTTCTGCATGATCTCCATGAATTGATCGCGACCACTGAAGGCACGAGCGCCGGCCGGAGGAATACCCTTGGGCATCGGCAACTTCGGATCGACCTTCGGCGGTCCACCCGCGACACGCAGGCCGACTTTCATGATGCGGTCGCCGGCTTCGAGATTCGCGCGCTCGGCGGCCGAGTTCGGGAACACAACGCGAATCTCGGCTCCCAGTTCGGGATCGTCGCGCATGAGCAGCACGCCCAGGAAACCCGGGTCGATGTTCGCCTGTTGTGCAGAAAGCGTGATCGCCTTGTATTCCTCGATCTTGTCGCCACGCTTCACTTTGATCGAGATGTTCTCGCCTTCGTACTTCGGCCGCAACAAGTGGAGGAGTTGGGCCTGGTTAAGAACCGGCTTTCCTTCTGCCTCGACGATGTTGTCGCCGACCTTCAGGCCGATCTTGTCTGCGGGGGTGAGTGGCGCGATCGTGTCGATGGTGCAACCCATCGTGTACTGGTCCGCTTCGCGGAACGTGATGCCGAGCAGACCGGCCTTCAAGACGACCGGCTTGTCGGCCGTACCTTCCTTCAGCTTGGGGACGACCCGCATCACGTCTTCGAGGGGAACGGCAAAGCCAATGCCCACGTCGTACCATTCGAAGCCGGAGGTCTCGCCCTCGCTGGTCGGGGAGATCGGCACGATAATTCCCATCACGCGGCCATCAATGGTGACCAGCGGGCCACCGTAATTGACGGGCGAAATCTTCGCATCGCTCTGAATCGCCTTGCCCCAAACTCGGTTTGTGGCACTGACGATGCCGCCGTTGATCGATGGGGACGTGGTCAAATCCGGGGTCAACGTACGGCCCAAGGCGATCGACCACATGCCGACTTCCACGTCCTTTTTCGGGAAAGGAACCGGCATCGGCAGGCCGGTCTGTTCGATCTTGAGCATCGTCAACATGCGGGTCGGATCGTTGCCGATCACCTTGGCGACCGCACGCGGCTTGCCCGGCACCGTGACGAAGATGTCCGTCGGCTTGCCGATGAAGTTGAAACTGCTGGTGATGATGAACCCGTTTGGATCGACGACGAGGCCCGTGGAGGCACCGACGCCGCGACGGAACATGACCTCGGGCCCCTTGCGTCCAGCTCCCCAGATGGCCTCGGCCCCGCCGGATGTCTCGATGCGGGCGATGCATGGAGCGACCCTCGTGGCCGCGTCCTTCATCGCCTTCTCGGTGGCGTCGTTAACGTCCTGTGCGTAGGCGATCGAACCGATGAGCAACAGGGCGGGAAGGGTATAGCGGAGCATGATGAATCCTGAGTAGTCTGTCCTGTTCCCCCTCTCCGCTTCGGGGAGGGGAGTAAAGCCACTAGCGTTTCGGCAACGGAGCCAATTCCAAGGTCATTGCCGTGAGATTGTCGCCGCGACGAATCTCGATCTGAACTTTGTCGCCCGGCTGATAGCGTCTCAGCAGGTCCTTGAAGATGTCGGTGCTGTAGACCGGCTCGCCATCGAGATAAATCACAAGGTCGTCTGGCTTCAGGCCGGCCTTGTAGGCGGGCGAACCCGGCTCGACTTCTTCCACATAGGGGGGCGTTCGTTCCACGACTTTCGGAACGAACGTGATGCCTGTGAACACACGAGGCTCTTTAAGATCGGAATCGGGCGGACGTTCACTCTTGACCCACTTGTCTTGAACGGCCAGCTCGACGAATTCTGCCAGCGTGAAAGTCTTTTTGCCGGTCTTGAGTATCACTTCCGCCTTGGTACTGAGCGGCATCGCGTAGTTCACCCAGGTGTCGGTCTGGTTGTTGCGGAACTCCTTGCCGATCATGCCGAGCAGTTCGCCCTTGCGATTGATCACGGCTCCGCCGGCCGCACCGGGGTTGTTCGTCACCGTATCGAGATAGAGCACGTCGCCGTGGAATGGAATCTCGAATTGGCCGCGACGAGCCGAGAGCTTGCCGACGGATGTAACCATCGCCCGTTGCACGCTCATCATCTCGTCACGCTCGGCCACCTTGTACATGTTGGACATCGCCATTACCCAGGTGCCCGGCTCGGCCTTCGCGTTCTTCACCGACTCGGCGACATCGAAAAACGGCAGTTCGAGTGGAATGAGTTCTTTCTTGGCCTGCACAATTTCCAGGATCGCGGCATCGAATTCCTTCTCAATCAGCTTCACCTTGAACTGATACTTGCGGCCATCCGGCAGGTGCAAGCGCAGCTCACGGCCATCGAGGAACGGGGCCGCCGCCGTCAGGATGTGTCCCTGCGGCGAAACGATGATCCCGGTGCCGTACGATTCTGCGCCGCGATAGCCGCCCGCTCCGAAGAGCTTGACGAGCTTCTCGTTCGCGCTCACGGCAACCTTGTCGTAGGGGTCCGTAGCGAATGCACTGGGCACCATTCCCACAAAGAGTAGGGCGGGTACAAATCGGAAAACGGTTTTCTGAAGCATGTTGCCCATCTCGGAAGGCTGACACAATCGTGGCAATAGGCCTCCAGGCCTGTTGCAATCAATTCACGGAGGACGAACCATCGCACGGACTGTCTACAACCCGGCAGGCCTGGAGGCCTGCCGCCACGAAAAAATTATTTCATCTGGTGAACCTTCAAATTGAATATCGCATAACGCTTGTCGCCGTTGCGGGCTTCCATTCGATGCGGAAGCAGCTTGCCGCCCACGTCCTTGAAGTCCGCGAAGTACAGTTCGCACGGGTCCGACTGTCGATCGACGTACACTTCGCCCGCGATCAGTGTTCCTTCCGGAAACGGGGCTGCCCCCTTCAACTGCGGGTTCAGATCGCTGCGGTAGAAGTACCACTTGGATTCGACTGAGGCGTGCTCGAAGCGAATGACCTCGCACATCAGGCGAATGTCTTCCAGCTTCTTGGGCTTCAACCCGTCGAGCGGCATGATGTAAACCGGTTCCATGCCCGCGTGGGAACACTTTTCGCCTTCCGCTCCCTTGGCACCCAGGGTGAGCAATCGACGATATTGATACAGGGCCATCATCAGGCCGCCCGTATACGGTGGCTCGGTGAGGTCGGCCACGGTCAGCCCGTCCTTGAGCGGCTCGAGTTTGTAGTCGGTCAGGCCGAGTTGCAGCGAGGTCTGCGTCTTGGTCGACTTTGGATCCGTTGGGTCCTTGATCTCTTCGATCTTGGCCAGGAAGTCCCCGCCTCGCCCTTCGCGATCGTAGGTGCCGGTCCAAACCCAGTCGCCGACCAGGTTGGAGTAATCGGCCAGCCGCTTCTGCGTCTCCAGCACGCGGTCGCGGGCCAGGCGATTGTAGTAGTAGTTGGCAAAGCCTTTCTTTTCTTCGAAGTACTTCATCCCTTCGCCGAACCCCTTCGTCTTGGGTGCAGCCGGTTGGCCGCCTGGCCCAGCCGGATTTTTCATCACCGGTGGCGAGTAGCTCATCAGGCGAACCAGTGTTTCCTTCTTGTCGTTCACGCGCTTGTAGGTGAGCGGCAGACGCCATTCCTTCGGATAGATGCCGAGGGCCGACTTGTACTGGTTCAGGTTGCGAATGTCGCGGCCGGCGAAGCTCAGCAGCTCGTCCCCTTCAGACAGGCCGCGGCGGAAAGCGTCCGAGTCTTCCAGCACCTGATTGACCATCAGGCGGGCCAGGTCGCTATCCTCGCTGATCTGAGTATTTACGGTGGCCCCGAGCGTCGCATGATCGCAGAAGATACCAGCCCGCATGTGCATCAGAAAGTTCTTGGCCGTGTTGATCGGCAGCCCGTAGCCAATGCCCGTGTTGAAGGCCCCACGCTTGCCCGGAGCACCACCATACACGAGACCGATCACTTGGCCCTTCATGTTGAAGATTGGCCCGCCTGAGTTGCCCTGGTTGGCGGTCGTGTCGTACTGGATGGCGTCGGTGTGTTCCGCGAAGCCGAAGTCCGAGTAACGGCCCGTGCCGCTGACGAGGCCGAAGGACACGGAAGGCGTGAAGTCCGTCGAGAGCAACTGAGCGTTGCCCATGATCATGGTCCAGTGGCCTGCTTGCAGAGTGCCGCTGTCGCCGAGTTCGTTGAATGGGAACTTTTCGCCAGGCGTCTTCGGGAAGAGTTTGATGAGGGCCACATCCCCCGTGCGGTCGCAGCCGACCGTGACCGCGTCGTACAGCGTGCCATTCGGCAGGCCGACGGCGAAGGTGGGCCGCACGCCGGTCATCGCCTCGGCGGCGACAACGTGGTAGTTGGTGAGGCAGTATCCCTCGGCGTCGATGATGACCCCAGAGCCGCCGCCGGCAATTCGGCCACGCGGATCGCCGGAGAAGTCCTTCATGAAGATCGAGGCGACGGCAGGCCGAACCTTCTGGACCAGCTTGACGCGATCGAGTTCGCCATCCTTCACCGGATCGGCCGCGAACACGGGCAGGCCCAACATCATCGCGGAACAGATCAATAGATGCTTGCGCATGGTTTGGTCTCGGTCGGTCGGTCATGTTCCCCCTTCCCTAAAAGGGAAGAGGGAGAAAGAATCACTTTAGTACTCGAGCATTCGCCAATGAAACCTGGTTCCCCAAATCCGTCAGCGTGCCATCCGATTCGATGGTGATCTTCAGGCGATCCACGTTCTGCACGCCCAAATTCAGATCGAGCGGTTTTTCGCCGCGCTTCACTGTCCCCTTGAAGAGCACCTGCGTGCCGTCGTCGACCGTGATCTTCACCTGGCTGGGGGCCGCGTTGTCCGGGTCGTTATCCACGCCTGCCAGGGCCCGGAACGACTTGTACTGTCCCTTCAGTTCGTAGCTGATGACAGTCTTGGCTTTGAGCGTAAGCCCCTTCGGATACATCTCGGTTCGTCCGGTCGCGGGGTCGAGCACCAGGCGAATCGGCCGCTTGTCCAGGTTCGTGTCTTTCTGATAGTGCTCCGGGTCGGTGCCCGTTTCTTCGAGGGCGACCGGTTCCAAATCCGAGAGATACTTGATCGCCCCGGCCGCGAAATCGAACTTCGACACCTGGGCATCCGTGAGGTCGATCTTCACGTTGGTCACGGTCGTGATCGCGTAGCCCTTCTCGGTCCGCGTAACGGCCTGGGCGACCAACTCGTTGCCATCCAGGTCGATGATCTTGCAGATTGCCGGCGAGGCGGCACCCGGCCTCTGTGCCAGGATCATGCCCGCGACCCGGCTCAACAGGATCGATTGTGCTTCCTCCGCCCCCTTGCCTTCGAAGGTGAACTTCACGCTCTTGGCGGCCTCGTCCGCGTCGCCAAAGGTTCCGGGAACGCCGTCAAGTTGGTCGACGTCCTTGCCCGCGTCGTTTTTCGCCTGGCGCTTGGTCACCCAAATATCGAAACGGCTCTTGCTCCGCATCAGTCCCCGGAAATCCTGATCAAGCTTCAAGTCCCCGGCCTCGCGGTGGATGGAAAACACGACGCCACGCAACGGCACCGTCAGCGTCCGCGGACTCGCCCCGATGAGTTTCAACTCGACGTTCTTATCCTTTAAGACGATTTCACTGCAACGGAATGACGAGCCATCCACAAATTCCACGGCCGTGTGCTTTTTGTTCGCATCGAGCTGGATGGGCGGCTTACCGACAGTAACGGAATGCAACGCGGTGACGAGGAACTTCTCTTCGCTCGCTCCGGCCTTGAATGTCAGATCGCTGCCGACGATCGAGACGATGTCCCCCGTGAGCTTGCGGCCATCGAGAGTTTGCAGTTCGGCAGCATTCGCGATGGGGGCAAGTACGATAGCGGCCAGAAGAATGCGGAGACTCATGAGGCAGATCCGTGGTGAAGGGTCTGGCATTTAAGATATAAGGCGGGTCTTTAACCTCAACGTAACGTCTTTCCGATGTAGCCTTCTCGCTCCGCGAGAGGGAAGCGAAGGCAGACCGCCAGCATAGGCGTTCTCATATCCCCAGCGTCGTGCTTCCCTCTCGCGGAGCGAGAGGGCTACATTTTCAAACAAAAAGGGCCGTGGCCGCTGGTAGGTCGGCCACGGCCCTCGATCTTACTACTTCTGCAAACCTTACTTGCTGGTGTTCGAGAGCGACTTGAAGAAGTCCTCGATCACGACGCGGTAGCGGGCTGGCAGATCCTTGGTGATTTCCATGATGGCCTTGGCTCGTTCCTTATCGGGCATGGTGCCCCAGTTGTCGGCCAGGGTCTTCAGCTTCTTGTCGTCCACGGTGCCTTTGCCGTCGCCGCCGAGGATACCGCTATCCGGGGCCGGGCTGCTGGGCTTGATGGTGCCTGCACCGATTTGGCTACCGGCACCGCCGCCTGGGCAGCAACCGCCGTTGCACTGTCCGCCACCCTTGGCTTGGTTTTCCTTCTCCTTGATGAGTTCATCGAGACGGAAGACGATCTTCTTCTGAATGTCTTGCGTGATCTTCCCACCACGAGCCTGAACCAAGCGACGTTCGCTGTTGTCCATGAGCCTCTTGATGTTGGCCAGATCCTTCTCGTCCCGCTTCCAGTTGCTCATGTCCAGGAACATGATCGTGGCGAGCATCTTGTAGCGGTCCGGTGCGTCGGTCACGTCGTCGATCAGGCGGACGATCGAACGAAGAGCGTCGTCCTTCTTGATGAGGGCGTGCTCGGCAACGGCACGGTGGAACAGGTAGGAGGAGGGGTCAACCGTCTCTTCGGCCTTGATGGTCGCGAGAGCAGCCAACGATTCTTCGTATACCCGGCCATTGGTTAACCCACGGGCAAAGCCGAGGGTCAGGTTGGCGCGGAAGAAGGTATCTTGCTTGGCATCGGTCAGGATGGCCGGCACTTCCTTGGGTGCATCGACCGGGGCATTCTTGGCAAGAGCCAAAATTGCCTTGGCGTCGGCATTGCCCAGTTCCAGGGTGGCCAGGGTACGGTCGAGGACCGTCGCCTCCTGGTTGGCCCAGATCTTGTCGAAGGCAACCTGGTCGAGCTTGCCGGCTTTCTTGAGCCAAGCCTCGGCCTGAACCTTGGCGACTTCAGGAGCAACGGCCCGAAGCGTACCAAAGGTGAATTCGGTCTTGGTTTTGGTTTCTGCAGCCGACGCGGGCAATGTCACGGCGAGCCCGAGCCCGGCAGCAACAACGGCCGACAGCACTTTTCGAATGGTCACGGCACTTACCTCCTGACATAAGCCCGAAATGGGCAACTCGTTTATGGTTACATACCACCAACAATACCCGAACGAAAGTAAAAAGTAAAAAGCTAAAAGTTCGAAGTCTCAACATTCTCATTTTTCCTTAATCTCTTGCCCGGCCTGACTTCCGTCCTTTTCGCTTCGCATTTTTGACTTTTACTTCCTGCCCTACTGGTTTTTCTTGGTCACGATGTTATTTACCATCGTCTCAATCCGTTCCTGACGATCACCGAGGTCCTTCAATTCTTTCTTGATTTGCTTATCATCGGACTGCTCGGCCATCGGGCTCTTATCTCCATATCGTTTGGTTCGGCCGTTTACTTGCTTTTGCAATTCGCGGATCATCTTGAGTTCCGCGATCTCGTCGAGCAGTTTTTGCATCTGCGGCTGATCGCTTGGCGGGCCGGGCGGAGGCGGCGGAGGCGACTTGCCGAGTTCCTGCTGGGCCTTCTTCAGGGCGTCTTTCATGTGCGTTAAGGAATCGATGATGTCCTGCTCGATCCCCTGGGTGTCTTCACCCACGTTAGCGTCGTGCAGGCGTTCCTTGACGCGGAACATGTCTTTGCGAACTTCTTCGAAGACGGCCGGGAAAGCGACGGCCGAGCCTTCGCTCTGCAACAGCTGGATGGCCTTGTCCGCTTCAGACATAATCTCGGCTTCGCGGTCTTCCTGCTTCTGAGCGTTCTGAAAATCGGCCGGCTGAGCCTTCTTCTCCGGGTGCTTCTCGACCTGAGCGTGGATCGCTTTGGTCTGGCCCATCACCTCGATCTGCATGGCCAGCATCTTGCTGACGCGGGCTTCCAGGTTGGCCAGGATGCGTTCGAGTTCCTGCTCGCGCAGTTGCTTGAGACGCTTTTCGAGTTCCTCGCGGGCCTTCTTCAGTTCCTCGTCCGCTTTGGCCAGATCGTCGCCAGCATCCTTCCGTTTGTTCTGCTCGAGGTTCGCGGCAGCGTTCTCTTCATCCTGAACGGACTTCTTCACGCTCTCGGCACCTGGTGCCTTCGGACCTGGAGGAGGAGGCGGGCTGGGGCTTCCCGGCGACGGGCTGCCCGGCTTCGGGCTGCCGCTTGGCGAACCTTCGCTCGGAGAACCTTCGCTCTTGCTGGAGGCTTGCTGATCCTTCGGTGCCATCGGCTTGGAAGCCGAGCCCTTGTCTTCAGCTTTGTTGTCTTCCTTGTTCCGCTGCTCGGCTGGCTTTTTGGCTTGATCCTTCATCGGGTCCTTCGGCGGATCCTTCGGATCGCCACCGCCCATTGGCTTGCCGGCAGAGGCCCCTTCCATCGGCGGGCCACTCTTGCCTGGCTTCGGCTCGGAAGGCGGGCCACCCTTACTCGGCTTGCTCTCGGAGCCATCGCCCTTCATCGGGTCGTTCTTGTCGCCACCCTTGCGTTCATCGGCCTTGGGATCCTTGGTGTCTTCCTTATTATTGCCTTGATCGTCGCCTGGCTTGCTCGGCTTGGCGCCAGCCTTGGGATCGCCTTCTTTCGGATTGCCACCTGGCTTCGGTGCACCCATCTTGTTGGCCAAATCGCCGACTTTTTCTGCCAGCTTGGCCTGATCCTTGGCCAGCTGCTTGGGATCGCCCTTGCCGGATTCCGCACGTGATTGATTGATATTCGTGGCCCGAATGAGGCTATTCAAATCTGCGAGAAGCTTCTCCAGGAATTCCTTCTCGGCCTTGATGCGTGCCAGTTCATCATCGCTTTGCAGAATATCCAAGATCTGCTTGAGCAGCTTGACCAGTTCGTCGTTTTGATTCTTGGCATCGTTGATGTCCGCGAGCTTGATGTTATCGCTCTTGGTCAGCGTGCGGAGCAGAGTGGTGAACTTGTTGTCCACGCCTTCCTTGTCGGCCAGTTCGATGGCTTTGAGGAGGGCCTTGGCTTTGTCCTTATCCTCGATCCGCTCGCTCTTGTTGAGCTTCTGGGCAAGGGCCAGGAGGTTGGTGGTAAAGGACTTGTATTGCTTTTCGAGGTTTTGCTGCCGGGCGATCAACTCCTTGACGTTGACGTCCGTTGCAGGAGTCACAGCCGGAGTGGCTGGCGGCTTGGGTGCGGCCGGGGCCTGGGCGTAGACATTAATGCCTGCGGCCATGGCAAACATCGTGAAGATCGCGATGGCCGTGCCAGCCCATTTGTGGGAAAGGCGAGAGATCATGGAGCCAACCTCCTCAACCAGGTAAACGGGGATTTCGAACCCCCGACGTTTCTACTCGGCAAGCAGGATGGTCACGGATTGGCCATCCTCAACAATAAGACGATTCACACACCCGCCATCAACATAATAGCCGATTTCTTCTCAATGCCGTTACACATCCTCATAGAAGCCACTTCTGACGAGCCTCCGGCGTAAGCCGGGGGAGTAGCGACTAACTCCCCTGCTTACGCCGGAGGCTCGCCAAGGCTCGACATAAACCATTACTTCACAATCACTTTCACATCCCGGGCCGGACCAACATCGGGCGCTACCCGTACCCAGAACATGCCCTTGGCGAAGCCAGCTGTAATCTCCAGCACGAATTCTTTGTCCTCTTCGCCAAGTTTGATCGACGGAACGGTTTTGAAGTCACTGCCCGGCGAGGGCTCGAATTTCAGTGTAAACGTGCCGTTGTAGGCAGGGCCGATAACGATTGGCACGCGCACGGTCACTTTTTGGCCGGCAGTTACCGTCACCGCAGCGGGCGGTGGCACAATCGAAACCCAACCGAGTTCCTCGGCCCGGACACGCTTGAGTTTGTCGATCTCGGCGGAGACGAGCAATTCATCGCGGATCAATCCCTCAACCTGCGAAATAATTTTCTTGAGATCCAGACCCTGGCCAATGCCGGCACGAATATCGCGAAGTTTGTTTAACAAAACCGTCACTCGCGATTGGGCCGTGAAGGCCATCTCGGCCGACGGCTGGCGGGTCGCGTTCAACTCGCCATGCAGCTTGCCGTAGGCCTCTTCGGATTGCGGGAAGTCGTTCGTCAACACGTCGCGTAGCTTGCTGACGATCTTCTCTTCCATCTGCGTGATCAAGTGATCCGGCAGTCGGTTTACACGGAATTCCTGGAGAATCCGCGTGTAGTCCGTGAACACCTCGGCACTCACATCCTTCGACTTGCTGAGTTGCTCGTTGACTTCGTTGGCTCGCGTTTGTTCGGGGACATACGATTCTGGAGTGGTCAAACTCGCGAAGCGGGCGACCATCGAACGCAACTTGTTGTCCACCTCTGTGAGCCGGCGAATCGCATCTTCCAGCTTGTCGGCCAGGCCGGCTTCTTCGCGGGCGATCTCGGTTAGCAACTCGCCGTCCGAGACCAGCTTGAAGGCCAGCGTCTCTTTGTTTTGGCCGATGCCGGGCTTGTCGGCCTCCACGTTCGTATCGATGGCCGTGACGTTGAGTGTCAGGAAGTACGTCCGTTGGGCCTCGTTATCGCTCGTCCGTCGCAGGCCTGCCGCCACCTTCTTCAGGTCGAAGCCTTGTTCCTCGCGGACCGCGTCGGGCGGATAGCTGACGAGGTTGATCACCGTCACTTCCGCGCCACTCGGCCTGGGACCATCGAGTTTCTTCTGGATACTTTCAAGTGCTAATGGGCGGGCTTTGAATTCCTCCAGGAACTTGGCGACCGGCACGCGATCGTCGATCGTGGCCAGGTTTGGCCGCACGCGTGGCAGATTTTCGGCCAACGCGACCAGGCGATAGAGCGGGTCGCCGATGGTCGGGAACACTGGCACGTTGTTGAAGAACCACATCGCGTACTCGGCCCGCTTGGCGGTCACCGCGAGCGGCTCGATTTCCGAATAACTGAAGACGTACTCAACGCGGTTCAGGCCCTTATCGTCGCGAATCTTGCTTTCCTTCGTGAATGGTATCAACGCTTGCGGTGTACACAGGTAGGTCGAGCCGACCTTGCGAATCACGTCCACGACCACATCGACTTCGGGTGGCCGATCTTCATCGACGACGATCTGCACCGAACGCTTGCTGGTCACGTTGTCCGTGTCCTTCAAGTGAATTTCGAATTCGGTTTGCCGAGTGACCAGCATCTTGTTCGCGGCCATGAACTCAAAGCGGATGCCATGCCCGTCGATGATTGGCAAGTTGATATCCGGCGGATCGGAAACCTCGGCCTCGATGCCGGGGAACTTGCCGGGCTTCGGCCGAATGAACGCGGACTGAAGCTTCTTGTCCGACTTTCCATACAGGACAAACTCGGCCCCGAGCGGAATATCGAAGCGCGACTTATCGCCCGTGAGTGACACGGCCTGTTCGCGGAGGATGTGCTTCAAGCCTTTGAGCTTTCGCGGGTCGGACTGGTACGGCTTGAGTTCATCCGGCACATCCTTGGCCTCGGCATAGGGGGCTTTGTGATAGAGGTAGGCTGGGTGATATTCGTCGCGTTTCAGTTCCGTCAGCATCGGCGGCGGCACGAGCGTGATCAGCTTGGTTGGCGTTTCGTAATTCTCGCCTCGGGCGTAGAAGCGGACCGATTCCTTGAGATCGGACAGCGTGCCGGAGAACTCGTTGTTGCCTTCTTGCCGCAGTTTCATGTCCACATCGGTCTTGGCCCCCTTGTAGAAGAGGGTCACATCGTCAGGAATTTTCAGCTTGCGGATGGTGCGCGACATGCCGACTTCGCCTGCCTTCTCGTCAAGCCGGGCAAGTGTATCGCGAATGGCTCCCACGTCGCTCGAGAACTTCTCGGACAACATGTGCGTAACATCTTCGTTCTCCAGGAAGACTTGCTCGACGCGATCGACGGGCCACTTCTCCAGTTCATCGGGCACGGCCATCACATCGCTCGGCAAGGTCGGGGCGGTGAACGGGTGAGCGGAGCCATACAGGAACGGTCCGTAATCCACGGCGAAACGCGAATCGCGTACGGGCTGCAACGGCAGGGCCGGTGCGGACTGGCCGGTGATCTTTTGCACGTCGGCCCAGGTCATCGGCCTCCAGCCGACGCGGGCAGAACTATCGGCCACGACCCATTTGTAAGCAGCGATCCGCACGCGAGGTGAAGGAACATCGCGGCCAATTCGCATCTCGTCGCCCGGAAAATCCAGGACTTCCAGATAGGCTCGCCGAGGCCAGGGGGTGTTCTGCATCAGCAGGTCGCGTTCGGCCAGGATCGCGGCAACGTCCGTGAAATCCTGTGCGAACTTCTTCGGCGGCGTCTTGGTAATCGCACAGACCGCGACGCCCGAGAGCAGGAACATGCCAAACGTCAGAAGGAGGAACACGCCGGCTTGCAGCCAGAGGCGTTTCCAGTTGAACACGGTTTTGACCGGCACCTGGTCGATCTTTTGGCGAACATCGCTGATGGTCTTCTCGATCATCTGCACGGAGTAACCGTATTTCCTTGCCCATTCGAGATCGCTGAGTTGCACGGCCGTGATGAGCCGATCGCCCAGGATATTGGGGAAGCGTTTTTCGAGCACGAGAGCAAGCGATGAATTACTGAAGTCCCGCGTGAGCCGCATTATGATCTTGGTGACGAGCAGAGCCCCGAGTCCCGCGACGGCCAGGACGAGGGCAATCACGCGCAGGGCCTGGGGCGCATCGAGTGCCCAGTCGAAAGCAAACAGTTTGAAGACGCCGAAATCGATCAACATCGCCAGCCAGAACCAGGCCGCCAGGAAAAGAATGACGGCCAGCACACCTTCGATGGCAACATAACGGCGAATGATCCCGCGCAGCTTGCCAAGCGGATGGGCGATCTTGGGATCGACAATCGAAAGATCGGCGGGTGCGTATCGTGTGGAGGTTGCCATAGGTTCTCTCTACTTGTCCTTCATCAATCCAGAGTCGCACTTTCGACGCCGCACTTTCGGAGCCGCGACCGTAAGGGAGCGGGCTTTTGACCACTCCGGAGTTCGGCCACTCCTTTACGGTCGTGGCTCCGTTCCGCTAAGCCAGCTTCAACAACTTCCGCGTCAGCCATTCAATGGACAGCAAGCCAATGACCAGCATCAGCCCGTAAGCCAATTTTTGCGGCTTCTCGGTCATCCAGTCCGTCATAAAGCTCGGCAGGGTCACGCCCTTGTCCCAATAATCTTCGACCGCACCGCGGTTGCGGGAGGTCTTCGTATCCGCGTCGATGCACTGCGGGATTAACTTCAAGCTCTCCTCATCGCCGAACTTGAAGCACAGGCGGGCACCATCGGCCCCCTTCATCGACTTGTCCTTGATCGTGCTTTCAAGCGTCTTGTCTGGCACTTTCACGAGCGTAGCCGCGCTCGCCAACTGGTACATCGCCTTCACATCCGGCCGGGTCACGTCCAGTTCCGGATTCGATTGACGAATCATGAACTTCTGCTTGAGTGTATCCGTGCTGCTGGGAATCTCGACGTCGACTTTCCACGAGCCCGGCGGGAATTTCTCGACACTCGCCAGTTGGGCACGCTGGAAGTAACCCTCCCACTTGTCCGGCCCTTTCTTCGGGCTCATGCGGAATTCGTAGGTGAACTTCTCGTGGAACTTCGCTTTCGCCTTGGCGATCGTTTCGTCTCCCGTGAGCTTGTCGATCTCGGGCGGGTACTTATCCAGTTCCACCGGCTTGAAGGTAATCTTCGGCTCGGTCTTCGGCTCGGCCGGTTGGAGCGACGGATCGAGCACCTGAGCGGTCACACGAATGTAGCCACCCGTTCCAATCGTCGAGGACATCAGGATTCGTCCACGTCGCGTTTGCTTGCGCCGGCTGCCGGCCGCGAGGTAGCGCGTGAACTTGGTCCAGAAGCGTTCGAAGTATTCTTCCTTGTATTGCCGTAGCCGCCAGATTTCCGGCGAGCCGACCCAACCCGTGCGGCCCTGGCCGTACTGCATGACGGCGATCCAAGGCGGGCTCTTGCCATCAGGCATCTTGATCGCGTTCGGGTCCGGGAATCTCGCGATCGGCGTGGCAACCGGCTTCATGTCGCGAAGGGGAAAATAGTTGTAGAAGCCACGCAACATGCGGGCCTTGTCGTCCCGTTCATCGCGGCCGGTGAAAAACATTTCCCAGCCCTGGTCGACGCGTGGGAAGGCATCGTCCAGCTTCATGAAGTCGAGATCGGCGGACAGGTTCTCAAACTCAATGCGCCAGGGCAGCGTGGCCGTGCGCTTGGCGGCGGCCAGGTCGGGGTCGCCGGGCAGCACGGGGAGAATGTCGATAATCGGCCGGAATTTGTCGCCTGGATCGGGCCGGGCCAGGTGCTTGGTGTAAATCTGCCCGGCCACGAAGAGCAGGCCACCTGCCTGTAGATCGACCCAGGCCTGCACCATGCGCGTCTGCTCGATGGTGAGTTCTTCCCAGTCAAAATCGAAAGCAATGACCACGTCGTATCGGGCAAGGTTGTACCATTTGGTAGCCACGTCCTCGGTCGGGTTTTCTTCGACGTTCAGGCGATCCGGGAAGTGCGTAAGCTGCCGTTCCTTCTCTTCGAGCAAGTTGATCTCGCCCTTGGTGCCACCCGTGTTTTGCACGTACAGGCTGACGTCCGCCTTATCGCGAAGCATCTGCGTGAGCAGGAACTGCACATCGCGAGTCGGCGCGGAGCAAACGATTAACACGCGGGCCGCCTTCTTCTGAACCTTCACGGTGACCCATTCACTGACGTGTTCCTTGTCCGTGAAGCGTTCGCCTTCCACACGCGGCGTGACCGCACGGATCCTCCACTCGCCGTTCGCTAACTCTTTCGGGTTTTCCTTGTCCTTCAATTGCTCTGGTACTTTCTCGGGGTCGATGATGAATTCGGCCTGGGCGTGTGGCGGTTCGCCCGGCTGATAGACAACTTCGATGGGCAGCTTGACGGGCAGTTCGTCCTTGGGCAGCTTGATTTCCAGGAAGATCTGGGACTTTTGGCCGACGAGCCCATCGCCATCCTGCTCGACGATGACCTTGAACGGTTCGTCCGGCGGGGTCTGGTCCGGCGTAATTACATCGGTGATGCGAACGGCCACGCTGCGAATTTCGGAGCCGACCACGACGGTGAAGATCGGAATGAGATCGCGTTCCGTGCGTGTCCTGAGTTCTTGCACGGCGGCATCGTTGCCGAGATTGCTCTGCCCGTCGCTGAAGACCACGATGCCGCGAACCATGTTGCCGGTCTCGCGGTTGATGAGCGCGAGCATCGAATCGGGAATGTTGGTCGCGCTGGCAATGGAACGAGCAACTTCCACGCGGGCCAGGATCTTGTCGCGATTGGAGTTCAACATGGCCGCGTCGTCCGCGCTCAGGTCGCCGGGGGTGGCTTCTTCCTTGGTGTCGTGCCATTTCACGGCCCACTCCGCGTTGCCGACGGCGTTGCCGTCCCAGGCTTTAGTACCCTTCACGCGAGAAGCCCCATCATCCGACAGGCCACGCAAAAGCCACGGCTTGAAGTCGTAGGCGGCAAATGCTTGCCAGTCCGCGTTCTGCCAGGCTGTGCCGTTTTCCGGCTCGGTTTTTCCATTGGCTTTCAGCACTTTGTGAACGGGAATGACTTCGCCGTTCGGACCGCGTTCAAGCTGCTGGGCTTCTTCGTCAAGCCGATTACCCGCCCGATAAATGTAGACAGGGTTCTTCTCCAGCGTGGTCTTCACGAAGGCAATCTTCTCGTCCGAGAGGTAGTCCATCACCTTGTTGAGCCGCGTATGTGGCTTGCCGGCACCGCCCGAGACATCATCGCTGACTTGAGACATCGAGTCGGACACGTCGATCACGATCAACACCCGCGAGTGTTTCTCGACCCGTTCGTAGCCTTGCTTGGCCGGCATGAGGAACATCAGAGCGAGAATCAGATACACCAGGATCCGCAAGGTCGCCAACGGCAAGGCCCAGTGCCAGCGAACGGCGCGCGCATCCTTGATGTACATCCAAATGATGAAGGCAATGCCGACGATCAGCACGAGCGAGAGGATGAGCAGCCACCAGGAGCCGCTCAGCTCCTTGTTGGTGAAGAGCTTGAACGATTCAACGAGCCGTCGAAAGACGAACTCGGATTCGATTTGTGTGCCTTGGTCGTTCATGGTTCTCTCGTGCCGTCAATCGGTCCCCAAAGTAGTCCGCACACTCCGTGTGCGGACCGTCTGAACACCGATAATGCCGACTACTCTTCTCAAATTCATTTCATGTAAACTGTCGGCACACGGAGTGCGCCGACCACTTTTCTACGCCGTCGCCAGCGCCGGCTGTCCCATACCCTGCGTCGAACCGGCTGTTTCCGTTGGCCTCGTGTGGAAGCTCAATCGCACGGCCATTGCTTGCTCGAAGATCAACACCATCAGGATGACGAAATAAATCCACGGGTTCTCGGACAGATCGCGTTTCTTTTTCAGGAGCGAGGTCTTGTAAGCGTCGTCCGGATCGGTGGCCGTGTGCAGCGGGGCCTTGGAAATCTGTGTGATGTCGTCGCTGTTCGCTCGGGCGAGATTGCCTTCCGCCAGTGCATCCACGTTGTAAGGCAAGGCTCGGTAGTCGGGTCTGGTTGCCCCCACATCGGCCGCCTTGCCGCCTTCGGCACGTTTCTCCGCGAACTTGTAGATGTAGATGCCGGGCTCTTTCTTGCCGTCGTTCGCAGCGAGCCGATACGACTGATCTTCCGTGGCCAGCAAGACTTCGCCGAGCGACTTGAACGTGGCCTTCGGAGGATTCGACTTGATCTCCTCGCTGAAGAACCACTTCTTAACCTTGGAGTCGTAGGCGTTCTTGTCCAGGACGAAATCGTACGGGGCACCGAGCACCAGGTTCGCGTCGGTTCCCGAACTGGCCAGATAGCCCTGCATGTTGATCATGAGCGGCGGGTAGTACGCTCGGCCGAAGCCTTCGAGGTCGTTCCAGGAAGCGCCAGCAGAACTCATAAACGCAACCACACGGCCCTTGCCGAACGACTTCGCGACATACAGCGGGTCGCCGTACTTCACTTCGTCGCGGAGCTTTTCGAAATCTTCCTTCAAGAGTCGGTTGTCGGCCTGTCCCCAGAAGTCGATCAGGCCGGGCTTGTTCGCGGCCGGGTCCTTAATCCCGGGAAACTCGAGCAGCGTGTCGAGAGCAGTCGCCAGGACATGCAACTCGGCCGTCGAACCCGCGATCCGCCGCAGCTCAGTACGAATCTCTTTCAAGAGCGCCCCGTACTTCTGGTTGGCAGGCGAAAGGTTGTCGACGGTGCCTTGCAGCCGATCGGTCAGGTCGTTGACGGCCTTGGTGTAATTGTCGATTGGCTTGGTGTTTTGCAGATAGACCAGTTTCTCGACGCCGCTGAGCCCGCCACGCAGTTGCTGCTGGTTCACGCTCACGTAGCGATCGATGACCACGAAGTTGAAGAACTTTTCGTAATCGTTTTCTCTCACGGCCTGGCCGCGATTGTCCTTATACAGTTTTTCGAGAGCCGGATGGCTCTGCATCTCCCGCTGGATCAGCAGCTTTTTGTTGAACGTCGAGATGCGTTTGATGCGCTCGGCAAAGCGTTTGTCGTCCGGCACGTCGACGCCGATCGGTTTGTCGAGCGGGACCGGGAAGATCCCTTCCCCCTTGCGATACAGTTTTTCGTTGTACTCCTGGATCGTGTCCGACTTGATGCTCGGCCCCATGAAGAACGCGAGGCCGCCGCCGCCGCGAACGTACTCTTCGACGTTTTTGCGAGCCGCGTCCGACAGCTTGGGCACATCGCACAGGTAGACGGAGGCGTACGGCTGCAAGTTGAGATTATCGAGGTCGCTGGCACTCTTCAGTTGCACGTCGTAGCCCTTGATCGGCTCCGTGAAGAGTTTCCAGAGGAAGAACGACTCGGCTTCCTTCGTCTGTCGATCCTTCGGGCTGTTATCGACGATCAGGATCGGCACGCGATCGCGAACTTCAACGACGGTGTAACGTACGTTGTCCGCCGCGATGCCGCCGGTCTCGCCTTCGAGATGAACGCTGACCAGGTTGAATCGATCCGGCGTCCCCGCTTCTTCGGTCTCTTCCTCGGCACCCCGTGAAAGGCCCGAGCCGAGATTGATTTTGGCGACTGTCTCGCCGTTCGGCGGCACCGAGGGGATGGCAACCGAGCCATCCTCGCGGACCACGCCGTTCACGCGAACGCGGATGAACACGCCCTTCTTTTCGCTGTTCGAATAATTGCGAACCTTGACCGTGAACTCGACTTCCTTGTTCTTCGCCACGATGCGGGCATCGGGGGCAAAATCGACGATGGCGAGGTTATCGCTGGCCAACGGCGACTTGGATTGTGGCGTGCGTTCGGGGTTCACGCAATCGAGCAGATGCACCGCGGTGCCGGACGTTTTCAATTCCTCGAAGGCCGTGCCGAGCGATTCCTTGTTGCGATCGTTCCAGTCGATGGAACGAAAGTCGCCGACCACGTGCAGTACGTGCGCCATGTTTCGCTCGCCCTCGAACTGGGCCCTGGCAACTTTGATGCCCTCGGTGAGATCGACGTGCCTGAGCGCGGGCTTGGCCGGAGCGAGGTAGGTGCGCATATCGTCGACGGCCGTCGGA
Organism: Gemmataceae bacterium; assembly: GCA_009691845.1. Taxonomy (GTDB): domain Bacteria; phylum Planctomycetota; class Planctomycetia; order Gemmatales; family Gemmataceae; genus SIAJ01. The sequence continues at coordinate 23,518 of SIAJ01000066.1, forward strand.
TTCAGCCGGCCGAAGGATCGGGGCTGTTCCAGGTCCGAGAGCAGCACGACCGTGCAGTACTGGGGACTTCCCGATTGTGCAATCACACCGGCGATCTGGTCGGCCGTCAAACGCTTGGCCGTTTCGAACACGTCGCGAACTTGGCCGTCGTCGCCTCGAACCGCATCGCTCGTGCTGAGAGTGTCGTCGATGACGATGATGTGCAAAGTGCTGGCGCCCAGCGAGTCGTTGCCTTTATCGCAGCCGACGAATCGAGCAAGCAGCAGACCAACCAGCAAACACATGAGGATCCGCAAGAGCAGCAGAATCATCTGCTCGATGATCAATTTTCGCCGCGAACGCTTCTGCGATTTGAGCAGAAACTCCATGGCCGCGAAACGGACGCGCTTGTAGCGCATCCGGTTGATCAAGTGAATGACAATCGGGCTGCTGATGAGCAGAGCGCCGAAGATCATCGTGAACGGGTTCGTGAACAGTGAGAGCATTTTACATTTCGCTGAGGTCAATCAGATTGAATCAACGATGAATGATGCATGATGAATGATGAATCAAGCAATTCATCGTTCCTCGTTCCTCATTCATCATTCCGGTCAGCCCGCCGTTGTCACTTTCGCCCCGCCCGATCGAATCGCCATGCGGCGGTGCAGGAACTTCGATAACACCGCGTCGAGATAATCGCTGGTTCGCACGAGCGAATAATCGACGCCCATCCGGCTGCACCCGCGGCGAACTTCGATCAGGTATTCTTCCAAAGCTTCCATATAGCCATCGCGAAGCGACTTCGGATCGCAGAGCAACTCGGGCAGTTCTTCCATCCCCTCGAACTTCGTGGTTCCCGAGTAGGGAAAATCGAGTTCGTCGTCGTCCATGATGTGAAACACCATCACGTCGTGCTTCCGGGCTCGCAACATCTCCAGGCCCTTGAGCAACGGCTCGCGATCGCACAGCAAGTCGGAGAAGACAATGATCATGCCCCGGCTGTGTGCGGTCTCGGCCACTTTCCGAAAGATCTTCTTCGGGTCGGTCTTTTGCTTCGGCTTGCTGGCGTTCAGTGTTTGCACGATGGCGTCCAGGTGCAATTGCGAACCACCACGGGATGGCAGCATGGCCCGAATGTCTTCGTCGAACGCGATCATGCCGACCGAGTCCTGCTGACGCACAGCGAGCAACGCCAGGCACGCGGCCGCGGTGCAGGCGTACTCGTACTTGTTCAACGTGCCGGCCCGGCGATGTTTCTCGACCCCATAATGCATCGACTCGGAAACATCGACGACCACAGTGGCACGCAGGTTGGTCTCGGCTTCGAACTGCTTGATGTAGAAGCGGTCGGTCTTGGACCAGACTTTCCAGTCCAGATGGCGAATGTCGTCGCCACGCACATACTCGCGATGCTGGGCGAACTCGACGGAGTTGCCAAAGAAGGGCGAACGGTGCATGCCCGTGATAAAGCCTTCGACCACCTTTTGCGCTCGCAAGTCCAACTTGGCGATGCGCGCGATGACCTTGGGGTCGAAGAATCGTCTGGCGTCGTCTGCTTTGTCTGCCATGTCATTCACATGATGAATGATGAACGATGAACGATGAATGCGTTTGCTTCATCATTCATCGTTCATCGTTCATCATTCCTTCAGGAGGTGAAGATCTTCTTGAACCGATCGTCCTTCTCCAGGTCGCCGAGACGCGTTGGCGTCTCCTCGACGAGTCGTTTGACGACGGTGTCCGTCGTGACTCCTTCGGAGGCAGCAGTGAAGTTGGCCAGTAGACGATGGCGGAGAACCGGCAACGCGAGAGCCTGCACGTCCTCGTGCGAGACGTTCTCGCGGCCATAGAGAAGCGCGCGGGCCTTGCCGCCGAGAATGAGATTCTGCACGGCTCGGGGGCCGGCACCCCAGGAAAGCCATTCCTTGATGTACTTCGGGACGCCCGGTTCGCTGATGCGAGTCTGACGCACGAGGGCCAGCGTGTACTTGATGACTTCGTCGGCCACGGGCACCTTGCGGACGAGCGTTTGCAGATCGAGAATCTCTTCGCCCGAGAGTACCGGCGTCGCATCGTCCTGAATGAGAGCGGTCGTGCGGCGCGCGATCTCCATTTCCTCGTTAAAGCTCGGGTAACGCACGAACACCTTGAACATGAACCGGTCCTGCTGCGCTTCGGGCAGCGGATAGGTGCCTTCCTGCTCGATGGGGTTCTGCGTGGCGAGCACGAAGAACGGCGATTGCAGCTTGTGGCGGACACGGCCAACCGTGACCTGGCGCTCTTGCATGGCTTCGAGCAACGCGGCCTGCGTCTTCGGAGGCGTTCGGTTAATTTCGTCGGCGAGAACGATGTTCGCGAAAATCGGGCCGGGCATGAACTTGAATTCGCGGGCACCGGTCGTGCGGTTTTCCTCGATGACTTCCGTGCCGGTGATGTCGGCGGGCATCAAGTCCGGCGTGAACTGAATGCGGCTGAAATCGAGTGACAAGCACTTGGCCAGCGTCGAGATCATCAACGTCTTGGCCAGACCGGGCACGCCTTCCAGGATGCAGTGCCCTCGCGAGAAGAGTGCGATGAGCAACTCTTCAATCACGTGGTCCTGGCCGACGATGACGCGGGCCAATTGCTTCTTGATGTCTCTGAACGCGTTCTGAACGCGTTTGATTGCTTCGAGGTCGTTCTCGGCCAATCGTGGTGCCTGATCGCTCATATCGTCTCTCTAAGGGTGTTTGCCAGGAGGAAGTTAAAAGTTCAAAGCGAAAAGTGAAAAGCAAGCATGTTCATCACACATTTGATTTTTCACTTTTTACTTTGAACTGGGTTAGCGTTGGTAAATCGGCAACGTCGCATTTTCCAGTTGCAGGATCGTCAAGTTCATCGAAGTCGCGAGTGCGGGTGCGGAGACCCAGCCACCGCCATTCCAGGAGCCATCCGCGTTTTGGGTGCTCTTCAGGTGCTCGTACATGGTTTTGCGGAACTCGCTCCACTTCATGCCGTTCTTTTCGCCCGGGAAAAGTTTTTCCCAGCCATCGTCGCCGAGCACATACATGGCCTGCGAAAAGTAATAGTTCTGGTACTCATCGTGCGGGTTGCGTCCCTTGCCGAATGGGATCGTCTTCTGGCAGTACTTGAACCACTTCTTGGCCAGTTCCGACTTGTATTCACCCTGCGAGAAGGCACAGGCGACGGCTGCGGCCGTGAGAGCGGGCCGCCCGCCGCCTCCGCCGCCATGAGCGAGAGAGTACATGATCCCGCCGTCGGCCGTGGTGGACTTCTTCATGTAGTCGATCGACTTGTCGATGATCACTTTCGGCACAACGATGCCGGCATTGCGTGCCGCCCGGAGCGGCTGCAACTGTGTGATGGTCACGGAGCCCTCGTCGAAATTTCCGCCTTCACTCGCTGAGACATAGCCCCAGCCGCCCTTATCGGTCTGGGACTTGCCACAGAACTCGACCGCCTTGGTCAGCAGCTTTTCCAGGTCCTTGCGACGCTTCTCGTCTTCTTCCTCGCCGTACACGCTGGCGAGGAACAACAGGCCAAACCCGTGGCCATACATGTAGCGGCTGGCCTCGGTCGCGTTGTTCGGGTTGCCCAACAGGCCATTCGGCTGCGAGCGCTTCATGAACCACTCGACGGCCTTCTTGATGTTTTGGCTGTATTTGCCTTCCCGCATAGTGCTCCCTTCCATGAGGAGGGCCATGCCCGCGAGTCCCGTGATGCTGGTTGGATACTGCCCGCCGAGAGCTTCCCAGTTCCCCTCGGCCTTGTTCTGACTCTTGGCGAGGAAGTCGAGTCCTTTGCGGATCGATTCCTGCACATCCACCTTGGGCTCGTCGGCCCACGAGAACGTAGGAGCCAACGTCAAGCCCGCGGCAGAAGCGAGCATCGCACGACGAGTGATCCGGTTCATGGCATCGGTCTCCCGCAGATCGGTTTCATTACCGCTGGTAAATCGGCAGCGTGGCGTTTTCCAATTGGAGGATGGTCAGGTTGATCGAGGTCGCGAAGGCCGGCCCGACGTACCCGCCGCTCCAGGAGCCATCTGCCCCTTGCGTGCTCTTGATGTACTCAAACATCGATTTACGGAATTCGCTCCACTTCATGCCACTCTTTTCGCCCGGAAAGAGCTTTTCCCAGCCGTCATCGCCGAGGATGTACATGGCCTGAGAGAAGTAGTAATTCTGGTACTCGTCGTGGGCCAAGCGACCCTTACCGAACGGGATGTTCTTCTGGCAATATTTTAGCCACGCTTTTACAACGTCGTTCTTGTACTCGCCCTGGCTGAACGAGCAAGCGATGGCCGCGGCGGTTAGCGGCGGACGACCTTGACCAGCCCCAGCGATCCCGCCGTGTGCGAGCGAATAAATAATACCGCCATCGGGCGTGGTCGATTTCTTCATATAGTCGATTGATTTGTTGATGGCTTCCTTTGGCACCACGATCCCCGCATTGCGAGCAGCCCGCAACGGCTGCAGCTGCGTGATGGTCACGGAGCCTTCGTCGAAGTTGCCACCTTCGCTGCCCGAAACGTACCCCCAGCCGCCTTTATCCGTCTGGGCCTTGCACGTGAACTCGACGGCCTTGGTGAGAAGCTTCTCGAGGTCCTTGCGGCGTTTCTCGTCTTCCTCTTCGCCGTAGACGCTGGCGAGGAACAAGAGGCCGAAACCGTGCCCGTACATGTAACGACTGGCTTCGGTGGGATTGTTTGGATTACCCAGCAGGCCATTCGGCTGCGAGCGTTTCATGAACCACTCGACGGCCTTCTTGATGTTTTGGCTGTATTTGCCTTCCCGCATGGTGCTTCCTTCCATCAGGAAGGCCATGCCGGCGAGGCCGGTCATTGTCGTTGGGTATTGTCCGCCGTTTGCCTCGAAGTTGCCGTCGGCCTTATTCTGGTTCTTCGCCAGCCATTCGAGCCCCTTGCGGATGCTCTCTTGAACGTCCACCTTGGCTTCATCGGCACGAAGGGCTGGTGCCGATCCAAACACGGCAACGGCAAGCGCAATCAGGATGATCCGGCTCATGGCCAAGGTTCTCCCAAGGGAGGCAACGAAACTACCATTAAGGAAGACGACCGACAGCGAGATTACTCACGGGGCAAACTGGGTAGCCTGTTCCGGGAGCGGGTGGGTGGCGAGGGAAAATGTAGGGATCGTAAAGGCTTAGGTCAAACCCAAGTGGCTGAATCGCTCGGAAGGCGTGGCCGGTATAATCGTTAAAGTCGAAAGGTGGACTCGGCCGGTAGAGAATTGGACGCACAGGAGCGCAATCGCCAGGGCGGCCCAAGATGAGGATCGGACAGCGACCTCAATGAAGATTTTGGCTGCTGGCCAGCGACCTGGCGGGTATCCTCATGATTGGTGAAAAATCGCATCAGGAATATCGCACATGGAACGGACTTTCGTCATCGGGATTGCCGGGGGTTCTGGCTCGGGAAAGTCGACTCTTGTGGAACAGATCATGTGCAGCGAATTCGCCGCACATGTCAGTCTTCTCCCACACGATGCCTATTACCTGAACGGGCATCAGATGCCCCCAGAGGTCCGGAAGGACGAAAACTGGGACCACCCGGCTGCTCTCGACAACGCGTTGCTCACGCGCCACGTCGCTCGCATACTGGACGGACATCCCATCGACCGACCGGTGTACAACTTCGGCACTCACTCGCGAACTGCAAAGGTTGAACGGGTCGAGCCGCGGTCCGTGCTCTTGATCGAAGGAATTCTTATCTTTGCGATTCCCGAGTTACGCGACCTGATGCAACTCCGGGTCTTTGTCGATACCCCGCCGGAGGAGCGGATCGTGCGACGGATGCTCCGCGACACCAAGGAGCGGAGTCGCACGGTCGAATCCGTGGCGGCCCAGTTTCGCAACACGGTCCGCCCCATGCACGACAAGTACGTCGAGCCGAGCCGTGTACATGCGCACGTGGTCATCCCCTGGGATTGGGCGGGGGACTCCCGACCCGCGGTTGAGATGTTGCTGGCCCGAATTGGTCGCCATGCCCTGACGCAGGCGGACTAGATGCGACCGTCGTCCGTGCCAGGGACTCGATTCACTCCGGCCGTTTGGCCTTCAGTGTCATGTGCGGGTGCTTCTTGCCGAGGCCGTGCCGACCTGATGGACGGGAGGTCGGCCCGGCGAACAAAATCCCGAAACCAGACGCAAAACGATTCCAACGGGTCGCACTGCGCGCAGACAACCTACCATGCTGGTGTTGTTGAGAAGTTACTTTTTTCGCACCCAACACAGGGCTGCGGAAAAAGAGACTATCGTCGTAGAGCCTGTCGTCCCAGAGAACCGCGTTCAGCGCGCCGATCGAGTCGCCGGATAGCGGCGAAGGACCAACTCGTAGTAGAACCAGGCCCAGAGAACCGCGCTCAGCGCGCCGATCGAATTGCCGGGGTGGGGCAATTTCACCGTGACGACAAAGCTAGCCGTGCTGACCCCGCCGTCGTCGTCGCGCACGGTGACGACCACGGTGTAGCTGCCCGGCGTCACATAGCGGTGCCGCAGCGTGAAGCGCTGTGCGAGATTGAGATCGAGGGGCTGCACACCGCTGCCGTCGCCGTAGTTTACGGTGGCGGTCCAGGTGTCGGCGCCGGGGTCGGGCAACGAGCCGTGGCGCGCGAACATGGCGCCCACGTACACGGTACGCGCACCGCCCGCATGAACGGACGGCGCCACGTTGTTCACGGTGACGAAGAGATCCTTGCTGTTGCCGGCGCCGAGCTGGTCGAACCAGGTGACGGTGATGGGATATTGCCCACCGCTCGGCTGGCCGGCCGGGTTATCGCGGTAGCGGTGCGTGAGGCGGAACGGGTCGGTCCCTGGGTGACGCGTCTGGACCGGCGAGCCGTCGCCCCAGTTGACGGTCAGGGTGAGGAAGTCATCCGCGTCGGGGTCGGTGAGAGCGCCCTGTAGTGTGACGACGTCGCCTTCGTTGATGTTCTCCGGCGACACCTGAAGGTCGCGGACCATGGTCGGGGTATTCGGCCGGTCGATGAACCAATGGGCGCGATCGATCGCCGCAGAAAGCAGGTCGCCGCCCGACCACGTCACACGCGCCTTCAGCTCACCCGTCGTGGCGTTGATCAGCTCCGCCGCCAGCGGTCCCGCGACGCCGATTTTCTGGGACTGGTCCCTTGCACCGACGGCTCCCTTGAAGACGGTGACGTACTGCCCAGTAACGAAGTTGAACAACTCGATCGTCATCTGCGGTCTTGACGGCAAAATCACTGAGGAAGTGATGTTTGTGGTCGAGGACTCGATCCTGAACCCGACGAGATTGACTCCGGCCCTGGACAAGCCGGTGCGGCCGGTCATTTCCATGCTGATCGGGACGCCAAACGGGCTGGGGAGTGACACCAGCCGGTAGTCATCAGACGCCACGAGATTCTCCAGGCGCCCCGAGGCCTGCCGACCCCGATCCGTCAGATAGGTCACCTCCTCGGCGATTACTTGCTCCGGGTTCGGACTCTCGTCCAGCTCGAAGACCCCGCGTCCGTAGGTCGCAACGATGAGCCGATGATCGTCGACCCAGGTGAGGTCCGAGATGGGCACTCGGGCCGGCCCGCGTGTGATGGCGGACCAGGTCGCGCCGTCGTCGTGCGAGACGTAGAGGCCCACGTCTGTCCCGGCGTAGATCCAGTTCGGGATGGTAGGGTGTACGCTCACCGAGTGGATCGGGCCCGCAGGCAGGCCGGCGGAGATGTCCCGCCAGAAGAAAGTGGGGGTGCCTTGGAAGGGGATATCTATGCGCTTCCACAGATTGTGGAGGCCGTCGTCTGCCCAGCCGGTGAGTGAGACGTAGGCGAGAGCCGAGTTGCTCCGATGGACCGCGATGTCAGAGATTTCTCGGTTCGGCAGGCCTGACAGGGAAATCGGGACGAAGGTAGGACTGTCGGCCTGCAGGTTAGTCGTGCGCCACACCTCGCGGCCGTCCAGTGGATTGCTGCCATTGCCGCGCATGGTCCCCACCCACATCACGCTCTGGTTGGACGGCGCCACGGCCATGGTTCTGATGAGGTGGTTGGCAGAGACCTCCAGAATCGATCGCCAGCTCGAGATCACAGTAGCCGCGTCGGGCGCCTTGGCGTCCAGCGTCCGCCAGAGGTGGTGGGCGCCGACGTAGAGCGTGTTGGGGTTTGTGGGGTCCAGGAGGAGCGGAGTGATGTTGAAGCAGTTGTTCCCCTCCAGCCCGTCGGCTGCGGTGATAAACTCATTCATAAACCCGCCATCGGTGCTCCGCTGGACTCGGCCTACTGATTTGCCGAAGTACCAGAAATTGGCATCGGTGGGGTCCGTGGCGACGAAGATACCGTCACTGCCCGCCGTGCCCCCGATCAGTTCCGTCCACACGCCGTCCGCCGACCTGCGCAACGTGCCGATGTCCTGCGCGCCGACGATCACGACGCCCGAGAGTGGGTTCATCGTCGCCGAATTGAACTGCTGGATGACGAGGTTGTTGTTCAGGGCCCTGTTGGTCGGGCTGTTATCGAAGCGCAGTCGGTTCACTCCCCCGTCGTTGCCGTTGTACAGGAGCGCCTCGGTCGAGGTCACCGAGAGCGTCACAAGGGCGTGATGGTCGTTGTGTAGCCTGCTCTCGGGGTCGGGGTAATTCGTGAAGGAGGTCCCCCCGTTGGTGCTGAAAACCAGGTTCACGCCGCCGACGAGAATTCTGTCCGGGTTGAGCGGGTCGACCCACAGCGCCCCCG
>SIAJ01000152.1 GCA_009691845.1 Gemmataceae bacterium
CTGATGAAGGCTCAGGATGTCGGTATCGAGGACAAAGGTGTCCATTGGCTAGTTGGGCTCGGCTGCTCGTTCCTCGGCATCGCGAGCTTTCCGATACTCCTCAATGGCGACTAGCCAGTCGTCAAAGAGGGGGTTTTCGGCCAGCGGAACTACGGGAACGGGCGACACGGGATTGCTGACCGATTGTTCGATGAGCATGGCCCCCCCACTCAAGCGGTTGGCGATTTTTCCCCGAAGAGCCGCGGCGGAGTGCCCCTCCGCGCTCAGGTCCAGCGGACTGCCCGCGGCAGCGCGAAAACCATTGGCCCCCGGTTCGACCAGAATCGAAATGCTTATTGGCCGTGCCTCCCCCAAAATGGTTGATAGTGAATTGCATCCGATCCGGGGGGCTCGATCGTACACAACGCAATGGCCATTCTGCTGGAGGCGAGAACCAGTGAGAGAGCTTGAGGAGGAACCGACTACTTTCCTCGCGCCGGCGATTTCAAACAGAGCCGCAGCACGTTGGTCGCCGAATTCAGAATGTCCCCCTTTTCCTATCCCCCTTTTTCCATCCAAACACGGCCGTCTTTTGACCTCCGAACCCTCACTCCTCCTGACACTCCTGAATGTGCCGGTGGAAGTGTTCGGGTGTCAGGTGCCAGCCGCATTCGCCACAGGCCTTGGCGGTCGCAAAGCATTTTGCACAGAAGTATGGCCCACCGTGTAGGAACTGTTCCCATCTTGGGCGATCGGTTGGCTCGACTCCCATCAGGTCTTTTGGAATCGGCTCCACTGTTCGACATTTTTGACAGGCATGCTCGCGATGCTTTTCCAGGATGGGTGCATAGTGGGCACCCAACGCGCTTGCCACTTGGCCCGCTCCGGAACAGAGCGGGCAGGCAGTACCGAACTGCGCAAGGATCGCTTGCCGGATGAACTCGCTCTTGTTCGGTAGCCGGGCGAGAAAGTCGGCCAACTCTGCTTCGACCTTCACTGCCACGGTTCGTGACTTCAGCGGTTTGTCGGGCATGGCTGCGCCTCCGATGATCCATTTTTCTTGAAAACGAACCATTGTAAACTTCGTTGCGTATGGTTATACAATGTATGTCGTCGTTATCAAATCGTTATTTTCAGTGGATCCAGCTTTGCCGGGAGGTCCGTCATGAATGGCCAGCCGCTTCCGCGTCGAGCGGGCTACACGCTCATCGAACTTCTCGTCGTAATCGCGATCATCGCCGTGCTGATTGGGCTTTTACTACCGGCCGTGCAGAAGGTGCGCGAGACAGCGAACAAGATGAAGTGTGCCAACAACCTCAAGCAGATTGGTCTGGGCATTCACAACTTCTGCGACGTGAACGATGGGAAATTTCCCCGCTCCACGCATGCCACCTCGAATTTCCAATTGACCTGGATCTACACGCTCGGGCCATACATGGAAAACGTGGACAAGATTCGCATCTGCCCAAATGATCCGCAGTGGCGTGAGCGTTTGGCAGAGAAAGGGACCAGCTATGTCCTCAACGATTACATCTGCGAGCCAAGCCCGGAATCGGTACTTTCCTTGAACCAAGTCCGGGCGACGTCTCGGACGATCATGGTGTTCACGTCGTCCGACGAGAAGGGCTACGCCACAACCGAAGACCACACGCACAGCAGCAACTGGTTCGCTTTCCCGACCGGGCGATGGGACCGCATCTGCGCGGACATTCAGCCAAACCGGTTTTTTGGAGGCGGTCCGAACAAGCCACGCGACCAACGCGCCTGTGGAGTGAGCAATTACCTCTACGCCGATGGCCACGTTGAAGGGATTCAGGGGTCGACGATCAGAGCTTGGGCCGACCAGGGGTTTAACTTCGCATTGCCCCAGGAATAGCGGCCTTTTTTACTTCCTTCTTCCTTCAACACGAGACTGTCATGAACAAACGACGAAGAACGCAACTGCGAATCGATGCGCTCGAAGACCGGGCCGTACCGGCGACCCTGAGCAACTACCTCACAGACGAACACACGGACCTGAATCTCAGCTTCACGGGAGGACCATCCGGAACCTGGTCGCTGAATCCGCGCGATGCCGCTGCGGTGATTTCCTATCCACCGGACGATGTCGTACTTTACGTGGGCACAAACTCGGAAAGCACCCGTCCGGCCGGCACGGAATTCGACTTCATCGGCGTGAACTCGGGCGATGCGTTCTACAAGCTGCCGGCCACGCAAAACCCGACTTTGCTCTTCCTGGGCACAGCAGGGTACGGCATTGCTGCCGGTTCGCTCGACCGCTATGACCCGGAAACGGAATCGAAGGGACGGGTCTCCGGCGTCGGGCGCTGGGCCAAGGTGACACTGCTCGATGTGCAGGGGCCCGGGACATTCTCGATGTGGCAGAGCGGCGATACCACTCCGGACGTGTTCATCTCCGACTACGACAACAGTATTTCCGACCCGGATGGAAATGGGATCGATAGCACGGACGGTATTGCTGCCGATGACGCGCTCTGGGTCGTGGCTGGAGGACACACACACTACAACATGGGATTCGGCGCCCTCGGCCGCTACGAAGTCACCGTGAAGCTCTCCGGCTACCTGGACGACGCCAATACTTCCTCACTCGGTACGTACACCGAAAGCGGCCCGTTCACTTTCTACCTGTCCGTGGGCAACGTGGGTCAGCTTGAGTTCGACGCTTCCAGCTATCAGGTGAATGAGAACGCCGGCACCGCCAGCATCACGGTGCATCGCGTGAATGGCAGCGACGGCCGGCTCACCGTCGACTACGCAACCAGCAACGGCACTGCGGGGGCATCGGATTACACCCCGACTAGCGGAGCTCTGACGTTCGAGGACCTGGAAACCGTCAAGACCATCAACATTCCCCTCACGAACGATTCCTCGGATGAAGCCGACGAAACGGTCAATCTGACCCTCAGCAATGCCGGCCCTTCGACGTTCGGCGATTACCTGTTCGACGCGGAAGGTCGGACGCTTCTGGGTTCAAACACCGCGGCCGTGCTATCGATCGTCAACGACGATTCGCCGGGAGGAAACACGCCGCCAAACATCTCCGATGTGCTCGATCAGAACACGGACGAGGACATCAACACCGGGCCCATTGCCGTCACGGTCGGCGACACCGAATCGGCGCTCGACGACCTGCTGCTGACGGCCACATCGTCGGACCAGGCTCTCGTGCCGAATGCCAACATAGTCGTAGGCGGCAGCGGGGCGAATCGAACTGTCAGCATCACGCCCGCAGCCAATCTCTCGGGGACCGTCACGATCACGCTGGTCGTGAAAGATACCGGAACTCTGACTGCCACCGACAGCTTCGACCTGATCGTGGATCCGGTCAACGACGCGCCGGTTGCCGACGATCAGACTATTTCGACGCCACAGGAAACCTCTCTGCCGATTACGCTCACCGGCTCGGACATTGAGAACAGCCCGCTTGACTACATGGTCGTCGATTTACCCGCGCACGGCAATCTCACCGGCAACGGCGCGAGTCGCACCTACGACCCGGCGCTCGGATTCACCGGTACCGACAGTTTCACATTCCGAGTCGACGACGGCGGGCTCGATAGCCCACTGGCAACCGTGACGATCAACGTAACTCCCGAGAACGCTCCCGGCGCGAATCCTGATTCATACGTTGTGGGTGCCGGAAGCACGGTGCGAGGCAACGCCCTGCTGAATGACACGGACGCCGATGGCGATCCCTTGTCTATCACCGCGACGATCGCGGCCCCCCAGCACGGCTCGCTCTCGCTGAATCCGGATGGCTCGTTCTCTTACACGCCTGGTCCGACCTTCACCGGCTCGGATTCGTTCCAGTATGAAGTGTCGGATGATACAAATCGCACCGCGATCGGCACCGCAACGATCACGGCCGCTGGCTTCCAGGCGTTTGAAGGGGTCGTGACAGGAGGCCACGCGGACGTGGGGCTGAATTACGAGGATGGTGCCTGGGACCTGCATATCCACGATGAGCCGAACGACATCGAATACGAACCGGGCGGAGCCATCTACTATGTTGCCCCGCAGGCGCTCACCACTCGCGCGCCGGGGAGCGAGTTTGACTTCATCGGCGTGGCGGCCGGCGAGCCTTACTATCGCTTGCCGAAGAATCAGAACCCCGAGTTGCTTCTGCTAGGTTTCGGAGCCGAAGAACTGGAGCCAGGAACCTTCCAATCCGGATACCTCGATCTGGACCTCAAGGCACTGAATGGCCCCGGTCAACTTTCAATCTGGGATTCGACTGATACTGGACCCCACGTGCTCTGGACTTCGTCCGATGGGATCACCGCGGCCGACACCGTGCGCGTGCTGGAGGGAGCCCATGGCGACTACAATTGGGGTTTCTCCGCAAAGGGCCGCTACGAACTGACCGTGGAAGCACACGGCTTCCTGGATGATGGCGACAATATCGAGGATTTCAGCGGCGACGCGACCTACTACTTTTCCGTGGACAATCTCGGTCGGATCGAGTTCGAAAAAACGAACTTCGGCGTCACCGAAGCCAACACGACGACCGTCACCGTTCATCGCGTTGGCGGCAGCGATGGGCCTGCCACGGTTTCTTACGCGACTACTCCAGGTACTGCGACCATCGCCGATTACACGCCGGCGGCAGGCGATCTCGTCTTTGCCGATGGCGAAACCACGAAGACATTCACGTTTACCACGCTCAAGGACAAGAAAAAAGAACTCGTGGAGACGGCGGCGCTCAGCTTGAGCGTGCCAGTCGGGAGTGCGGCCCAACTCGGAATCAATGACGAAGCCACGCTGTCGATCGACACCGTCGCCCTGCTGAAAGTGAAGAAGATCGTGGTCAACGACGGGTTGAAGCAGCGCTCCAACATCGAGACCATCACGATCTCCTTCACGCGCGACACCAACATCGCGGCCCTGATTGCGAGCGGTGAAATCTCGAACGCCATCCAAATCTTCACTCGTGCAACGCAAGTCGCACTAGCGCCGAACCGATTCTTCTACGATGCCGCGAAGAACACGGTCGCTATTGGGCTAACCAACGGTCTGTTCGATCCGGACACGAAGACCATCCTGGCCGATGGCCGATACGAACTGCGCTTGAACACGGCCCTCCTGACCTCAGCTGCGGGCGGTGTGAACCTGTTGGACAAGGACAAGACGCTGGACGGGGTTCATCGCTTTGCCTTCCATCGTCTGGAAGGGGATTTCAACGGCGACAAGAAAGTCACCAAGAGCGACGAAGGCCAGTTGAAAAAACTGCTGGGCCGATACTTCTGGCAGCGCAGCTACAACTTCGCCTTCGACATGACCGGTGCGGGGAGTACGCCAGACGGGACGATTGATTCGGTAGATATGACCTACTTGAAGACGTTGTTTGGCCGAACGGTGTGATTGCAAGAGGATCGCAACTTGCGGTTGCGATCCTCTTGGTTTGAAATCAAACGACTTTCACGGGCCCATGTGAGTCGCAATGGTCGCCGTGTGGGTGGTGCAGATGCCCATCCACAATGTAGTCCGTGTGGTCGCCGTGCGGAACGGCCGGATGGCCGCAATCGGGACCGTGCAGATGACCCTTCTCATGCCCGCCACAATCATGGGTCGGTGTGCAGTCGGCCGGATTCGCTGCATCGACAGCAAGCGTGTGCTCTTCGACTTTACTACCGCTTTGGTGGTGCAAATGACCGTCGTGGAGATAGTCGACATGCCCCTCATGTTCGATGCCGGTGTGCCCACAACTCGGCCCATGCTGATGAGAGTGTCCCTCGTGATGAGTTGCCATGATCTTTTTCTCCTTCCGGGAAATGAAGTCCCTTCCGGAATGATACCTTGGAGGACGTCCGCCACAAGGCCAAAGATAACGAAGTCGCAATGAGGAAAACTAAGTAATACCGCCAACAAAACGGGCACATTCTGAATTATCAGCTCAGCGGCCGATGCGCCAAGGCCGCGTCCCCATGTCCGCAGCTTCACGACCAGCCCAGATAACGTTCCCGCAGCGTCTTC
>SIAJ01000013.1 GCA_009691845.1 Gemmataceae bacterium
ACGGCTTCCTCGACCTTGCCGACGCGATTGCCCCAGGCTGTGCCGCCGACCTTCGAGAGTTCCGGGTTGCTCTTGCTGCCGCCGACGTACTTTTGCACGAGGTCGATCTTGGTGATCGGCACGTACATCTTCACGCCGTCGCGGAACTCGAGCACCAAGTTCTCTTCCTTCGCGGCCGTTCCCGAAGCGGGTTGATTGATGGCCCGGTCGAGCATCATCATGCCGCGAAAACGGGCGATGCCATGCACGACGTGAACGACCAGGTCGCCATCGTTGAGTTCGAGGAAGCTATCGATTGCCCGCGATTCGATGCGGCGTTTCGGCAGAACCGATTCCTTCATCCCGGCCGGCGACTGTTCGCGATGGAACAGCTCGTGACTACCGATGACGACCACGCCGGCTTCCACGAGACGGAAGCCGGACTTCACGGAACCGGTGACGAGCTTCAGGCGATCGTGTTGAGCAAGCTGCCCGGCCGCAAGCACGTCAGTCAGGCGGTGAACTTCCGCCTCGTTGTGGCAGGCGATCAGCACACGATCCTGCCGGCCAACCGCATCAAGTTCCTCGCGAACGCGGTTCACATTCCCGCTGAAACGCTCGACCGATTCGACACGCATATGGCAAGCCGACTCGAGGCCGGCGCGTGGCAACGCGGAAATGGTTGCATTGGGCCGAGCGATCAACTGCTTGAACGTGCCATCGACGCTGAAGAGCCCTTCGACCTCGGTGACGGTCTCCAGGAAGAATTTTCCCTGTTCATGCAACTCGTTCGGCTCGACGAGCATGATCCAGGTGTTGGCGGGAAGATGCTCGGTGAAGTGGCCTCTACTAAAGCCCCCCTCTCCGCTTCGGGGAGGGGTTGTATTTCCACCCAGCACCGTCACTTCTTTCACGTCGCCGAGACTTCGTTGCGAACCGACATCGAACGAGCGGATCGATTCCACCTCGTCGCCGAAGAACTCGAGCCGCACTGGCCCTTCCGCATCGAGCGAGAACAGATCAATGATGCCGCCACGTCGTGCGAATTCGCCTGGGAGTTCGCACGAATCGATGCGCTTGTAGCCGTTGCCGACCAGCCAGGTGCCGAGTTCGTCGAGGTCGATCGACTCGCCAATGCGGATGCGCCGGCCACGCGATTCGAGTTCCCCCTTGCCCGGTACGGGCTGCATGAGGGCGCTCATGGTCGTGAGCACGAGTTTCGGCGGATCGCTGGCGAGTTTCTGAACCAACCGCAAACGTCGGCGTGGCGTCTCGTCGAAGTTGGAGGTGTTGGCAGGCCAGGATTCGAAGGCGGGCAGGACGATCGGCGGCTTGCCGGAGAAGCTGACGAGATCGCCGACCCAGGCCTCGACGTCGCCGGGATGTGCGAGAACGACAAGTACCGTACCCGGTGCATCGGCCGCGAGTGCCGCGACCGAGAGTGCGGCCGACGAGCCCCAGGCTCCGTCGACCGTTCCTGCTCCGCCGGCGCGCAGTGCGGCCAGCACGTTGGGGAATCCCTCGGCTTCGCGCAATACCTGCGGCAGATCGACCAGCATGCTATGCAGTTTATCGGAGTCGGCCCTCGATTGCCTCCTAAACTAACGGCCCATGCATTCGACGCCCGCGAGTTGGCTCGATCTGACTGCGTTCACCCTCGCCCACCGACGGCGAAGCGTCCGCCTCTTCCCGCCGTTCCTGTATTTAGTGGGCGAATCGCAACGGGCTCCAGGAGTCCGATCTGTCCAGCATGGAAGAATTCGGGAACAACCAAGACCGTGAAAGCGGGCACGGTGATCCTGCATAGCCGAGCCGCCGACGTGATTCCGTTCACAGACTCTGAAGAGCTGATCCGAGAAAGCGGGTTGCTGGCATCGGCGATAATGGAAATCGGGTGCGATCACCGTTTGGCCGACGCGGAACCGCTAGAAAGTATGCGGAAGGCGTGCGCATGTCGTACTGGAGGATTTCGAAGCCTCGGAAAGCAAGGGATGGACCTGAAGGAACTGGAATTCATCGCGAACCGCGAACTGGCCAAGCACGGCTTGGAGGGTTGGACATTCGCATTGGGGACGGCGAAGCGTTGCCTGGGCATATGCAAGTTCCGGACGAAACGCATCGAGATTGCCGAGTTCTATGCCCAGAACAGCCCATCCGAGACGGTCCTCGACACGCTCCTGCATGAGATCGCCCACGCCATCGCTGGTCCAAAGGCCCGTCACGGCCCTGTTTGGAAAGAAATTGCAATTCGGTTAGGCGCAGTACCTCAAGCCTGCGACAACACGCAAACGGCTGTCCTGAAGCCCGGCGACTGGCAGGCGACCTGTCCAGCTTGCAAGAAGACCTATCACCGCTACAAGCGACCGAAGACCGTGAGCGGCTACCGATGCAAATGCGCAGCCAGTTCGCCGCTGATTTTCGAGTTCATGGGCGACCCGGCACTCAGGCCCGTTGTGCCGAGGGCTGTCCAAGAGACAGCAAATTGGGAAGCGAAATGTGCGGGATGCGAGACCGTTCATCTCCGATCGCGCAGGCCGAAAGCGGGTGTGTGGCGTTGCAAATGCCCTCATCGCGGTGAACTCATCTGGCGATTCCGGCCGCGAGAACATTCTGGCTAGTATCTCGAGCGCTTCCTTGGCACTCGAGGCGAACGCGCTCATTCTTGCAGTTGTGTTCCGCGACTTCGCCGGTTACGCTGATAAGCACAATCAGTTTGTTTGCGCACACTGGGAGCGGCCTTGCAATCTGCGACTTCAGTTTGGATCGGCGTGGCAGCGATGCTGATTCTCCTGGGCACCTCACGGGCCGCGGAACCGTTGTTGGCCGACGCCGAGTTCTTCGAGAAGGAAGTTCGGCCACTTCTAATCGAGCGGTGTCTCAAGTGTCATGGTGAGGACAAACCAAAGAGCGGGCTGAAGTTGAACTCGCGGGCCGGTGTGCTCAAAGGGGGCAACACGGGGCCGTCTGTTGTCGCCGGCAAACCCGATGAAAGCCTGCTGATACGCGTGGTGCGGCATGACGGCGATTTGCACATGCCGCCCAAGGAGAAACTGAGCGACAAGCAAATCGGCGTGCTCACCCGCTGGGTGAAACTCGGGTTGCCTTGGCCAACAGCCTCCGGCACACTCACGCTCGTGGATGGCCGCTTCACGATTACCGCTAAACAACGTCAGTTCTGGTCGTTTCAGCCGGTGAAGTCTGGTTCGATTCCCGAGGTTCGCAATTCGGGTTGGCCACAGTCTCCGCTCGATCGATTCATCTTGGCGAAGCTCGAAGCCAAGCAAATCACCCCTTCTTATCCGGCCGACAAGCGAACACTCTTGCGCCGAGCAACTTTTGATTTGATCGGCCTGCCGCCGACGCCTGACGAGATCGATGCATTCCTGAAGGACGATTCCCCTCAGGCGTTCGCTCGGGTCGTGGATCGCCTGCTGGCTTCGCCGCAATATGGCGAACGCTGGGGCCGGCACTGGCTCGATGTTGTCCGTTATGCGGACGCCCGCGATCTCATTCAGTTGCCCCCGCCGAGCGACTTTCGCGAGATTTGGCGCTACCGCGACTGGGTTGTCGAATCATTTAACCGCGATCTGCCTTACACCGACTTCGTCCGCCATCAGATTGCCGGCGACCTGTTGCCGCCAACTCGACCTGGGGGCATCAACAAGGATGGCTTGATCGCAACGGGTATGCTCGCTCTCGCGGATTTCGTGCCCGGCGACGTGGACAAGGAGCAGATGATCGCCGACTACGTCAACGACGAGATCGACGTCGTCAGCCGGACTTTCCTGGGATTATCCGTGGCATGTGCCCGCTGTCACGATCACAAGTTCGACCCGATCTCCACCGAAGATTACTACGCACTCGCCGGGATCTTTTTCAGTACACGACTTGTCCCCGGCCCCGTGCCGGGAAACACGCCGCTCGTTCGGGCGCCGTTGTTGTCCGAGACGGAAATCACGCAGGCCAAAGCTCAAGAAACGCTCGACAAGAAACGGCGCGCGGAGATCGAGTTGCAGTTGCGCAATGGCGTGGATCGAGAGTATCTCGCCTTTGTGAAGCCACTCGTCCGCGAGCAGATGGCGAAGTATTTGGTTGCGGCTTGCGAAACCCGGAAGTCGAAAACCTCTCAGCGTGAATTGGCGAAACAGCATCAAATCCAGGAGAGCCTGCTGGCGAAGTGGGTTGAGTATCTCGCTCGAATCGAGAAGCAAACGACGAGACGTCCTCAAGCTTTGCGCGATGCTGCGACCGGCAAACTGGCCGGCGCGGAACTCGTTCGCTCCGCCGAGCAACTTCAGCAAGCGATTGCCGTGCTGGTCAAGCGGATGGAGGCCGAACCGCCGGAGAAGAACGTCTTGGCCAGGGCGTCCTTGCTGAGCTTGCGGGCAGACGATCCCGACCTCGTCACCGATGCGAAAGACCGGGTCACGCACTGGCCGAACCGATCTGGTTTAGCCGATGATGTGAAGCCGCCGACTGCGGAAGGCGGCCCAGTGAAGACGAGCGTGACAATCAATGGCCACGCCAAGCAAGTGCTGCGTTTCGATGGCAAATCACTGCTCGAAGCGCCTGGCCGGGTCCCTTCAAACGGCAGCCTGTTCGTCGTGTATCAGAGTGCGGACAAGGCCGGTGCCGGGCAGCGCCTGGTCGGCTGGGAAGATGCCGATGTCGGCAAGCACGGACTCGGGCTGATGCTCGATCCCGGCGGACGGATGCACGCCATCTTGCGGAACAATGGCCAGTCGGGTGACATCACTCACACGCGAACAGCGAAGGGCTTCGAAATCGCCTGCGTCACCTGGGGCCCCGGGGGAACCGTTCTGTTTCGCGATGCTGCGGCAGTTGGCAGTTCCAAAGGAATCCAGACAATCTCCTCCGATCCCGCAATCGCGGCCCTGCGAATCGGCGGACCGGGTTCCGGCGGCGGTTCTCGATTTCAGGGCGATGTTGCCGAGGTCCGCGTCTACGATCGTCTTTTAACCGACGACGAACGCAAGGCAATCCAGAGCGAGCTTCAAGGAACATGGCTCGAGAACTCTGTTACAAAGGTCGAGGCAGGTGATCCCGTCGCGGACCTGTATCAGGAACTCCTCTCGCCGCGTGGGCCATTCTGGGGGTCCACGGATGAGCGTGCCAAACTCCTTGGCCCAGAGGTTCACAAACGATTGGCAGCGCTGACGCAGGAACTGGAAACGCTCAAGAAGAGCAAGCCTGTCGAAATCCCCGAGGCGGTCGTTGTAGGCGAGGGCGGCCCCAAGGGAACGCGGCACGAAGGGTTCAAGGATTCACCCGTCTTCATCCGTGGCGATCACAAACGAATGGGCAAGCTGGTGCCACGCGGAGTCCCAGAGATTCTGACGGGCGATCGTCGCGAAAAGATCACAACGGGAAGCGGCCGACTGCAACTCGCCGATTGGCTTGCACGCTCGGATAGCCCGCTTGTTTCACGGGTGATGGTCAACCGAATCTGGCAGCACCATTTCGGCGAGGGCTTGGTTCGCACGGCAAACGATTTCGGCGAGCGTGGCGACCGGCCGACCCATCCAGAGTTGCTCGACTACCTTTCCGAACGTTTCGTCGAGTCGGGCTGGTCCATGAAGTCGATGCACCGTCTCATCATGCTTTCCAGCATCTACCAGCAAAGCAGCCGTGCAAGCGTGGATAGCTTGGCCAAAGATCCGGACAACCGACTATTCGGTCGATTCAACCGCCAGCGTCTCGATGCGGAAGCCATTCGCGATAGTCTTTTGGCGGTGTCGTTACGGCTGGACAGCACTCCCGGAGGCCCGGCTTTCCCCGAGTTGAACAAGCCGCGAAGAACGCTGTACCTCCTGTCCGCTCGCACTGGAACGACCTCCGATTTTGGCCGACTATTCGACCGGGCCGATCCGGGATCGATCGTCGCCCAGCGCGGCCAGTCGATCATCGCACCACAGGCTCTGTTCTTCCTGAATGACCCGTTCGTGAGTGAGATTGCGAGTGCCTTGGCGACGCGAACTGGTGGGGTGGGTGAACCCACCAGCAAGAGAATTGAGCGTCTCTACTTGGTCGCTCTTGGCCGGCCACCGACGCCGACAGAATCGGAACTTGGCAATCAAATCCTGGCAACCGGCAAAGCGGATGCCTGGGAACGTTACTGTCGCCTGGTTTTGTGTGCGAACGAATTCGTGTATGTTGATTGAGCAGCCTGGCCCGTTGAGTCCTCAAAAATAGTCGGCACACGGAGTGTGCCTACTACTTGCTTCCCTGAAACGAAACGATGAACGACGACGTTACTGATGCCAAACCCACTCGCCGCGAACTGCTGCGGCACACAGGTGCCAGTTTCGGCTCGCTGGCTCTCGCGGCCCTGCTCGCCGACGGCGCGGCTGCCCAGAAACCAGCCTCGGCCAATCCGCTCGCACCCCGCGCACCGCATTTCCCCGCACGAGCCAAGCGGGTCATCTTCCTCTTCATGCCCGGCGGACCATCGCAAGTCGACACGTTTGATCCGAAACCCACACTTAACCGCGAGAACGGCAAGCCTTCGCCAAAACTGTACCTTGGCCAGAAGCGAAATCTGCTGGCCTCCCCGTGGAAGTTCTCGAAACGCGGCAAGTCCGGCCTGGAGGTGAGCGAACTCTTTCCCCACGTCGGTTCGTGCATCGATCAACTGTGCGTCATTCGCTCGATGGTGGCCGACGATGTTAACCACCCTGGTGGCTGTTTGCAAATGAACACGGGGGAGCGAGTGGCCACGCGGCCGAGCATCGGTGCTTGGGTCACGTATGGCCTCGGTACCGAGAACCAGAACCTACCGGGTTATGTCGCAATCGGGCCTGGTCCGCTCATCGAAGGAGCCCGCCAGTACGGCGCGGGCTTCTTGCCTGCCACATATCAAGGAACCTTCGTCTCCGACTTGCAGAACCCGATCCGCAACTTGAAGAGCGAACGCGTCGGTGCCGATCGCCAGCGTGAGGAACTCGACGCGTTGAAACGCATCAACAGTCTGCATCAGGAAACTCGCTCCGAGGACACTCGACTGAACGCCAGGATCGAATCGTTCGAATTGGCCTATCGCATGCAATCGCAAGCCCCCGACGCGTTTGATTTGAGTCGCGAGTCGGTCGCTGTGAAGGCTCGCTACGGGATCGATCGCAAGGAGACCGAGACCTTTGGCCGTCAGTGCCTACTGGCCCGGCGGCTTGTGGAGCGAGGAGTTCGCTTCGTGCAGCTTTATCACACCACGGGCGGTTTTCAGCCGTGGGACCAGCACGCCGACCTGAAGGGAGGTCATGCCAAGAACGCACTGGCAACCGATCTCCCGATTGCCGGCTTGCTTGAGGATTTACGGGCTCGCGGACTATTGGACGACACGCTGGTCATCTGGGGCGGCGAATTCGGCCGCACTCCGACGGCCGAGGGAACGAACGGGCGCGATCATCATCCGTACGGTTTCACCATGTGGCTCGCAGGCGGTGGCGTTCGTGGCGGCATGGCCTACGGTGCGACCGACGAATTCGGCTGGGACGCCGTGGAGAACAAGGTCCACATTCACGATCTTCACGCGACGATCCTGCACTTGTTGGGACTGGATCATGAAAGACTGACCTACCGACACACCGGCCGCGATTATCGACTGACGGACGTCTACGGGACGGTGGCGAAGGGGATCCTGGCTTGACCGAATGGCATCCGGTAGAGCAAAAACGAATGAGTAGCAACCCAATCGGAATGCTCAATCGAAGGTCCACTTACTCTGTACCTTGACCGTTGCCCGATTGGTTCGCGAAGCGATCGAAAAAGCGGTCGAGGCCGCCTGCGCCGTTCTTGTCACGATGCGGATCGCGCGGTCCCACGGCCATGCCGTCAATCGCGGGCCAACGCGTGGTTGGAACAGGCATTTGCAGGGATGGCCCCCGGTTTGACACTCGAACGTGCCGGGTTTCCCATCCGCCACAGCCAGCGGTAATGAGACCGCAAGCCTGCGAGAAAAGTCGTATGTACCGAGTATTTGACGCCATACTCCCGACAGGTCTTCTCCACGATTCCGGAGATTGCCGGGTAGTTGATGTGGCAGATTCGTGGGAACAGATGGTGCTCAATCTGAAAGTTGAGTCCGCCGAGATACCACGCCAGCAGCCGGCTCTTGCGGGAGAAGTCCACCGTCGTCTGGACTTGGTGGACGGCCCAGCTTGCTTCCATTCGTAGCGTCTCGTCCGTGGGCATCGGGAAGTCGGCCTCTTCCACACAATGGGCGAGTTGGAAGACTATGCTCAGGATCACACCGATCACCGCCGTCATGATGAAGTAATAGATTCCAACGATCCACCACGGGTGGCCGCTTAAAACAAGCGGAAGCACGATCACTATCCCGATCGAAACCGCTTTGCCGGCGATGAACAGGAACAGATCCCATCCTTTTGGCCGAGGGATGGGGTGCGGGCCGAGCCTTCCAGTCGCGACCTCTTTGAAGTCACCCCACAAGTGCCAGCGAACGGCCATGATGCCATAAAGCGGAAACAAGTACAGATGCTGCCAGTGGTGAACTGCCCGCAAACGCTGGGTTGGAGTCAGCCTCACAATTCCACCTAACTCGATATCGGTATCCACTCCAGCGACGTTGACGTAGGTATGGTGGAAGACCACGTGCTTCCAGTGCCACAAATAAGAGCTTGCCCCCATCAGGTCGAGCCCGAACGCCGCGAGCTTGTTGATCCAGGGCCGATTCGAGTAGGCACCGTGCCCCGCATCGTGCTGAATGTTAAAGCCGACTGCCGCCAGCGCGCACGCCAGCGAGACGGTAGCCAGTAGTGCCTCCCACCAATGTTGAACCACAAACACCAGCAGCAAGTACGAAGCCGCGTACCAGGCTATGATGATGGCCGTCTTCAGGTACATCTGCCAGCAATCGCGCTCGCGTCGCCCGGTCTCGTGCATGAACGTCGACACCCGCCGCTTGAGTTCCGTCTGAAAGCCACGATCGTCGCGGGGGAACTTTGGACGCCGATCCTCGTCGGCATGTTTCGAGAGCTGTTCGCGAAATGTTGGAGTCAACCCCTCGATCAACGAGACGAGAGTGGGCTCGATGACCTTCGATGAAAGAGGATTAGGCACGGCCAGCATGTATCATGCCCACGAGCAACTCAGGAACAAGCACCGACGATCATCTTACGATTTTTCATTCAAACGCAACCGATGACTCATGCGGGGACCGTTCCGTTTCCGGATCCGCGGTTAGGGTCCTAGCGATTGCAATGAGCGAAGTCGGCACACATTGGCGGGCCCCCTTTGTTTTCTCAAACGAAAAGCCTGATCCGGATCGGGCGTATGGATCACGATCTCGCGTCGGCCTACAGCGTCCGCTGCACGTGCTCGATGCGGTAGGCTTCGATCACGTCGCCGACTTTGATGTCGTCGTAGTTCGCGACCTTCATGCCGCAGTCGTAGCCTTCCTTCACGTCCTTGACGTCGTCCTTGAAGCGCTTGAGCGAATCCAGGGACGCCACTTTTTCGCCCTGCGGATAGATCACGGCACCATCGCGGATAACGCGAATCTTGGCGGAACGTTCGATAACGCCCTGCGTGACGTAGGCACCGGCGGCCGTGCCCACCTTGCTGATCTTGAACGTCTGACGGACGACAGCACGGCCCAGGTGGATGACCCGTTCTTCCGGCTTGAGCTTGCCTTCGAGAGCGGCCTTGATGTCCTCGGTCAGCTTGTAAATGATGTTGTATTCGCGGATCGGGATGTCCCGTTCGTCCGCGAGTTTGAGAGCTGCATCGTCCGGCACGACGTTGAAACCGACGACCATCGAATCCTCGGGCGATGCGAGGGCCAGTTGTACATCGCTTTCGGTGATGGCACCGATGCCCGCGTGCAACACGCGAACGCGGACCTCGTCGTGTATGAGCTTTTCGAGTTCCTTGCGAATGGCTTCGACCGACCCACGGGCCTCCGCCTTCAGGATGACCTTCAACTCGGCGATCTTGTTCTTGGCGGCACCGAGCTTGTCCAACGTGACTGGGCTGAAGCGTGCCTGGGCCGCGTCCTGCTGTAAGACCCTTCGTTTCTCGGCAATGTCGCGAGCACGAACGAGTTCGGGGACGGCATGGAAGTGATCGTCCGCATTGGGAACTTCATTCAGGCCTGAGATCCGAACGGGAACCGACGGCCCGGCAACCTTGATCGGTCGGCCGAGATCGTCGTACATCGCCCGGACGCGCCCGTAGGACGCGCCGCAAACGATGATGTCGCCCTTGTGGAGCGTACCTTGCTGGACGAGCATCGTCGCCATAACGCCTTCGTCGCCGGAGAGGTAGGCTTCGAGGCAGGTTCCGTGAGCGGCCTTGTGCGGGTTCGCCTTCAGTTCCTTGACCTCGGCAACCAGGGCTAGCGTTTCGAGCAGTTCCGCGATCCCCGTGCCTTTCACGGCACTGGTGCGGACGAACTGTACTTCACCACCCATGGTGTCCGGAAGAAGTTCGAGATTGTAAAGCTGGCGTTCGACACGAGCGGGGTCGGCACCGGGCATGTCCATCTTGTTGATGGCCACGACGATGGAGACGCCAGCCGCCTTGGCGTGTGCGACCGCCTCCTCGGTTTGCGGCTGCACGCCGGAGTCCGCGGCGACGACGATGACGGCGATGTCCGTCACGTTGGCACCACGGGCCCGCATCTTGGTGAAGGCTTCGTGGCCAGGCGTATCGAGGAACGTGATCGGCTTGCCGTCTTTTTCGACACGCCAGGCACGAATGACCTGTGTAATGCCGCCGGCTTCGGTGGAAACGACATCGGAATCGTGGCCGTACAGTTTGCGAATCGTATCCAGCAGCGAGGTTTTGCCGTGATCGACGTGACCCATGATCGTCACGATCGGCGCACGGGATTCGAGCTTGGTTTCGTCTCCGGCGGCCTCGACGTGCTCGTCGAGCAGGGCTTCCTCGGCCGTCTTCTGCCGTTGAATGTCGAGTTCGACACCCTTTTCGCTGGCGATCAACTCCGCGACTTCAGTTTCAACCGTGCTGTTGATCGTGAACAACGCGCTGGCCAGGTCCTTCAGCTTGAAGAGCAATTCGGAAACCTTCATACCGATGGCTTCGGAAAGCGAGCGAACGGTGATCGGCAACGAGATGGGCACTTTGCCCTTTCGCTCAACGGTGCCTCGAAGTACGCGGCGCGACTTCTTGAGCAGAGCGGCACGGGGACCACGGCGCGAGCCGAAGGTATCTTCGATCGTGTCGACCTGGCCGCCTTGAACGACCACGCTGTTGACTTTGACCTTGCGCTGCTCGGTACGGCGAGCACGTTCGACGGCTCGGCGATCTTTTTCGCCAGGCTTGGCACCGGGTGCCGCGCCCTTCTTCTTGGACTCTTCGTCCTCCCCTTCGTCTGTTCGCGCAGGGGCGACCGGTTGTTCGCGTTGTCGGGTTACTTCGTGAAGCGAGCGACCATCCCGCAGGGCCTTGATTTCGTCCGCCGTGAACTTGCGGCCGGTGGCGGCATCGGGCGGCGGAGCCGGAGCGGGACCGGCACCGGGGCCGGTGCGTGTAGCCGGACGAGGCGTGAGACTTTGCGTACGCTGCGACGAACTGCGGCGATGCCGATCACCACCAGGGCCAGCAGGGCCCTGCTGGCTTCCGGGCCCTGCTGGGCCGCGGCCGGTTCCAGGGCCAGTTCGGGTTCCGCCCTGAGTAGCGGGGCCGCCACGCGATTGAGGACCTGCAGCAGTCCCCGGAGGGCTAGGCGGTCGAGTTGCAGGACTGCCGGAGAAGGGAGGTCGCGGTGGACCACCGGGACCGGTGGCAGGACGAATAAACGGCGATGGATTCGCTCGCGGATTAGCCGACTGACCGGAAGCGGGTGGGCGAGGCGAACCCAAATTGGCCGGACGCGACGGCGTGAGTGCCGGTGGCCGGCCTGGTAGCGGTTGCACACGACTCGGAGCAGGAGGCGCATCGTCCACCTGGGCAGCGATCTCTGGAATCGAGTCTGGCGTCGGAGTACGGTCGGGTTCAAGCGCGGCCGGAGCAACGATCGGTTCTTCGATAACTACAGCAGGAGCGGGTTCTGGAGCTGGTCGGACCTGTTGGAGGCGGGGCACCTTGCCAGTGAGTTCGACAACGGGTGCGCGTGGTTGCACAGGTTCCGCAATCGGCTCGGAAACCTGGGGCGCTGCCTGCTCCACTTCAGGTGGGGGGAGGCTGACTGGCTCTTCGTCAACGACTGGTGCCTCGACCTTTTTCGGCGAGGGGAGCGAGTGGATCTTCTTTTCGGTCTTCGGAAGCGGTGCGGGCTTGCTTGGTGCCGGGGCAGCCGGAGCGCTTGGTCGGGCTCCCGTGGCGATTTTTCCTTTCAGGAAATCGACCTGCTCCGACTCCAGGCTACTCAACTGATTTTTGACATCGAAACCCAGATCCCGGCAGTGTTCCAGGACGGCCTTCGTCTCGAGTCCGAGTGTCTTGGCCAACTCAAATACGCGAATTTTTTTTGGTGCTGGTGCCAGTGCTGACAAGCGCATCTCCTCCGGGGCGTTTCCCGCGCCCCGCCTCACTTATTCGGAGGCAAGTTTTAAGATGTCTGAACCGATTCTGCTATCTACAAGGCCTTTACCAACCCGAAGAGGGCATCCCCCATCGGCTGCCCGTGATGGGCCAATTTACACACTCGGCCCCAAAAACAGGCCGAACAGGTGAGACTGTGTAACGTTGTCAGTAAGGCCCTCAAAACCGGTCGGGGAAAGAAGTTCCGTCAATTCAACCAGGCACTAACACGGAACTTGCGGAGGAAATCCTCAATCGCATCACGGTTTGCGCGGCCGGGCGACAAACCCGGTCCAAAGCACCGTGAAGTCATCATATGCGATATTTTTCGATTCGTCAGCCTTTTCTTCAGGAAGGCTGGTCCTCAGGGGGCGCTTCTGGCTCGGCCGGGGTTTCCTCGGTTGGGAGGCTCTCCGCTGCCGGCTCGGCTGCAAACAGGCTCTCAAAACCGCCAACGGGCGTAGGACGCGAGGTTTCCGCGATGGCCTCGGCGGGTACTTCGCCCTCGGCAATTGCTGCGGAGTCTTCGGACACGGTACCTTCGACGACTTCGCCCGCCTCCCCCTCGGGGGCCGGTGTTTCCGCGGGAACTTCTTCTTCTGGTTCACCTTCGCGTTCAATCCGCTCGGATTCTTCTTCGGCGTAGATGATCATGTCGTCGGCAACTTCCGGATCGATGCCGATGATTTCAGTCAGTTGCTCGGCTTCGAGGAACGTGAGATCCGTGTAGGTGAAGAAGCCTTCGGTGATCAGAGCCTCGATGTTCTCGGGCTGCATATTCGGAATCTTCGTGAACCAGCGTTCCGCCTTATCCAGGTCGCGCGAGAGTTCGTCCATCGTCATGATGTCGATGTCCCAGCCCACGAGCTTCGAAGCGAGACGAACGTTCTGGCCGCGACGGCCGATCGCCAACGACAGTTGATCTTCCGCGACTAGCACGATTGCTCGGCCAAGGCGAGGGTAGAGCTGGACATCCGAGATTTCGGCTGGTTGCAGGGCGTTCGGAATCATCACCTGCATCGAGTCATTCCAGCGAACGATGTCGATTCGCTCGCCATTGATCTCGTCGATCACGTTCTTGATCCGGCTGCCACGCACGCCCACGCAAGCGCCGACGCAATCGACTTTCATATCGATCGAAGAAACCGCGACCTTGGAGCGATAACCCGCTTCGCGGGCCACCTGCTTGATCTCGATGGTGCGATCCTGGATTTCCGGGATTTCCTGTTCGAAGAGGGCACGTACGAAATCCGGATGACAACGCGAAAGCACGATCTTCACGCGATGCCCCTGCTTGCGGACATCCAGCACCACGGCCTTGATGCGATCGTTGACCTGATGCGTTTCGCCCGGAATCTGCTCGCTGCGGGGCAGGATGGCCTCCACGCTTCCCGCAGCGGATTTGCCGTCCTTCGAGATGGAAACGATCGCGGTGCCATTGTCCACGCGCTGAACCGTTGCGGTGAGCAATTCGCCCTTGCGAGCCTGGAATTCGGTGAACACGCCCTCGGATTCGGCTTCGCGAATCTTCTGGGTCATCACCTGCCGGGCTGCCTGAGCTGCGATTCGCCCCAAGAGCTCCGGCTCCAGCATGATGTCGCCCTTTTGGGCAATGATCTCGCCGGTCGCCCGGTCGATGTGAACGAGCACATCGGCTTCTTCCGTCGAGGCACGTTCGATGGCAAGTCCGATAGCCGACTCGATGCCGCCGAAGATGATGTCCTTCGAGATATTCTTCTCGCGATGCATGGCATCTACGAGGGACAGGACCGCTTGCCGCTGCTGCGCGCGCGCGAGTTCCTTGTCGACCGATGCTTCCTTCTTGGTCTTCTTGGGTTTGGTAGCGGTCTTGGCCATCGCGATCATCTCGTTGAGTTAGCGATTCAGTCGTTCGCCAGTCGTAGCGGCGAACCAATGCAGTCGTTCGGGATTCACCCATACACCGACACAGCCCGCGAGCGATTCCGAAGCAAAACCTCGCAGCTGCGTTCGCACCGTCACCAGGATTCGGGAGTCGTGTCTTTGGTTATCCACGACCTCAGCTTCGCCAATTCGGCGATGGCCATCCCGAGGCACAAAACCGACATCCTCGGGGCGAATGCCCAGGGTAACGGGGCCTTGGTGAGGGCATGGGACCCTCAGCCATTCCTCGGCCACGAACTCGTCATCCTGAGAAATTCCCTCGATCAGATTGATCGCGGGACGCCCAAAATGCAAACCGACCGTGCGGTTGCCCGGTCGGGAGTACACTTCTTCCGGAGTTCCGGATTGAAGTATTCGCCCATTTCCAAGCAACCCGACGCGGTCGGCCAGGGCCATCGCTTCGTTCGGGTCGTGAGTTACATGGACTATTGTGAGTGCGAACCCCCTCTGAAGCAAGTGGAGATCGCGAGATAATTTTTCCGCGAGGGGAGTGTCAAGCTGCGCCAACGGCTCATCAAGCAGCCAGATCGGTGCCCGCCGAACCAGCGCCCGGGCCAGCATGACCCGCCTCTGCTCGCCTCCGGACAACTCGTGCGGACGCCTTCCTAAACGTTCGGCGATGTTCAAGATGCTTGCGGCCTCGGCAACCTGGGCATCGATTTCCTTGCGAGGGAGTCGGTCTTTTCGGGGCCTCCGGGCTTGCTCGAATTCCAGCCCGACGCGAATGTTCCCACACACATCGCGATCCGGATAGAGGGCGGAATGCTGCGGAACATACGCGATTCCCCGTTCGTGTGGAGCAAGGTTGTGAACGGGCCGCTCGTCGAAGTGGATCGAGCCAGCAGTTGAAGTTTCGAGGCCTGCAATCAACCGCAGCAGCGTCGATTTGCCCGACCCGCTCGGTCCCAGCAGCACGAAGTAGGAGCCGGTCGCGATTGTGAGAGTTGTTGCATGAAGGCCAACAGCCCCGTTGGGAAAGGTCTTGCGAATCTCGGTCAGGCGGATGTTGGGCATACGATTATGGTTTAGCCACGACGCGGAGGTTTAACGCAGCAGAGCGTGGGAGCACAAGAATTGAGTGATGATGCCAGCATCCCAATTGTTGTCCGCGACGTGGCGACAAAACTCCGCTTGTGTCGCATCTTATGGTGCAGTGACGGAGTTCGGCACCCACTACCCACTTCATATCAGAGCACGCCCCGATCGAGCCACCAGTCAGATTAGGAGTGCCACGCAACCCTGCACTTTCCTACAAAAACCCAACGATATTCTTGGGACAGCCGACTGCGGGAAGTACGATTGAGTTGCTACCCGGAAATAAAACTGGTCTAATAGTCGAATCTTCATTCTGCGAGGTCTAATCATGCGCCCGTTGGCACTATTCACACTCGTGGCAGCCATCTTTGTTCTGACCGTTGGGGCGGGTGCTCAGCCGCCTGCCGCCAAGGCCAAACCCGATCCGAAGAAGGTCGATCCCAAGGCCAAGGCCGATCCTGAGCCGGCCCTGAACATGAAAATGACGATTGCCGACATTCGTCTCGGCAAGTCGATCCTTGGTCCCAAAGTCGAAGCCAGCGACCTGAAGGGCAAGGTTGTGCTCGTGGACTATTGGGGTATCAAATGCCCCCCCTGTATCGTCGCCATGCCCAAGACGGCTGATTTGAACGCGGAGATTGGCGATTTCGGTCTGATCATTCTTGGTTCACACGTGCAAGAAGGGAACGAGGAGGACATTCGAGCGATGGCCGTGAAATTGCGAGCGAACTTCCCAATCTCGAATCAAACACGGGTGATGGGCGCAGATGACAATCGCTTCATCCCGCACACGCTATTGTTCGATCACACCGGCAAGTGCATTTTCCGCGGCTCGCCAAGTGAAGTCGAGCCGCATATTCGCAAGGCCGTCGGCAATGCGATCATCGCGAACGCGGGTCGCGAGAAATTCACAGCGTCCTTCGAGCCAATCCTTAAAGAACTCCGTGCAGGAATGTCTCCTTTGAAAGTCTTGCCAAGAGTCGCTGCGATGCGGAACTTTACGGGCGATGCCGGTGCGGACGCCAAGGGTCTACTTTCCGCAATGACAGCTGGCGGCCGCAAGAAACTCGAACAGGCGGAAGCATTGCGGGAGAGTAATCCAGTCGAAGCATTCGTGATGGTCGAGAAACTTCCCATGGCCTTCAAGGGCTCGCCGCTGGCCACGGAAGCGTCGGAAATGATCGGCAAACTCAGGAAAGAGAAGGCTGTCACGGCTGAACTGAATGCTCGGCTGGCATTGGAGGGGGTGAAGAAACTCGACCAGCAACTTGGGCTAGGTACCCAGGACCCCAAGAAGCCGGAGTTTCAGAAAGCCTATGCCCCGCTGCTCGCTCAACTGAAAAGCAAAGCCACGCAAATGAAGAAGGCGTGGCCCGATGCCCTGGCAACCAAGGAAGCCCTGGATACGGCCGAACGTTATTCAGTGGAGATCAAATAGTTCGCCGATCGCTATTTACGCCCGTTTTGCGACATGGTCGCTGGTGACGACTCGATTCGCCTACCAAAACACCGCCGCTCTTCCACCGAAGAGGGACCCCCACCGCCTCGCCAGATGGTCGAGGCAATCGTCTATTTGAACATGATTCTCGCGTTGTCGTTGAGATACCTCAAGCCAGCTGTAAACGCGGTGGCTTCCACGCCGATGAGTTGCTCGCTCGCGTTCTTCGGGCCATTTTCGGCACTGTAATTCACGTACTCCAGGCACGCCCGGCGAATATCAGCGCAGACCAGTGCGTTCGACGGCACATGGCAATCCTACCTTCCCCGAATTGAAGATGCGTGGAAGGAATAGACGAAACTGTTATCGCGTATTCCAGGCCAAGTACGAAGTCGACTGAGCCGTGCGACTTGAGATTGCCACGCCGACGCATATCGTGATTTCACCCTCCTGGAGATTCGTCATGCACTATTTTCACGCGCTGACTGCGATCGTTATCGCGGCCTGCACCACCCTGGCTGCCGACGCGGATTTCAAGTTCACGTTGCGTTCGCGAGTTGAGGACAAGCCGACGACCAAGCCGGAAGCTTGGCCCGCGAAACAGACGGCCATCATCGTCTGCGACATGTGGGACGCGCATCACTGCCTGAATGCTGTGCGCCGCGAGGAGGAAATGGTCGCGCGCATGAACGAGTTCCTGAAGAAAACTCGCGATCAGGGAGCGTTCATCATTCATGCCCCTTCGAGTTGCATGGACCCGTATAAGGAACATCCCGGCCGCAAACGGGCTCAATCGGCACCCGCAGCGAAAAAACTGCCCAAGGACATCGACAAGTGGTGCACCAAAATCCCGTCCGAGGAGAAGGGCAAGTATCCGATCGATCAATCCGACGGGGGCGAGGACGACGATCTCAAGGAACACGAGGAATGGCACGCGAAGCTCAAGGCGATGGGCCGCAATCCGAAGGCCCCGTGGAAGAGCCAGCACGCAGGACTCACGATCAAGGGCGAAGATGCCATCAGCGATTCGGGCGTTGAAATCTGGAACATGCTTGAAGAACGAGGCATCAATCACGTGATTCTCGTCGGCGTTCATACCAACATGTGTGTCCTCGGCCGGCCGTTTGGCCTGCGGCAGATGGCCAAGAACGGCAAGAACGTCGTCCTGGTCCGCGATCTCACGGACACCATGTACAATCCGCAAATGCCCCCAAAGGTCAGCCATTTTCAGGGCACACAACTCATCATCGAGCACATCGAAAAATATGTTTGCCCGACGATCACGTCCGATCAAATTCTGGGCGGCAGTGAATTCAAGTTCAAGGGGGCGAAGTAGCTCCATCGGCTTGCTCCCCCTTCCCTCTTGGGGAAGGGGAGATCTGATTCCCGGAAAGCGCGCCCTCATCTATCTGCCGACGCCGATCGATACGTCCGCCGCAGAACTCTCGCCCGATTTGCTCGAACTCACGGAGTGGTTGGCGAACAACGCATGAAAGAGGTACTGGTGATTCGGGCCCGTCCGCGATGATGCGAAGAAAGAACAGTCCTGCTTGATCGCTCACGAGGAACTGCCAGACGGCGATGGAAACGCTTAGACTGATTGCTGCACTGGGGTATCGAATCACTCGTTAATCTTTGCGAACCAACACATCGGCCACATCGAACGATCGGCCTTGAACAACAGCGCGACGGATTGGCCATTCCAGAGGCGGGCTCACCGCACGCCAGTTATCTTCCACGATGCAATAGGTGTCGACCAAGGACGCGGTCCCGATACGCTCCTTCCACAACACGGCCCAGCCGTTGGTCCAGCGATCTTGAGAAGTCTGCAAGAATAACCCTTCCGATGGTTCGCGTCCCGTGAGGGCGACGGGAGTCGAGGTCCACCACTCGTGCTCGAACGCGGCCTGCTTCAGAAGCACATTCCCAGCATTGATCGCGTGGACGACTCGCTCGCCGATCTTCATCCCGCCGAGATGCGTGAGCCGAAACCGAATCGCCGCTTCGTATTTCGCGCGCTCGACCTCGTGCGGAGTCTCGCGAAAGACGGTGCGCGAGGCCGTCGCATGTAAGCCGAACTTCCGTCCCGTCACTTGCAACACGCACGACTGATCGACCGGTTCCGAGCCAAAACCACGGCTAGGCATGTTCCGAGCCCGACCATCGCCCATGATTTGCAGAGCCATCGGCTCCACCCCATGCCGATACAAACGATGCGCGAGATGCCCGGCGATCTCGTCCTCCGGATCCCCCCAGGCGAAATTGCGGGCCGTCGCCTCAAGTGCGTGAACCACGAACTTGCCGAGTTCTGCCATCCGCTCGATCTCGAACGCGCTGAGCTTGCGTCGCTCGTTCGCGAAAAACGTGCCGGAGGGTTTGCAATCGCGAAAAGACTGATCCGAGATGATTTTTCGACTGAAGACGAGATCGGCCAGCATCTGCTCCCGGCTCGTGGACCAGTGCCATTCCTTGACTTGAAAGCCGAGACCGTCCAGGTTTTCCGCGAAGAACCGGGCCGAGTCGATGGAGGAACTCAACAGCCAGCGTTAATGTGAATTGAGGAACAGGCCGGGCAATTCGTCGTGGCCGAACAGGCCCACCGGATCGGCTCCCGAGGTGAGCCCGCGAAAGTTTGCGGGATGAAGGATCAGCAGGCCTTCGCAACCGCTATCGTGCAATAGGTTGGCAATTCCCTGTTGCTTGACGTCGATGTCCAGCCGACGAGCATCGAGCTCGGCCAGGGCTGGCATTTCGAGTGTCTGCGAGTCGGGGGGCATTTCAGATTCCATATGGTCGATCCACGCGGCCCTCGGCATAGGCCCGTGCCAGTTCCAAGTAGCGAGCGTTGATGGCCCGCGTCTTCGCAATCTCGTCGATTGTCGCGGAGCGAACGACCCGACCGGGAATACCCATCACGACTGAGCGAGCCGGAATACGGGCACCTTCCACCACCACGCTACCCGCCGCGATGATGCATTCCGGACCGACGTCGCTCCCGGAAAGCACTCGGGCCCCGATGCCGATCAAGGTATCTGCACCGATGTGCGATCCGTGCAACACTCCCGCATGACCCACGACGACACCGGCTTCAATCGTCAGCGGCTTCCCAAAATCCGTGTGCAGGATGGAGCCATCCTGAATGTTCACTGTTTCGCCAAGTGTAATTCTCGCGATGTCGCCACGAATGATGGTCCCAAACCAAAGGTTGGCCCCCGCGCCGAGCACGACGTCGCCCGTCACGATTACGCCGTCGGCAAGGTACGCCCCTTTTTCCACGCGCATTTTGGGTTCCTCCATTGTCGATTGTCGATCGAAGATGAAGATGGACGTTGCCTTTGCAATGATCATCCTGCTTCCATCGAAAGTCCGCAATCCATGTTGGCCGTCGTTTTCCCGTTCGACCTGTTCGGCTCGGCAGGCACCGGGCCGGGTGCCCTGTTGCTAGGCGACGCGCTCCAGGAAATGCTGGACGATGCCAACGAAGAAACCCAGCCCGCCCGTGCCGAATCGTATCGCGATCAGCTTTCCATCGAAGAGTTCACGTTTGAAACTCTTGAGGAATGCAACCAGTGGCGAACAACGGCAACCGAGGCCGTTCGTTCCGCCTTCAAGGAGAAAAAGCGACTCTTGTGGATTGCAGGCAATCATCTCGGCGTACTGCCGATCTACGAAGAACTGGGTCCAAAATCTCTGGTGATCCAGTTCGATGCCCATCTCGACATCTACAACCTCTCGGACAGCACGACGGAACTTTCGCACGGGAATTATTTGCTGCATGCGAAGGGGCCAATCCCGTCAATCGCTCATGTCGGCTCGCGGGATTTGTTTTTGCCCGAGGAACATTCACGCAACTATTTTCGCTATCAGGCCCCGGCCGAGCAAGTCGCCTCTGATCCCGACCGCGTGATTCGCGAGATCGCAAGCCTGGCCGCCAAAGCCAAACAGATTTGGATCGACATCGATTGCGATGTGTTCGACCCGGCGTATTTCCCGGCCGTGCAGCATCCGCAACCGTTCGGGCTGTCGCCGGCGTTTGTGCTGCGCGTTCTCTCCGCGATCTGGTCGGACAAGGTCGCAGGCGTTTCGATATCCGAATTTGATCCGGGCCGCGACCGCAACGATCAAAGCCTGGCAACGCTGATTTGGTTGGTCGAATGGTGCTTGCTAATGTGGAGTGAGCCAAAGTAGTGGCTGTCTAAAACCGCTTCAGGAAGCCAATGGTTAGGCCGTGCAGCAAATAATCGGCGTCCGGCTGAGTCGGCCGGTCGAAGTTGCTGACATAGAGAAGTTGATAGCCGAGAGTGCCCCAGATGGATTCGCCGAGTTGATAGCCGACGCGAGCACCGAAGTTTGGCACGAGACACCAGTCGCTTTCGACGGTTCGAACCGAGCTGCGATCCAGTGTTTCTGTAACACTTCCGAATGCCAGCTTGCCTAGTGCTTCAGCGAAATACGGACCAAACCGATATTGGGCATTGATGCCGATCTGCCCCGCGTTCAGGGTATTTACTGCGTGCTGATCGTCGAGAAAGGTAGGGGTACTGAACAGGTATGTCTCGTCGAATCTCAGATAGCGATAACCAATCAGCCCATCGATTCTCAGCCGCTCCTGCGAGTACAATTCTGCCCGCAAATTCACGTCCCCCGTACTCAGGGTGAACGGCGATTGGATAGTTCTTGCGAATTGCGAATCGTTGAAGTCGGCACGCGTGGTCAGGATACTCAGATCGAGGCCTGCAGTTCTTTCCTCAGAAAACCAGTACCCGGCCTCTGCAAACACTCCATACAGAAATCGGCGATCCACACTCGGCAGATTCGAGGACTTGCCGACGAAGAAATCTGCCTCGAACCAGAATTGCCGGCACGGTTTGCAGTCGCCATCGCAACCGCCAGTCTTGCAATCGGGACTCTGTTCGGGAAGATAAACGTGGTTCGGGTTGTACTCGTTCGCGCAAGATCGGCACGGCTTTCGCGAAGGCTGTTTCCCCTCCGGCATTGGTAACAGAATGGGTGGGTCGTAGTTCGGTTCGGTCGCGAAGGACTGAGCGATGCGCCCGGATGGAATTGGCAGCGTTCCGGTAGGCGGTAGTTCTTGGGCTTGCGCAGGCGTGCAAGCTACCAGAAGGAACCATGCTCTCAGGAACCGTCGAGCCGTCATTGTGTCTCTTGGTTGGACTGTCCGAAGATTCGTGCCTGCGCTGCCTGAACTATCGGAATTCCGCGCTCGAACACTACATACCTTCCTCAAACTGGCCGATAATTAGGTGTGGCGAGCTTGCCAGGATCGCCCAGTTTATTTCTTTGTTGGCTGCTGCTCCGAATGCGAGTGTCGGCACACGGAGTGTGCCGGCTCCTATCAGGTGAGGCGATTTATGCGGACGTACTTATATCGCCCGGCTGTTTTCGTCACATTCTTGCTCGTATGCCTGATGTTTGCTCCGGCACGATTGGTGATTGGCGACCGCGAGATTCATCCGACTCCGTCCCGTGCCCCAAGCGACGATTTGCTCATCCCTCCGTCCATCGAACAATCGTTTGCCGAGTTATGCAAAAACGATCCAATAGGTGCCCTCGCAAGGTCGATGCACCGCTATAAGCAAGAAGTCGAAGGCTACACCTGCATAATGGCGAAGCAGGAACGAATTAATGGCACGCTGAACAAGCCAGAGGTCATACGCTGCGACGTTCGTGAGTCGCCGTTTTCGGTTTACTTGTATTGGGTCGAAGGCCGAGCCCGGGCCCACTCTCTGTTGTACCCTGCCGAAGGCCGCAACGATCGCCTGGCGATCGTGCCGGGGAACGAGGTCGTTCGCAAGGTGATGCCCTACGTCACGCGCAGCCTGGATGACAAGGAGGTGCGGGCCCAGTCGCGTTACCCGATCACGCAGTCCGGCATGAACACCGGCTTGGCCCGCGCTCATGCGGCCATGATTGTCGCTCGGGATCAGGGAATGTTGAAGACCCGCTACGATGGCATCCGGCCGATTCCGGAACTCGGCGGTAAATTGTGCCACGTGCTGTACCGTGACAGCGATATTCCAGAAGAGGATGGACAGACGCATCTCATGCTTTGCTTCGATGTGGACAACCTCATGCAAGTAGGGGCCGTCGTCCACGCAGGCAACGAACTCGTAGCGACCTATTTTTTCCGCGATGTCGTCCTCAACCCCAGATTCGAACCGGGACGTTTCTCGATTGACCGAATTAAATCCGCGAAGTGATCGGTTTTGGTCACTGCATCTTTTTGCATAATCTCCATTCCAACGCAAGCTCCGCACGTCATACTAATGGAATGAGCCAAACGGATTTCTTCGACCTGCGACCGGAAGTTGCTCAGGCGCGACTGTCCTTGGCCGTGGACGTCATGAAAGAGCTGAGTCAGGCTGACGATCCGCAAGACATGTGCAAGGTTTTCGCCAAGCGGATGCGGAGCATCTTTCCCACGGCTCGGCAAATCTCGCTCAGTCGCCGCGATCTTCCGGCACCCCAGCTGCGCGTCACTCGCTACAGCGAGTGGAAGGAAGATCTCAATCCCTGGGTGGATGTCGATCGTCTGCCGAGACTCGATCGAGGTTTATTCAGCGAATTGATTTACACAGGCCGGCCAAGAATTATCGACGTGTTAGACGTGGCCGCGGACGACCCGGCCTATACGTACCTCGAAGGCCAGCAGTCGCTCCTCGCCATTCCGCTGTACGAAGCGGGCGATCCGGTGAACATGGTCGTTCTCACGCGGGAAGCAGGAAATGCATTTCCTCCCGAACGCGTGCCCGATCTCGTGTGGATGGGCAACCTCTTCGGTAGAGCTACGCAAGCGGCCTTCCAGTCACAAAAGCTCAAGGTGGATCACGAACGGACCAAGCACGAAATGCGTCAGGTGGCCCGGTTGCAACGCAGTCTGCTGCCAACGGAACTTCCGAAAGTTTCCACGCTGGACCTCGCCTTCTATTCACGTTCGACCAGCGATGCCGGGGGCGATTATTACAACGCCATCTCACTGCCGCGTGGCCGGGTGGGCTTCCTTCTTGCCGATGTATGCGGACATGGCGCGGCGGCCGCGATGTTGGTTGCTGTTCTGCATTCTCTCGTGACGACGTATACCGGACCGGTTGTTCCGCCCGGCCATTTGCTCTCGTACATGAACGATCACCTCAGCAAACTGTCGGCACGCTCCGCGGGGATGTTCGTAACGGCGGTCTATGCAGTTTACGATCCGGATCATGGGTCATTGAGCTGGTCGAATGCCGGCCATCCGCCGTCGCGATTAGTGCGGGGAGCGACTGGCGTGAAGGAGGTGCTCACGGGAGAACGGTGCGTACCGTTGGGAATCGTCGGGGGAACCGTTTACCCGGAAACGGAGGTTCAACTTGCTCCCGGCGATCAGATTCTGATGCATACGGACGGGGTGACGGAAGCGAAGAACCCGGATGGAGAGATGTTCGGCGTCGATCGACTGGACGAGGTTCTGAAGCCGACGCCTGGGAGTGCCCGTTCGATGATCGGCGGCGTGCTGGAAGCACTGGAGGCGTTCACCTCCGGCACTCCACCGGCCGACGACTACACAATGCTAGCGCTCAAGTTTGTTCAGTCACGCAAGAAGGCAGGCGAAGTCTCAGGCTCATGGCAAGCGATTGGACACTAAGGGAATTACACTGGGCACGCCAATCAGGAGATTGGCGTGCCCAGTGTGGAATTCCGTCCTCGCCTAAACACCGAACCTACCTGCGACCACCCTGTCCGCGAGTTGGCTTCAGATACCGGCCGCCCGCAGCAACCGGTCCCGGCTTGCGGCGATCCTCGGGGGCCTTGTCCGCACGGTTTGGGCCGGCGTGGTAATCGAAATCTTTCAGATGCTCGCGGGGAATACGTTTGCCGAGATGCCGTTCGACACGTGCCAATCGCCCCGATTCCTCAGGCGAGACAAGAACAAAGGACATGCCTTCGTCGCCAGCCCGGCCGGTTCGCCCAATGCGATGCACGTATTCTTCCGGAGCTTCCGGGACGTCGAAATTTACGACGTGCGTGATGTGCCGAACGTCGAGGCCGCGAGCCGCGATGTTCGTAGCCACCATGATCGGCACCGATTTGTTCCGAAATGCCTGCATGGCACGGGCCCGCTGGCTGGGGCTGCGGTTGCTGTGCAACTCGGCCACGCCGTGACCGGCATCGTACAGCTTGCCGGCGAGTTTCTTCGCACCGTGCTTGGTTCGCGTGAACACAAGCACCGAAGGACGTTCCCACTGTTCCAGGAGATGCTGAAGCAGCGCAGTCTTCAGATGCGTCGCAACCGGGTAGGCCATCTGGCTAACGGAACTCGTTGGCGTACCTTGTGTGCCGATGGACACGTTGACAGGATCGTGGAGGATCGCTTTGCCGAGGCTTGCGATTTCAGGCGGCATGGTTGCCGAGAACAGCAAC
Organism: Gemmataceae bacterium; assembly: GCA_009691845.1. Classification (GTDB taxonomy): domain Bacteria; phylum Planctomycetota; class Planctomycetia; order Gemmatales; family Gemmataceae; genus SIAJ01. The sequence goes on from SIAJ01000013.1 coordinate 25,316, forward strand.
GTTTGCCGTTTGGTCGGCAGCTTCTGGATAATTCGCTTCAAGCTGGGCAGAAAGCCCATATCGAACATTTGGTCGGCTTCATCGAGAATCAGCGTGCCGATCGCATTCGGCCGAAACGCTCCGCCATCGAGGTGGTCGAGCAATCGACCTGGCGTGGCGACGACGACATCAATGCCAGCACGCAGATCGCGAGCTTGCGGGAACGAGGGGACGCCGCCGATGACAAGCGTCGAGCGTATTTGCGTGCCCGCGGCGAGGCCGCGGAAGACCTCGTGAATCTGCTGTGCAAGTTCACGGGTCGGGGTGAGAATCAGGGCGCGGCTTGAGCCGCGTGGCTGTGTGAGCAGTCCGTGCAGGACTGGCAACAGGAACGCGGCCGTTTTGCCGGTGCCGGTTTGTGCGGTGGCAACGAGATCCCGTCCGCTCAAAACAACAGGGATGGCCTGCGTCTGGATGGGAGTTGGGGTCGTATAACCGAGGTTTTGGGCGTTTCGCGCGAGAGAGGGGGAAAGGCCGAGGGTCAAAAAAGGCATTAAAAACTCGTGGGACACAAAGAAGGAAACACAACTAACATCTATAGTGTAGCGTGAGTCACGCCTTTTTCCAAGCCAGAATCTTTCTTTCCTTCCTAAGATGGCCCCGATCGTCAACATTGCCGCTTACAAATTCGTCGCGATGGCGAACCTGGAGGAACTGCGTCGCGAGTTGCAGAGCCTTACAGAACGACTGCAACTTCGCGGTTCCATCCTGCTCAGCATCGAGGGCGTCAACCTGTTCGTCGCCGGATCGCGTGACGGCATTGACACGCTACTCGATCGTGTGCGGCAAATACCGGGCATAGGCCATCTTGATGTCAAGGAAAGCCTTAGCAGTGAACGGCCGTTCAATCGCATGCTCGTCAAGATCAAGAAGGAGATCATCGCTTTCGACGTTCCGGGCATCGACCCCAGGAAGTACTCGTCGCGTCGGGTATCGGCTCAGGAGTTGAAGGGTTGGCTCGATGAAGGCCGCCCAATCACGCTTTTGGACACTCGCAATAACTTCGAGATCAAGGTCGGAACTTTTCACAATGCGCGAGCCATCGACCTGGAGGACTTTCGCGACTTCCCCACCGCGGTCGATCAGCTGCCGGACGAATTGAAGCAACAAACGATCGTGACTTTCTGCACGGGCGGCATTCGTTGCGAGAAGGCCGCCCCATATCTGGAACGCGAAGGCTTTCGCGAAGTCTACCAGCTGGATGGCGGCATCCTGAAATATTTTGAGGAATGCGGCAGCGAGCATTTTGACGGCCAGTGCTTCGTGTTCGACAAACGTGTCGCCGTCGATCCGGATTTGAAAGAGTGTTCCGTTCGGCAGTGCTTTGCCTGCTGGGCCGTTCTATCGGCCGACGATCTAGCATCGCCGAGGTACGTCGAGGGAAAATCGTGCTCCAGCTGCTTCCGGTCCGCGAGTCCGACCGGGGAGCAGCTGCTCGAACAGCGGCGAGACGCAATCCGCGAGGCGACAGGAATATTGCCAGGCAGTTTGCCTTATGAAAACGTGCGTCCGATCAGCGTCCCGTTACGCTTTGATGGCCTCGAAGTGCTCGATTTTCTGGACGCGATGAAAACGCACTTGACCCGCGATGAATGGCACCAGGCGTGTGCCGAGGGCAGGCTGACCTGTCGAGGCGAAACAGTTCAACCAGGCCGAGCAGTGCGCTCGGGCGAGCGGCTACTGCACACCATGCCGGCCACATGCGAGCCGGACGTGGCCGTCACAATCGCGATCCTCCACGAAGATGATGCGATCGTGGTAATCAACAAGCCGGCCCCGCTTCCCATGCACCCCTGCGGACGATTCAATCGAAATTCGCTGACCCATATTCTGAATCAGGTCTATCGTCCGCTACGTCTGCTGCCGGTCCATCGGCTCGATGCGGATACAACCGGAATCGTCGTCTTTGCAAAAAATCGCGAGGTCGCTCGGACTCTGCAGGAGCGATTCGAAGCGAGCGCGATGCACAAGGCCTACCTAGCCCGCGTTCTGGGCCATCCGGCCGAAGACAATTTCGAGTGCAACGAGTTGGTCCAATCACAACCTGGGCCAAGCGGGATTCGCCTGACGGATGCGAATGGGGTCGCAGCCAGAACGCGTTTTCGTGTGCGTAGCCGGCTGCGAGATGGCACTGCACTACTTGAGGTTGAGCCGTTGTCAGGTCGCACGAACCAGATTCGCGTGCATCTGTGGTCGCTCGGGTTCCCGATTATGGGCGACCCGATGTATCTTTCGAATCAACAACTCGGCACGGCAAAGGGTTTGTCGGTGAATGATCCACCATTGTGTCTACATGCCAGTTCGATCGAGTTCGATCATCGGTTGACGGAGCAGACGATTCGATTCGAAGCACCAGTGCCCAGTTGGGGGACCGGCGAGAATGGGTGACAGGTGCCACATTTCGCCGACCTCACCGCGTCCACTCTTCCAGCAGATCCTTCGGCGGATCCTTGAGCAGTTTCATCGCCCCTTCGATGACCTCCGCCCTCTGATCGGGAGTCAACTTGCCGTGCTGCGAACCCTCGACTCGATTGAGGCGAAGCAGCGTACTCACTTCGGCTTGCAACCCTTCACCTTCGCCGCGTTCGATTAATACTCGCACGATGCGAAAGCGCAGAGGGACCTCTTCGAGCGGCTCGCGCTCAGCGATTTCGCCCACCAGCTTATTCAAGGCGACAATCCGTTCCGGCTCTCGTGCTTTCGAGTTCCTGCGGTAAAGCAAAAAAGCCTCGATTAAGCTGCGTTTCGCAGCCAAGTTCTGTGGATCGAGCTGAGCAGCCAACTCGGACGACTTGCGTGTTTCATCGGCAACGCGGGCGGCATCCTCCGGGTCGGCGAGGAGTTGATACTCCCAAAGTGGCCGACGCCAACGGGCGATTTCGAGCCACAGGGCTGCGTTACCCGGATCGCGGTCGGCTGCGCCTCGTAGCGGGAGGACGATGTTCCCCAGTAGGTAGTTTCGCGAAGCCGTGAGTGCGTTCGCTTTCAGCGGAGCGGTCCTGGCTCGCTCGAACTCCCGGTGCTTGTCCGGAAAATGCCGGCTCGCCATTCGGGCCTGTCGAACGGCACTTGCCGTGGCCCAGGCTGGCAACGCGGCCGTTACCAAGAATCCAATCGCCAGGGCTGCGGACAGGACAACTGCGACTCCACGCAGGGGCCTCGACCAAGGGCCAGCCGGCTTTGTCGATTCGTTCGCTCGGAGATTCCCTGCCAGGGCGAGCATCGCAAAAATCTGCACGAGCAGTGTGAAGCGGCCCGGAGCATCGGAGACCAGGCCATAAGCGAGTACGAACCCCACTCCCAAGAGCATCGCACGAACAAGTGCGGATCGACTCGGCCGCAGAGCTTCGAGCACGGCGAACGCGGCAAACCAGAACGCGGCACGAAACACGGCTGCCGTGCCGAGGTTGAACACTTCGTCCGCACGGGACTCGGCTGGCATCTCGCTATAAGCCCAAATGAAGCCGAAGACCAACCCGGCTGCACCGCCAAGATGAAACTCCCAGCGTGGCCGAATAATTGCGGCCTCTTTTTGTTCTGGATCGTTCGTAGGCCAGGCTTTCCTCATGGTGCATGCGGCGGCGGCGACCATCAATATGAGACCGATCGGGCCGATCGTGGCGGCCAAACCGAACCAGGCACCCGTCGGTCCCGTGAAAGCCCCGGCAACCCGCGTGAAATTTCCAGGTCCCACGCCGAGGAACGGAGAGTGTTCGATGAGCGAGCAGGCTGCCGACCAGTTAGCCGAATCGTCGCGAAACGGCTTGGCCAGAATCGCGGCAAGTATTCCAGCCGCGATGAGTGCGGGAAAGCCGAGAATCCACGGCCATCGCTTGGTACTTCGCCCGGTCCTCGCGAGCACAAGGGCAGCCGGCAATGTTAGAAACAAGAACAACAGCAGGGTTTCGGACGAATCGAAAGTACCGCGCGTCACTTTCGGAATGCCAGGCGGCTGATTCAATTCCGGATAAAACTCATCGGTCCCCGCCAGCAACTTGGACGAGTCGGCCACAACCACGTCCATCGGCCGCAAATCGAGCGGCCCGCTCAGGGATTGATAAAGTCCCAGTGCGGCCACGCTGACGGCCGATGCCACGATGGCGTTCAGAAGGCCCCGGCTATCCGCGTGGGAGGCGGCCAGCCGCCGCGTGAGGTACACAATGCCCGCGAGCGAAATCCACTCCCAGGCGACAAACAATCCAGGCCGGGCATAGCGATCGGCCAATTGCGAACTGATGTACGCAACCATGCCAACACTAGCGAGCAGGAGCGGAACAATCGGCCACGAGGCTCGATGTCGAACGTGCAACACCCGCCACAGGGTTGTCGCGAACAGCAAAAGCAACACGCAGAAATTGAATGAGACTGGCCCGGTGCCCGCTGTAAGCCGCAATCGCCCGGGGTCTTCCCCGGAAACCAACGGACGTGCCACGATTAACGCAGTGAGGGCAGCCACCAACGATCGTTCGAGAAAGATTGGTATCGGAACGGTGGAGATGGCCTTGGCTGGTTTAGGGCTCATGAACGTTTAGGTTTCATTGCTTGCATTTCACACAGTCACTTTTCGTTGCAGGTCGCGCGTGTGCAATGCAATCCAATTTGGAACAACCCGGAAATCGGGTGCGGAAGTGGGATTGTATTCTGATGCCGAAAGTCCGTCATAGGTTCCTTTATCGCAGCCGCATCTGCTTCAACCAGTCCGCGATCCAGGCAAGTTGGGTATCGGACATCTTCGTGGCAGGGTCCTGTCTGTAATCGATCTTGTCTGCGAAATTCGATTGATCGTACGCACGGGCAAACGTGCCCTGGAGGTCGAGAATCGTATCGCGATCATCGGGAGACAACGGCACCTTGAAGCGTGGCAGACGCTTGGCCAGCGTGGACGTGTAAATCTCGAAGCGTTCCGGTTGCGTACACCGCGTGACCGTGACCGCGAAGTCCCATTCCGGCAAGCCCTCGCGGCTATAGTCGAGCAGCGGGGCCCCTTGCAGACTCAAATCGATCTCGACAATGCTGGCGTTCTGCGAACGCGCCATGCGCCGCGTCTCGAAGTAGGCCGTGCGGCCTTGTGGTAGCTTCTTGTTGGTCGGCGAAGGCACATCGATCAGCGTGACCAGCCGCCCATCGGTCCGCTGGCGAAGTTCGATGTACTCCTCCTGGCGTTCCTGACGAATGATCGACGTGAAGAGAGGCTCCTCGGTCACGAAGCTTCGCTGATTGATGCGGGCTCGATAACGATCGACCAGCCCAGGCAACAAAATCTGGTACAGGCTGGCAACGAGCTGATGTTGGAACTGAGGCCAGTGTGCCTCATCGTCCAGATAAGGGTCCATTCCGGGAAAGGGGGAAGGCATGTCGCGCGTCTCCCGCGATGGCCGCGCGGACTAACCGCGCTTGTGGGTGTCATCGGTACCTGAAGTGGCTTGTATTGTAATCGAGCACAAGCCGATTTTCCTAGATGGTGAAAAGTTTGTTTGAGTCGATTCGCGCGAAAGAAAAATTCACGGACGCAACGATTCTGGGAGTACCGAGTACTGTATTTTCCCGGCTACCGACTTTGAGACAACGCATCCGCGATTGCCTTGGCGCTGCGTGAACGCGGCCAGCAGTGCCGCCTGCCCGCAGGAATGGACGTGAATGTGACTCACCCTCTGTCGGCGACAATAGGCCGCGAGATGGGCCGCACAGACGCTCAGGCCGAGGAAGCGAAGTCGATCGCGAAGCGAGGCCCGCAAGCCGAGCCAGAAACGGACAACCCGCAAGGCACCCAGGGGACGCACGAGCAAACGAAGCAAGCTCGAAGCGGGAGGCGGAAAAACATCATGTGTCGCAGCCGCCGCCTGATCGCGAAATGCATGAGGACAAGCCGAAGGAGGGGGCCGACTGGTGGAAAGAAAAACTGGTTCGCTGCCGAGCTTGCGAAGTTCCTCGCACTCGCGCCAAAAGAAGATGTGCGTCATGCCGGGGGAACTCCGGCACAAGATAACCAAGCCGGAACGGTTCGGACATGTACGAAGATTGTATACCCAGGCGAGCGGAGCGGCGTAAGCCGCGCGATGAGGACGCGGAACAGGGGCTTGAAATTCGTCGCCGCACTTACCAGAGTGCGGGAGACCTTGGCCCCATGCGACGCCTCACGTTTGGGAAAGGTCCCTCGCGTTCCGACGAGCGCGGCTACGCGATCGACTCCGCGGGTCTGCATCCCAACAGCCAAATCTCGCCGAACTCCTCCGGTTGATCGAGATCAACTTCCAGCAGCTTGATGAGTTCCAAGATGGCCAGGAAGATGCCGATGAAACGGGCACGTGAGAAAGGTGGGGAGAACAGGCCGCGAAAGGGGACTCGGCCCCGATCGCGAACAAAATCGCGGACGAAGTCCAGGTACGAAGATTGCGGCGTTTCGTCGGCCATCAAGTTGAGTGGCTGGAGCGACTGCGTCTCCCGGATCAAACGGCCAAACGCACTCACGAGGTCCCACAACTCCACGCGGCGAAACCGGGGCGAGGTTGCGCCTTCCTCATCGTCGGGCAATATCCGTGGTACGTGGAACTGGCGTTCCTCGGCCAGTTGTTCGAGATGTCCCGCAGCCTCCTTGGTCTTGCGGTATTCGACGAGTTGCTTCACCAATTCGCGGCGTGGATCGTCTGGCTCTGGGCCGGTTGCCTTCTCGGTCTGGGGAAGCAGCAGGCGGCTTTTGATCTCCATCAGGGTTGCGGCCATGACGAGAAACTCGCCGGCCCATTCCACGTCGATCGTTTGGACGGCGAAGAGGTAGTCGAGAAACTGCTCGGCGATCCGTGCAACCGGGATGTCGCGCACGTCCATCTCATTCCGCTTCACTAGGTAAAGAAGCAGATCGAGCGGACCCTGAAACGTATCGATAGCGACTTCGTGCATCGTCCGTGAATGGAGGGAGGCTGAGCGGTCATATTCTTACGCCTGGTCTCCGTTGAGGGGAAGAGGCGTTCACTTGCGGACGCTTCGGCATCCTCGGGAGGAGCCCGAAGCGTTAGCGAGGGGTGCACTTCACACAGGTAAGAATCTAATCGGGAGTACGGATTGTTCGTTACCCCTTGTGAAGCACAACAAACCTAGGAAAGGGGTAGCCAGTCCACGTCGCTCCTGGAGTGTGCGGACTGGGTGTGATCGCCGTGCTCTTCGCAGAGTTTGGTAAACGCATTCACGTTCTCGCGACGGGACTCACGCCAAATCATGAAGTCTTCATCGCTGGGTGCCACGTGTATTTCCTCCCGACAGAATTTTCGCACCCTATCGACATGCGCTTCTGCTGAAGCAGGAACCCCGATTACTGTGAGTGTGGGCTTTCCTTGGCCGAGATCGCCGGGCGTAGCCCGATCGAGTAGGTCGGCAATTCGGTCCTTGCCTCCAGCGTCCGCCGTCTCTGCAAGTGCCTTGAGAATGGGCGAAGCGGTCGGTGCCGGCAGTCTAGTTTCCAGGAAGCGCGAGGCTTGCTCGGTAAGCAAGTGCAGAAATGCCGCACCGAATTCCGTCGAGCGGTTACAGGCATTCGTGACCCCTCGACATTCGTGGCAGATTCGACCCTGGAGCTTTTTGTCGAATTCTCGGAGTTCATCGGGTCGGATTGAATCAAGCAAAAGCATGGCCGATTCCCGAATCGAATTTGTACCATCCGGGAACACCGGGCGACTCAGGCCGTCGTCGATTTCGCTTGTCGTCCCGCCGACGTCCAACTGTTTCAGGAAGTTGACAAGTTGGCTCCGAATCGCCGTCACTTCGCGGACGAGTTCGGGCACGTTACCCACAATGATTCGATACACGCCCGCACATGCTCCTAACACCTGACCTTGAAATCGGGCCAGGGCCCAGTGTTTCATTGCTCGCGAATTCGCGGCTGGCAACAGGGCTTTTTGAATCGTCCGAGCAGAACTCTTCGAGGTCGAGGCTAGCAACTGTTGGTGGATTGGAGCGAAAAATCTGGCGGCATCGGCTTCCAGGTCGATTGCTGCTTGCTCAACTTTGGTAATGGCCCGGCACAACCTTTCTCGAAGGAGGCGGATCGCTTCTTCTGTACCGCCCACGCGCAATCCTGGCTGTTCGATGAGGGCCAAAATCGAAGTGGCTAGCCGTGAATCTGCCTGAGAAGCAAGCTCCTGGACTTTGGTCTGAAGAGCGGCGGGGATCGTAGGCAGGTGGTCGCGTTCGAAAGTACCAGGGCGTCCCAGCAAGACGACGAGTTTGCCAAAAGCCTGCGACGCCCGAACAAAGTCGCTCTCCTCGGCTTCATCGTCCATCAACGGTTCTAGGGCTTGATAAAGAGCCTCCTGAAGAGGTTGGCCAAGAGTTTTCTTGAGATGTTCATCGAACATGTTGCGGAGAAACTCTTGGCCCAGTTGGCGTTCTTGCCATAGAGACGCGATCAATTCCCGGGGATACGAACCAGTTAACTCGCTGCCCTTTCCCATCCAGGCGGCAAGCGTTCGCTGGGCAAGCATTGTCGAGGCCGTTCGCAGAATCGCTTTTCGTGGCCACTTCAGCCGTTGTGTACCAACCACGGTGAAGGGGAGATTACTTTGAGCAACCGTGGCTGTGGTCCGGCCAAGCGGTGTCAGCAGTTCCGTGAACATCACTTCCGCGGCCAGCGATTCGGAATGCTTGCTCTCCTGGCGGTCGCATGTCCCTGGGAGCGGAATCAGGGTCACGCGCCGAAAGGGGCGGTCCGGATCAGTAATTGTCCCTTCGCTGGTATCGAACGTGGCGGCGTAGCACGATTCGGCGTGGTAATAGTGATTGAGTTCCGCGAGTGCCGTGCGGACATTGCCAATGTTGCGGCGATTGCTGGTTTGTGAAATCCCTGCCGGGACGCCGAGTAAAGCCGAGACTCGGATACTTGAACATCCCAGGTTCCTGAGTTCGCGGCGAATGAGATAGGTGCAATCCAAGAACATGCCGGAACCAGTGCCACCGTGCAGAGACGAGGCCACGACCACGCGTGGCAGGTTCGTCCACATTCGCTGGCCCGTGATTCGAATCGCTTCCAGGAGGCAAGTCGGATTCAACAGCGGTTCGAGGGCCTTGCGAATACGATGGCAAATCACGTGATAGTGGTCGCACAGGGCCAGGCGACCTAGGCAACGAATCCCTTCCGTACTCGGTGTCCGTGGGATCCGGAACAGGTCCTCTTGTTTCAGCCAGGCATCGACCGGAGCGATTCCTTCACGCGAAAGGTAATGCGTGGGTCGGCGCAAGGTGGTCAACAACACATCCTCGGAATCCAAGGCCGTAGTGGAAGAACCCGAGGTGGCCAATTGCATCGTGGTCGGATCCGTATCAATCTGGAGCCAGCGCAAGTGCGGCAGGGTCGGGCGGCCGAAGCGATCCGCGATCCATTGTCGGGTGGCACGCAGAAAAGCCAGTCCGGTTCCGCCCAGACCGACAACCAGAGTCGGAGCCAGCACTCCATCGTCGAGAATCTCTTCCGGTGCCCTCGCTCGCGAGGATGCGGCCGGGACTGTCGGGGCCTTTCTCGCCGTGGTGAGCGCAGTCGGCCGCCATACCGTTGATTTCGGCGTGATTAGCGCCGGCAGGGACTTCGGTCGAGGCAGTTGCGCCTGCTCTGGGGAGCTATCCGTTCGGGTGGCCATTCTGGAGTCAGGAGTTTCCGTATGGCCGGCCGGTTTCTTCTCTCGATTATCGCCCGGAATTTGCACCTCCCCGAGCAGGGCTTTCACGAACTCAGTACAACTCGAAAAGCGATCGTCGGGCTTTTTGGCCAGCGCTTTGAAGATGGCTTCCCGATCCGGAGACGGCAAACCGACGAGGTCGGGAACACCCGTGAGGTGCTGCATGATCAGCTGTCGCGTGTTGGATCCGTTGAACGGCCGCTTGCCGATCAGCATTTCCATGTAGACGATGGCCAGACTATACTGGTCGCTCTGGCGGCTCACCCACCCATTGAACGATTCGGGCGGGGCATACATCGGCGTGATGCCACCCGTTACGGCTGCACGTGCACCATCGAGGTCCTTGGCGAGTCCAAAGTCCGCGACCTTGATATGGCGACCGACTAGAAACAGGTTCTGCGGCTTGATGTCGAGATGCTGAATCTAATGGTGAAGATTCATCAGATCGAGTGCCTCGGCCGCTTCCACCATGTACTGCAGAAGTTCGGCGCGAGGGATGCCCGGCAGGCCGGAATCGGCTGCCTCGGTGAAGCGATCGAACAGGTTTCTATCGGCCAACTCCATGACAATCAGGAGTTGGCCGTCGATGACTTCGATACGTTCGAGGGAGAGCAAAAACGGATGTCGAATCGTCTTGACGCGGTTGAGCGAGCGGAACTCTTGCTCGGCCCCTCTGTTATCACTGCCATCACTATCCTTGCCGCCGAAGACGAACTTGATGGCCTTGTGCATCCCACCGGGGGCCTCGGCCTTCCAGACCTCGCCGTAGCCCCCTCGGCCAAGACGTCTGATGAGCCGGTAGCCTGGTATGGGCTCGGCATTCACTGCGGCGGGTTGTTGCATGGAGGTGAGCAACGTTTACGAAACTCGTTAGGCAAGAGTAAGGGCAATTTGGCGATGACGGAATATAGTTCATTCAGGATGGAAACCAGCGTTGACATGCCCAGTTTTCGTGGGGCACGGACATGCCCAGTTTTCATGGGGCACGAGAATTGTGCCTGGCTCTCACAAGGAGTCTAGATTGCTGAAACAAACGAATTACGCGCTCTCGATCAAGCAGCCTTGGGCAGCCCTCGTGGTCGCGGGGATCAAAACGATCGAGATTCGCACATGGGCGACGTCGATTCGCGGCCGAATTTTCGTCCATGCTGCCAGCATCCCCGATAAGCGGCCCGAAGGCTGGGCCGCAATTCCGGAACACTTAAGGACACTCGCCGAAACGGTGGGCGGAGTGATCGGAGCCGTCGATTTGCTCTCGTGCATCGGCTATCGCACTGCCGCGAAATTCAAGCTGGACGCGAATAAACACCTGAACGACCCGTCGTGGTTCGAAGGCCCGCAGATGTACGGGTTTCAGTTCGGTTCGCCCGCAGTCTTGCCGTTCCTCCGTTACAAAGGAAATGTGCGATTTTTTAAGGTCGAAGAATTAGGCGAGTGACTCTGCCCGATCGAGTCTGCTTCAGTGACGGAATGTTGATCTGGCCGGAATTGTCCAGGGCGTAGCGCGACATGGAACGAGTACGCCTTGAAGGGAAGGGAGCGAGGGTTCGGCAGCTACTCCTTCGCGGACGCTTCAGGCTTCGAAACCAATCCTGCCACAACCGCCTGCAAGAACGCCGCCGCCGGTGCCCCGTCAACTGCACGATGGTCGAAGGTCAAACTCAACGTAACAATTTCCCGGATGGCGACTTGTCCCTCGAAAACCGCTGGCTGCTTCGCAATGCGGCCGATGCCGAGGATCGCAATCTCCGGCCAGTTGATGATCGGGGTGAACGCATCGATCCCGAATCGGCCGAGGTTCGTGATGGTGAACGAGCCACCTTGCATTGCACTCGCGGACAGCTGCCGTAAACGTGCCTTTTCAGCTATTTCCTTGGTTCGTCGCTCAAGTTCTACAAGAGACAAAGCGGAAACGTCGCGAATTACGGGCACCATCAGTCCCGCCGGGGTATCCACCGCGACGCCAATATCAATCTGTGATGCAATCTCCAGTCGTTCGCCGACCCAGCGCGCGTTGAGAGCGGGATGCTTCTGAAGTGTCTCTGCCGTGATTCGGATGATGAAGTCCGTGAAGGTCGGCACCACGCCAGATGTGCCCTTGCGCTGCTCACGCCACTTCACCAACTCCGTTACATCGGCCGTAGTTGTCAGCGTCACGGGAACGGTTGACTTCACGCTGTGGAGCAGATGAGCCGCGATGGCTTGCCGAGTCGATGACAGAGCTTTGCCGGCCCCGAGCGCAAGCACATCCCGTTCGCGAATGCGGCCATTGCGGCCCGTGCCGTCGATTCGCGACAGGTCCACGCCTCTCTCGCGTGCAACTCGCCGCGCTCGTGGCGAACTTGCTCGGGAGACAGGCCGAGTTTCGATGGCACGCAAATCTCCCGCATCAATTCGGCCGCCAATGCCGCTGCCAGCGATCTTGGCGAGATCAACGGACAGCGCGCGCGCCAAACGCCGCACGGCCGGGCTGGCCGCGGGCAAGGCTCCCCCCTCTCCACTTCGGAGAAGAGGGCCAGGGAGGAGAGGTTTGGGTTGGGGATCATTGACCGGCTGAGACTTCCTCTCAGGCCCAGTCTCGGCACGTGGAGTGGAAGAAGAGACCTCCAAAAATGCAACGGTGGCACCCACGGCCACCGTGTCTCCCTCTTTCGGTCCATCGGCCGGAATGCGCAAGATGCCCGCGTCGATGGCTTCGACTTCCTGAACTGCTTTATCGCCTTCGAGTTTGAACAGGGCATCGCCCGGTTGAATCGTGGTGCCATCCTGCTTGAGCCAACCCAGGAACACGCCCGACTCCATGTTCCAGCCGAAACGAGGGACGAGGATTTCTATGGGCATGACAAATTCTCTTCGCGTCAAGATAGTAGTCCGCACACTCCGTGTGCGGAAAGACTGCACACAATCGAATTCGGCGCGGTTCGTGCGGGCAGTCGGCACACGGGGTGAGCCGACGACTATTCCGCCAACAAATCGCGGATGGCTTTTTGAATATCCTCCGCGCTCGGCACGACGGCTTTTTCCAAAGTTGGGCTATAAGGCGTTGGCGTGTGGATGCCGTTGAGCCGGCGAATCGGTGCATCGAGATCGTCGAAGCCGCGATCCGCGACCTGGGCCGCGATCTCCGCTCCGACGCCGAACGGGCCGAAGGTCTCATCGACTACCAGCAGCCGGCTCGTTTTTCGAACCGACTTCAGAATCGTTTCCACATCGAGCGGGGCGACCGTGCGTGGGTCGATGAGTTCGACGGAGATGCCTTCTCCGGCCAGCGTTTCACACACGGCCCGGACGCGATGAACCATTGCGCACAAAGCCACCACGGTCAGATCTCGGCCTTCGCGAACAACCGCAGCCTGGCCAAACGGAATCTCGTAGGCCTCGGTCGGAACCGGGCCCTTCACGCTTAGCACATCGCGGTGTTCCAGGAACACCACCGGATCATGGCAGCGCAGTGCATGCGTTAGCAAGCCTTTCGCGTCGTAAGGATTCGACGGCACCACGACACGCAACCCAGGCACCTGAGCGAAGAGCGGATAGTAATTCCCCGAATGGTGCGTGGCGGCTGAGTGACCGACCCCGATGCATCCACGCAGAAGGATCGGCATCTTCAACCGTCCGCTCGACATGTACTGCATCTTGGCGATCTGGTTGATGATCTCGCCGAGCCCATCGAGCACGAAGTCCGCGAACATGAAATCGACAATGGGCCGCGACCCGGTCATCGCTGCCCCGCCCGCCAGGCCGACGAAGCCGCGTTCAGCGATTGGGGTATCGCACAGCCGTTGCGGCCCGTACTTTTCGTAAAGCCCCGCCGTCGTCTTGAAGTTGCCCCCGCGTTTGCCAATGCCTTCGCCGAGCACGAAGATCGAGTCATCGCTGGCCATGGCATCGCTCAGTGCTTCCAGCGTGGCAGCCATGAACGTGATTTCACGGTTGCCGGGTTGAGGCGCCGCTCTCGGAGTTCGCGGTTCGGCATAGATGAACGAATTGGCCGACGCCGGCTCTGGCCAGGCGGCTTGCTCGGCCGCTTGCGTGGCCTCGGCGACCTCAGTTTCGATTGCCTTCTCAATCTCGGTGACACTTATCCCGCTGGAAACCATCCGGGAGCGGAGACGCTCGATCGGGCAGAGTTTCTTCCACTCGTCGACCTCCTCACGAGTGCGGTAGCCAAAATCTCCCATGCCCTCGGCATGAGCGCGGGTTCGATACGTGCGACATTCGAGCAGCGTCGGCCCGTTGCCGGCTCGGGCCCGCTCGACCGCCTGGCCTGCGACATGCGAAACGCTTAGCACGTCATTGCCGTCCACGAGTACGCCCGGAATGCCGTAAGCGGCCCCGCGGCTGGCTACCTCGGGATTGCCCGCCGCATAGGCGAAAGGCACCTCGGTCGCGTATTGATTGTTTTCGCACACGAACAGCACGGGCAGTTTCCAGATCGAGGCCAGGTTCAGGCCTTCGTGAAAGGCACCGTTATTCACGGCCCCATCGCCGAAGAACGCGACTGCGACCCGATCGCTTTTCAAGATGCGAAAGCTATAGCCCGCCCCCGCCGCCTGTAAAATGCACGGTCCAACAATGCCGCTGGTCCCCATCATGCCGGTTTCCGGCGCGAACAAGTGCATGCTGCCGCCCCGGCCACGCGAGCAACCGGCTTCCCGCCCGAACAACTCGGCAATCAACTGGAAGGTCGAAACACCCTTGGCCAACGCGTGCCCGTGGCCCCGGTGCGTGCTGAAGACCACGTCCTCTTTACGCAGATGGGAGCAGACACCGACCGCAATCGCTTCCTGTCCAACGTAAGTGTGACAGGCACCGTGAATCAAGCCACGCTGATGGCACTTCGCCAGTTGCTCTTCGCACTTGCGAATGCGGAGCATCGATTGGAAGAGGTTGGCCGCGTTACTGGGGAGAGCTATCACGTGGGTGCCTTTGATTCCAAAGTAGTCTGCACACGGAGCGTGCAGACCGTCCGCAGACTCCGTGTGCGGACTACGATGAGGCGGCATTGGCCTACCGACCCGAATACACTCGCTTCTTCACATCCTCCGGCAGACGGTCAGGATATGGCAACGCCTGCAAGAAATGAACCACGTCCCAGGTTTGCGACTCGCTGAGCGCTATCGCGGCCGGCATGTTCGATGGGCCGATCCCGCCATGAATTCGGCGATAGAGTTGCTCGGGGGCCGTGCCTCCCTTTCGTCTCGCATCGGTCAAATCGCCTGGCTTGATCAGCGTGCCCCAGACGTCGTATTGCAGCTTGGTATCGCGGCCATAGTTCATGTGGCAGGTCACGCAGGCGGCCCCTTTTTGATCGAGAAACAGAGTGTGGCCACGCACAATTGATTCGGCCACCGCGGGAGAATTCTCCGCGAAGGTCGGCTTGATTGCCGGCATCACGTCGTTGTTCGCCTTCTGCCATGCCCGGAGTTCATTGCGTGTGATCTCCTTCGCATCCGAAGCCAGATCGGCATTCAATCCCGGTTCGCCATGGACCAAAAGCGTGCGAAGAATCTCAAACTCCGTTCGGCCACGGACGCTGAGATAGATCACATAGTCGATTAACCGCTGACGTTCCTCTTCGCTACGCAACTTGAACCTGGGCATTTGCGTGCCGGGAAGCCCGTTGGTCAGCGTGAAGAACAGGTCGTCCCGGGTTGGCTTTCGCGGTCCGGTGGCGTTCGTGGAAACGAACTTGAAAGCTCCCTGGCGGAAGTCGCGGGGATGAGGCGTGATCCACGGGGCGGTCTGTCCGCGGCCATTGCCGTTTACGCCGTGACACTGCTGACAGTGCTTGCGAAACAGCTTGCTTCCGGTCGCGAGGTGTTCTGGCGAGAGACCGAGTTCATTGGCGAGAATTTTAGATTCGTGGTCATCGGCGAATTCAGGCTCGGCGGGCGTGCCGAAGGATTTTCGCAGATGCCCGTTCAATTGGTCATGCAGCGATTCAGGCACGTCTTCCGGGTTGCGAACCTTGCCGCCGCGTTCGTTGATGCGCTGGATCGCTTCATCCAGTTCGCCCGCAGCTTCCGGTTGATTCGGGACGTTCTTGGGTAATTCGAGAACGATCCAATCTTGACGCGGTGGGTAAACGAAGGAATTGGGATAGGCGTCCGGATCGCTATTGCAGCCGCCACAACCGGCACAGGCAAAAAGCAAGAAGGCCAGCAAAGCTGGCCGTCGCACACTGCCCGTTCGTGATCGGGCCGCCATCACAACCCTCCGAGGAATCTCGTGAGATAGTCGCTCAGGGGCATGGCGAAGAGGATCAGCATGATGAAGAGCGCGGAACCTGCTGTTAGCCAGGTCAGCGAGTCGGCCTTGTTCAAATGCATCCAGTAATAACCGACCAGCCCGACCTGTACGGCGGAAATGAGCATGTGCACGATGAGCGCGCTATCACCAATGTGGGACAACGAGACACCGATGGTGGCAATCACGCCAACAAAAATCGCGACCCAGACGGCAATGATCGCACCCGGGTTATCCACGCTAGCGGCGGGATTATCGAGTTTCTGGTGCTTGTGGTCGAAATAGAAAGCCATCTCAAACCTCTCTAGTTTCAAGTTTCGAGCTTCGTTGAAACTCGAAACTTGTAACACGGTCAAAAATGCAACCCGTGATGCGGCCCGGCCAGGTACAGAAGCGGCATCAGGAACAGCCAGATCGCATCCACCAAGTGCCAGTAAAGGCTCGTCACCTCAACGCCAACATATCGGTCAGCCGTGATCCAGCCCATATAGGCCCGATACCACAAGTAAAAGATGGCCCCGATACCGATGATGATGTGCAACCCGTGGATGCCGGTCATGATGAAATAGAAAGTCATGAACAAGCGAATGCGTTGCGGGGCGATCCCTTTTTTCTCCCACTGATCGTTGAAAGTACTGAGGGCTTTCGAGTGGTCGTCGGGGTCGTGAACCAGTTCTTTGCCGAAGTTCTTGCAGAACGGCACCAGGCCTTCTTCGTAGTCTTGGTTGTACTCGTAGGCCTTGAAGCACATGAACCCAGCACCCAATATGCCGGTGATGGCCAGCAGATTCATGAGTGCTTTTCGATTCCCCAGTTGAGCGGCACGAATCGCGAACGTGATCGTTAAGCTGCTCGTGAGCAGCAAGACGGTGTTAATGCCCGCGACCAGGACGTTCAACTGACCGCTTGCAGCGGCCCATTCCTTCGGATACCAGATGCGGTAGACCGTGTAGGCCAAGAACACACCACCGAAGAACAGAACTTCCGTAGCGAGAAACATCCACATGCCGAGGCGTTCCGCCCCGCGCTGCTGCTCGATGTCTTCGAAGTGGTGCTTCAGCGCGCCTTCGTTAGCGGACATCGGCCTTCTCCCCGGTCTGAGTCATGTTCAGCGAATATTCGTAAGGCCCACAAACAACCTTTGGCGTCGCCTCGAAGTTGTGCGTGATCGGCGGGCTTTCCGCCACCCATTCCAGGCCGGTCGCGCCCCACGGATTCGGTCCGGCCTTCTTGCCCGTGAAGAACGAGGCAATCAAGTACGTGTGGATCAACAGGAACGCGGCTGCCTGGATCGAATATCCAGCAGTCGAGAGTACGTTCAGGTACTGAAACTCCGCCGGATAGTTCGGGTAACGTCGCGGCATGCCGTGATAGCCGAGCCAGAACTGCGGCGTGAACGTGGTCACGTAGCCGACGCAAATCATGATGGCGCCGATCCGGCTCCAGAAGTCGCTGTACATCACGCCGAACATTTTGGGCCACCAGTAGTGCAACGCACCCAGGTAGCCGAGCACCATGCCGCCGACCATCACGAAGTGGAAGTGGGCAACCACAAAGTAGGTATCGTGCAAGTGCAAGTCCGAGCCGAGCGTGGCCAGCGGAATACCTGTCAAGCCACCCACGGTGAACAGTACAAGAAAGCCAAGAGCGAAGATCATCGGTGCCTGGAAGCTAATCGCTCCCCGATACAGCGTCGCTGTCCAGTTAAAGATCTTGATGGCCGAGGGGACCGCGACGAACATGCTCAGCAGCGAGAACAACAACGCGGCATAGTAGCTGATGCCCGCCACGAACATATGGTGAGCCCAAACCAAGAAGCCGACGATGGCGATGCCAACGCTCGACCAGGCCACAGCGGTGTAGCCGAAGATGTTCTTTCGGCTGAAGCACGTGAGCAGTTCGCTCACCATGCCCATCGCGGGAAGAATCATGATGTACACGGCCGGGTGACTGTAGAACCAGAACAAATGCTGGAACAGCAATGGGTCGCCATCGAGTGCCGGATCGAAGATACCGATCGGCATGCCGAGGGCGTTCGAGCCGGTCTCGACCATGAGTAAGGTCAGTGCGATGGCCAACACGGGCGTGGCGAGAAGCTGAATCAAGCTGGTCGCGTACATGGCCCAGCAGAAGAGCGGCAGGCGGCCCCAGGTCATGCCAGGAGCACGCATGCGGTGCATGGTTACAATGATGTTCAAGCCGGTCATGATGCCCGAGAAGCCGGTGATGAACACGCCGAACACGCCTGGCACAACATTCGAGTGGCTCGATCGACTGCTGTAGGGAGGATAGAGGGTCCATCCCGTATCGATGCCGCCGGTCAGCAAGGCGAAGACGGCGAATGAAGCGCCGACCATCCACACGTACCACGAAGCAATATTCAGCTTTGGGAAGGCCATGTCTTTCGCGCCGATCATGATTGGCACGAAGAAGTTCCCCATCACGCCGGGGATGGATGGAATGAGAAACAAGAAGAGCATCACCACGCCGTGGGCGGTGAAGGTCTTGTTGTAGGTGTCGTTATCCATGATCAAGCCGGTGGGCGAGAGCAGGTTGGTGCGAACCAGACCAGCAAGAGCGCCGCCGACGCCGAAGAAGATCGTCAGCATGACCAGGTACATGATGCCGATGCGCTTGTGATCGACCGTGAACAGCCAGGACCAAATGCTCCAGCCATCTTTCAGGTAGCTGACATGTGCGGAGTGTGCCGGGTGTTCGTTGGAGGCATGGGCCTCATGTTTAGTAGCCGTACTCATTTCGGACCTCCCTCGCCGGTCGGTGTCTTTGGTGCTGCCGGCGGCTCAGTCGTTCCGCCGACCGGGGCCACCCAATCTTCCGTGCGGACCGGCGTTTCACCCTTCTTCAGCGACTTGATATACGCGATCACTTTGATGAGGTCCTCCTCGCTTACCTTGTCCGGGCCGAAGTGCGGCATGATTGGCTCCCAGCCATCGCGGACTTTGGCTCGTGGCCGGCGGATCGACTCGCGGAGATAATTCTCGTCGGCGATGACCGTGCCTCCACCCTTGATCGGGCGGCGCGTGTTGTAAATTTCTTCGAGTATCGGCGCCTTCGACTTCTGGGTGTCGTGGCACTGGATACAGTTGAGCTTCTGGAACAGTTGCCGGCCCTGATGGGCGAGCGAACCATCGACCGAGTTTTTGCCCGGCCCGGTCTTCCATTTGCCCTCAAGCCACTCTTCGTATTCCTTCTGCTCGACGACCATCACCTTGCCAACCATCAGCGAGTGATTGGTGCCGCAGTACTGATCGCAGAAGATGTCGTAGGTTCCAGTTTTCGTCGGATGATACCACGTACTCACATAACGGCCCGGTACGGCATCGATCTTCTGGCGGAAAGCCGGGATGCCAAAATTGTGAATCACGTCTTCCGATGTCAGGACGATTTTGACGGGCCGATTCACCGGAAGGACCATGATGCCTTCGAAGTAACCCTCGCCGCCAATTTCCTTCGCGTAATCGAGGCTATTTTGCCCGATGATCACGCGTTGACCGCCCGGATATTGCACCTTCCACATCCATTGTTTGCCGACGACGTAGATTTCCGGTGCGTCGGCCGGCGGATGCAGGGCCACGTTGTAAATCTGCGCTCCCCAGCCGAAGAAGGCGAGGAAGATGATGAGCGGAATAATCGTCCAGGCGAGTTCCAGTTTGTGCGACCCGAGGATGCGCGGCGTGGGTGCGTAGCCGAGTTCGCCAGGATTCTTGCGCCGATACATGATGCAGAACAGGCCAATGACCGCGTAGACAGCCAATCCGGTCGCTCCGGTTACCGCGGAGATCGCCCAGATGATGTTGTCCACGTGCCAGGCCAGCTCACTGGCTTGTTCGGGGAAGAATCGCGTTTGCAGAATCATAAGCGTCGATCCATTGGAGCATCCGGCCTTTGTGGGGGACGGGCCTCCCGGCCTGTCCGAAAACCCGGCAGACCTGGAGGTCTGCCGCCACAACTATTCGACTCCCGCCCCAGCTAGAGGCGGCAACTGCCGTTGTGCCTTCGCCGACTTCCACAATATTCGTCCCACGACGATAATTGCAATCGTCATCACCACATAAATACCCACGAACGCCAACTTGGGCATGCTCGCGAACATGATCACCGGGACCAGGGACAAGTAGCCGATGATTCCGATGACCATCACGCGGATACCGGGAATTCGCCAGCATTTCCAGGCATAAAAACCGGCCAGGAGCAACAGCATCAACGCCCCACCGGAACGCATGATGCCCATCACGTTTGCTGAATGCTTGCCCGTGTGCGGGTTGTAGCGGTAGCACGAGAAGAAATCGCGTATCTCCCGAGTTCCGACGAAGCTGTTATCCTTCGCCACGGCCTGGAGCGATTCTTTCACCTCGGCCGGTGGATAGTCGATGCCCGCAAAGTACCGGGAGATTGTGCCATTCGGCGACAGCACGATGATGCCGGACGGATGGTTGTATTCCTTGAGCATTCGGTCGTATTCGTAGTGGAAGCCAACGGCTGCGGTCAGTTTCTCGATGCTCGGCATCTTGCCCGTGAGGAATCGCCAGCCCCCATCGGCTTCTTTGCGACCGTACTCGGTCACGAAGTACATCTTCTTGGCCTTCGCAAGCTCTGGCTTTTCTTTCGGGTCGAAGCTCACGGCCACGACGTTGAACTCCTTGCCACACGTGAAGTCGCCACCCATTCGTCGCATCGAATCGAGAACGCCGGCCAGCACTTCACCGCAGAGCATCGGGCAGCGGTAGTAGGCCATGATCAAAATCGTTGGCTTATTGTTGATGCAAGAGCCTAGAGTCACCTCGGTGCCGTTCTCATCTAGGAACGCGAGATCGAGCGGGACCTTGTCGCCGAGCTTTTGATCGTAGTTGGCATTCGCGGTCGCTTTGTCCGGACCGGTCGAACCCGGGGCAAGACCATCACCAGCAAGCGCGCTAACAAACGGCGCAAGAAGGGCCACCAGCGTGATGAAGAGCTTCGCAGCGTTGGTTCGATTGATTCTCATGGGCCTTCTCTTTTCTGAACTACCTACGCCTCCGATCAGTAATCGAGGAGGCTCAAATGTAAAGCGAACTTGGCGAAATCTGTCCGGAATTATTCCTTCGCGTTCGCTGGTAATTTAGGTGCCTCCGGAATCTTGCCGGTGCCGCCATTCGATTCCTTGGGGCGATCCCAGTTGGCATTCAGGTCCAACGGCGTCGCCCCAGCACGGGCTTTCAAGTGACCGCCAGAGAGCAACGCCTCAATGGCCTGGTCGATCGGCATGCGATCCTTGTCCTTGGCTTGCAACGCCGCGATCTTTTCGGGACGCAAGTCTTCCGCATGGTATCGCGGCGAGTTTCCTTCCTTCGTCACCTTCTGCGTCGTCATCTCGGCAGTGATCGTGTACTGCCCTTCGCGTTTCGTCTGTTCGGTCAGCATCAGCCCTTCGAGCCGGGGTTGCTGAACTTCGGCCTTCGGGTCGGTTGAGGAAATCCGTGCGAACCGTTCGTTCATCGGTGCAGAATTTCGCTCAGCCGCTTCCCTGTTTTCCGGTGGGTCGCCGGGAGTTCGCGGATCAAAGATGTTCGCGAATAGAATCCAGGTAATCACGAACGCAAGCGCTGCCGTGCCGATGACCACGGCCGGGACGGCCAGGATCGGCTTGACGGAAAACTTGTCCGGCTCGTACGCCATACCGTGCGTTGGACCCAGAGGTTTGAACTCGCCGTGCGAGTCGCTAGTGGCCATGATGGTACGCCTCCAGCAAGTACATTTCCCGTGCTGGTAGCAGCGGGTGTTTCTTCAGTTGTCCGAAAAACACAAACATCCAGGCGCCCCCGATGCCGACCCATGCGGCCACGTCCATGAGGACGTAGAACTTCGGAGCATGTTCGTGCGACATCGACGGTTGAATCCACCACATCTCGTCGAAGAACACGACGACGAGAAGCATGGCAGAAATGTTCCGCAGTGCATTCGGGCTCGACTTCACGCGACGGAACAAGAGCAACAGGAACGGAATCGGGAAGTGGAACAGCACCGCGAGCGATGCGTACCAGCCCCAACCACCCCGTGTTCGCTTCAAGTAGTACGGAATCTCTTCGGGCAAGTTGCCGATCCAAATCAGCATGTACTGCGAGAAGTTGAAATACGTCCATGCCAGCGTGAACGCGAGCATCAAGCTGCCCAGGTGAATTTGCTCCGTGGCGGGGAACAGGTTGGCGAAGCGTGGCTCGCCCTTCCTCTTCAAATACAGCAAGGTCAACAAGCTAACTGCATAGGCCGTCACGGCCGCGTTATCGAACATGATCACAGGGAACATGCTCGAGGTGAAGGTCGGTTCCAGGGACATCACCCAGTCGGTCGCGATCCAGGTCATAAAGATCGCGAACACGAACAGGCCGAACGAACCGACGTAGCGCTGGCTGAACCGGGCGGTACGAGCCACATCCAGATTATCGTGGTACTCGGCCGTCATGGCTTTCTTCAGCATCACGAAGATCAGCAAGCCGAAAGCGGCGAAGTAGAGGAACCCGCGAATCACGGTGAAGGTCGGGTTCAGCAGATCGTTGACCTTCTCATCCTCGTCCACTTCCAGGTGCGGGCTGATGTTGTTGAAGATTGAATCGTCGCCGTGCTTGGCGACCTTGGCCGCAGCGATCTGTGTTTTCTCTTTCTTCGCGTCCGATTCGGGTTTGGCTTCACCTTCTACGTGATGGTGCATGTGATGGTGATGCCGGGCCCACCAATAGATGGATTTTTCGCCCATTATCATCGTGGCCGCCACGACCAGAAACAGTGGCAGACTCACCAGGAACAGCGTGCGGCAATTCGATTCGAGCGGGCGGCGAAGCAGGATGCCCCAACGGCCGCCGGTCACGTATTGAACCAGCAGGAAGAACAAACTTCCCAGCCCGACCAGCGTCCAGAACATCCAACCTGAGAGGAAGGAGAGGAACGGCTGTTGAACCTTGGCGGTCTCGTTTGCCTCGGCACCGTAGTAGATGCCGGACAGGATCAGGAACGCAATCAGACCGATCAGGCCCACGCGGAGCGCGAACTTCTGCGGTCCGTCGAGCAGTGCCTTGCGGTGCTCCGGAGTGTCCGAGACGACCGGCGTGTGATTCGCGGCGGCGTCACTCATTTCTTACCCCCCAGCACTCGCTCGGTCTCGGTCTTGTTCTGGCTCAACTGCAACGCCTTCACGTAAGCCGCGATCCGCCAGCGGTCGGCGATCGGTATTTGGGCCGCGTATTCCGGCATGCCGCCATAGCCCTTCGTGATCACTTCAAAAATATAGCCGGCCGGAATCTCACGCAGAGGGATCCGGAAGTTCGCGTTGGTTTCCGGGTCCTTGTAGAACGCAAATCCACGCGAGTTGTCCGTATGAAAGTTTGGCGGAGCCAGGAAGCCACGCTCGACAATCTTGCCTTTGCCGTCGCCGACGGGGCTATGGCAGGGCATGCAGTAGATCTGGTAACGTTCTTTGCCTCGCTGCAGGTCGGCTGCTGTCAGTTGAAACGGAAACTCACTCACGAAATTCGACTTCTTATTGGGGATGCCCGGTCCGGTTTTCATTTCCTTGTCCGTGCCATCGTCGTTTAAGATCTTCACGGTCTGAAACTGCTTGCCTTCGGCTGTGAGACCGGAAGCGAGCGGATCGTCGTCAAGAATCTGGCCGCGATGAACAACTCCCTCTTCGAGCGGGCGAGAGGACCGATGATCGGGGAAGAAATCGGTTTCATCCAGAGGTCGGTACTGCGGCGAGTGGGCCATCCGCTGTTGACAAGCTGTCAGTGTGAGAATCGCGAATACGAGCGATCCCCAGCGAACGAATTTCGCATTCAGTTGAGCGCGTCTCACTCGGGCACCTCCACCACGGATTGTGGTTGCAAGCCGAGGAGAAATTCCTTGGTCGTGTTCAGGTCGAACTTGGGATCATTTGCTTCCACGGTCAGGAAGAACTTGTCCCGCGTGGCGGCTTCAAACTTCGGGGCGTTGAACAGCGGATGATGCGGCCGCGGCAATCCGCAGACGGCCAGAAGACCGAACAAGCCGCTGAGGGCACACGTCAGAATGCCCCCTTCGAATGTCACTGGTATGAACGACGGCCAACTGTCGAGCCAGCCGATGGGATCGGAGACGGCACGACCGGCAACGTTGAGCGGATAATCGACCGCGTTCAAGTACCATTGCATGCAAAAGGCACTCGTCGCTCCGACGAGGCCGCCGCACAGCATGACCGTGGCCATCTCGGATTTGACGAAGCCCAAGGCGTCGGCAATTTCCGCGACGCCGTACGGGGAATACCCGTCGAGCTTTGTGTAACCGGCTTCCTTGGCCCGCTTGATGGCCACGACCAAGGCTTCCGGATTGTCGTACTCGGCCAGCAAGCAGAAGAGCTTGGAGCCTTTCGCAGGCGCACTCACGGGGGGCCCTCCGCACTTGCGTGTCCGTCGCGACCACCGGATTTCTTCGGCAGCAACTCACGGATTTCCGTCATGCTAATCATCGGCACATAGCGAACGAACAGCATGAAGAAGGTGAAGAACATTCCAAACGTACCAATAAACGTTGCCCAGTCCCAGATTGTCGGAGCATATCGGCCCCACGCGGCAGGGATGTACTCGCGGGTCAGCGTGATCACGATTACATAGCGCTCGAACCACATACCAATCAGGGCCACGATTGACACGGAGAACAGGACGATCGAGTTCATACGCCACTTCTTCACCCACAGAATCTGCGGGACGACAAAGTTGCAGAAGATCAGGCACCAGAACGACCATCCGTAAGGCCCGAACATACGTTGCTTGCTCGTGCCCCATTCGTATTCGCTATGGCTGTACCACGCCATCCACACTTCGCTGAAGTACCCGTAGGACACCATCATGCCCGTCGCCAGCATCACCTTGGCACAACAGTCGATGTGCCAGTCCGTGATGAAGTCTTCGAGGTGATACCACTTGCGCAGCGGTATCGCGAGGACCAGTACCATCGCGAAGCCCGAGAAAATGGCCCCGATGACGAAGAATGGCGGGAAGATGGTCGCGTGCCACAACGGCACAATCGACACGGCGAAGTCGAAGGACACGATCGAGTGAACGGAGAACACAAGCGGCGTCGAAATGCCGGCCAGGATCAAGTACACCTTCTCGTAGCGACGCCAGTGATAAGCACTGCCACGCCAGCCCATCGACAACATGCCGTAAATCCACTTCTGGATCTTGGTCGGCGACGAATCACGCAGTACCGCGAAGTCCGGAATCAGACCGACGTACCAGAAGACGACCGACACCGTGAAGTACGTTGAAACCGCGAACACGTCCCACGCCAGCGGGCTGCGGAATTGTGGCCACATGGCGAAATTATTCGGGAACGGGAACAGCCAGTAGGCGAGCCACGGTCTGCCCATGTGCAACAACGGGAACACGCCTGCACACATAACCGCGAAAATCGTCATGGCCTCGGCGAATCGATTGATACTCGTTCGCCAGCGTTGATGCAGAAGCAACAAGATTGCGGAGATCAGCGTGCCGGCGTGGCCGATGCCGATCCACCACACGAAGTTGATGATCGCGAAGCCCCAGGCCGTCGGGACGTTGATGCCCCAGATGCCGGTGCCCATCGTGAGCAAGTAGGTGACCGCCACCGCGAACATGCCGAACATCGCGAAGCCGGCGGCGAACACGATGTACCATTCACGCGGGTGCGGTTTGACGCACGTCGCGATATCCCCGATCGAATCGACCACGGAGCCGAGCGAGTGATTCCCGCCGATGGCCAGTGGCATCGCTTCGACGTGCGGCGCCACGCCTGGTCCATCTCCGTGTTGTTCGAGAACACCAGTTGACATTCAGCTATGCCCCCTTCGGCTTCGGCATGTCGGGGTTCGGGTTGCGGACGGCTGCCAGGTAGCTCGTTCGCGGCATCGTATTCAATTCGGCCAGCAACCCATAGTTCGTCGGCTGTTGCTTCCAGGTATTCACTTTGGCCTTCGCATCGTTCAGATCGCCGAAGATGATCGCACCGGCCGGGCAAGCTTGCTGGCAGGCCGTCACGATTTCCCCGTCCTTGATCTCGCGTCCCGTTCGCTCGGATTCGATTCCCGCTGAGCGAATTCGCTGGACGCAGTAGGTACACTTTTCCATCACGCCACGCTCGCGGACCGTGACTTCCGGGTTCCGCATGAGCTTGTACGTGTCGGTCTTCCAGTCCGCAAAGGTCAGGAAGTTGAAGCGGCGAACTTTATAAGGGCAGTTGTTCGAGCAGTAGCGAGTGCCGACGCAGCGGTTGTAAACCATGTCGTTCAGGCCGTCGGCACTATGCACGGTCGCGGCCACGGGGCACACAACTTCGCACGGAGCCTTCTCGCACTGCTGACACGGCACCGGCTGGAAGTGCGTGGTCAGATTGTCGGGATCGTCGGCCTTGCCTTCGTAGTAACGATCGACGCGAATCCAGTGCATCTCACGACCGCGCGTCACTTCTTTCTTGCCGACGACCGGGATGTTGTTCTCCGCCATACAAGCGGTGACGCAGGCGCTACAGCCATTGCAGGCCGTGAGGTCGATGGCCATCGCCCAACGGTGGCCTTCTTTGTTCGTCGCCGGGGCCATGGTCAACGGAATCAACCGCGGATCGTCGTGGCCGTGATCTTCTTCCTTCTTGTCATCCTTGGTGTGTTCATGCTTGTGCTCTTTGGCTTTCTCGCCCTTCCACTCGTTGGGCGAGCCAGGCACGTTTTCGTCGATCGAACGCCATTCGGGCGAGGCAACCGGCGGCACTTTCGCGAACAGTGCGACCTTGCCGTGCGTCCGCTTGTTCTCCTTCAGGTTCTCTTCGTATTCGTGCAGCGTTCCCTGGCGAACCGGCCGGCGGCCTTCCATGCGGAAGTGAGCCTGCGTGCTGGCCAGCAGATACGTTTCGCCAGTGCCAGCGATCTTCACGCCGAGCGCGTTCCACGCGGCCCCGCTTGTTCGCACAGCATACGCGTTGAAGCCAGTGCCCTTGGCGACCTTGCCACCCTTTTGGCGACCGTAGCCGAGGTGCAAGGTGATCGAATCATCTGCGTGACCAGGCTGAATCCAGACGGCCGCTTTCAGCTTCTTGTCGCCAACCGTGATCTCGGCCATGTCGGCAACGGACCGACCGTGCTCGCCGCCACCCGTCGATTCGATGTTGATCTTGAAGCCATGCTTTTCGGCCGTCTTTGGGCTGACGATGAGGGCATTATCCCAGGTCAGCTTGGTGATCGGCTTTGGCAATTCCTGCAACCAGCCGTTATTCAGATAGCGGCCGTCGTGAATCGCAGGATCGGGCCGGAGCGTGAGTTCCAGGCCGGCAACCGGGGCAGTGTAAGCCGGGATGTTCGCGGCATTCGGCTGCTTATCTACGCGAGCGCTGGCCGAGTTCGGAATGATGCCTTCCTGCAACGCGTGCTGCCAGGCGGCATCGAAGTCCACCTTGCTGCCGCTCGCCGGCCAGTTTTTCTTCCAGTAGCCCTTCACGATCTCACGCGGATTCAACTCGGTGCGATCGCCGACCAGGTAGGCCAACAATTCCAGTGGCGATCGACCGTTGAACAGCGGAGCAATCAGTGGTTGGCACAGCGTCACCGTGCCATCGTGAGCCCGGCCATCGCCCCAGGTCTCCAGGAAGTGAGTCTGGTTGATATGCCAATCGCATTCAGCGGCAGTCTCGTCGCTGTGCGAGCCCATGTGAACCGTCAGGCTGACTCGTTCCAGGGCCTTCTTGAAGTCCACGTCGGCTGGCGAGGTGAAGACCGGATTTACGCCAATGATGAGCAATGCACCCACGGTTCCGGCGGACATTTCGGCCACGAGTTCCTTGAACTCGGCTGCCTGGGTCGTCGGCTTGATTTCGATGGGCGCGTGATTCAGGACCGTCGTGCCGATGTTGCCGAGTGCCCCGTTCATCGCGTGAGCCAGTGCGTGAACGGCAGGCGGCTGATTCTCGCCGGCGATCACGATGCTCTTGCCCTTGTGGGCATTCAGGTCATTGACAAGTTCTTTGATCCAATTTTTTGCGGCCTCTGAGATCGCCACTTCTTGGACAGCGGCACCGACTCCCTTGGCGATGTTGCGAGCGATGGCTTCCACGTCCGCCGAACGCACAGCGAGACGATGATCCGCGACTCCGCCAGTTGATGTCAGCATCGACTCGATGACGTAAAGCCGATTCATCTCCTCGGCCGAGGGAACTTTGCCGCCCTCTTTGAGATGGCTGTTACGTAGACGGTTGAAATCCTTCGTGTAGCGAACGGCACCGGGGCCGTTGCTCAAGAAATCGGCATCGAGCGAAAGAACGCGAAGAGCTTTGGTGAAATCGTAGACGGTGTTGACGGGCTCGCCGTATGCGAGCTTGGCACCTTCGCGGACATTGTCGCGATTGGCCGGTTCGTATTGAACCCACTTCGCCGATGGATAGAGCTTGAGGAATTCATCCTGAATCATCGAGCCAAGTGCCGGCGAACCAACCGTGTCCGTCAAAATGCGAATGGCTCGCGGGGGATTCTCGGTTCGCAATCGCTCAAGAGCAGTCCGCAGTTCGAGGACCGCCGTATCCCAGCCGGTATCAACACCCTTCTTGGTGATCCGCCGCGAGCGGTCTGGATCGTACATATCCAGAAGCGATGCTTGAGCGATCGCGTCGATCGAGCCGAGACTGGTCGGGTGCGAAGGGTTCCCCTCGAGTTTGATCGGCCGGCCTTCCCGGCTCTTGGCGAGCAAACCAATCGTAATTCCGCCTTGCGTGAACCCCGTGGCATAGAAGAGCGGGATGCCGAGCGTCATCTGTTCGGGTTGGCGAACGTACGGAAAAATCTTTTCGCGGGAAGCAGGACGAGGCGAGCAGCCAATACCAGCCAGGGCGACCGAGGCACCGGCCAGGGTCAGGAACGTTCGACGAGAGACGGGATCATTCCAGGCAGTTGCGTCTTCCGGGAACTCCCGATGGAGCATGTCCTGGAATTCCGGACTCTTCGCCAATTCCTCGAGGCCGACCCACTGCTCGTGGTCGACCACGGGGGCCAGCGGTTCTTCGGTTGTCCGGGTCATTAAATCCCCTCAGTCATTTCTCACGACCGATGTTCCCATACGTCCAAAGTAGCCGGCACATTCCGAGTGCCGACCTACCGCACAAGAAGTGCGGGCTACTGTCAGCACCTCAACGGTGACAAGTCGAACAACTCGTAATCTGAATCGCGTCGCGGATTTTCAACTTGTTGTGGTCGATAATCTCATCCGTCGTCCAGGCTTCGCCTGTCTTCGGGTTCGGATGATCCTTGTCGCGACGCCAGGTCATGCTGAAGATCTCTTCTTTCGGCCGCAGATTCGGCCCTGGGTTGCGATGGCACTTCAGGCACCATTCCATCAACAGCGATTTATCCTGAAACGTCAAATTCATTTTGTCGATCTCGCCGTGGCAGGAGTAACAGCCGACACCCTTGGCCAGGTGAATCGAGTGATTGAAGTAGACGTAATTGGGTAGGTTATGCACACCCTCCCAGGGGATTGACTTATCCTGCTTGTAGCTTTCGCGAACAGGCCCGAGCATATCGGAACCAGCCCACATTTGTTGATGGCAATTCATACACGTCTTCGTCGGCGGGATTCCGGCATAAGCGGAAGTTTCCACGGACGTATGGCAGTATCGACAATCGATGCCCAACTCACCCACGTGATGTTTATGGCTGAATGGCACAGGTTGGTCAATAACCTCTCGTTCGCCTGTGATATACGGCGATCGATAAATGATTGTCCCGCCGAGGATCGAGCCGACGAACAGCAACGGAAGACCGAACACGGAAATCCGTGCGACCGAGTTCATGCTGCTGTGGAATATCTGGGCCATCAGGACCATCCTTCATGGCAAACAAGCCAACGAACCGTGCGACCAGCTTAAAAGAACCGAAAGAAAATCAATTCGGACAGTTTGGTAGTCAACAAAGCACTCGTCGCAGCCACCCCGGAGATCAGGATGCCGGAGAGTGGATAATAAATGCCTCGTGCCTTGGTGCGAACACCCAGGATGATGCTCAGGATTCCCAGGCTCGACGCTGCGAACGAGAGCAGGAACCCGAACGGAATCCACCAAAATACGAGCAGAGCAAAATAGCTCATGCCGAACGAGACCACCGCGAGGCCCCGCACGGTAGCGTGGAGTTCGTGAACCTCGATCATGGCCGATTCGGGGGCCTTCATTTCGAGAGTCTCCAAAGCCGCATCATTGCAAGAGGTCACAGGAAACCCCGAGCCGACCTACCTCGAGTCGTTCAACTATTGTGCTAGGCGAGCGACACCCGACCAGTGGTTCGGTTGGAAAAAACCGAAATCAAGAGCGGATTGCAACTCCTACGGGTCCCGGTTCCTCATTCTTGGGAATAGCAAGCGAGACGATCGCCAGAAGTGGGAATCGGCGAGCCTGAAGCGTCAGCGAGGGCGACAGTCTTCCAACAACAATTGCGTGAACCCTTAAAGACAAACACGACGTAGGACTGTCCTTCGCCGCGATACGGATCCGAAAGTGCTTTCACGTCTGCCCGCGTGCGACCTTCCACGTAGAAGCTCTGAAATCGGTCCGGATGAAGTACGCCATCCGTCGCAGCAGGAAGTTCAATCGTTCCAGCAGTGTCGGCGAGATGGAGTGGCATGAAGAATCGGGGAAGATTCCAGCGCCGGTCGCCGCGAAGAAACCTTCGAGGCAGCGTACAGGACTGTCAGCAATGAAAAAGGTCGATTAACGCTGCTTCTTCCGTCGCTTCCACCATCGCGAACTGTAGGGCAACACGAACAAATAGATCCCCGTACACCACAGGCCGAACACGATGCCCGCGACCGGCAGGAACACGTAGAGCTTCACCGAATCGGCAAACCACGATCCGTCGTGCAGCGATTCAATCAGGTCGCTACGGCGATAAGCCTTCTGCACCACTTGCCCCGTTCCACTATCGACCTGGATTTCCCAGCGATTTCGAGCTTGGATTTTCACCAGTCCACGATCGGGACGCACATCCAGCCGTTCGATATCGTCCCATGAATGAATTTCAGCTTCGGGCACGGATTTGCCAGCTGCCAGAATCGCATCGAACGAAACCGTGGGCGATTTGCCCGTCCCCTTGGTCGTGGCTGGCTGCACCCACGTCCACTCCTTCTTGAGTTGCAGCAGGAAGCCCGTGACGATCACGAGTAGAAAGGGCAATGCGATCAGAATCGCACCCCAGCGGTGGCTCTTCCGCATGAACACACGAGGGTTGAATGGCATGGGAACCTCGCAAGCGTTTAACGCCACGGATTTCTCGGCGCAGCCTGGCCGAAATTAGTACAGATTCACCACGGATTTCACGGATTTACACGGATAAAACCAGGCCGCTCAACCATTTCTTATCCGTGTAAATCCGTGAAATCCGTGGTCTTAAATGTCTTTCCTGTACCCGACGCAAATCTTGCCGTTCTACGAAAACTCTGCTCCTTGGTAGAGCGGATCCAAAATGTAGAAGTTACCCAGCCCCGCCCAAATCTGTGCAATCGGTGTAATCTGTGGATGACAGTCAATCACCATGAACCCAAGAATTTCTGATGACTCCGCTCGGCGACGACCACTTTGATCGGCTCTCTCGCTTACTCGACCTTGAGGGAGAGGCCGAGCGCGAACAGGCGACCCGCTCAGATTCCGAGGGCGAGGGGCGAGCCCTGACTGCCCTCGTCGTTCGCGACGAAGACGCAGGCCTGGGCGGAAGATTGCTGCTTACGTTTGGCAAACGCGATCTGGCCTTGCCATTGCCCCCCACGCGATTGCAACCGGGTTCGCCCGTGTTGTTGAAGTGTCCGAACGATGGCGACCAGGTTGCGGTGCGTGGGATCGTCTTCGCTCGCGATCGAACGACGATTCGTGTCGCCATCGACGCTTCGGATGATTCGATTCCCGAAGGCGAAACCTGGAGGATCGAACTCTCAAGCGACGAACTGTCCCGTCGCCGGCAGAAGTCCGCGATGGCGTCAGCCAAGAACGCGAAACGCGATCGCCTCGCCGAGTTGCGCGAAGTGCTTCTCGGTCGCCGGGAACCGGAGTTCGACAAGCCCACGCCGCTCTCGCCGCTCGATGCTGGGCTGAACGAATCGCAACAGGATGCCATCGCCCTGGCTCTCGCCGCGAAGGACCTGGCCATCATTCACGGCCCACCGGGCACCGGCAAGACGACGGCCGTGGTCGAAGTGATCCGCCAGGCGGTTCGGCGTGGCGATCGCGTGCTGGCCTGTGCGCCGAGCAACCTGGCCGTGGACAATCTGCTCGAAAAATTGCTCGCGGCCGGTGAAAACCCGGTGCGTCTCGGGCACCCGGCCCGCGTGTCTGAATCGCTGCGGGAGCACACGCTCGATGTCTTGGCCGAGAGCCATTCGGACGCGAAGCAGGCGCGCAAGTTCTACAAGGAAGCCCACGCGATGCTGCGAAAATCCGGCAAATGGACGAGGGCCAAGCCGGAGCCGGGCGAGCGCGGCAGCCTGCGTCGCGAAGCCCGCGCCCTGATTGACGACGCCCGCAAGCTCGACGACCTGGCCGTCGAAAAGATTCTCGACGGCACGCGGATTCTCTGTGCCACGCTCACGGGATTGAACGCCGACTTGCTGGGGAATCGCACGTTCGATCTGATCGCAATCGATGAAGCCTGCCAAACCCCGGAGCCGGCCTGCTGGACCGCAATCGGCCGGGCGAAGCGAATCGTGCTGGCCGGCGATCACTGCCAGCTTCCGCCCACGGTGCTCTCGCTCGAAGCTAGTCGAAAGGGACTGCGCGTTAGTCTCATGGAGAGGCTCGTCGCCTGTTTCGGCCCAACGATCACTCGGCGACTTCGCATGCAATACCGCATGAACGACGCCATCGCCGGCTTCTCTTCGGCCGAGTTTTATGCAACCGATTTGGTAGCGCACGAATCGGTGACGGGGCATCTGCTTCGCGATCTTCCCGGAGTCGAATCGACTGCGCTAACGGTTACCCCAGTGCAATTCATCGACACGGCCGGCGCGGGCTACGACGAGGAAGAAGTGAACGAGAGTAAACGGAACGTCAACGAAGCCAAGCTGGCCGTCGTGAAAGTCCGCGGCTTGCTTGAAGCCGGCCTGGCACCGGAGCAGATTGCCGTGATCGCCCCGTATTCTGCACAAGTGAAATTATTGCGCGAGATGCTCGACGTTGCCGGTCTTGAAATCGACAGCGTCGATGGTTTCCAGGGCCGCGAGAAGGAGGCGGTCGTGTTGACGATCGTCAGGTCAAATCCCGAAGGTGATGTCGGTTTCCTGGCAGATGTCAGGCGAACCAACGTGGCCCTCACGCGGGCAAGGCGAAAGCTCATCGTGATCGGCGACAGCGCAACACTGGCGAATCATCCGTTCTACCAACGAATGCTGACCTATTTCGAACAAATCGGAGCATACAGCAGCGTGTGGGAGGAAAGCGATCCGGCCACGTAAGCGATGGAAATTTCTATGATTTGCAGATCCGAGGCAGTGCCGGCAAATCCTTATGCCCCAACAACTCACGCTCGTCTGTCATCCCCTCACGCCCGACCGCTGGGACGATTTTGAAAAGCTCTTCGGCGAACGAGGGGCTTGCGGCGGTTGTTGGTGTACTGCCTGGCGGCGCCCGTGCGCCGATTTCGTGCGCGAGAAAGGGGCGGGCAACCGCCGATTTATTTTGAAGGTCGTTTGAGACGGTGAACCTCCTGGAATCATCGGCTACCTCGGGAAAGAACCCATCGGCTGGTGTGCAGTCGCGCTTCGCGAAGAGTATGTGGCACTCGAACGTTCGCGAATTCTCAAGCCCGTGGATGACACTCCCGTTTGGTCGATTTCTTGCCTGTTCGTCCACAAGGGACAGCGGAAAAAAGGGATCAGCGTTCAACTGCTGCGCGATGCAGTTGACCATGTGAAATCGCGAGGGGGAAAGGTCGTTGAAGGCTATCCGGTCGAGCCTTACTCGGAAGACATGCCCGCCCCGTTTGCCTGGGTCGGGCTTGCCAGTGCTTTCCTCGCGGCCGGGTTCAAGGAAGTTGCCCGGCGCTCAAAGTCGCGGCCCATCATGCGGATCGAAATCAAGAAGGCCGCTGGTCGTTCGAAGCGTTAATTTACGACGCCCGCTTTCCGAAGCTCTTCCAATCGCACAGCATCGAGGCCCAGGTATTCGCCCAGGATCATGTCCGTGTGTTCCCCCAATCGGGGCGGAAACGTCGGACTCGGCAACTCGGCCCCGGTGAAGTGGAACGGCGTGCCTATCAGATCCACGGGCTTGCCGTGCGGGTCCGTCACGTTCATCCTCATGCCGCGACTGAGCACCTGCTCGTTCTGGAAGACCGATGCATAATCGTTTACCGGCGCATGTGGGACGCGAGTGTGCTCCAAGCGTTCGCACCAGGCGGCCACGGTTCGCTGCAAGAACAGCTCGTTCAGGATCGGGAACAGCACCTCACGATGTTGCACGCGAAGCGGGTTGCTCGTGAAGCGGGCATCGCTTGCCAAGTTCGGTGATTCCGCAGCCACGCAGAAGTGCTGCCATTGCGAATCATTGCCCACGTTCAGTGCGATCCAGCCATCGCTGGCCTGGAACACCGCATACGGCACGATCTGGAAGTGTGCATTACCGGGCCGGGGCGGGACTTTGCCCGTGAGCAAGTAAGCCTGAGCGAGATTGATCTGCGCGGCAATCGCGCAATCGAGCAGAGCGAGATCAATGTGATACCCGTGACCCGATTGCTCACGGGCTCGCAAGGCTGCAAGAATACCGATGCCCGCGTACATGCCGGTGAGGATATCTGCCATGGCCACGCCGACCTTACACGGCGGTCCTTTCACAGGACCGGTCATCGACATCAACCCGCTCAGTGCCTGTATTGCGAGGTCGTAACCGGGATCGTTTTTCATCGGGCCGGTCTGGCCGAAGCCGGTGATGGAACAAGCGACCAACCGGGGATGGCGAGCCAACAGATCTTTGGGTGCAAGCCCCATTTTCTCGGCACTATCGGTGCGAAAGTTTTCGATGAGCACAT
Organism: Gemmataceae bacterium; assembly: GCA_009691845.1. Taxonomy (GTDB): domain Bacteria; phylum Planctomycetota; class Planctomycetia; order Gemmatales; family Gemmataceae; genus SIAJ01. Next base: position 60,308 of record SIAJ01000013.1, read on the forward strand.
CGCACTTGTCGATGAGATCGTGAAAGAGCTTCAACCCTTCGGGCTTGCCGAGGTCGAGTGCGAACGCTCGCTTGTTCCGATTCGCACACAGGTAATAGGCAGACATCTGCACATCGTGAAATGGCGGCCCCCAAGTGCGAGTATCGTCGCCCTGGCCTGGGCGTTCGAGCTTGATGACCTCTGCACCGAGATCAGCAAGAATCTGGCCGCAGAATGGACCGGCCAACACACGGGAGGCGTCGAGGACTTTAAGGCCGGAGAGGGGGGTGTGCATACGGTTCTAGTTCGCGTGTGTGACGTTTCGACCCAGACGTTCTTGGCTTTCGCGTACCAGTCTTCCAGCGTTGTGATGAGCAAGGTGATCACCTCGCGATGCACGTCACTCTCGGCGAGAGGGCGTCCATCCGCAGTAGGGTACCCTTCTTCCAGCTGATCGGCGTTTCTTCGATGGAGTGCACAGCATGACTTGTATACAGCGTCAATTTCGCAGTTTTATTGTACTCGAAGCACTTGAGTGATCGCTACGTCGCGTGGCCCACGAGGGAATACTCCTTCGCGTGCAAACGCAGCGCATCGGCGGGGGTCATGTTGAAGAGGGTGCGGCCATCGCTCACCCATGTGCCGCGACGAAAGTGCATGACGGCCGTCGCTTGGCGTGGCTCGGTCGCGGCTTCGACTCCTTCCATGTCTCCACCAGGGACCGGATCGAAGAGCACCGTTACGGGGATGAGAGCCGCGAGCCTTCGCGTGGCCTTGTCGCGGACCAGCGTGTAGTCGTCCGTGAAGCGGCAGGAGATCCAGCGTAGGCCACGCGGCTTTCCGGTCGAGGCCGCGGCCTTCAGAACCACCTCTTCCAGTCGCTCGGCCTGCAAGCGGAACGATTCGCGAGCCCGCGCAGTCTGGACCTCGCGCCCAAGTCGAAAGAGCCACCAGGCCCCGCCTAGCAGCACTAGCGCGGCAAGTGGAAGAAGAAGCGGCCAGAGTTCGAGCCCGCTCACGGAGACTCCCGTCCGAGGGATTCGTAATAGCTGTAGCGATGATCGCGCATCAGCTGGAGTGATTTGGCGATTTCGCCTCGTAAGGGTTCATGGTAGTTGGGAAAGTGTTTTGCGATCATCTGGTCCGCTGTCAGTCCCGAGCGAACGTCCGCTTCCCAGGCTTCTTCGGACGGGCGCAATTTCGTCTCCGCGTCGCGGAAACCACTCGCCACATTCACAGGCGTGAGACAGGCCACCACGATGAACAGTGCCGCAGGGCCGTGGCGGGAAAGCCTTCCACCGCGAAGGAGCCAAGCGAAGTACGCGGCAGCCACGGGCGGGAACACGATCCAACCGTAGCGCCAGGCGAATCCCATGTCGTTGTGGAATCCTGAACGTCCCCAGCCGATTCCGAACGACACGGCCCCGCCGGCCAGTGCGAAGAGTAGCAATCCGGCCGAACGAAGATCGCGAAAGGCGGACGCAACCAGGAGTGCGAACACCAGGATGGCCGCGAAGAGAAGGGCGATCGCCAACACCGGCCACAAACCGGTGGCTGACGGGCCAAATGCCATGGATTGTGCTTGCAGGCCGACGCGGAGCGATTCGTAGAGGCCTGCACTCGGCGGATGATGGCCGGGGCGAACGTATCCCTGGAAATAGAGGGCGATGTACAAGGGGGTTATGCCGACGAGTGCGAGAAGAAGCACGCGTTGCCACATCATCAGCTTGCCGCGAAACGCGAGCAGTACAACCCACGCCCCCGCTGCGACTCCGTAGGGCAATCCGGCCGAACCGCACAGGAGTAGCAGCCAACCAAGTAGGGTGGCGACAATCGCTCGGTGAAAAGCGGCTTGCCCGGTGCATTTCACGATGACCCACAGGAGCGTGCATGCCAGCACGGTCATCAACATGAAACACATCTGATAACCCATGTACAGGTTTTCACCCTGACCCGGGTGCATCAGCAGCATCGGAAAAACTGCATCGAAGAGCGACGGCCTACCTCGCACGTCGCGTGCCAAACGGATCAGACCGGCAGCCAGCAGGCTCATGGAAAGGCAACTTACGTAACAGCCAAGCCTCAGATCGCCGCTCGCTCGAAACTGAAGTAGGTAGATGACGCGTGGCAACGGGAAGCGATGTTCGTTGTGGAGTTCCCAGAGCCAGGGAATACGGGGCTTCTCTCCGTACAAGACCGGGACGAACTCCCATTCGTCGACGAAGGGGTTGGTCAGGGCGTACCGCGAGACATAAACGAGGCTGGTAATCAGCATCACGAGCCAAAGGACGAATAGCACAATCCGAGCGTAACGTTCGTTCATGCTTGTCGGAATCGGGTGCGGGATGTAAGGTAGGTAAACCGAATTCTCCGAACCACTGCAGAGGCTTGTCCGTCATGGTCGAACGTCGAATGGAACTGGACCGCCGCTATCACCGTAAGGAAAAGATGCGGAAGCTCAAGCGGAAGCTGATTGAAGCCAAGGGCGAAGCCCGCGACAAAATCCTCGCGAAGATCCACGCACTGAGCCCGTTCTGGACGGAACCGAAAAAAGCATAAGTGCACAGTAGAACGTGCCAGGTGATCTCACTTGGCACGTTTCACTTTTGACTTTGTACTTTCAACAAGTCTTGCCAGAACCCCGGATACGTCTTCGCGACGCAGCCGGGGTTCTTGATTCCTACACCAGGCACCTTCAAACCAATCAATGCCAGGCTCATGGCCATGCGATGGTCGTGGTACGTGTCGACAGCCGCCCCGTGCAATGGTCGTGGCGTGATCTTCAAGCCGTCCTCGAATTCTTCAACCGCCGCTCCGAGCCTGCGTAGTTCGGTCGCCAAGGCCGCGATGCGATCAGTTTCTTTGTGCCGAATATGAGCGACGTTGCGAATCCGCGTAGGCCCCTCGGCAAAACATGCGACGGCCCCGAGAGTCATGACGGTATCGCTAATCGCGTTCATATCGACATCAACGCCCTGCAATGCTCCGCCGTGGACGGTGATGCCCGCGTCGCAGGTTTCGACACGGCAACCCATCTGCTGAAGCACACCCACGAAATGCACGTCGCCTTGCAAGCTACTGAGCGACAGGTTCTGAACAGTGACCCGGCCACCGAGAATCGCGGCGGCGGCGAAGAAGTAGCTGGCGGCGGACGCGTCGGGTTCGATGGCGTAGCGGCCTTGAAGTAGCGTTTCGCCAACAGATTGAACTCGATACTCGTTCGGCTCGCTGCGAGAAACAATACTCCCCCAAGACACCATCATGCTCAGTGTCATCTCGATGTAGGGCTCCGAAACAACCGGGCCGTCAACGCGGATCGTGAGCGCACGACCAGTGTGAGGAGCGGCCATGAGCAGCGCACTCAAGAATTGACTGCTTACATCGGCACGAATGTGAACGAGGTCAGCCTGAATTCCCGAAGCCTTCAGGGTAATCGGTGGGCAGCCCGTGCCGTTATCGCTGGTTGCCTGGGCCCCGATTTGCGTCAAGGCATTGAGCAAGTCGCGAATTGGCCGTTCGCGCATGCGTGGCACGCCATCGAGCCTGTAGGTGCCGTGGCCCAACGCAAGCATGGCCGTCAGGAAACGAACCGTTGTTCCGGAATTGGCCACAAAAAGATCTGCCGATTCCGCAGGAATGATCCGCCCGGAAAGGTTGCGAGCGATTCGAACGGTCGGCCAATTGACCTCGACTCGAAAGCCAAGCCGTGTGAGGCACTCGACCATGACTTCGGTGTCTTCGCTCTGCAAGGCATTGGTTAGTTCGCATTCTTCGCGTTGACTGGCCAATGCTGCTAACACCAGTGCCCGATTCGTGATGCTCTTGGAACCTGGGACCGAGACCGTGGCCGAAAGCGCACGACCAGAAAATGGCTGGATTTCAAGCGGATCGGGATAGGAAAAACCGGCGCTCAATATGTGACCCTCACCAAAAACAACCCACATGCCGGTGCAGTCGGCCCTGCCAGCCGGCGATCCTCGGCCTTCAAGATCTCTGCCATCTTATCCTCAGTCCAGTATCCCCGGCCGACGTTGATCAGCGTGCCGGCAATCGCACGTACCATGTTGTAGAGAAAGCCGTCGGCTTCCACCTCGATCCGGATCGATTCGTCGGTTCGGGTCACGTCCAATCGCGTGATGGTGCGGACACTCGTCTTCCGGTTCGGCCACTCGGTTTCAAAGCTGTGGAAGTCGTGCGTCCCGACCAGAACCATGGCGGCTCGATCCATCGCTTCCACGACGAGCCGTTGCTTGAAGTGATAGGCATAGCGGCGTGAGAACGGATCCGCGAGAGGGCCATCGTGGATGACATAGCGGTACAGCTTTCGCACCGCGTGCCGGTTGGCATCGAATGCCGGGTCAACTTCTTCCGCCTCGATCACCACCAGATCTTCCGGCAGATTCGCGTTGATCGCCCGTGGAAGCTTTTCGGTCGGCAGGTGTGTCTCCGAGAGAAAATTCACAACTTGTCCGAGTGCGTGAACGCCCGCATCCGTGCGACCGCTCGCGTTGGCGTAAGGGCGAACACCGGTCACTTTCGCGATGGCCAGCTCCAACGTTTCCTGAACCGTCCGCCCATCCGGCTGGACTTGCCAGCCGAGGAAATCGGTGCCATCGTAGCGAAGGGTGAGTTTGAAGTTGCGCATCGGACGATTCATAGGGTGCTCTGTTCACGTAGCAGCCGCCCCAGAGACTGCCGCCCATGGCGAACCAGGCCAAGCAACTCGTACCCCGGCACTTCGCCTGATCCCGACGCCGAGCCGGCGGGCGATAAAAGATTGGTGACGGTGTTCACGGTGACAGTGACGTTGCTTGACACGAACTGCATCACTTTCGGCTTTCTGGCGACAAACATCTTTCGCCAGCGTGGACAATTGTGGACATTTTGGGACACCTCTGGCCGATCGGCTCGCCGACCGCGACGGGCCACACACATGAAATAGCGCCGCGAAGGCAAATGTTAAGCGGTCTTGGCGGAAAATGTGAAAGTATCCGCGACCTGGGGAGGGAAGCCAACCTCGAACTTGACTTGGATGCTCACGGCAAACGGACTTCGTCCAGCTGAGCGAGGTATAACTTCATGCCCTTTACTGACAAAACCTGACAAGTCTTGACATCCGATTCTGTGTCCACCTCGTGTGCATCAAATTCTCGAAAGACAACATGTCAATCGGGTGCGCCCATCGCGACGCATGCAGATTCCCTAATTGGACAACCCGAGTCAAGGTTGGTAGGTCTGCGAATCCGCCGATGCCGAAGACGGGGGAATGCGGAAGAGCAATGGAGCTACGGAGAATGCTGGATTACCCCAGAATGCCGGATACAACTGGTTGACGTTGTCTCCGGACTGGCTTCACCGCTCAGGTACTGCAACACGACCTGAGCCTTGAACTCAGCCGAGAAGGACCGACGAATTCAACGCATGGAACAGGTTTTCTACAGAGCAACTTTCCTCGCTTTCAAGTCGCGTGCTCTTTCTTCGGAATGCCCCACGGCCTTATCGTCGATGCCAGGCCAAGATTCTTGGCGCTCTTCGCGTTCCTCTCGACTGAGCCAAACGTCTGCCTTCAGGCGATGGATTGCCGCACAGCTTCCAAAAGCAAAAAACGAGTTGCCTACCCGCTAGATTTCCTCGCCGTTAAACGCCGGAACTCGAATAACGAATGACGTAGGAAGCCTTTCGCATTCATCGGGCCATTGCATGGGAACCGCTGCTACACCCACCGCGCCTGCCTTCCTACTGGACCAGAAATGGCCGTTCCGGATCGCGTTGGCCGTTTGGCTGGCGGTCGGCGTGGGGGCCTGGTTCCTGGCGGAGGGCATGGGTCGACCTGGGCAGGTGATTCTGGTCGGGCTTTGGATCATTGGTCTTGGGCTTCTCTTACGGCAATTCATCCTCTCGCTATTTGGGCCGGTGCTGGCTTACGACATGCTCCGGGTCGGTCGCCGGAGCCGGCAGATTTGGTTTCGGCTGGCCTACGCCATCCTGCTCGCGTTTCTTTTTACCTGGATTTACTTCGCGTGGGTGTCGTTTCGAGGTCCTGGCCAGGTGAGGCCCAAGGACCTGTCTCAACTGGCCGAAACATATTTCGGCGTCTACATGGTCGTTCAGTTTATCCTGGTGTGCGTGCTCACGCCTGCCTCGGTTGCTGGTGCCATCGCGGAGGAAAAAGAACGCCGAACACTGGAGTTCCTGCTCGCCACCGATCTGAATAACCGCGAAATCGTGTTCGGTAAGTTGGCGACGCGCGTGGGAAGTCTGCTGTTGCTCCTCGCGGCCGGCCTGCCAATCCTGACGCTCATGCAGTTTTTCGGCGGCATCGATCCCGATCTGGTAATTGCCGGATTCGTGGCCACTGTGCTCATCGTGCTCAGCCTGGCCGCAGTCGGGATGGCCGCCTCGGTGCTGGCGCGGAAGGCACGCGATGCCATTGCACTCACATATTTGATCGGCGTCGCCTACATCGTTCTCTCGCTCTTGCTCTACGGCCTGGCAGTCATTTCCGCTCTCAAGTGGGACTTTGATATCCTGGGCTACACGATTTCCTCCGAGGATGCCGCCTACCCGTTCGTGGCCGGGAATCCGTTCTTCCAGGTGGTTATCGTTTTGGAAACGCGGGGCGGTGGGACACGCGATCTCTTCGAAACCCTTTGGCATTTCACCGCCTTTCATCTGTTCGTGATCGTGCTCTTCCTCGCCTGGGCCGGATTACGGTTGCGCTCGATCGCACTGGCACAAACGTTTGGCAGTACACGCCGATCGATTTTTCGGAGGTTGGTTGCTCCACGACAAGAGAATTCAAAATCGGCGACGCGACGACGGCCCTACGCCAGAAAGTCCACACGGCCCGAGGTCGGTTCGTACCCGATCATGTGGAAAGAAGTTTTCGTCGATGCCGGCCTGCGCATGGGAGCTTTTGGCAAATTCGTGATCATCGGCTTGGTGGGGCTTTCGTTCGTGCCGATCGCGCTCATCTTCTGGTTTTCGTTCATCGACTATTCGGGCTGGCGGAGCAACAATAGCGACTGGTGGGTCCTCGAACGCTGGAAGCAATTCGGCGAAGGAATGAACGCCTATCTACGCGTGGCGGGGACCGTGGCCACCACACTTGTATTTCTTGCCGTGGCCGTGCGCGGTTCGGGCGTGATTTCCGGCGAACGTGATCGGCACACGCTGGATGTCTTGCTCACCACGCCGCTCAACGCCCCGACAATTGTCTGGGGCAAGTGGTGGGGCTGCATTCTCGGCATGCGTTGGGCCTGGGCTTGGATCTTCTCCCTCTGGGTGTTGACAGTCGCGGCCGGTGGCGTCCATCCGATCATGTTTCCCGCGGCAATCATCAGCATTGCCGTTTACGCCAGCGGCTTTGCCTGGATTGGCATCTACTGTTCCTTGCAAATGCGTTCGACACTGCGTGCCACGATGGCCGCGATCCTCCTGAGCATCTTCTTCGGTGGCGGCTACTTCCTGATCTTCGTGATGTGCTGCGTGCTTCCGCTCTCGTTTGGGCCAGGTCCGGGGAGCGATATGAGAATCTTCGTCGATTTGCTCTGTTCGTTCTCCCCGCCGGTTAATCTCGGCTGGCTGCCGGTTCATGAGCTTAACGAACGCGAACTCTCGCTGGCGAGCCGCGACATGCCGTATCCTTCGTTCTGGATCCTGGGCCTGATCGCCTGGGGAGTCTTTTCGCTGGCTCTATCGCGAGTGTGTGTGATGAAGTTTCGGCTGCTCGCAAACCGCCTGCCGATGGTCCCTGAACGATCCGTGCGCCCTCACAACGTGCCTCCGCCGCTGCCGCGAGTTTGACCTCGACGATTCCGCCTGCTTCGCAGTAAGATGTGGGTGTCCCTCCCACCTAACTCGATGCAAATCATGCCAAACAAAAGAGCCATTCTTGCTTGCCTGGTAGTACTCTCATCGGCGTCGCTGCTTCACGGCGACCAGTCCTCCATCGACCGCATGAAGAAGGACCTTTACTTCCTCGCCAGCGAGGAATGCGAAGGCCGCGGGTTGAAGACCGAAGGCATACAGAAAGCGGCTGCATACATTGCCGCCGAGTTCAAGGCCGCAGGCTTGAAACCCGCGATGAAGGACGGCTCGTACTTCCAGCCGTTCGGCGTCAAGGAAAGCTACCTCGAGAATGGACCGAACAAGTTGCTGATGACTGGTCCGGACGGCAAACAGATCGAGCCGGCATTTTTGAAAGCCTTCACCGTGTCCGGCCTGAGCGGCCGAGGCGGAATCGGCGGCGGCGTCGTCTTCGCGGGTTACGGCATCACGAGCGCCAAGTACGACGACTACAAGGACCTCAATGTCAAGAACCAGGTTGTCATCGTCTTCCGTCAATTCCCAAGAGGAAAAGCCAAGAAAGATGGCTTGTTTACGGAGGAAGAATCACGCAAGCACTCGCCGCTGATCGAGAAGATTAACCTGGCTGCCAAAAACGGGGCGGCAGCCGTGGTCTTCGTCAACGACAAGGAGATGGCCGGCAAGGACGACCCGTTGATGGGCTTCAGTTATGCCAGCGAGGACGGCAAGATCGGGTCGATACCCGTGGTTCACGTGAAACGAGCGGTTATCGATCAGATCCTGGCCGCGAACGGACAGTCGGTCGAAAAACTTGAAGCAGCCATCGACGGCGATTTGAAGCCGCGCAGCACGGTTCTCGCGGGCTGGTCGGCCAACGTGCAAACGGCAGTCGGCATTCGCGAGATCATCACCAAAAACGTCGTCGGTGTGCTCGAAGGGACGGGGCTCCTCGGCGAAGAGACCGTCGTGATCGGTGCTCACTACGATCACCTTGGTCGCGGCGAACGTGGTACCAGAGAGCTCGGCAGCACCGCGATTCACTACGGTGCGGACGACAACGGCTCCGGCACGACCGCACTCTTGGAACTCGCTCGCCGCTATGGGGCCCGCAAGGATCGCACGGGCCGTCGCATCGTGTTTGTCGCGTTCAGCGGCGAGGAAAAGGGCCTTCTCGGTTCATTGCACTACTGCGACAAGCCGCCGTTCGCCATGAAGGACACCGTGGCCATGCTGAACATGGACATGCTCGGCCGCCTGCGGCCCGACGGCAAAACTAAGAAGGATCGTATCACGATCGGCGGCATCGGTTCCGCGAAGAACTTTGAGAAACTGCTCGACGACGCGAACGCCAAGCCCGACTTCCACATCGACAAGGTCAAGAGTGGCACAGGCCCGAGCGACCACACCTCGTTCTACCTCGCCAAGGTCCCCGTTTACTTCTTCTACACGGGCGATCATCCCGAATACCACACGCCAAAGGACAAGCCGGAGACGATCAACTTCGACGGCATTCTGAAAGTCGCGAACATCGTGGACGATCTGACGACGACGATCTCGGTCGCGAAGGATCGCCCCGAGTACGTGGCGGGAGTGGGCGGTTCCATGTCCGGCGGACCGACCGGGCCGAAGCTGGGCCTGATGCCGCGATACGACGATGCTGAGACCAAAGGCATGGAAGTCAGCGGCGTCGTCCCCGGCGGAGCCGCCGAGGCCGCGGGCATCAAGAAAGGCGACCGCATCATGGCCATTGCCGGCAAGCCCGTCAAGAACGTCCAGGACTACATGAAAGCCATGTCCGGCCTGAAACGCGGCGAGGAAGTGGAACTCACGATCGAACGCGATGACAAGACGCTCAAGGTGAAGGCGACACCGAAGTGAGTTATTGGCTCACGCGAAGTCGCAGAGACGCAAAGAAGAAGGCGGATCGGAACTCCCGTTTCTTCTCTTCTTTGCGTCTCTGCGACTTCGCGTGAGCTTTTTTCATTTCTTCAACGACACGCACACAATTTCCTGATCGTTCCGTGCGAACACGCAGCCATCGGCGAAGGCCGGGTGGCTCCACACCACTTGTCGGCCGAACGCGGTCGTCGTTTTATCGAGTAGCTTCGCCCGGCTGATCTCCTCGTATCCCTTGGGCGAAAGCTTCGCGATAATCAGCGCGCCGTTCTCCGAGAACAGGAAGAAGCGGTCGCCGTTCTTGACGATGAACGCGGTGCCGGCATTCGCGGGCTTGCCGTCGAACGGCACGTCCGATTCCCACAAGCGTTCGCCCGTGTCCATCTTCACGCAACGCAGATGGCCGGTCTGGTCCACGCCGTACATGTGTCCGTCTTCCACGAATGGCGTCATGCTGATCGGATAGATCGCGTTGGTCTTTTTGCCACGCCAGAGTTCCGTGGCCTCGGGCTTGTCGGCCGCGAGTTTCATCATCACGCCGTTGGCCCCTTCGCCGGCGACGTAAAGGAGATTACCATCCTTGCGTGGCGTCATGATCGACATCTTGTACGCGGCCTGAACCAACACCGACCAGTGCTTCTTGCCCGTCTCTGGATCGAGCGAGTTGAGCGAGGTCGCATGCCAAATGAGCAGTTGCCGCGTGCCGCCTGCCTCGATGATCGTCGGCGGGCAATAACCTTGCTCTTCAGCCGTGAGCGACTTCCAGAGTTCCTTGCCCGTTTCCTTGTCGAACGCGACCGCACAGCTTCCTTCGCCACCGACGACACAGATGAGCTTGTTGCCATCGACGAGCGGATGACTCGCATAACCCCAGATGGCAGTCTTTGCGCCATAGTCCTTCTTGAAATCCTTGGCCCAGACGAGCGTGCCCTTGGCCGCATCCAGGCAGGTCAAGTTGCCTTCGGTGCCCAGAAAATAGACTTTGCCGCCCGAGACCGTCGGCGTGCAGCGTGGCCCGATTGGGTAGGAGACCGTGTACTTGCAGTCGTATTCGTACTTCCAGACCAGCGTGCCTGTCTTCGCATTCAGGCAAAGAACGCGTTCTTTGCCGGTGAAGTTTGTGCGGTCGTAGACCTCTTTGCCGACGTCGCCCTCGGTGAGGTAGTCGGCTACGTATACTTTGCCGTCCGCAACTGCAGGCCCGGTGAAGCCTCCGGACACCTTGGCTCGCCAAAGAACCTTGGGCCCACCATCCGGGAACTTGTCGAGGATGCCGGTTTCACGCCAAATGCTGTCGCGTTTGGGGCCGAGCCATTGCGGCCAGTCGTCGGCGACGGCGAGGCTTGTAGAGCCCAATGCGAGGAACAGGCAGAGAAGTCGTTTCATGGGGAAGTCCTTTCGATTCTTGCTCCCCTCTCCGTTTCGGGGGGGAGAAAAGCAACGCCGCTACTGATTTGCCAACGACACACAAATCAACTCTTTATCATTCCGCACGAACATGCGTTTGTTCGCATAGGCCGGGGCGCAAAGCACGACATCCCGGCCACCCGAATGGCCTGTTGGCTCGATCACCTTCGCCCGGCTCAGTTCCGTGTAACCCTTCGGCGACATTTTTGCGAAGAGTATTTCGCCCATGTCGTTGAACAGGATGCAGCGATCGCCGTTGCGGACGATGTTGGCCGTCACGCACTGGCCCTTCTTGCCGCCGACCGGTTCCAGCGTTTCCCAGACACGTTTCCCTGTAGCCAACTCGACACAGCGCAGTTCGCCATCCTGGCAGATGCCATACACGTGTTCGCCTTCCGCGAACGGCTGAGTATTCACGGGGTACAGTCCGCTCGAACTCTTGCCGGACCAAAGAACCTCGGGCTTGGTGTCCTTGGCCGTCAGCTTCATCCCTTTGCATATTTGAGAATAGCACCCCACGAAGAAGTAGTCGCCGTGCAGAATCGGCACCATGATTGCGGAGCCACTGGAAGCCTTCAGAGGTTCCGTCCAGATCTTCTTGCCGGTTTCCGGATCGAGAGCGTTGATCGATGTCGCATGAAAGACGAGCAACTGTTTCTGCCCGCCGACCTCGATGATGCTCGGTGAACTGTAGCCCGGTTGCTCGGCCGTCAGTGCTCGCCAAATCTCCTTGCCGGTTTTTTTGTCGAGTGCAACTACGCAGGCCCCGTCGCCTCCCGTGATGGCATACAGCTTGTCGCCATCCACGAACGGATGTCCGGCAAACCCCCAGAGGGGCGTCTTCGCTCCGTAGTCCTTCTGGTAATCTTTCTGCCAGATCAGCGTGCCCTTTTCCGCATCCAGGCATGTCAGTCGGCCTTCGGCACCCAAGAAATACACGCGGCCATCGTTTACACAAGGCGTCACTCGCGGCCCGTTGGGGAACGAGATCGTGTAGCGCATCGGGTATTCGAAGGCCCAAAGCTGCTTGCCGGTTTTTTCGTCGAAACACAGAACGCGTTCGGTTCCTTGATGGTTCGTGCGTTCGTACACTTCCGCCTTCACGTCGACACTGGAAACAAAGTCGCCGAGGTAGACACGACCGTTCGCGACGGCCGGGCCGGTGTAGCCTCCCGCGACTTTCGTTCGCCAGAAGATTTTCGGACCGCCGGCCGGGAACTTCTCGATCAGGCCGGTCTCGCGCCAAATGTTGTCGCGTTTCGGGCCCATCCACTGTGGCCAATCGTCGGCCACAGAAAGTTGAATGGATACTACGGTGATCAAGAGTGAAATGCCGTATCGCATCTGTAACTCGACTTAAATGTGCTGAATGACGTCCTCGGTTCGAAAGCGAACCTTGGGAATGGCGGCCTGCTTGTCGTCCGTCGTACGATACCCGGCCGGACAGGCGACCACGGTGCGATAGCCGAGTTCGGCGATTCCGAGTACCTCGTCGTACTTCACGGGATCGATTCCTTCCATCGGGCATGTGTCCACGCCCATCATCGCGGCCGCGGCCATGAACTGGCCGAGGGCGATATAGACCTGCCGCGTCGCCCACTCGTCGACCAGAAAGGTCGGGCTGGTCAGACTTCCCATCATCATCTTCTTGAAGCCCGCGAGCGCGGCAATCGTTTGCCCGCGAACTTCGGCAATTCGTGCCAGATAGCGATCGATATCCGCCTCGCCCGCCTGCGACTTGATCGCGAAGACTACCATGTGCGAACAATCCTGCGGTTGCTTTTGGCCCCATGAGTGTGCTGGAAGTATCTCCTTGATCTCCGGCTTGGTGATCACGAAGAACTTCCATGGCTGCAAGCCGTAACTCGAAGGAGTGAGGACGAGGGCCTGTTCCAGCGCCGCCCAGGTTTCCAGTGCGATGGTCCGCGTGGAGTCGAATTTCTTGGTTGCGTATCGCCACCTGAGTTGGGCGACAACGGCTTCGGGACTTGAACTGGACATGGTACTCCGCCGATGAATGATAGGTCCCATATATAGTAGGCCGTCAGGCTGCGGTATCGCCTTTCATCAGCGCGATTGCGGCAGCGAAAGCGATCAGGCCACCGACCACGCTCGAGCCTGCGTAAAGTGCCGCCAGATCCCAACGGCCCTTCTGAATCGCCTCGGCCACTTCGAGCGAGAACGTTGAAAACGTCGTGAACCCGCCGCAGAATCCCGTGCCGAGAAGTAGAAACCCTGTCCCGCCACGATCCTTGAAGATTGCCGCCACAACTCCGAGTAAGAGCGAACCCGACACGTTGATGACGAACGTACCCCACGTGTAGTTTTGTGCCCAAGGCTGAGCACGAAACCACAGCCCGATCCAGTAACGGGCGTTGCAGCCAATCGCACCGCCGAGGCTGATGAGCGTAATGGGCTGAACCAGGATTGCGGCTAACCAGGTCATCATTTGCCTCGAGTTTTCCTCCCCCCTCTCCGTTTCGGAGAGGGGGAGCTAGACAGGCCATCACTTCGAACGCACATATGTCATCGCAATCACACCCAACAACATCCACCCAGCCGCATACAAGAACGCAACTTCCGGCTTCCAGACGAACAACAACCCGACAGCCAGGCTCGCTGCGAAATCGCCGATGCCGTTGACGCATCCCAGCACGCCATACGCCGTGCCGCGACGAGTGCGATCCGGAATCAGGTCGGCCGTCATCGCCCCTTCAAGCGATTCCTGCACCGCGATGTACACGCCTGCCAGCACGAAGAGTGAGGCGACATACGGGAGCGTTCCAAGTTGCCAGGCGAACCCGGCCGCGAATCCCAACATGACCAGGACGCCAAGCAGATAACCCATCACGAGCAATCCACGTCGTCCAAGTCGATCGCTGATCGCGCCAACCGGAAACGCCGTCAACGCACCCCACGTGTTGCGAGTTGCATAAAGGATCGGACCTAGCACGATGGCGGTCTCAAGCCCGAGTTCCGGCGTCAGCAGGATTGTGGCTGCGAGAATCAGCAGCGAGTGCGAGAAATCGCCCATGCCGAACAGGCCGACGGCAAGCAGATAACGTCGAAAGGGTCGCGGCAATTCGGCCAGCGATTCTCGGAAGCGAATTCCAGGTCGCGGCGTGAATCGTTGTTCGCGAACCAGAAAGAGAAAGCAGAGAGCAGCCCCGATACCCGGAATGAGTGTCAGAAGGAACACCACGCGATGTGGTGCGGCTGTCGTTTCGAGTATCGTGATCGGCAACGTCGCAAGGAGAACGGCCCCGAGAAGCGGGCCGATGATCGCCCCGATCGTGTCGCCGGCTCGATGGAATCCGAACGCCCGCCCCAACGCGGCTGGCGGCACCGAGTCGGCCAGAATCGCGTCGCGCAGCGGGCCTCGCAGACCCTTGCCAATCCAGGCGAGAGATTTACCCAGCAGGATTAGCGGCCAACCGATGGCAAAAGCGTACAGCGACAGCGAAACTCCGGTGAGTGCGTAGCCGCCGACCACAAAAATCTTGCGTTTGCCAATGCGGTCCGAGTAGTAGCCAACGCCAAGCTTGACGAAGTTCGCCAGGGCATCGCCCGTGCCCTCGACGAGGCCGAGCATCCACTGCGGAATATGCAGGATGAGAAAGAACCCAGCCAGCACACTCGTCGCCATCTCATAGGCCACGTCGGCGAGCAGGCTCGTCAATCCGGCTCCAATGACGGTGCGATTCAGCCAGCGTGTCGGAGGGGCCTCTTCGGACATTGGGGTGTTCTACCAATGTGGCGGCATCCCGGCGCGCCGGGATCCAACGTCTTAGCCACGATTACCTGATCGGCGCGGATGAGTGCCGCCGGGTGAACGAGCCAGCGCTGGTTAGCCTTCAAGTGCTTTGTCATCCCATCCATCACACTAAGGTTGACGAAGCACTAGCGGGTGAGTGAAAAAAAAACCGTCCCGTGGGAACGGGACGGAGGAGGGAAGTTTCGCCAGCCCGGCAAACGAGTCTGGCGATCAAGTCGGCGCTATCAGGATAACGGGAACCGCACGGGGGGAAGTTGCGGGACTCCCGGTTGCATAAGGTCGCAAAACATCGGCTCGATCGCAACGGTTCGAATTGGGAACTGTTACCACCGAACCGCCTCGACGGGTTCCGGCCCGTCGAAGCCTCTTTTCTGCCGGCCCCGCGGAGGGTTCATCACCCGTCCGAGTTTGGTCAGCTTGAAAAGATAAATGCTATCGGCGTGCCAAGGGCAGATTTTTTCAGGCGAACGACCGCAAGCAGTTATTGGAAAGTGACTTACGAATAATGATCTCTAGTGTGCTCGATTCGTGCCGGAAGCAATTTTTACAACTTCGCAACGCAGACTGTGTAATTTTACCCGTCCTCAGTGGACAAGAATCACGCGAACGTCCATCACGTTCGTGTTCGTCAGGCCGGTTTTGATCAGGCTGTCGGCCGCGTTCAAAATCGGGTAGGCGTCGTGGCGATCGAGATGGGATGCGATGTCCATTCCGGCAGCACGTATGGCGGGTATCGTCCGCTCGTCGGCCACGGCACCGGCGGCATCCGTGGGGCCATCCTCGCCGTCGGTCCCGCCGCTCAGGACCGCGATGTTTCGCATCCCGTTCTCGCCAAGTTTGTGCAGCATGGCCAGGACGAACTCCTGATTGCGGCCTCCCTTACCCGAATCCTTGCCGAGCGAGACTGTCGTTTCCCCGCCGATCAGCACGCATAACGGGGATGCGGCTGGCAGGTGATCGACCTGGATCGATCGAACCAGACCCGTGACAACCGTGGCGACTTCCCGCGTTTCGCCTTCGATGAACGAGCCGAGATTCAGCACGCGATATCCCAGTGCCTCGGCCTTGGCCGTGGCGGCACGCAGGGCAGCCGCGTTATTAGCCAGGAGTAAATTGTGGACGTTGCCCGGCAGAGCCTTGAGAGTCTCGGCAATCAAACCCTTTGCTCCGCGCTCCAGATGGGAGACAACCGAGGCCGGTGCTTTCTCGCGGAGCTGGAAGCGTTCGAGAACGCCCAACGCCTCGGCAAACGTCGATGGGTCGGCGGCCGTCGGCCCGGAGGCGATTACGTCGAGCGGATCGCCGACAACGTCCGAGATGATCAGGCTGAAGAGTTCACGCCCTCGGAACGCCTGGGCGAGCCGGCCCCCCTTGATTCGCGATAAGTGCTTGCGAACGGAGTTCATGTCTTGAACGGTCGCGCCGCAATGGTGAAGCAATTTCGTGATGGCTTGCTTTTCTGCAAGCGAGACACCCTCCGGGGCGGGCAACAGGGCTGAGCCGCCTCCAGAAATCAAGCAGATTGCGACATCATCGGGACCAGCCTTGTTCAAGAGAGCCAACATCTCCTCGGCCCCGGCAACACCTTCGACGGTCGGGAAATTGCTCGCAGGTGGGCGGGCGGCGTGGAGCCGAATCCGCTGCAAAGGCCTGACGGCATCAGCAGGAACATTAACGAGCCCGGTGACTTTGTGCAGATGCTCGCCCAAGGAAGCTTCGAGTGCCGCACTCATCGCGGCTCCGGCCTTGCCGGCACCGACGACCAGGATGCGATTCGCGGCAACAAAGGCTTTCTTGAGCGCACGGTTGTCGGCAATGTGCTTGGGAAGCAGTGCCTCCGGCCTCACCGCATCAACGGCGGCGTGCCAGATGGCGAGTGCGTGCTGGGAGAGGTCAGTCATGAGAGATCCTTGTCTTCTCCCCACCGGTTTAGCAGCCCATGCTCCACGCCCAATTGATCGCAGACGCGGCCGACGATGAAGTCGATCATGTCGTCAATCGTCTTCGGCAACGTGTAAAACGCGGGCATTGCCGGTAGCACCACGGCACCGGCCTCGGCGAGCGTGGCCAGGTTTCGCAGTTGAATCACGCCCAATGGCGTCTCGCGGGGCACCACGATCAGCTTGCGGCGTTCTTTCAGATGCACGTCGGCGGCTCGGTGAATCAGGTTCTCGGACGTACCATGTGCGATTGCCGCCACGGTTCCCATGCTACAGGGGCAGACGACCATGCCGGCCGTCAAGAACGAACCGCTCGCGATTCCAGCCTGGAAGTTGCGGTAATGGTGGTACTGAAGCCGGGAGAAGTCCGTGCGGGCCGGGAGCAGTTTCGCCGGATCGAAATGGTCGATATCCAGATTGACGTTCAACTCGCGCTGCATCACCTCAGTGGCTGCGGGACTGATCACGAGATGAATTTGCCGGCCGGTATTCAGCAGCACATCCAGAAGCCGCACACCATAGGGTGAACCGCTGGCCCCGGTCATGGCGAGAACGAGAGGAAGGTGTGTCATTCGTCAATCAATGCGGCGGCGGGGGATTGCGTAAGCGATCGGGAAGTATGAATGAGTCGTCGTCGTGCCCCTTGGCCAGGACCGGAACAGGTCGCGAGGCTAGTATTTTTCCTGCTCGGGCTGTGGCGTTGTCCAGTGGAACCGGTTCGTCTGCGTTCTCCAACATCGATTCCTCGGGCCGCTGTTTTTTTGGCTTGGAGGGAGTTTCCTTGGAGGGCAGGTCGCTGCTGCTACTCGCGGAATCGAGATACACTTGATAGCGGAAGTTGCCGACCGTCAGTTCGTCGCCGGCTTTGAGCTTTCCTTCCAGAACGCGTTGGCCATTGATGCGCACGCCATTCGTGCTGCCGAGATCGCGGACAACCATGTAATCGTTGACCTGGGCGATGCAGCAATGGCGGCGCGAGATTTTGCGCGAATTCAATTGAATATCGCACTCTCCGTGTCTACCCAGGAGCAAAATCGGTTTATCGAGCACAATGCTCGGGCCGTCGGTTAATGAAAGGAGTTGCGCCGGCATGGGCGGCATCCAAAAACGTATCGAGAGGGCTGATTTGCAGAAGTTAGTATAGCAGGAACCTCCTGTTTCAAGTTTCAAGTTTCAAGTTTCAAGTCAAAAAAGCCCGTCAAATACGGATTTGACGAATTGCGCCCTGTCTCACAATGGCGAATGACGCTAGAACTTGAAACGTGAAACCTCAAGTATTGCACTCCATGCAAGTCCAAGAACTCACCGCGTTTCTGGTCCGCATTCCCCTCAAGAAGCGGATCAAGCATGCATCCCACACCCGGACCGAGACCGACAATGTCGTGGTGTGCGTTAAGTTGAACGACGGCAGCGTGGGCTGGGGCGAAGGCGTTCCGCGTGAATATGTCACCGGCGAATCGGCCGAGTCGGCGCTCGATCTGCTCAAGGCGACCGATCTGAAATCCCAGTTCGGCGAATGTCGCGATTTCGAAGGGGCCTTGCGACTCATCGAGGCGTTCCAACCAGCGGCCGTCGCGGGTGATTCGCGAGGCGTGCAAGGGAACGCTGCCCGCTGTGCCGTCGAACTCGCACTGCTCGACGCCTATGGCCGGGCCTTCGCTGAGCCGATGTGCAACGTGACCAAGTATCTCGCTCCCGACTTGTACGAGTTTCGCGATCGCGTCCAGTATAGCGGGGCCATCACTTCTGCACGGAAGGGCCTGAAGATCCGCCTGGCGTCGTGGCGTTGGCGCGTGTTCGGCGTCAAGCATCTCAAGGTGAAAGTCGGAATGGAAGGGCATGACGATCCGTATCGCCTGAAGATGATTCGGGGACGAGTCGGAAAGGGTGTGGACATTCGTGTCGATGCCAACGAAGCCTGGCCCTCCTCGATCGCGGCCGAGAAGATCCGTGAACTCGAACCGTCTGGCATCAGCGCCGTCGAGCAACCTGTGCCCCACGCGGAAGTCGATAAACTGGCCGAGATTCGCAAACAGGTGAAGACGCCGATTATGCTCGACGAATCGCTCTGCGGCATGGTCGATGCCGAGCGGGCGGCGACAAACGGACTTTGCGATCTGTTTAACCTGCGGCTCTCCAAGTGCGGCGGTTTTATTCCGTCGTTGCGACTGGCTCAATTTGCTCGGAAGCATGGCCTCGGCTATCAGCTCGGCTGCCAGGTCGGCGAGACGGCGATTCTCTCGACAGCGGGGCGGCATTTTGCCACCAGCGTCAAGCATCTGAAAGCCATTGAAGGCTCGTTCGATCGGCACCTTGTCCAGTATGCGCTGGGCGAGGAAGACGTCACGTTCGGCTGGGGTGGCTGGGCGCCGGCCCTGGCCCGCACTGGCCTTGGCATCGGTATTCAAGGTGACTTCGTCGAACGGCTTGCCCTGCGAAAGGAAGTGCTGATTGGCTGACGAACTGCAGACACTCGACGAGCCTGGCCGCCCAACTTTGCATCGCGCGACGGCGTCCGACGGCTATCGCTGGCACTACCGAACGTTCTCGCCACCGGGTGAGCCCATTGGCCGCGTTATCTTCCTGCACGGCATTCAAAGCCATGGCGGCTGGTATCCGCGTTCGTGTTCGCAAGTCGCGGCGGCCGGGTACGAGGTCTTTTTCCTCGACCGGCGAGGCTGTGGCTTGAACGCTGAGAAACGTGGCGATTTCCCGAGCTTTCGCCGCGTACTCGACGACATCGCCGAGTTCGTGAAAATTCTCCCCACCGATAAGCCGAGATTGATGGGTGCGATTTCCTGGGGCGGAAAGCTTGGCGTCGGCTTTCAGTATCGGCATCCGGGTTTAGTCGATGGACTGGCGTTGTTGTGTCCCGGCTTCTTCCCACAAGTGAACCTGAGTTTCTTTCAACGCCTATGGATCGGCCGCTGTGCTTTGCGGGCGCCCACGCGCATGTTTCCGATTCCGCTCAATGACCCGGCCCTGTTCACGGAGTCCGAACATTGGCGTGAGTTTCTAAGGAATGACCCGCTGGCGTTGCACGAAGCGACGGCTCGCATGATGTTCCAAAGCAACTCGCTCGACATCTACCTGCGGCGTGCCAAGCGGCTGGTCAAGGTGCCGACGCTGCTCATGTTGGCCGGGCAAGATCGGATCATTGACAACGCGAAGACTCGGCGATTTTTCGAGAAGTTGCCGTGCGAGAAGCAATGGATCGAGTATCCGAATGCACAGCATACGTTGGAGTTCGAACCGGAGAGTCATCCGTTCGTGAACGATTTGTTGGGCTGGATGGGGAAAGTAGTTGGTAACTAGCTATTCGTTGGCCCGCGTGTGGACTGTCGGCACACGGAGTGTGCCGACTACAATGCTGCGGAACGCTATCGCGGAGCAAATTCGTGGCCATTTTCGACGAACACCCACTCAGTGAACTCGACCGTAAGGCGCACTCGCTTCTGGGCGATAAGGTCGTCATCAAATCGCTCGCCCAGCAGGCGGCGTTTCAAGGCTTGCCCAGGTACGTTTCCGAATACCTGATTGCCAAGTACGTGAAGCCCGACACCTGGAAAGACGATCTCGCCAAGATGCAGGCGAAGGTCAAGGAACTGTTGCCAGACCTGGAACAGCGTGAGATGCTCAAGGAGAAGTTGCTCAGTCGCGGCGAGGTCACACTGATCGACAATGTCGATGTCCGCGTCGATCTTCGTGGTGGGCAACGTTGGGCTCGGGTTCCCGCACTGCAAGATAACAAGGTGCGAATCTCGCCGGCGATTCTCGAACAAAATACCGGCTTGCTGCTCGGCGGTCTCTGGGGCACGGTAAAGATTCGCTATGCCCCGGAAGTGGACGTTGACAACCCGAGCGAGGTCGCATCCTTCACGCCTTTCCAGGTCGGCCCGCCGGATCTGGTCGCTTATCGAGCAGCACGCGGGCAATTCACGTCCGACGAGTGGCTCGCCCTCATGCTTCAGAGTGCCGGGTACAGCCCGGACGCGATTCCGGAACGGCGCACGCGGTTGCTGCTGATTTCACGTTTGATTCCGCTCGTGGAACGCAATGTGAACTTCATGGAACTGGGCCCGAGGCAGACGGGCAAGACGTTTCTGCTGCGGAATATTTCGCCACGAGTGTTCACGATTTCCGGCGGCAAGACCTCGCCTGCAAACCTGTTCGTAAACCTGAGCACCAAGGCAGTGGGGATTGTTGGAACGCGAAAGGTCGTCGTGTTCGACGAGATCGCCCACACCTCGTTCGGCGACGAGGACGAGACCATTTCCACGTTGAAGGACTACATGGAGAGTGGCCAGTTTAGCCGAGGTTCACTCGCCTTCGCTGCTGACGCCAGCCTGGTTTTCACTGGCAACCTGGACGTCGAGGACAACAAGCCGCACTCGCGTTATCGCCATTTGTTAGAACCGTTGCCAGAAGAACTCATCGACTCGGCGTTCCAGGACCGCATGCACGCCTATCTGCCCGGCTGGGAGGTGCCGAAGATCACGCCCGCGTCCGTTTCGAAAGGCGTCGGCTTCGTGACCGACTACTTCGGCGAAGCATTCGTGCGTCTCCGCGAGGACGATCACCAGGCTCGCATTCGATCCATCGAACTCGGTGCTGGCCTAACCAAACGCGATCACACGGCCATCGAACGTGTTGGCTCGGGCTTGATCAAGTTGCTCTATCCGGATGGAAACGTCACGGACAATGAACTGCGCGAAGTCGTGACCCTGGCCTGCGAGTACCGCCAACGCGTTCACGATCAACTCTGCATACTCGCCGCGGGTGAGTTCAAGCCAAAGATGATTGCACCGCTTCCCACACCCGCGAAAGTCGAACCAGCATCGACAACGGAAGTTTTTTAACCACGGATTTCACGGATAAGACCGGACGACAGGATAAGGTTTTATCCGTGGTAAAATTATTTTTGATAACTGGATGCGATGGTGGGTTCAGGACACGGTGGTGCCTGCCAGCTTGAAACGTCTGACGTGAAGCCCGATGCCCCGGCTATCGCGTTTGCGAGGGATTGCCGAACAGCGCCCGCGTGATGGATCGCTGTACCGTCATTCGCTCGATGACGCACCCGTACATGACCGTTCAGCGCCCAAATTGCCCTTGCGTTCAGGGTTGCCCTCGGGCTACCATCTCCCCTCAACGCCCAAATCGATGAACGCGGAAGGATTCCGCTGCACCCTGGGAGGGACCCCATGAATCTGTCTGCGCTCTCTCCGCGAGTGCTTGCTCTGCTCGGTATTCTTGGCTGGGTCTACTGGCCCACCATGCGCGAACTCTACGAGACCTGGACTACTTCTCCGGAATATTCGCACGGCTTGCTCGTACCTTTCTTCGCGGCCTATCTGCTGCTGAAGCGGAAGCCCGCAAACGCTGTCGGCCAGCCGTGGCCGATTCTCGGATTCTCGACCCTTCTCCTGGCGATCGGAATGCGGCTGATTGGTTCGGCCACTAGCTTTCTCCCCATTGAGGGGCTTTCGCTTGTTCTCTGTGTCGCATCCCTCGTGATGATCGCTGGTGGTAAGGCCGGCGTGGCTCGCTTTTGGCCGCCGATCGTCTTTCTGCTGTTCATGATCCCGTTGCCTTACGAAGCCTCGCGAATGCTTGGTGCGGAACTCCAAAAAATTGCGACGATCGCCAGCACGTTTCTGCTTCAGTGTTTTGGCCAGCCCGCCATTGCCGAGGGAAACCGCATTCTCGTCCGCGATGTGACTCTCAATGTGGTCGAGGCCTGTAGCGGCCTACGAATGCTCATGACCTTTGCTGCATTCTCCGTGGCCGCCGCATTCGTGATGGAACGTCACTGGATCGTCAAAGGGCTGGTGCTTGCTAGCACGGTCCCCATCGCATTGCTGACGAACGTGCTGCGAATTGTCGTCACTGGCCTGGCCCACGTCTGGCTGCAAGATTCCGCGAGCAAGGGCAAGGTGCTCGATTTCATCCACGACTTCAACGGCTGGATGATGATGCCCGTCGGCCTGACATTCTTGCTGCTCGAACTCTGGGTGCTCAAGCATCTGTTGATCGAGAAGTCTGCGGTCGTTCGTCCGCAGACCCCGGTGCGTTCGAAGCCGGCAACGCCGGCTGCGGTGAAGACGACGATCAAGCCCCGATTTGCGAGTGTGATTCGGATGCCGTAGTGTTTTGCTCCCCCTTCCCGATTAGGGAAGGGGGAACCTGAGGAATTCAACATGACCACAACGCTCCTGCACCAGCGAATCCCCGACGCGATACCGATTGAGGTGGATCCGCCGCGCGTGTTCAAGGTGCCGCCGCGGATGCCTGAGCCACCGGGTTCCGAAGGAAACTCTGTTCTCAAGCCGCTCGAGTACTTGCGTTATCGCTGGGTCGCGGTCGTCTTTCTCGGCGGTTTACTTGCCAGCATCCTGGCCTTCACGGCCTACTCCGTCATTCCCGCGAAGTACACGACGTATTCGATCATCCGCGTCGCTCCGAACGATCCGCGAATTTTTTACAACGAGGATCCGAACGGCAAAGGCGATTTCGCCAGTTACCTCAAGACCCAGGCCGGCGTGTTGCGGTCGCACTTCGTACTGACGGCCGCTCTCCGTGAACCCGAAGTGGCTGCCTTGCCGATGCTCAAGGAGGAAGTCGATCCGGTCCGATTCCTGGAAGAAGAACTGCTCATCGAATTCTCGGACGGTTCCGAACTTATCAAGCCCAAGCTCTCAGGCGACGATCCTCGGGCCATTGCCCTCATTGTCAACGCCGTTCACGATGCGTTTTTCAGCGAAGTTGTCGAAGCCGAGCGCAAGCGCAAGCAGGCTCGCCTCAAGCAGCTCGACGACAGCGTGACGCAAATGCAGCAGGACCTGGAGAAGAAGTTCCCGCCCCTTCCGCCCGGCAAAGTAGATCAGCCGGCCGAGTCGCTCCCCGGCGTCGGCCCGAGTCTAGCCGCGAGCCAGGTGGCCCGACTGCGAGAGAAACTCGATTCGGCCGAGGTGCGGCAGAAGCAGCTTGAAGGCGAAAAAAAGCGGATTGCCGGCAAACGCGAGCATCCGGAGAAGGAACTTCCGGCCGTGCCCATCGGTTACATCACCCAGCTTGATAATGAGCCGAGCATTGCCAGTATCAATCGACAGGTAGCACTGTGGCAGAAGCAACAGAGTTACCTGATCGATCTGAGTGGCGACAAGAACAACCCGGCCGTGAAGGAACTCAAAGCCAAGATCACGGAAGGTACTCAGGAACGCGAACGCATCCGCAAGGAGCGCATGGAGGAATTCCAGAGGAGCCAGCTTCAAGAAGTGGTTCGCAAGTTGCAGGCCGATGAGGAAAAGCTTGACGCCGAGATCGGCAATCTCAAGTTGGTCCAGGAGAAAACCAAGACCGAAATGCAGCAGTACGAGGCCAAGCTGTCCAAGATCTTGCCCGATGTGGAAGGCCCGAAGGATTTCGGCAAAGTCGATACGAAAAGCCGTTCCGAGATCATCGGTAGCATGATGGAGAAAGCAAATCTGCTCCGACTTGAACTCAGTGCGCCGACACGCGTGCAATCGTTTCAAAAGGCCGCCGTGCCCATGAAGCGCGATTCGAAGAGGCAACTGCTCGGCACAGTCGCGGCCGCGTTGATCGGCTTCTTCTTGGTCGGCGCCGGAGTGGTCGCGTACGAGTCGCGCGTCCGACGGACCATGAGCGTGGCCGACGTGCAGAAGGCAACATTAGGCCCAATCCTGGGTGCGATCCCCGCGCTTCGCACCGTCACCGGCGAGCCAACGCCGGAGATGGCACTCGCGGAAGAAGCGATTGAGAAGACGCGGGCGAATCTCATGCAGCAGTTCGGCACGCCCGGTGGCAAAGTCGTGATGGTAACAAGTGCCCTGACCGACGAGGGGCGTACTTTCCTGGCTCGCGAACTGGCCCTCTCCTTCGCCCGGGCCGGCGGGCAGACGCTGCTCGTCGATTTCGATTTACGCATGCCGACATTGCACGAGCAGTTTGAAGTCGAGAACGACATTGGTTTCTGCGAATTGCTCACGGGCGAAGCCGACCTGCCGACGGCCGCGAAGATTCTGCCCTACGGTATCTCGCTGCTTTCGTCGGGGAAATGGTGCGATGTCGTTCGTCAGTACATGTCGCCGGCCCGCATTGGCGAAGTCTTGGCTGAACTGCGAGCCCGCTTCGATTACGTGATCGTGAACTCCCACCCGATCCTGTCGGTAGCCGAGACGAGCGTGGCCGGCCGGGCCGCCGACGCGATCATCCTGACGGTCGAGAAATACGAGAGCCGCCTGCCGCTGGTTTCACGCGCTCAGGAAAAAGTGGCTTCGTTGGCACCGGAAGCCTTCGGCGTCGTCGTGATTGGTGCCTCAAGAGACGAGTGCTTGCAGTGATCGAGACCGAATCGCTAGCGAGGATGTAACTTTGCCTCGCTAGCGCTTCGGCCTTGGAAAATGGAGTGGAGCTAACGAAATGCGAACGAGTCACTGGATCGGTGCCATCATCTTGCTTACCGCAGGCGGGGTTGTGCATGGCATGTGGACACATCGCTGGTCGGACAAGACGGCCGGTGAGTCGGGTGTGGATTTGCTTGCCAAGGTGCAACAACCGGTTGGTGAGTGGGCCCCTGGAGAGTTTGTGCCAGTGAGCGAGAAGGAAATCCCCAAAGGCACGACCGTCGTTTGCCGGCAGTTCACGAACGAGAAGAACAACAAGCGTGTCGTCGTTTCGCTCACCAGCGGCGTGCCGGGGGTGGTGGCGGCCCATACGCCGGATGTCTGTTTTCTCGGCAGCGGTTACAAGCTGAAGGCTCCGCCATCCAAGCAAACATTGCCGTTGGCCGGCCTGGGCAACGTGTCGTTCTACATGGCCGATTTCGAGAAAACCTCGGCCACAGGCACCGATGTTGTTCGTTGCCGCTGGGCCTGGACGGCCGACGGCACCTGGCACGCCCCGGACTATCCGCGACTGTTCTTCGCCAAGTCGCAGGTGAATTTGCCGGTGCTGTACAAGCTGTACATCGTTCATCCCGTGGGCGATGACGACTCGACCAAGAACGACTCTTATCGTATCTTCGCGGCCGAGTTGGCGGGTGTACTCGGCAGGCAACTTGCTCCGTAGGACAGGTTTCCAACCTGTCCGATTCAACTGGCATATATGCTTCGAACTTATTCCGTTCTCGATACTGACCCTGTCCTTCGCCGATGGACTGATCCCAGACGAACGGGCACGCGGCCTTCGCCGTTGCCCTTTCGCCGGACCGACTCACTGCGGCGCACGCTCCTTTTCAAGAGAGTCTTTGATTACACATTCGCATCGGCATTGCTTGCACTCACTCTGCCGCTGATGGCGGTGTGTGCCGGCCTCGTACGGCTCACTTCACGCGGGCCGGCGTTCTACTCGCAACAGCGCGTCGGTCAGTTTGGCCGCGTGTTTACGCTCTACAAGTTGCGGACGATGTACCACCAGTGCGAACGACTCACCGGCCCAACCTGGAGCGTGCCGGGCGATCCACGCGTGACGCCGGTCGGTCGCGTATTGCGTGCTCTCCACGTGGACGAGTTGCCACAACTGGTGAACGTGCTTCGCGGCCAAATGAGCATGATCGGCCCGCGACCGGAGCGTCCGGAAATCGCCGCCCAGCTTGCACGCACCATTGATGACTACGACGCACGCTCGTCCGTGCTGCCCGGCATAACCGGGCACGCACAAGTTCATTTGCCGCCCGATGTGACTGTGGCCGACGTGCGGGACAAGGTGCGATTGGACCGATACTATCTCAGCCGGCTATCGACGTGGTTCGATCTGGTGACGCTGGTACGAACTGCATTGAGGATAGTTGGCGTGTATCGGGCCAAGTGATCGTTCGGAAGGGACTTTTCATGCGAATCTCCTTGATCGTCCCGGTGCGGAATGAGGCCGCTCACATCCGTCACACATTGAACGGCCTCGTCGAGCAGGCGTTCCCAACCGGCGAGTACGAAATCATTGTCGTCGATGGCATGTCCGAAGACGGGACGCCAGACATCGTTCGCGACCTTCAGCAAACCATTCCGAATTTGCATCTGTTTGATAACCCAAAGCGGCTCGCATCAGCCGCCCGGAATATCGGTGTGCGGAATGCAAGCGGGGAGTTCATCGCGATTGTCGATGGGCATTGCCAGATTCGCGATCCACACCTTCTTACCAAGCTCGTTGATGCGTTTGAAACGAGCGGGGCCGACACGCTCGGACGGCCGCAGCCTTTGCGGGCCGAATCACCAACCTCATTTCAGAACGCGGTGAGTGCTGCTCGAACATCGTGGCTGGGACACAATCCGGACTCGGCCATCTTCTCGGATGTTGCACGCTTCATCCCAGCCGATAACGTTGCCGTGGCGTATCGGCGTGAGGTATTCGACAAGGTGGGCCTTTTCGACGAGTCGTTCGATGCGTGCGAAGACGTCGAATTCAACACGCGAGTCAGACGGGCTGGCCTGACCTGTTTTTTCACGCCGACGATTGCGGTTGAGTACCAGCCACGTTCAACCTTGAACGGGTTGCTGCATCAGATGGCCCGCTACGGTCGGGGGCGAGCAAGGCTCGCGCACAAGCACGTTGCGACCGTTACTCCCGCCAGTCTCGTGCCACCCGTTTGGCTGCTTTGGCTTTTTTTCGCTTCGATCACGAGTGTGATGTGGTTGCCCATGATTTGGGCGTTGTGCGGAAGTGTGACACTTTATTCGGTCGTGTTGCTTTGGGAATCGCACCGTCTGTGGGGAATGGATCGCGCGCTGGCTTATCAACGGATGCCAGCCGTCTTCGCAACGATTCATGTTGGCTTCGCGTGGGGTTACTTGCGCGAGATGATCGGCATGGTTTCGTCTTGGCCGGTAATGGTGAGCCGGACTGCACTGCGACGGGTTGCCGGGAATAGTGTGCGGAAGTCGTAAGACGTAGAGCAAGCGTCCTGCTTGCTCCTGCCAACTTGGCAAGCGGGACGCTTGTGCCCTACGGGCTGACATCGCCCACTATGCCAATCAGGTGCCCGAATCGCAGAGGGCCGGGTATCAGCGGCGGGTTATACTCGCGTCGCACGATGGGATATCTCTCCAAATCCAAAATCGGCATCAGGAAATTGTGTTTGGTTCCCACATCCTTGATGGCCCCTCGTTCGACGAGCTGTTTGAGAACGTAAAGACTGGCCGACTCACCGAAGGACGTGAGCGGATACGCCTGACGCGTGAAGGTCGCGTCCGCGTCAGAAATCGCGTGGACGCAATTGCTGCCGTTGCCGTCTCGTGCGGCTCCACCGATGGAGTCGATGCACTGGTAGCCAATCTTGCCGCTCTCGACAAAATCTTTCTGAATCTTCAGTTTTCGGAATAGCCCAGACGGGATTTCGTATGGTCCCCAAAGCGAAATGCGATCGTGCTCGTTGCGGGCCAGCTTCAGCGATTCGTGCAAATTGAGATTTACTCCGGGTTCCACGGCATAGTGAAACATGCGAATCTTCAGCGTTGCTGGCATCCAGCTAATCGTGTGCTGCTCGATTTCGGCTTTACATCCAGGCAGCGGCGACGGGACACGAACGAATGTAATCCAGGTGTGCGTGTAGCGAGGCTGCTTGGGTAACGTTTGCGATCCGAAGACGAGCAGATAGTAGCGATCACCCGTAGGCACGGGATCGTTGAGTTGCGGATACTGAAATGAGCGCGCAGGTGTGTTCGGCGAATTGGCGAGCGAGGCGCAGCCAACCGGAAGAAGTAGGACAATCGAAAACAGCAGCGCAGTCCATTGCGGCCGACGAGAGGTCGGTTCGGTCATGGTTGAGACGCTGGGCTCCTTCACATTCGGAATCACACACGTCTTACTATCGACATTCGCGATGGGATTTCGAGCGCGAGTTGAGGAGGATTGAAAAGATCCTCAACTTGCACTGCAAACGAATGCGCACATTCGGCCCGTCTGATGCGAGCGTCATTTTCCGAAGAATGGGGATCGCCCACCCTTCGGACTCGGCTTCACATCGTCTTCCTTGATCCGCGGGTTTGCTTTGAATGGGTTGTAGAGCGGATCGCCGACGAGGGTGCCCATCCAACTGGAAAAAAGGACCGTCTTGCCGTAACTCTCGGCAAGTGTGTACTGGCCGGTGGCGAGGAAGCCGAAGAACTCGGCCGGCTTGGGGAAACCAATGGTGTAGGGTTCCGCCACTGGCCCGAGCGTGGCACAGGCCCCCTTTTCGAGCAGGTTCTTGCACCAATACTTCGCATCGGCTCGACGCAGCGAGACGGCCTCCGAACTGGCGAGGTGCCAGGCGACCGCACCGCGAACGAACTTGAACGAGTCAATAAAGTTCGCGTGTGAATACCAGCCACAATACAGAGCGCACTCCGGACACGCACCGACGGAAAATAGCTCGTTCTTGTCGTCCAGCACCACGTCCATGTTGCCTGGTTCCTTCAACAACGCCGCCATGTCCCGCATCGATTGGTCGTAGCCGCCATAGCCGTGGCCGGTGTCTTGCCCCTTCGGATCGAAGCGGATGCCGCGAGCATCGACGTAGACTTTCCCTTTCAGGCCAGTCTTTTCGACAGCCACCGCGTCGTCGATCATGCGTTTGACAACTTCGATCGAGGGGCCATCGAGCCGGGAGGTCAGCAGCACGACGGTCTTGTCTTTGCGCTCGCTCTCGGGAATCTGAAAGTGATTCAGGTTCACCTGCCAGCGACGTAACTCGTACTTGTCCCACCAGAGCAGCATCAACTCGCTATCGACGGCCGCGTGGCTTTCAGCATGGGACAAAACTCCGCGACGACGCGAAAGGCCTTCGCGGGTGCGTCGCCGGGTATCCAGTTCCTTCTGCCGCTCCTTGCGAAGAACGATCGCGATGCCGAACAGGCCGCGTTGTCCTTCGAGTTTCTTGACCGCCGCTTCCGCTTCCTTCACCAGTTCTTCTGCTTCCTTGATCTGCGGTTCGAGTTTTTTTAATTCCTCTTGTTCGGTCGATGAGGGCGAAGCCCCGCCGACGCGAAGCGGCACGCCGTACATCGCTAGTAGGCATTTCACCTTGCCCTTGCGCTTGCTCAAGGCTTCTCGCAACGGTGCGACCAGCTTTTCGTCGTAGTCTTTCCGCGAGATGTCTTCGTCCTTAGGCAGATCGAGTGTGACCACGTTTTCGGCCGGAATCGAGCGTGCGTTCAAATAGTAGTCGGCCAGTTCCTTCGAGGCCGGCACGTTCTTGTTGCTCAGAACGATGATCTCTCCCGGCTCAAGAGCGCAGGCAGGGAGTGCGAAGGTCGCGAGCAGAAGGATGCGGAGCATAGTTGTCTTTCGCTCCGCGAAAGCGCGCGGAGACAGGCCATCAGGGAAGGATCAAAGTATCCGACACGGGCAGGGCTCGCACTTTCGCGGAGCGAAAGGCGACACTACGGAGCAAGCAAACGCTTCACTGCGTCAATCAACTCGGTTTCGGGAACAGTAAGTTCTTCACGCTTGAGGAGGTCTTTCACCTTCCACATGCCTTGCGTGAACTCATTGCTGCCGGCAATCAGCCCCAGGCGAAAGCCTCGGCGTTCAGCGTATTGGAACTGCGGACCAAGCTTCTTCGGTTCGGGGTAGACTTCCGTGCCTATGCCTTCCGCTCGTAGCAATCGTGCGATGCGTTGATAGTCGCCGAGCCGACTTGCATCCAACATGAGTACCAGCACCGGGGCGGGCGTCGCGGTTTTCGGAACGAGGTCGAGGGCCTCCATCGCGGCCAGCAAGCGGTCGAGCCCGAGCGATGCCCCGACACCGGGCAGCGATTGCTTCGTGTAACAACCGGCCAGGTTGTCGTAACGCCCGCCGGAGCAAACGCTGCCAATCTCCGGCTTGTCGAGCAAGAACGTTTCGTAAACGGTACCCGTGTAATAATCGAGCCCACGGCAAATGGAGAGATCGACCTTCAGCCGGCCTTCCGGAACGCCAGCCGTCTGGAAGACCGCAACCATCTCCCGCAAGTTGGCGACCCCCTTTAGGGCTTCTGGGTTTTCGGAGAAACGATGAACTAGTTGGTCGAGAATCTCTGCGTTCGTGCCGACGGTTTCCGCGAGGGCGATGACCTGCCCCGCCTGTTCCGCGGAGATACTTGCCTCGCGGCCCATTTCGTCGATCACCTTCTCACGACCGATTTTTGCCAGCTTGTCGAGCGAACGCAAGAGAACGGAAGTCTTCTCCGCCAGTCCGAGTTGCGTGAGCAAGCCGCTCAGGATCGAGCGATGATTCACGCGAATTTCAAAGCGTTCGAAGCCGAGCGCGACAAACAGATCGTTGATGACCAAGGCGATCTCGACATCGGCGGAATTCGAAAGCGTGCCGATGGTATCGAAGTCGCACTGCATGAACTCGCGAAAGCGGCCGGCCTGCGGGTTCTCGCCACGCCAAACGGTGCCAAGATGATAACGCTTGAACGGCAGCCCGAGTTCCGTGTGATTGGCCGCGACGAAGCGTGCGAGCGGAATAGTCAGATCGAACCGCAGAGCAACATCGCGGTCGCCAGGATCCTTGAAGCGATAGAGTTGCTTGTTGATCTCCGCCCCGGCCTCGACCTTGGCCAGCAACACTTCCGTGAGTTCGATCGCCGGTGTGTCGATCGGTGCGAAGCCGTAAGAACGGTAGACCCGACGAGCCGACTCCATCAGCCGTTCGCGCGGGATCATCAGCGCTGGCGGATAATCGCGGAAGCCTTTCAGGACACGGGGTTCGACCAGACGACTCACTCTCTCTCCTTGGAAAATAAAAAATGTGAAATGATAAATTCAAAAGGAAATGCATTTCCATTTGGCATTTGTCTTAGCGGTTTCGATACCGCTCACTAACCCGATCCATGAATCGTTTTTCCTCGGAGGATAGCGATTCCTTGCCGGTGCGGCTGATCTTGTCGAGCAGTTCGTCCAGGCGGGACTCGTCGGCGTGGCGTTGGGCGACCTCGCGTTTCATCTTGCGTGCTCGTCGAGCCAGCAGCCAACGCTTGACGGGGCCGTGCCGTTTCGCCTTCTTCGCCGGGGTAGTGTCCTCATCCGGCCCGAAGCCGCCGTAGCCTTTCGAGAAATCGTAACCGAATGGTCCGTTCTCTTCCGTGCCATGGTCGAGCGTCATCAATTGCTGATAGCTCGAGAACATGATGAATAGACCGAGGAAGAGCAGCATGGTTTCGTTCTGCCAGAATGAGACCAGCAAGAACAAGAGCGCGGAAATGAGGCCGGCCCAGCATGCCACCTGCGTGGCGGCGCGATAGTCACCCGATCGACCCCAAAGGATGCACTGGAGTGCCCGCCCGCCATCGAGAGGGAAGGCCGGGATCAGGTTGAAGAGGAACAGTACCCAACTCATCCAGAAAATGCGGGCGGTCCAGAGGACCCACCCGGGATAGATGTCACTCGGGGCCTTTGACACTTCGATCAAATCTGTCGGCTTGTCGGGGTCCAGGATGAGGAAGCTGCCGTCTTTCTGCGGAAGCGCCGCCACACCCCTGAATTTTCGGCTGCCATCTTTCGTTACGTAGTGGGGCGAGTTCTCGTAAGGCTTGCCGGTTTCGCCCGACTGCCAGTTGTGCAATTCGGGATAATAGAGTTGGTTAGTATTGAGCGGATTCATCGGCGGCAGATAGTTCGCCGAAAACAGCGTCGCAGCAGCGACCAGGCAGATCAACACGTTGACCGCCGGACCCCCCGCAACACAAATGAAGTTTGCTCGCGCCGTGTGCGGCACGGCACAATAGGCCAAGCCGCCTAGTGGCCACATCAGAATCTCGTCGGCCTCGCCATCCACCTTCCGTGCCGCGAAACAGTGGCCGAATTCGTGCAGAAGGATGATGCAGAACAGCATCACGACCCAGATCAGCACGAAATCCGTAACGTGCGATTTGTCGTTCGAGTAGACCCTGAGCAACATGCCCAGGGTCAGAACGATGTACAGGATGTGGAGCTTGACCTGAATCCCGAACGCTCGAAAGAGTGGGATCGACCAGCTCATCGGATCGCGCATATCTACCGCACCCCGCCCGCTAGCCGTGGGTCACTCCCAACAATTGGGATAAGTAAATGATAGCAGCGAAGAGGGGGTAAGCGATAGTGGGCAGGTGATCTGCTCCCCCTCACCGAGACGGAGAGGGGGAGGAAAACCTCAATCTTCCGAGATTCGTAGTGGCAATTTCACCGTGAACGTCGAGCCCTTGCCGATGACACTCTCGACGCGGATGCGGCCCTGGTGCTGCTCGATGATCTGCCGGCAGACACTGAGTCCCAGGCCCGTGCCGCCGTTGCCATGCTCGTCCGGATCCTTGGTCGTGTAGAACGGCTCGAAGATCATCCGCAGTTGGTCGGCCGGAATGCCCACGCCGGAATCGGCCATGCGAACCTCGGCCATGCCGACGTCCACGTTCTCGCGGACATCGACGCGCAAGCGTCCGCCGGTCGTCATCGCCTGTCGGGCGTTGATGACGAGATTGATCAGAATCTGCTCGATCTGCCCCGCGACGACTGGGACAATCGGTCGCGAGTGATAACGCTTATCCACCTGGATGCGGTGCTTGCTCAGGTCTTTTTCCGTGAGCATCAGCACTTCCTCGACCAGCTTGACGAGATCGACATCTTCCCGGCGATTGGTCGAGTTCCGGGCGAAGCCCAGCATGCCACTGACGATGACTGCTGCTCGTTGGCCGCCTTTGAGAATCTTGTCGAACGCTTGCTTCTGCCCCGGATCGGCAGCGCCTTTCTGGCCCAGCTTCGCGTAGTTGATGATCGTGGTCAGGATGTTGTTGAACTCGTGGGCGACGCTCGAGGCCAGGGCTCCTACACTGCTCAGCCGCTGTGCTTGCAAGAGTTGTTGACGGAGGATGTCCGTCTCGTCCATCGGTGGTGTCAGCAGCTCGAGGCCGGTCATGAGGTGATCTCCTGGGCGCGAGAGTTCGTTCGGGAGGGTTTCAACGAGAATTGGTATCGGTTGTGCCGATCGGGCGTCTTCATCGGAAGTGCGTGGCAATGTTGCCGGGTTTTCGAGCGGATTCGACAGGGCAATTTCAAGAAGTGGCGAGGCCTGTGCTGGGCCAGAATCTTCAACCAGGGGTTCGCATTTCCTCCGTCTCATTGATCTTGCGTACCTCGTCGGGAACGTGGCCAATTCG
Organism: Gemmataceae bacterium; assembly: GCA_009691845.1. Lineage (GTDB taxonomy): Bacteria > Planctomycetota > Planctomycetia > Gemmatales > Gemmataceae > SIAJ01. The sequence continues at coordinate 94,227 of SIAJ01000013.1, forward strand.
TACTGCTCGCCAAGAGCGCCCGGACCCAACCAGTTCGCTGATCGACACGTTGGCGATGCGTCCGAGGCGGGGCCAGTCGGTCGAATTATACCCCTCGACCAGGCTCAACATGAGCACCCGACACACGATTCCGTGAGCCACGAGCACAATCGTTCTTCCCTGGTTTTCCAGCGTTACCCGGTCCCACACGGGCAAGACCCGATCGCGCATCTGATCGAACGATTCCATGCCTTCGGGAGTGTACGAGGTTTCGCCAGCCACCCATTTCGCCAAGGTGTCCGGCCACACTCCGAACTCACCCATAACTGGCGAACCCTGCAGGTTGCCCACTTTCCGTTCGTGCAATTCTGGCTCGATCTGAATTGGAAGCTGGCAGGCATTCGCAATCGCCTCGGCCGTGCGACGAGCGCGTAACATGTTCGACGAGATTAACACCTCCGGCTTGAACGCGGCAAGCACCGGAGCGACCGCCTCGGCCTGACGATAGCCCCGTTCGCCGAGATCAATGTCCGATTCGTAGCCGTGGAAGACATGCGGAAGTGCCGTCTCGGCATGCCGCATGAGGAAGACGCGAGTTTGCAAGCTAGTGCCCTGTCCAGACTAAATTTTGGGGTTGTTTGAACCGCCGTTTTTGTGGAATCTCCGCGTCAACAAGGAGGTTCCCATGAACAAGAAGTATATCGTGCGTCTCACGGACGAGGAACGGACGGTTTGCGAAGCGACCGTCAAGA
>SIAJ01000153.1 GCA_009691845.1 Gemmataceae bacterium
ATGGGCGTTACTGGATTTGAACCAGTGACTTCCACCGTGTGAGGATGGCACTCTACCGCTGAGTTAAACGCCCGGTAAATGAACGACGCCCGAGCCGCATGGCGGGTTCGGGCGTCATGGACTCGCAAAATTAGGCCTTTGGCGGAGCATCTTCAAACTTAGGCGCACTCGAAGTTACGCGTTGCGGCGGACGAACTGCTTCGGGTTCGACTGGTCGCGGCGGGCCGCCAGCCGTCGGTTCCGTATCGTCTTCGAGGCCCTTGACGCCTCGCTTGAACTCGGTCACTGTCTTGCCGAGCGACCGGCCGAGTTGCGGAAGGTTGCGGCCGAAGAGCAGGACGCCGAGCACCAACAAGAGCATCATCTCCTGTGTGCCCAGGCCAAAGAAGCCAATCAGGGGTGAAAAGGTCGCGTGCATGGTTCAGTCTCCTCCTCAGATAGTCTACGGGTTACGATGATACTTCGCACTGGGTTGCGGAATGCAACTGGCGAAGCGAGGAGGTCGAAGGTAACCTCATCGGCAGGAAAGTCTAAGTCTTAATATACCCCGGCTTCCCGTCTGATGGCAACGCCTCATGCGAAAAAACTCGTTTTCGGTCCGTTTTCGCGTCAGGCGAAGATCTCTTTGGCTACCTTCCCGGCCACGTCGGTCAGCCGGAAATCTCGGCCCGCATAGCGGTAGGTGAGCCGTTCGTGATCCAGGCCCAAGAGCGCGAGCAGCGTGGCATGCAGGTCGTTCGTGTGCATGCGCCCTTCGATGGCCTTCTGCCCGTATTCGTCGGTCGCGCCAAAGGTAACGCCCTTCTTCACGCCGGCCCCGGTCAGGAACATCGGGTAGCCCGTGATGTTGTGATCGCGGCCATCGACACCCTGGGACGTTGGTAACCGGCCGAACTCGCTGCCGAACAGCACCAACGTTTCATCGAGCAAACCACGTTGTTCCAGGTCCGCGAGCAAGGCCGCCGTCGGCTGATCGACCGACGCACAGCGATCGATCAACCCCTTGTGCAGATTGTTGTGGTGATCCCAGCCCGGCTGGCAGATCTCGACGAAGCGCACGCCAGCTTCGCTCAGGCGACGGGCCATCAGGCACTGGCGAGCGAACGCCCCGGCCGCTCCTGGCTTGATGCCATAGGCGTCGCGAATTTTCAGTGGTTCCTTCGAAATGTCGAGCAGTTCCGGAACCTTGCCCTGCATCTTGAACGCCAACTCGTAGGACTCGATCACGCCATCGACCTCGTCAGGCGCCCCGGATTTTGACGCCAGATCGCGGTTCATCGCCTGGATCAGATCAAGCTGCTTGCGTTGCAGCGGGTTGGCCGTTTCCGGTTTCAGGTTTGGCAAATATCCGACATCGTTGATGCGAGTGCCCTGATAGTGGGCTGGCAAGAATGCACTGCCAAAGTTCACCGTTCCACCAAAGTTCGGCGGCGGGTTAATCGTCACGTATCCAGGCAAGTCCTGGTTTTCGGTGCCGAGGCCATACATCAGCCAGGCCCCCATGCTCGGGCGAGTGAGTGCCGCGTTCGCACTTCCCGTGTGCAGTTGCACGACGGCCTGCGGATGAGCAGGCGTATCCGTGTGCAGGCCGCGAATCCACGTCAACTGATCCGCGTGCCTGGCAATGTTCGGCATCAACTCGGAGAACCAGCTTCCGGTTTCGCCGTACTGCTTGAACCGGAACTTGGAAGCGGTCAATGTGCCACCCCCAGGTCCGGGCTTGCCGCCATCCTTCTGGAGTTTCGGCTTGAATTCGAACGTGTCCATCTGGGAAACGGCCCCCTGCATGAACACGAAGATGATCCGCTTGGCACGCGGCTTGAAGTGCGGTTCGCGGGCGGCTAACGGCTTGGGAGCAGCCTTCGCGGACGCTTCGCCCAAAAGCCCAGCGAGGGCCACGTAGCCGAAGCCGGCACCGGCGGACTTCAGGGCTTCTCGACGGGATACGGGGAACATCAACAACTCCTAATGCGATTTTCTCCCCCCTCTCCGCTTCGGAAAGGGGGAAGCAAAACACTTACCGCACGTACCGAAACTCCGCCGAGCCGTACAAGGCTTGCACAAATGCCAGCCACGATGCAGTTCGGGCGTCCTTCGGTTGAATCGAAGTCAGCGTAACCGGTACGCCGGTCTGATCGACCTGATCCGGATCGAACGGCGGCTCGACAGCCTTCTTGGGCTCCACCTTTTTCTTGGGGACGGGCTTCGCGGGCACAACCGGACGTTGGTCGCGATAGGTCGATTCGTACTCGCCCAGAAACGCAAGGACCCGCTCGATCTCCGGTTCGCTCGGCTCACGTCCCACGGTTCGGCGATAGGCAGCCTGAATCCTTGCTGCGTCCGACCCCGTGTTATCCGCGAGCAACTTCTCCGCGAGGATCAGCGAATGCCGGCGAACGAAGGTCGAGTTCAAGAGAAACAACGCCTGGCCCGGAACGGTGGTCGTATCGCGACTGCCGGTCACCAGAGTTTGATCAACCGGGTCGAAGGCCTCGAGCGAGTGCGGCACGACTCCACGCAACAGCGGCAGGTAGACGCTGCGGTGCTTGGTTTGGTCAGCCTGATCGTTCACGCTGCGGGCTTCGGGGCCGTTGTCGGGCATCTCCACCATCCTGAGTTTTTGGGCGGGGGAACCTGCGGGCCGTGAAATGTCGAGTGTTCCGGCCGCGAGCAGCGTTGCATCGCGAATCTCTTCGGCAGTTAGCCGTCGCGGACTGTGCCGCCAAACCAGCTGGTTGCCCGGATCCTTGGTGCGATGGGCCTCGGTCGATTCCGAACCGAGTTGATAGGCCCGCGTGAGCACGAGAGTTCGCACCAGTTTCTTGATCGACCAGCCGTCTTGAACGAAGCGGTTCGCCAGGTGATCGAGCAATTCGGGGTTCGACGGCACGTCGCCGTTGACGCCGAAGTTATCAACGGAGCTGACAATTCCCGTGCCGAACAGATGCTGCCAAACGCGATTGACGATTACCCGTGAGGTCAGAGGATTTTTTTCGCTCGACAGCCATTTTGCGAGTTCGAGCCGTCCACTGTGGTCGGCACTTATTTTCGAGGCACCCGGCACTTCAAATGTCGTCAGGAAGCCGCGCGGAACTTTCGGGCCAAGCTTCTCCGCCTCTCCGCGAATGCGGACTTCGGTGTCGCCGATGGATTTGGCATCCCGCACGCCATGAATCACGTAGCCGCGAGCCGACGGGTCCGAGATGGCCAACAAGTCCGCCTGGAGTTTCTCGAACTTCAGGCGAATCGGGCGTTGCGTGGGCTGGCCATCGGCGGCGGGTTTCAGGCCTTCGGGGGTCCCGCGAATTGCGTCCCAGGCCTTCTTTGCTTCCGCCAGTTCTGCCGTCAACTTCACGACCTGGGCGGCCGGCGGTGGAGGCGGGTCCGCGCTCAGCCGCACCAACATCGACGGGTCGAAATAATCGAGTCCGCCGCCACCCATCTTGTTCCGCACGCCTGCACAATTGTCGGTGCTGGCGAAGATCCCCGCGAGTGCGTAGTAATCCGTGGTCGGGATCGGATCGAACTTGTGATCGTGGCAGCGAGCGCAACTCACGGTCAGTCCCATGAATGAACGCGTGACCGCGTCGATTTGCTCGTCGACGTTGTCCATCACGAAGCGCACCTTGTAGCGCTGATTGACGTCTTTCACGCCGAGCGCGAGAAAGCCGGTTGCCGTCAGTTGCCGATCGCGCTGCTCCTTCGTGGTCGAGGGCAATCGATCGCCAGCAATCTGTTCCTGAATGAAGCGATCGAACGGCACATCGGCATTCACCGCATCGATCACGTAATCGCGATACTTCCAGGCGTGCGGATAGGGGATGTTCCGCGAGGGGCCCGTCGATTCGCCGTAACGAGCAACATCGAGCCAGTGTCGGCCCCAGCGTTCGCCGAACTGTTGCGACGCGAGTAGGCGATCGACCAACTTCTCCAGAGCCGGGTCTTTGATGAACGTGGCGATTTGTTCCGGCGTCGGCGGCAGGCCGGTCAGGTCGAAGGTCACGCGGCGAAGCAAGCGGGTCGCGTCGGCATCGGCCACGGGGCGCAGATTGTTCGCATCCAGTTTTGCCAGAAGAAAGCGATCGATGTCGTCTCGGGCCCAGGCCGCATCGTTCACGGCCGGGGTTTTCGGCTGCGTGATTGGCTGCCAGGCCCAGTGTTCTTTCTTGAGCTTCTCGTAGTCGGCACGAGTCTTGCCAATGGACGCGGGCACTCGGATTGCCGGCCAGGCCGCACCGTTCTTGATCCAGGTCGTGAGATCGGCAACCTGTTCCTCAGTGAGTTCCTTGCCTTCAAGGGGCATGCGTTTCTTGATGTTCTTCAGAGTCACGCGCTGAATCAGCAGGCTCGTCTCGGGTGAACCAGGCACGATTGCCTTGCCGGTGTTGCCTCCGGCAAGCAGCCCATTGCGATCGTCGACGCGCAATCCTCCGGCCGAATTGGTGTTGGCCGAGTGGCAGGTGTAGCAATTGCCCACGAGGATCGGGCGGATCTTCTTCTCGAAGAACTCGACGCCCGCCGCATCCTGAGCGATCGCCCCTCGCGATGAAAGTGCGAGTGCCACGAACGAGACCAGACCGAACACTCGCAGAACAGAAGTCATCTGGACTACTCCGCAAACGTATTTGGTAATCATCCCATTCGGTGCGACAAATGCCAGTAAAAAATTGACACTTCTCGCTGGACGCGACCGATATTCGCCGGTAGACCCCGGAGGGGTCGCAGAAATTAGCCGGTGGTCTCGCGCTAGCGAGACCACCGAAATTCAATGCAATCATACCAACCGACCCCGGAGGGGTCGCAGAACGCCGATTCATAGGACGATTGACGTTTTGGTAATCGCGAATTTCTGCGACCCTCCGGGGTCGGTGGATTGAGAACGCGGGCTACCGGTGGTCGAGCTTGCGCCCGACCACCGGCTAATTCCTGTGACCCCTACGGGGTCCACCTGTCGTCAGCGAGTAGTCGCGAAAAATCCGGGAATTCAAGCTGCGGGCCATCTTCTTCCGTCGATATTGAACCCCGTATTTCCCGAATTGGCCCTGAAGTCTTGCAGATTAGGTCGCTTTGCCTCGACAGTCGCCGATTTCCTCCCTATATTGGTTGTTCGGATTCATTCAGCCAACAGAGCGAGTACGGAACATGGCACATAAGAAGGGTCAGGGCTCGTCGCGTAACGGTCGCGATTCGAACGCCCAACGACGTGGTATCAAGGCGTACGCTGGCGAGTTCGTCACGGCCGGCAGCATTATCGTTCGCCAGTGCGGCACCAAATTCCATCCCGGCCAAAACGTCAAGCGGGCCAAGGACGATACCCTCTTCGCCCTGATGGACGGCTTCGTGTTCATGGATGGCCAAAAACGCCGCGTGAACGTGCTCGCCGAACGCCGGGTTCCGGTCGCAGGCTAATTCGCCCAAGCCGTGCTCCCGCTGTCAGAGGTTTTTGATTGCTGAGAGTGTTTGCACGGCTGGCTGCCGGCCATGGTCTTCAAAACCATCGGGGGGTTTGAACAAAGCTCCCAGTGGGTTCGATTCCCATACACTCTCGTGAACACTTGTGCAGTATGTCGCAGCGTACTGCATCATCTCGCGGGAAGTCTTCCCCTGCACCATCTTGCATCACGAGATGCGAATCATTGCCATTATCCACAATTGCCTGCTGCGCTTGAATTCGCGTCACAAGTGCGCCTGATTCCGCGCCGCCTGCTGGCTGCCACGACGCCGCTTGTGCATACGCGGCATCTGTTGGATCGACATAATGTCGAAGTGCCACAGATGGCGTATTGCCAAGCCACTTCGCCACAATTGCCAACGGGAAGCGTGGTGGCACAAACCGGGACGCCAGCGGGGAGTCGCTGTA
>SIAJ01000154.1 GCA_009691845.1 Gemmataceae bacterium
GTCTTCGCCAAACAGTTCAAAGAAGTCCCCAATGCGAAACAGGAGCAGCATGTCGGGGTGCTTTTCTTTCGCAGCCCGGTACTGCTCCATGATAGCGGATCGACTGTTTGGTGGCACGTCGGGCTTCACTGGCGCCGACGGTGGCACCGCCGCAGCGATGCGCGGTCGGCGTTTCTTCTTCTCGGGCGGATGTACCGGCTCCGATTCGGTTTCTGGTTCTTGTGCGGGCGTGACCGTCGGAGCGGCAAGCGTCGGCTCGGGGCCGAGGATCTGGAACGCCATGCGGCGTATGTGCGATTTGAGACGGGCGTAAGGCTCTTTTCCTTCGGTGAAAATCTCCACGAGAACTTCGCACGCACTGGCCAGGGGCTCTTTGCCGTATTCGTCTGCAAGGGGTTTGATTTTCTCCCTCGCCTCATTCATGTGCATCGCCTTGTATCCGAGCAGCCGCACGATCGCGATCCAGTGCGGTAGCGTGTACATCTTCTGCAGCAGTTGCTCCTTCTCCTTGCGGGTAAGTGCAATTTCGGCGGCCGGCGTTGGTTGGGATTCGGACAGGAGGCAGATGCTGCCACAGACAAGATTCAACAGCAACTCGATGTATATGACGGTCAAAAAGTTATTCAGGAAACTCCAATTCACCCTGGATCAGCTCGGGCGGGAGGCCCAGGAACACCGCCCCAGTTGCCGCTCGCCAGAATTCCCCAGGACCCACACCAAGAATCCGGCGGATTGCCTTCGCCTCTTCCCTCGTCAGGTGTTTGAGGAAATCCCCCTTCGTGCTTGATTTCGCGTCACCGACCAGCTTCCGGTTCTTGCCGAGGAGTTTCTTGAGGCGCCGCCGCTGGTTGAATCGGCGGTTGTACACGCTCCCCTCTTTGAAGCGATAGGTGATCCTGTCAGGGAAGATCCAATCGTCCGCGTTGAGCGGCAGAACCTGTGGCCCGTTTCCCCAACTCTTGCCGGCCGTTGCGGCAAGACACTCTCCGATACCGCCGAACGCGATTGCCTGCTCGTACTCAATGCGCACGGTCGGATTCCGCAGGACGCTCTCAGCGGACCATTGCGGAATGCTCGGGTCCGCGATGAATTCCTGAACGCAGCGATTCTGAAGGCAAGCCAATATGAGCACGCGAACAATCCGTGCCGTCCGCTCTGCCCGCTCCCGAAAGGCGTCGTCGGTTTCGCCGTCGAAGCGAAGGGAGAGCTTCTCGATGAGACAAGCATACCAAAGCAGACAACCCTCATCGAAAAACCTCCCGCAAATGCAGGAGGTTCGGTGCCTGTCCTTTCTCATCAGGCACAAAGGTGACAACGGTGCTTCGGCGCTTCATCGAGTTGAATGGTGACGGGCCATCCTTGGGCATCGAACTCGCCTGCGAGGGCGGCCTCGATACTCTTCAGGGCTTCGCCATTTGTCATCCAAGAATAGGTGACGGATTCTACTTGCACGAAGCCGTTAGCCGTCCGCTTCAGGATGCCAAATTCGCCCGCCCCGTCCTCGGAAGTCGAATCGTTCAGCCATAGGTAATCGGGGTGGCCTTCGAGGCAGAAGCCGGTGCACAGACACCACGTGGTCCCTGTGAGTTTCTCGGCCAAGTGCCGGGCCGTATCGACGGGGCCGACGCAATGAACACGATGCTTATGCATCATTGTCATCACCTCCTTCCATCCGCTCGGTCATGAAGCCGACGTAGTACGTCATGCAACCGTCCGAAAAGGCATCTGTCTCAACGCGGTACGTCTCGTCACATTCCGTGCACCGGACTTCGAGCGAGATGTCATCTGCGTCCACGATTTCGAGCTGGCTGTCGCACGAGCGACACCGGCCATCCTTAAGATCGACGAGCATGTGGGTCTCCTAAAAAGTGTGATGGTTACCAAGGGGCGGCGATGCGGGCGAGACGACAGAACTCCTGCGTCTCATCCCATGTCAGTGCGCGGCAGAAATGGGCGTCGCCCATTCGCCAGAACACGCGGAGCGATTCCGCTCCTTCGGCGAAGGCGAAGAGACTTCTTTGCTGAAATTTTGGGGGCAGAACCTCCAAAAAATAGAAGAAGGTTTCCTCGTCGATCGCCGCGATCGTGCCGGTGACGGAGATGCGGGCGATCATCGCGTTCCAATCCTCGCCCTCGGGCCGTGGGACAATCTCGGCCTGGCGCAGGAACGCGACGAACTCCGCAAGACTGCGGTGAGCCATTGGTCACTCCTTGTGCTGTGGTGTGAAAGAAACAGACGTGCCTCATTCCCAAGAATGAGGTCGGCGAGTCTGGCAGAATTGAGGCGACTTGAAAAGGCGCCGAATCGGCTTAACAGAAGGCGGAAATGTCGCTATACTGGAGATGTCTTTTGGAAAGCCACCTATGACCATTACGATCAACCTGCCACCGGCAACCCTCGATCAACTCAAAGCCGAAGCTCAGGCTGCGGGTAAGGACGTTGAAACCGTCGTTCGCGAAGCAGTCGAATCGAAGCTCGCACGGCGCAAGCGGACGTTTGCTGAGATTCTGAAGCCAGTTCACGACGGCGTGGACGCGAGCGGCATGAGCGAAGACGACGTGGACACTCTGCTCCGTACCGAGTTGAAAGCGGTACGGGACGAACGACGTTCGACACAGGCAAAGCCATGATCTCGGCCGTCTTCGATTGCATGACGTTTCTGCAAGCGGTCACCAATCGACGCGGACCAGCCGGTGGCTGCTTCACCTTGGTAGAAGAAAAGCACGTGAAACTATTCGTGAGTGCCGAAATCCTCGAAGAAGTCGGTGAGGTTCTCGACCGACCGAAGATTCGGAAGTCGTTTTCGACGCTGACTGACGAGGTAGCCCAGGACTTTCTTGACCATATCGTCGAGACGGCCCACGCCGTTGAGAATGTTCCGAGTGCCTATCATCTGGATCGCGATCCCGACGACGAGCGGTATCTGAACCTTGCAATCGCCGCCCAGGCGTCGTTCATCGTCAGTCGCGATAACGACTTGCTCGACCTGATGAAAGACGATTCCTTTCGCAAGGCCTATCCCAATCTCACGATCGTGGATCCACCGACATTCGCGTCGCACGTCCGAGCTGAAATCGCGAAGACGACTGGCACGAACTGACGATCAAGCGACCAACAGTGCTTCCGTCTTGGCCAGCGGCCGGGCATAACGGTGCTGCGAGGCACGGTGAACAGTGGCGGACCGCTCCGGGTCTATTATTTTCGACGGTGGCAGCGTCCGCAGCGAAAAGGGCCGACTGGGTTCCCCGTCAATGAGCAAACGCGCGTACGCCGTGTAGTTCGGCAGACTGCAGAGGTCGGCTGGCAGAAGCTGGCCTGGATGTTTGCTCATCGCCGGCGCCAGCAGCTCGGCGTCCTCCATGCCGATGCGAAATGACAACAGCGTGCCACAGTTTCCGATCACGGATTGATACGTGGCCGGGTCCAGTTGCCGGGTCAGCTGATGACTGAGCGTGAGACAGAGGCGATATTTTCGCGATTCGGAGAGCATGGTCGCCGTCGAGGGCGTCGTCAGAGATTGGAACTCATCGAGATAGAGGAAGTGGTCGCGGCGCTCCGGCTCCGGAATGTCCGCCCGCGTCATGGCGGTTTGTTCGATGGCGGTCAGAAGCAAGCTGCCGAGCAGCGTCGAGTTGTCCTGCCCGAGCCGGCCACGACTCAAATTCACGATCAGGATTTTTTGCTCGTCCATGACGCTGCGCAAATCAAGCGACTGCTTTGCCGAGCCTGACATGATGGCTCGCAATTGCCGACTCGTCAGGAACGGCATGAGCTTGTTCGTGACGGATGCGATGGCCTCGGTCCGATACTGCGCGCTCCAGGATGCGAACTCGTATTGCCAAAAACCGCGTACAATCTCATCCGATTCTTGAAGGACGGCCATATCGCGATACGCCTTGTCCGTCAGAATGCGAAGCGTTTCCATGAATGTCCCTTGCCGTTCCACGGCCATGAAGATTGAGCATCGAAGCAGGTTCTCCAGGCGCGGGCCCCATGAATCGTTGAGCTTCTTGAAGGCCGAGACAACATCGGACACCACGGTATCCATGCGACTCGGATCGGGACACGACAAGGGATTGAAGGGAACGACATGCTCGGCGGCGGCGTCGAAAACGATTGTGTCGTTTGTCCTATTCTTGGGCACGCGTTCTATCACGGATGCCGCCAGGTCGCCGTGAACGTCGATGACGGTCAGTCCCCGGCCGGCAATCATGTCCTGGTGGATGAGATTCAAAAGAAGCGTGGATTTGCCGGCCCCTGTTGAGCCGACGACATAGAGATGCCGGCGGCGGGCCTCGGCGTCCATGCCGATAGTGCGGGTATCCCCTCGGAAAAGAACCTGCCCGAGGGTCACGGCGTCTGGCTCGCACCCAGAAAGAAAGTTTGGTGGTGGCTCCAATTCTCGAAACTCCATCGTCTGCATCCGCTCGGCTGCGACGGTGGCGGTAGGTGGGTGAAAGAGCGTTGCGATTTCCTCGTTGGACAGGAGGCTCCCCTTTCCCCCTGGATGGATCGGCGGTCCTCGGCGGAGGCGGCCCAAGTGAAACCGTGCCAAGCGTGATTGCGTGAAAGCGCCGAACGCGCCTGCCAGTTGGCGCAGACGATCCTGGGCAAGTTCTGCGGCGTCGGCCGGGGCGTGCGCTACCAATAATATATGTGTCTCGAAGAGATGGCCGCCGACCTTGGCGGAACCAGCTTGCAAGTCCTCCTCCCGATCATGAACGCGGCTGGCGGAAGTATCGAGGACGGTGCGGATTGGATGCGATGATTGCCGTGCCAGTAAACCCAGGAGCCAGGCTGCGAACCAGCCCCGACGTCGGGTGATGTGTTCGGCAAAATACTCCGCAAGACGATGGTGGTGCCGGAAAAACTCGCGGTCGAGTAACCGAAGTGTATGCTCTGCGATCCGCCGTCGCCGCCGGCTGGCCGGAACAAGATGGATTGCAACCGAGCAACGAATCCCATTCTCCGGCTTGACGGCTCGTAGAATTGCGCTGACCGGGTCGGCGAAGTTATGGTTCAGAAGATCCTCAAACTGGGTGTGGCGTAGAATCGGGAAAACTTCGGGCGTCAGCTCCAACTTGGCGCTCCAGGTTTTCCAATTCGATGGCGGCTGGTCGAGTTTCTCAATGTTTGCAAGCTCGCAATTGGGATAGTTTGCAGCGATCGGGCTTGTGACAATTTCTTCCAACGGATCGGCACACTGCACGAACAATCCAACACGATCTGACAGGGGCCCGTAAAGAAAAGTGATGGGTTCGCTGAAACGATGCGATTGGTGGATGGCGGCAAGGGCTCGCTCCATGTAACGCGGGCTTCGTTCGTTCGTCGCCGGCGCGGTCAGGAGCTTCAGCACAGCTACATGCTACACGAATAACCGCCCCATCGCTGTGTGTCGCTCGCGTGAGGCGGGTCCGCCACCATGTTTTTTCCTGCGAGCCTGACTCCTCGACCGAGGGGTAGAGGGGCACGGGTTAATAGCCGTACCAGACCGGCAGGGGTCCATAGCGGTCGGGCAAGTTAGCAGACCGCCAGCGGAGAATCCACTGGTCGTGTCAAGCGGACCGGTGTCTTGGTGAAAACGGTGGTTGGATGCAAATCGATCAGCGATCGCCAGTTGCCGAGGTGGTCGAGAAAAAGTGGCGTGTGCAGCGGTTGATCGTCGCTCACGTAGCTTTCGTGTGTGGCGGCATACACCAAACGGCGCGACTTGTTCGGCGTCAACTCGGCCGCGAACGCGAGGATGTGGTACGCGCGTTCCACCGAGCGAGTCAGGAACACCACGCGGAAGCGCGGCCGTTCCCATTTCTTGCCGCCG
>SIAJ01000155.1 GCA_009691845.1 Gemmataceae bacterium
GTGCTGTACAGGGCTCGCACGTCTTCGCGAATCTGAGACTCCGCCGGAGGCCGCCCGACCGCCGAACGCACCAACTTGCGAATCGCCGTCGTTTCGATCGTGTCGTTGCCTTCAATCACGATGTCGGTAATCGGATCGGTCAACGCCTCCGGGCCTTCTCCACTCAGATTCAAGCCTTCGCCGAGGTCACTAGGAATGCGATCTTCTTCGGGCGTCGACTCATCATTGATGCGGCGTGTGCGACGAGCCGATTCTTTCGGAGCCGGTTCGTCGAACGCGGGAGATTGGCCGCGAATGACGGGCAGCGACTGGCAACCGGCCAGCACGCTCAGCCACAACGCCAGACCGAATAGCGACACGCGTTCCCAGTGGGTCGCAGGGACCACACGCTCGCCACAAAAGGTGCCGTCCGTGACACCGCTCATAAGGTGGTTTTTCCGGCTGGTGAGTCAAAGGTTGGAAGCGAAAACGGAGAAGAGGCAGAACCATCTTCGGAGGAGAATGGAGATGTATCGCAAATCGGAATTTCAGAGCAAGACTTGTTTTCGGAGCGCACACGGCTCGCGTGCGTCACTTGAACAAGCCCAGCGATCCACCCGATGAGAGCACGCCGTCCGGTGGCGTCGCGGCCACCTCGTCGATGTGCGGCAAAATGACCTCGGACAACCAGAACTGCTTCAACTCTTTGACCAGCCACAAGAATTTTTCGAGGTCCACCGGCTTGGCGAGATACGCGGCCACATCAACCACTCCTCCCCACTTCGGCCGACTTGAGGCAGACCGCAGCCGACATTCTCACCATGCCAACACTCCCAAATCAAATCCGGACAGGCCATTCGGTCACGGCCGATTTATTTGACCACACGCGTGCGAGCGGACCGTTATCTCGCCGAAAACACGATCGAGCGGCCTGACACCGTGAAGCTCGCCGATCCGCAGACTCTCCAACTCGCGCAAACCGGCACGCTGACCTACCGCCTCAAGCCCAACTCACTGGTTGTGCTTCGCTTTGAAGGCGTGAAAGGCGAATAGTCCGTCAACCAATGTCAGTTGAGCCATGACATGCCGTGGCTCTGGGAGTGTCGCGTTGATGAGGCACAGTCGTTTAACTACTCCCACCAACGCAGCCGTTTGAAGATCGGCGGCTTTCCCGCGGCGCTCGTGCCGTGCAGGATGAAGTTCTCCACGTGGTCCCAGTTGGGAAGAGGCTTGTCGTTTGGACCTTTGAATTGCGACGGCTCCATTCTTAAGGTTCTCCAGCCCTTTGTGGATGGCTCGCCCCCGGAATCCGCGAGGAGCAACTTCGCCGTGAATTCACTAGCATATTCCTGGGGCAAGCGATGACTCAATCGCACGGTAAGCGTTTCGGGCGTCTGCTCGGCCAGATAATCCAGCAGCAACACGGTCCGTCCGACGCCGCTAAACTGTGGGTCGCCAATTTTTCGGGTGCCAAAATAGAATGCCGCCGGCCGGTCACGGGGAAACATCGTGGGGTCGAGCGTAAAGCCTCGCTCGCCGCCGGTATCCTTCCATTGGGAAAAGAACGCCGTGCCCTCCCGGTTGGGGTCGGTGTAAGCCGGCACCCAGTTCCAGTCGGCGGACGTTTCCATGTCGTCAATCAATGTTTGTCTCGACAGCGTGGGCTCAATGCCGGAAAGCTCCGCGACATCCTGTTGTTCCAGCCACGAACTGACACGGTGGCCCGACCGATAGACGACGTTGGCGAACGCCAGCAGCCGGTCGGTCTTCGCCAGAAACGGGGTTTGCCCAACAAATTTGTTTTCAACTCGGCGCACTTCGACAGCCTTGCGCCAGAATCGCGCCATCGGCCAGTCGCTGTTTAAGCAGTAGAAGATCTCGACCCCCTCGACATCGTCCGGACGGTCGGGCACGACCTGCACGTTGGGAACTGTGCCCGCGATGAATGCCAGCCGAGGGGTCTTCGGCCACGAGCCTCGATCTTTAAGATGGGCATCCATCCAAAGGGGCAGCGACGCCGCTTCCGCCGGTTCGACGTGATGGTCGTAATTTGGAGTGAACAATTGACTGCGGATCGGCGAGGCCAGCCGGTCGAGCGTGCGATAGGCGAGATCCATTTTGCCGTGACCGTCGTTGGTGCCGCTGAGGAACAAGAGCGGGCAGGCAATTCGCCCAGCGTGCGCTTCCGGTGCGATCAACTTTCGCCACAGCTTCAACTCATCGGGGGCCGGTGCGTCAAGATTGGGCGGGTAGGGATAAAACTCCCAGCCGCAGCCGTAAATCGGGACGGCCGCTTTCACTCGGGGGTCCACGCCCGCCACGGTCCAGCACAAAGTTCCCCCGACCGAAACTCCAAAAATGCCCAGTCGACCGGAATTCACTTCGGGCTGCGCCTCCAGCAAAGTCAAACTGCGGCGAGCGGCGAGCGCCCAGTGATACCACGGATTGTGCCGCGGCGTGGGGAGCATCTTGGTCCCTCCCCCGACCAGAACCATGTCAGCCGGGACCTTGCCCCACAGCGTATACCGCTCGCGGCGATACTCGGGCCCCAGGCCCGGCTGGTTCGTGTTACCGCAAAAATCGAAACTGACGCAAACATAGTCTCGCTTGGCCCAAAATCGGGCCCAATCGAGATTGGCCGTTTGTCCGCCGCCGTGAATATGCAACACGCCCGGAAGTTTGCCCGACGGCGATTTGGGCCGCCCGAGGTAGGCGAAGACTCGAGTCTTTTCTCCCTCGAATATCTCGCCCGTGAAGTAGAGCATTTCCAAATGCACACCCTCTTCGTCCCACGCCTTGACCACCTCCACTTCCAACGGAGTGGCGCGCGGATCGAATCCGGCCCACAGCGCGTCAATGCTGTCGATGGCGGGCTCCACCGCAATTAGAGAATGAGCCGCAGAAAACACGGAGGCCAACAAGAAACTCGCGAGGACTTTCAGTCGCAACACAATTCTCTCTCCTCATCGCAAGACTACTCAAACACGACCATCGCGTGCATTTCCAGGTCGTTCACGATCACCTGCACGCCGTCGGCGGTCTTGACGAGGGGAAGCGCGATGTCGCCTGGTTGCAAGGTGGCTTTGGAGATTCCCTCCACGCGGCAGATGACTTTGATCTTGCTCAGCGGAATCACTTCTTCGCGTACTGGCCACGTGCCGCGCAGTTCCGACTGGTTGGGAAAGCCCCACTGTTTGTTGAGTTCTTCCGGCAGCGGCGCGACCTTTTGATAAATGGAGTGAGCACCCCACGAACTGGCCTGGTTGAGCAAGTGAACGATCACCCGCTTGGAGTCGGCCTGACGACGAAACGCCGTTGTAAGAATCAGCGGGCCGCTCACTTCCACCGGCGGCGGCACGTCGCGGGCCGCCCAGCGGGCCGCGTTAGACAGCATTTGCCGCATATAGGCGTCCGGATAGAAAAACATTCCCTTGTCGACCGACGCCGGAAAGTAGACCACTCGCCCTTTGCCGTATTCCGAGGCGATGATGGCCGGGTGTCTTTGGCCGGCTCGCTCGGCAGGCAGGTTCACGTTGTAGGTGGACAGCACTTGCCCGCCGTCGAGAGCCTTGACTTCGGTCGCGCTGGCGATCAGGGCCAGCACCCCCTTTTCCGGCGGTTGGCCCGGATTGAGCCAAGCCGTATTCTGTTTCGACTTGATGATCGGATCGTTCACAATCGGGTGTTCTGCGTCGAGCGTCAAATACAGGTTTTCAACCCGCTGGGTCACGACGTTGGTGCGCACGTACTTGGCTTGAAAGATGTCGCCCAGGGCGAAGTCGGCTCGCCGCTGATAGTTCTGGTCGTAGAGCGACGTCTCGAACGTGGCGATGAGCCCACCGCCGTTCTTCACGAACCGCCGCACGACTTCCGCCGCGCGATCGGACAGGCAGGCCACGTTGGGAAGCACGAGTACGCGGATCCCTTGCAAATCGACGTCCTCCAAATCGTTCTCGGTAAGAACTCGCACCGGAACATGCTTTTCGAGGAAAGTCTTAAAGGCCCCTAGTGTGTGCGAAAAGTACAGCGGGAGAGCCCCTTGCGCATACAGCGTGCGAGTCTGTTCTGATGCCACTAGCCCGACGTACGGAATGGCCGTCGATTTTTCCAGCCACGCCTCGCGGGCCGCGATGTTCCGTTCATGCAATTTGAAGTATTCCTCGCGGCCGGTCGATTCGATGAACTCGGGGTAAACGCCCCAAGGCAAGCACTCCAGCCCGCGCAATTGAATCTCGACCGGCGAAGATATGCCGGAAATCCCGTGCGCCGACGGCTGAATCCAGACGGTGGCCCCGCGCTCGTGTGTGATTCCTTGCATGAAGGCGTACACGAATTGCTGATACAGCGGATCCCCCGGCACGTCCCAATACAGTTCGACGGACGAGATATCGACGCCGCCGGAAAAATGGATCGGGTATTCCCCCATGTACGAGTTGGGGAAGTACCAGGTGCGGTTGGCCGAATGGTTCACGTAGATGACCGCCTCGGGATTCTCCTGGCGAATGGCTCCCCGCATCTTGTCCGCGAATTTCACGAAGAAGTCGTCGTGCCACAGCAAGTATTGCCGGGCTACCGGATCGCGCACCGGATCGTAGTACATCGACCGATCGGGCTTGTCGTCCATCGGCAATGGAATTTCCTTGCCTCCCGAAAACTTGCGAAAGGCAGCTTTCGTCGTCTCATCATAGGTATGCAAATGGGCCGGCGCGTAACCGTCGAACCAGAAGCCGTCAACCTTGAATTCGCGCGTCACGTAGGCCAGTTGCTTCAACAGCCAGTCGCCGTATTCGCCGCGGATATTGGCGAAGTTCGGCGTGGGGTCGGGCTTGCCGTCAGGACGGATTCGCAACCAATCGGGATGGGCCTTGGTAAAAATCGGATTCCCCACCGGAACCTGCACCGGCCCGATGTAGAAGATGGCCTTGGCTCCCTTCGCATGGCAGTTTTCCACGTGCGTCCGCAGGTACGATTCGGCCTCCTTGACCCGCTCGGGCGGATACAGATTCGCCGTCGGCCCCACGATGTCCCACCTTCCCAGCGCGTTGAGCGTTACCACGTTGTAGCCCGCCTTGACGAACTCCGCCGACATAGGAAGGCTTCCCGGCAGATGCCCGACTCGCAGGTTCTTCCGCGTCCATTCGGGAACGGGACGCAACGGAATTTGCTCGGGAACCGTGCGCGGCGGCAAGTTGGCGGAGTCCGGATTGGGGATGTCGTCTGCCGCAATGGAAGGAACGCTGAGCGACAGCCCAAGTAACAGGGAGAAAAGTGAAAACGGCTTGTTCAAAATCAGGTTCCGTGGAAATAGATGTTTCATTTCGATTCGATTACCTCGGGAAAGCGGCCGCGCCGTGATGACCATCGAGTAAATCGACATTTCCCAGATGGGTTAAGCCTGGAACCAATCCAGACTCACAATGCTCTCTATTTAATAACGCCCCATTCCCCCAGTCGAGCGTGTACGGACTGTTTGATATTTTCCGGTCTCCCATCCCGGCTCGGCCCCATCCGCGCGCCGAGAAAGGGGATCTTCGGAGCGTTTTCCAGCGGCAAACGTGGGGTCTGCGCAGACCTGCTCCGTCGGGAACCTCGTTTGTCACCACTTGAACATCCTAAGAGTCACGCCCCATCCATGATCATTGGCGGCGGGATCGCCAACCGCGTAATGCGGTCGAGGATCGCGGCGAACAAGTTTCGCGTCACGGCCACTTCGGCCAGTTGGAACGTGGTGTACTTCGAGTGCCGCGTGACCTTGGCCCCGATTTTAATCAGCTTCTCCCGCAGCGTCGTCAGCGACCAGTGTCGGACC
>SIAJ01000156.1 GCA_009691845.1 Gemmataceae bacterium
ACATGGATGACGCCATTCTGGGCCTGGGTCGCGGACATGTAGCCTTGAACGCCGTCGAGCTTGCGGACGTGCGACCAGGTTTCACCGTCGTCGAGTGAGAGGGCGGCATAAGTCCCACCGGCCTCGACGACGCTCTTCTTGTTGTCCATGCAGATCAGCAAAAGAGCCTTGCTCGCCAGTTTAAGTAGAGCGGCTTTCTGACCGGACGAGATGCCGGGAAAAGGCGAATCCTTTTGGGTCCAGGTTTGGCCGAGATCCTTGGAGAATTGAACCGGCATCGGCTGCGGGCCACGCAGGAAATTGATGATCTGCCCATCATCCCGTTGGGCGATGGCGGGGTGAATGGCGTATTTTCCGGCCGTGGCGCGCATGTCCCCGGCCGCGACCTTCCAGGTCTTGCCCTGGTCGGCGGAGATCAACAAGCGTTCGTCCTTGTGATTGTCGCCATCGCAGGCCAGGACGATTTTGCCATCGCGGGCCACAACGGCGGAGCAAGGTTGGCTGAGATGTTTCGGATCGTCGCGGCTCAACACGATCGTCGGCTTCGACCAGGTGGCGCCGTTATCTTCCGAGTAGCGAACCACGTTGCTGGCGTTGTCCCATCCCCGGAGCGATTGCGTGCTGAAGTGGTAAATTCGCTGGCCGGCCGTGAGCAAAACGGGAGCGTGGTCATTCACGTCCGGCACGTCGAAGAAGAGTGACGCGGGCTCCCAGCGATCGGCCCCAACACGCAAGCGACTGGCGGCCTGAGCAAGTTCTCGGCCCGGCTCGTTGACGCAGGTATACCAGGCCATCAGGACGTCGCCGTTCGGGCAGACGCAGCAGGCTGCAAAATGGTTGTGACTGGCGAACACCGGCCCAAACGCATCGGAGTTGATTGCTGGGTTCTTCTTCTCGGCCGTCCAGTTCATGAAGTACGGCATGGCGGCTTCGACGTTGTCCAACGGGGCTGCGGCTGGCTTGACGTTCTTCTGGTATGCCGCTTCGACCACGGGCAGCGGCATCGTGGCAGGAAGTTCGGCCTGAATGACACGGAAGCCGGTGTAGCGGTTGGCATCTTCCGGCAGGAAGCCCGAGCGATTGCCGCTGCGCCACATCTTCATGGGATCGCGAGCTCGCTCTGGACGGTGAAAGCACCAGCCACGTGCGATCCTCGCGTAGCCATCGGCACGACCAACGGGATCGGATTGCTCGGCGGCGGCGTAGGGGCCATGCCAGTCGAGGCACCACTCCATGACGTTGCCATGCATGTCGTGAAGACCCCAGGCATTCGCCTGGAAACTGCCAAC
Source organism: Gemmataceae bacterium (assembly GCA_009691845.1). Lineage (GTDB taxonomy): Bacteria > Planctomycetota > Planctomycetia > Gemmatales > Gemmataceae > SIAJ01. Next base: position 1,290 of record SIAJ01000156.1, read on the forward strand.
GGCCAGCGTGGTCTCCCGAGGCTTGCCCTCTTTGGTAAGCCCGATGTTCGCGTGCTCGGCCGCTAACGTTGCGCCGGTGTTGAAAGGAGTTGTGGTACCAGCCCGGCAGGCATATTCCCACTCGGCCTCGGTCGGCAGGCGATAGGTTTTGCCTTCTTTCTTCGAGAGCCATTCACAGAACCGAACGGCCTCGTGCCAGGTGACGAAGGCAACCGGTTCGTTGTCTGTCTTGCTTGAGTTGTCCAGCCCACGCTTCTTGGCATGTGCCGCGTCGAAGAGTTCGTATTGAGCGTTAGTGATTTCGTTGATGCCCATCAAGAATGACTTGGAGATGGTGACCTTGTGGGCCGGCGATTCGTCGTAGTCCCGCATCCACCACTCCGCGAGCGACTTCGGCGGCGCATCGCCACTGCCGATGATGAAGGAGCCAGCCTCGATGCGGACGAGTTTCATGGCAATGGAATTCTCGACAGGCTCGGCCGCGAGAAGGGGGAACGTGACGAGAAATGCGGAAAGGGAGAGGAGAGTTTTCATGGGGAGTAGTGTACCGAACAGCTCAATAATTCGGAGTGACAACACAGCGCGCAATCGAGTTTGCCTGAGACGTAGTGCCAGAAAGGAGAAGCAATGCAAACGCGAGTTTCCAGATTGAAAATGGCAGAAGTTGCTCGAAGAGGGGATGAGATCTTCGAACGCGTTGTTGAAGAACGACTCCGCGTCGTATGAGAGCGACGCAGATGTTTATTCGGCAATTTTCCAATTGCGGAATCGACTGACGAACCCGGCGGCCTAGCTTTGCCGCGCTGGCGAGAAGTCTGCCTGGAGTCTTGGGCGGCGTTCCATGGCTGAGGAACCTAAATGATGACGGTGGTCATCAGTCCTGGCCTCAAGAATATCGTTCGCCTTCGCGTTCTCGACTGTTTGTGTCAAGAACATGAGGTGGGGATCTCCGGCGGGTAGAACGGGTCGTTTTCGGGGGCGAGGCAATCGGCGTCGCTCATTTCGCACCGTGAGGGAGTGCGACTCGAATAATTGGGCCTGATTCCTGGTCTTCAGCCCATCGTCCAGCGATTCTCGCTTCATTTCCGACGCCGATTTCTATAATGTCCACTTACCAAATGAGTTGATGCCGCACACGCTGGTGACCCCCGATGCCGCTGAACGTTCCTATTACCGAAGAGATGGTTCGAGGCTTGGCCCCGGACGACACCACCTGGAACAAAGCCGAGGACCTGGCCGCGTCCGAACGCTTCCAGAACCTGGGCGTTTCCGCGGACGGCACTTGGCTGGTTGCCGACGCCAAAGGGAGCGGCAAGGAGCCCTACCAGGTCTCGGCAGACTTCGTCGATCCAAGTAGCCCGTTGCTGCGTTCCAACAGCCCAAGTCGGCAAACACCGGATAAATACGCCCTGGCACTGCTGTTGAAGTACGTTCGCCAGCCGAACAGTTTCGGCAAGCGCGAGCCAAGCGAGGAATTGCTGGCCAAGCGCGAGAAGAAGTCCGCCGCCGACGAGCGCAAGAAGTTCGGCCCCGGTGCCCCCAAGCGCGAGAAGAAATCCGCCGAAGCCAAGCTGCAGATGGCCCAGCGTGACGGCCTCGAATCGCTCAATCGTTTGCTCGTGGAATTGGTCGCCAGTGGGCACTGGTTTGAAGAAGGCCACATCGAAAAACTGGAACGCGTATCCAAGGCCCTGGGAGATGCTCACCTGCCAGCTGCGACTTACATGTTGCGCCGTCTGCTCCTGCTCGGCAAACAAAAGGGAATCGGCGACGAGGAGCGAACCTTCGTCGGGGCCGACCTGATTGCCCAGCTTTGGTCGGTCGTACAGCGAGCCAAGCTCTATCTGGAAGGCAAAGCTCCCGAAGGCGAATCACAGGATGTGACGGACGCACTAATCGAAGAACTACTCGGTCGGCCTTATCAGGTTTCCGATCTGATCGAGAAGGGCTACGGCAAGTGCGACTTGTCTCTGCTCGAACTGGCTTACGAGCGCACGGACGACGATTCCCGCCAGCAACGGCTCGAAGTGAGCCATCTCATCGATCTGAGTAGTGGGGATATTCTCCAATCGATCGCCTATCGACCGTACAAGGGTGTGAATCCCGTCCCGGAACAAACAAGTTACTCGACACCCGTCCGCGTTTCCCAGGCGGCCGTCTACCCGGGATTCCTCAACCGTCGCGTTCATTGGGAAAAGAACGCCGAGAAGATCGAACGAGCATCTCCCCAGGCTCTCGAGACCGCTTATAGTCTCGCGGTCGGCGATTTCTCCGCCATCCTCGAAGCCTTCCGCGATCAGCTTCGGCATCCGCTCGCTCCACGCGAGGGTGTCTTCCTGCTCCAGTGCGAAGATGCCGGCCGAATTGGTGATCGTCATGTGGTGCTGGAAGACGCATCCGGCACCCGCATCGAAGCGGCCGACCGCCGTAAGGATTACTCGAACGTGTCGAACCTGATGCGGGCCCTGGCCATGATCGGCAAGGACAAGCCTGCCGTACTCGTGAAATTATTCGTGCAACCGATGGCGAACACGATCGTCGCCCTGCCTCTGGCGGCTCTGACTTCCAAGCAGCACTTGCGTCTCGGGCTTTAGTTGCCTGGCGACCACACCAGGGCTGATTCACACGCACTCTCTACCAACGAACGAACACTCCGATGGCCAAAGAAAAAGACCCCCTGATCGAAGCTCTCGTGGCGACCGTTCACGCTGGAGTGGAGGCTCACGGCATCAGCGATCTCCGCTCGCGGGCCGCCCAGGCACCCGGAGAGTTCGCCGATGTGGCTACCCGCCTCCGGGCAGCCGACGACGACGAAGCCCCAGGACCCGTGTTGGAGTTCCTACAAGCCGCACTGCAAGCTCGCTTGCAGCGGGCCGATGCCGGGATCACGGGCACGATCGATGAAGTCACGACCAGCAGCCACTGGTCCACAAACATGCCGGCCGAGAGTTTCTATCTCCTGGTGCCGGAAACCCGGCCGTTCGCCAAGAAGGTGAAGCCGGAAGCTCAGGTCGAGGCCATTGAGACCGCGGTACGATTGGGAACCGCGACCGATCTACGACTCCTCCAGATTTACCTCAAGCATCTCGACGACAAGAAGGAAGACGCGCCCGTTGCGGACATCATCGCGCAGCAAGCGATTCCCGCATTCGGCCCCGCCATCTTGCCGGAACTTTGGCCAACGTTGGGCCCGGACAATCGCACCTTCTCGGCCGCGTCCAAGATCGACATGCAGGCCACTCTGAAGCGGCTGACCGAAAAATCGCCTGATAAAAAGGCCAAAGGGGCGGACAAGCAAAGCCAGGTTACCAAGGCCGTGGACAAGATTCTTCAGGACGCATCGGAGGGGGGCAAGGTCGGTGCCGAGTCCCTGCCGATTCTGAAGCTTGCACTCAAGTATGCCCCAGAACCGGCCTTTCGCCGCAAGGTGGCCGAAACTCTCGCCGGCATGGGCAAGGATGCAGTCGAAGCGTTGCCCGATCTGGTCGATGCGTTCGAACGGACCGGCTTCACTCGCGACTACAATCTCATCCGCCCCATGATGGTGCTCGGCAAGGAATCGGTCGACGTGGCCGACTCGCTGATCCGAGCCCTCGAAGATCGCGATAGCACCGTGCGACTGATGGCCGCCTTCAACGTCGGCCAAATGGGCGAACCGGCCATGAAGGCACTGACCGCTCTCGAAGATCTCTCCGAGCGCGACCCCGAGCCGAAGATCCGCGATCAGGCGGCCAAGACGCTGAACAAGTTGCGGGCGCGACTGGAGCCGGTGGGAATGGAACTGGTGCTGGATGGCGAAGCGACGGCGAGTTGATTTGCAGTTCTGACGCAGCAAACAAACAGGACGTTTTTCAGAGCCGCGCACGGAGCGGAGTAAGCGGCAAGCCGTCGCCCGCTTACTCTGCTACGCTGCGTGCGTGGCTCTAATTACTCAGTCTTTCCAGCTAACTCGCCCCACGAATCCGCCTGGCCCGCCTATCAGAACCGAGTCATCGACTGCGCTTGCCATCGAATACGCATCGCTGCTCCAGGCTAGCACCATCGGTTTCACTTCCACCGTATCCGGTTCTATGGCGTATAGAGTGCCGTCTTTACCAACAACGAGAACCTTGCCCCCATCAGGCGTCCAGGTGAAAGCACGCGGATCACTCTTCAGCTTGGCGAATCGCACCATCCTGCCAAGCGTCGGCTGCCAAAATCGCACCGTGCGGTCGTCGCTGATCGAGGCGAGCATGGTCGGCTCGGTTTTCGGCCGGACCGCCAGGCCCGTGACGGACTTCGTGTGTTGCGAGAGTTCTCGCTCCACCTTGCCGGTTTCGATGTTCCAGATTCGCAACGTTCCATCAACACCCGCTGATGCGATCTGCTTGTCCTTTGGAAGAAACACAACCGACAGCACGCTACGCGAGTGCCCTTCCAACTGCGACTTGGCCTTGCCGCTTTGAGCATCGACGACGGCAACCATCCGATCTGCGCTGGCGGTTGC
>SIAJ01000157.1 GCA_009691845.1 Gemmataceae bacterium
GGGTACGGCGCCAAGTTTCCGGCACGCTATCAGGAAGCATTTTTCGCCTGCGACTGGACGTTTGGCCGCATCTTCGCCGTTCATCTGACACCCAAGGGAGCCACGTACGAGGCCGAGGTCGAACTGTTCCTTTCCGCGAAAGGCATGCCGCTCACGGATATTGCGGTTTCGCCGAAAGACGGGGCTCTCTATTTCACAGTCGGCGGCCGTGGTGCTGGGTCCAATCTGTATCGTGTGATCTATCGCGGTAAGGAAAGCACGGCGCCATCGTCGGGCAAGGCATTGGAACCCGCAACGGCAGCCTTGCACAAATTGCGTCGCGAACTGGAGGCTTTCCACGGCGAGGCCAATCCTCGGACCGTCGCCGCCGTTTGGCTACACCTGGGACATGAGGATCGGGCCATCCGCGGCGCGGCTCGGGCGGCGCTCGAATGGCAACCCGTGGCCGAATGGAAGCAGAAGGCGCTCGCGGAGAAGCAGCCGCGCCTCGCGCTGCAAGCCCTGCTCGCACTGTCGCACTCGACCGATGGCGACAAGACCGTCCAGCCTGCCTTGCTCGCGGCGCTGGATCGATTCGATTTCGCCAAACTCAGTGCGGACGAACAGTGCTGGTATCTGCGGATCCTGACCATTTCGGCCAGTCGGCATGGAATGTACTCCAAGGTAGACGCCGCGCAACTCGTCAAGAAACTCGCGAAATTTCTCCCCTCCTCCGACCGCCGCGTGAACGAAGAACTGGCCGCCATGTTCGTCGCGTTTCAGTACGAAGGATTTTTGGCGCCGACGCTCGATCTGTTCGAGCGCAGCCGTTCGCAGGAAGAGCAAATCTATTACGCCGACGTTCTTCTTCGCGATCCGAAGAGTGGCGCCTGGACGCCAGCGTTGCGAGAACGGTTCTTCGCCCTCGCGGCTGAGCGCCTGCCGCGATGGAAAGGCGGCGCATTCGTGAATCCGAAGCGGGACGCTGTTCTCAAAGGGGCCGTGGCCATGCTCGACGACGAGCAGCGGAAAAAGTTCGCGGAGCGGATCGCCGGGATGCAAAAGCCGGCCGTCGCCGTTCCCGCGAAGAAACGCGAACTCGTCAAGCAGTGGAAGCTCGACGATCTCGCCCCCTCTCTGGAAGCCGGGTTGAAGGAAAAACGCGATCTCGAAAATGGTCGTGCCCTGTATAGGGCCGCGAACTGCTTCACCTGTCACAGTTTCCAGGGAGACGGCGGTTTCTCCGGCCCGGATCTCACGAATTTGCGCGGACGCTCGACGCCGGCCGAACTCCTGGACAAGATCTTGAGCCCCAGCAAGAAGATCAACGAGCAATACAACCGGCTCGTCTACGAACTCAAGAACGGCAAGCAGATCGTGGGTCGGCTTATCGAAACCACAGGCGACGTGATCGTTGTCGGCACCAATCCCGAGAACCCGCTCGCCAGCCACGTGCGCATCAACAAAAAGGATGTCGAGAACGTCGCCCCGTCGCGCGTGTCGGCGATGCCCGAGGGCCTGCTGAACACGCTCACCCGGGAAGAGGTGCTCGATCTTCTTGCGTACCTCCTGAACCGATGAACGCAAAGCCCTGGTGCGTCGCTGATTGGGTCGATTCTTGTGTGTTTGGGATTCGTTCGCGGGATTTCCCCTCGGGCGGCTAATACCATACAGGGCCGTGCAAAACCTGGTTCCCTGCCAACACGGATACCAACCTAATAGGCCGATCCATGCACCTTCGCTTCCTCTTTTCCGCTTTTGTCGCCGTGATTTGTCTTGGCGGTCCGTCGCTCGTTGCGGCCGCCGATCCCCAGACGGATTGGCCGCAATTTCTCGGCCCAAACCGCAATGGCATTGTCCGCGACAAGGACCTGAACCTCGACTGGAAGACCAAAGCACCGGCCACCCTCTGGAAAGTTCCCATCGGCAATGGGTTCTCCTCGCTGATCATCGTGGAGAACAGAATCTACACCCAGGCCAAACGCGGTCCCAACGATGGTGTGGTCTGCTTCGACGCCCGGGATGGCAAGGAGCTTTGGTTTTTCGAGGTCGCTCCCAGTTACATCGACAAGCAAAGGTGGGGCTACGGTCCCAGGTCCACACCAACGCACCATCAGGGAAAGCTCTATTGTCTTTTCCCCATGGGCGAGCTCCTGTGCCTGACCACGGAGGGGAAGAAAGTCTGGCAGGCGGATATTTTCAAGGATACCGGCGCCAAGAACATGGTAGGGGAATCACTTTATTGGGGAGTGTCCATGTCTCCCCTCGTGGAAGGCGACCTGGTGATTGTCCAGCCCGGGGGAACCAAGGACAATTCCGTGGCCGCCTATCACAAGGACACCGGCAAGCTGGTCTGGACCGCCGGCAGCGATGCGATCGGTTACGGCTCGCCCATCGTCATCACCGTCGCGGACAAGAAACAGGTGATCGTGGCTACCGGCGAGTCGGTACTGGGCATCGAACCCGCTAAAGGCCAGGTGTTGTGGCGCCATGGATTCGGCAATCAGTTTAAGGCCACCTGTGCCAGTCCCGTTTGGGCCGACAATTTGCTGTTCATTTCCGCTTCTCATGTGGGCAGTGCCGTTCTCGAAATCGTCCCTCCCGAGAAGGACGGCACCAAGAAAGACTGGACGGTCCGCGAGAAGTGGAGAAACCAGAAGACCATGCGAAACATGATGGCCACCAGCATGGTGCTCGATGGCCACGTTTACGGTTGCAGCGGCGATACGTCGGCCTTTGTGCTGCGCTGTCTGGATTTCCCCACCGGGGCGGTCCAATGGGAGCAACGCCTGGAGGTTCGTTGCGGCTTGCTGGCCCTTGACGGACATTTGCTGTGCGTTGGTGAACGGGGTGATTTGCTCCTGGTGAAAGCCCAACCGCGCGAGTTTACCGTCAAGGGCGAACTCCCCAAACTGCTGGAATACAAGACTTGGGCGGCCCCTGCCTTCGCCGGTGGCAAATTGTACCTGCGCGACGAGCGCCACCTGCTCTGCCTGGACCTGCGGAAATAATCGAAAAAGCTGCGGTTGATTCTCCACAATCCGGGTGTATCGGCATCCAACATCCGACATTGTGATTTGCTTCTGAATTTCCTTCCTCGAGTTCGCCATTGATGCCGTGGCCAACGGAGAACGATCCATGGACCTGCGTTTCCTCTTCGCCGCTCTTGTTGCCGTGATTGGTTTTGGTACCCCGTCGCTCGTCGCGGCCGGTGAACCCAAGGCAGATGCCGAGGGCTTCGTCACCATCTTCAATGGCAAGGACCTGACTGGCTGGAGTGGTCTGAAGGAGTATTGGACCGTGAAAGACGGCGTCATCAGCGGCTTCGAAACCAAGGACAAGTCGAAGCAGACGTTTCTCGTTTATGAAATGCCGGTGAAGGACTTCGAACTCCGCCTGAGCTTCAAGTTCGCTCCGGTGAAAGGCAAGGTCGACGGCAACAGCGGCATTCAGTTCCGCTCGAAGCTGCTCAATGAGAAATCTTTCGTTGTCGGCGGTTACCAGGCCGACTTCGACGGCGGCAATGGGTACACGGGGATCATCTACGACGAAGCCGGCGTGGCGGGTGGCCGAAGCATCATGAGCAAACGCGGCGAAAAGACGCACTACACGGCCGATGGTAAAAAGCCCATGACCTCGAAGCTCGGAATGAGCGACGCCGAACTGAAAAAAGCGATCAAGGTCGGCGACTGGAACGACGTCGTGCTCATCGCCAAGGGGAATCACATCATCTACCGCATCAACGGCAACGTGACCACGGAGATGATAGACGAGAGCCCGAAGGCCCTGAAGGAAGGCGTCCTGGCCCTGCAACTGCACGCTGGGTACACCATGGACATCCAGTTCAAGAACATCCGGATCAAGCGATTCGAGTAAGAGCAAGAAGGCGAGTTATTCCATAATTCGCCGACCTCTCCGTGTTGCTCTTCTGTGTCTTGGTGCACGACATGCACGCCACGATCCTCTACTTGCTCCGTTTCGACCATACCCGGCTCACCTTCCGATACGGCGGAAGGAACTACCGCTTGACCGACGTCCATGGGCATGTCGTGCATGACATTCTGGCATGACGCATTCGCTGTGGCGAGGCTTCAGGCTGCTTCCCGCTTACTCGCGCATACTCGAGGTCAAAGAGTATTCGGATAATGTCTCGTCGGTGTAAGTAGGCCGGGAGTTGACTGACGAAGCGGGAAAAAATTATTCGCGGGATTTCGTCGCGATCAGCTAATTCCAAACAGGTGAACAACTGTGGTCGAACTGACGAGGTTTCTGCGTGGCACACTTGCGGGTGATCAAAAGCGCCGACGAAGGCAAGCAGTTTGATCTGACTGAGCCGGTGGTCACCATCGGCCGCGACGGTTGCAACAAAATCTGTCTGCGGGACACCTTGGTTTCGCGCTGCCAGGCTGAATTTCGCCAGGGTGCCGGCGGCTTCTCCCTCGTGGACCATGGCAGCCGTAACGGCACCCTGGTCAACGGCTGCAAAATTACCGAAGTGGTCTTGAAACCCGGTGATCAGATTCTCATCGGCCAGACCACGCTGGTGTTCCTTGCGGGCAGCGAAAACGAGGGACCTCCCAACGATCTGGCCAACATGATCAGCGCGATCATGCGGGCAGGACAACGAGCCGAACGCCGAACAAAGCCGCGCCAATCGGCAACTTCACAAAAACCTGCGACCCATGGGTGAACAGGAATCCCCGCCAAACGGCAAAGTTTAACTTGGATTCGGTAACCGTTTTTCGAGAAGGTTTAGGTGTTCTGTGATTCGATCCTTATCCTGCATGTGGCTTCTCAGCGTCGGCGGGTTTCTCACCATGGTTACACAGGGCACGGCCCAGGAACCGAAGCCGTCCGCGAAATCGCCGCCGAAGGGGCTGCGGGTCCTGTTCAACGGCAACAGCTGGTTCAACTTCGTACCCGGTGGTGTTGCCGATCAGGTCAAGGCCGCCGGGATCGAGGGGCACAAGGAGGTTCGTTTTCCGAAGCCAAACGACTTCAGCCCCATTGAGGCTGGCGAGGTCGATGTCTACGCCCATGGCGTGCATTGGTGGATGGAAGTGCCGTGGGTCGGCGGCACCGCCGCGGAGAAGATTACCGGAATGGGGCTGAAGGCGAATCCGAACTTTCGAGCGTACTACCATGCTGCCTGGCTGGTCGGCGATGGTCGAGCCAAGGACATCAAAACGAAGGCCGACTACGACGACTCCAAACTCGCGGATGTCCAGGCCGCCCTCGACAAGACCCGCATGGGCGTCGAGGCCATTGTTGACAAACTGAACGGGAAGTTCGGGAAAAAGGTGGTGTTTCTTGTGCCGGTCGGCGATGCCACGGTGAAGCTTCGAGAAATGGTTCTGGACGGCAAGTACCCCGGTGTGAAGAAGCAATCGGAATTGTGGTCGGATGCGATGCCGCATGCGGGTGTGCATGTGATGGCCCTCAGCGGCTATTGCCATTTCGCGGCGATCTACCGCACCTCGCCCATTGGTTTGAAGTTGTCGCGGTTCAAGGAACTGACCGACGCCCAACATGCGATCTTGCAGAAACTCGCCTGGGAAACGGTGTCGAAGTATCCGTATGCGGGCATCGCGAAGATCAACGCTCCTTAGCCGAAAAACTGACTCGACCCAGACGCAGGGCCAGCGCCCACTAAAGCGTTGCTACGTTAAGTACTTCCAGCAGGAACTCCTCGTTCCAACCGCAACTGCGGCGTTTCATGACGAGGCTGCCTTTGCCGGGATGTTGTTTTAGCAGCGACAGAATGAAGCGATTAAGCCAGGCAA
>SIAJ01000158.1 GCA_009691845.1 Gemmataceae bacterium
TGGTTGCGGGCCGGCGAAACGCCCGGGTCACGAATCTTTCGAGAACGTGACGCGACTTGGCCTCGCCCGTGAGTTCGCTCGGAGCCGAGAGCAGGAACTCGTGGGCATCGGGAACGAGCGGGCCGGAGAGGACGATCTTATCGCGGTTGACATGCAGTTCACGTGCGTCGGCGGGATCGGTGCCCGGATTCAGCAAAGCGATGCTGAGCGTGTGCATCCCAGGCTTGATCGGGAAGTGAAACTCGTATTGTTTCCATTCTTTCGATGCAACAACCTCGCCGCGTGCAACCTCTTTGCCATCCAGCAGGATTTGACACTTCGCATCTTCGTTGCCGGCCGCCACGGACTTGAGCTGCCAGGTGAGCCGAAACCTCCCACCTTGCATCGGCCCAGCCGTGAACTCGAAGCGAACAGAGATCGGCTCTTTGTCCTTGAGTTCGCGAAAGGATGGGTTCCCTCCCCCTTTACTTCCTGGCGGTGGCGGTGGAAAGAACCGCGGCGACCTTGGGTTCCCTCTTCCATCCGGCTCCCGCCAACTTCGGTCACCGAGCGGTGCAGCATCGGTTCGTTTGCCGACGACGATAGCCGATTGCGTAATCAGCTGAGCCAATCGGATGTATCGATCCATGTGCTGAGCGGAGATCGACTGGAATTCGCCCAGGCTGTCGAATCCGAGTCCAACTTCGTCCGGCGGAAACGAACTATCGTCGAGGGTCAATTGAATGCCGACGAAATCGTGAATGGTGTTGATGTACTCGTTTCGGCTCAGACGCCGCATCGTCACTCGCCCCGGATCGGGCTTGGCGTTGCGATCAAACCGATCGAAGGTATCGTTGACAGCTCGGAGGAAGGCGTCAACTTCCTTCGCTTCCTGGCGCGGACGCCCCTTGGGAGGCATCGATCCGGTGCGAAGCTGGTCGAGTACGTTCACCCAGGTTCCTCGCCCCTTGATCATGGACGCTTCGTCCTTGAACAGGTGCAGCGAAATGTCGCCTTTGGGCTTGGTCGCACCGTGACACTGGATGCAGTGCTTGGTGAGAAACGGCCCGATGACCTGGTTGAAGTTCGCAGGTTCGTCGGCGCGCACAGTCAGATCAGCACTCGCGATCAATAGCAAAGTAATTGATGTCCAACGCATACCCATTTTCCTCATCGACGGGCCTGGGAAGACCGGCATCGTGCGTGCGGGCCTGAAAGGGGCGCTCATTTGTCAATCCAATCCATTCGATCTCGTAGCGACGATTTACTTTGTTAGGCCCGCATACGGATACTGTGCCACCGTCTCCCATGCAATTCTTTGCAGAATCGCGTGCTGGGTGTTGTCAATGCCCTTAATGTCCGGCTTCAAACCTACGGGTGACTTTTGGTAAATCGCCGCGAAGTTGCAATATGCCGTCAGTAGATTCACATGCTCTTTTGCGTGCAGCGCATCCTTGAACAATTCGGACTGCTTTGTCACGCCGGGATACTTGCCTTTGACGACCATTTCCCTCAGCTTGACGATGGCGTCGCCGACCGGAACGATGAAAACAACCTGTTTGCCGATTTCCTTGTTGATGGCGTCGACGCGGATCTCGAGCCTCTTGCGGTTCTTGTCGAGAGCTGCTTGCAGATCGGGGATCTTGGTATTGTCCCGATCCTCGGGTTTTTTGAGGCTCAAACCATCGGCGACGAGAAATCTTGCCTGGTGGTAGAGACGGAATTTGGGATTCCCGGCGAAGCCGACCGCCGCCCACTTCTCGATGGCAGGCTCAGCGGCCCAGTTCGCATGGGTGGTTAAGCAGACATCGACTTCCCCTTTTTTCATCAAAGTCTGAGGGGTGTCTTCGAGGAACTTGAAGCCTTGTTTAAGCGGCTTATCCAGATCGCTCCCGTAGCCATAACTCTGGTATTTGATGTCCGCCGCTTTGGCGATCACATCGAAGTTGCCAATCAAACTCCCGTTCATCTTGAAAATGCAACGCAGCCCGGACGGCGCGTCCTTGGCTGCAGGCTGCGGCTTTGCATCGTCCGCACCGAAAACGTTGCCGGCGCCGAGAACGATGCCGGTAACGAGCAACGCGCACCAACCGAGGCTCGGCCAGGCGAAACGATCGTTCAAGTTCATTTGCAACCTCTGGTAGGATGACTTCTACTCTGTCGCTAGACCGCCGCTTGCGGCTTAGCGGGACCTGGCGAAAGTGTGGTCCCGTTAAGCCGCAAGCGGCCGACACCCGTTAGGCGACGAGCAACTCCCGAAGCGGTCCGGCAAGCGTGGGATTCTCTCGATCCGCGCCGATCAGGTTAAAGTGGGGCCGCGGATCGCCCACGGCGTGCAAGAGCGTGTTGTACAGCGTGTTGATCGTTGGATTCGCCGACAAGCCTGCGCCGCCGACTCCTCCCGCAATGGTCCGTTCCTGCATCGGGTAAAGCACGATCTGGTTGGTGCGGATGCGGCCGCCGAGATTGCCCAGAAGCACGAACGGCCAGTTGCCCGCCGCGCTGTGCTGTGTCTCGGCGCTGTCGCTCATGAATACGACGAGAGTATTGTCGAGCATCGTGCCCGAATCCTCGGGCGTGTTTCGAAGTGTCTGGAGCAGCGCGGCTGTCCGTTCCGCCATATGCCGTCGTACCAGCGTTAGGACTCTCCAACCGGGCATGTTCAGTTCTCTATCGAAGTCGTTGTGACCGAGCTGGTGCGTAACGAATTCAGAGATGCCGGTGTATTTGCCTCGAATCGCGCACAGCTCCGAGGTGATCGTCACCACATTGGTCAGACCGGCCGCCAGGGCCGAGGCGGCGATGTCGAATTGCGCGGTGACCGTGTCTTTCCAGGTGACGGGGAAAGGCGAGGGTAGCCGCGGGGCCGACCTGGTCAGCGTGCCTGCCTCGAACCTTTGAGACAGATTCGTTTCGCGCCTCGACAGCGATTCGAGGGCGGCGAGGTGATGACCGAGTTGTTCCCTTTCCAGTCCAGTCAAGTTCGCTTCCAGTCTCCTGATGTCGCCGGACATCAAGTCGAGCAGATTCCGACGCGACGCAAAATCGTTCCGCGTGGCACCCGTGCTCCCAAAGAGCGATTGGTAAGCGAGTTCCGGACGGCACTGCGAGGCGATGGGCCGCCCCGCGCCCCAGGCTGAGGAGCAGTAATACGTCTGGGTCGAGGGCGCTCCCGGATCAATGCCCAGATTCAGAATCGGAAAGATCCCAGGCAGTCTGCGGGCAATGGCCGCGTCGATCGATACGCCCGCCACTCGGGTGAAACGTTCCGTGCCTGCACCATTGAAGAGGCCGGAGAGGGCGCCGAAACCGCCGCCGTGATAGGGCATCACTCGCCCGCCGCGCAGGCCATGCACGATGGCCAACCGTTCCTTGTAGGGTCGGAACGGTTCGATGTCGAACGGCAACTCATGCTGGCCCAGCGGGATTTGCCGGGTCTCTCGGCCCGCGAGCGACACGCCCTCGGGAACCGAGCCAAACTCGGGAAAGCCATTGCCGAACATCACGAACACGACCCGTCGTGGAGTCCGGTAGGTTCCCCGTTCCTGGGCATCCAGTTTCTGGAGAAAGGGGGTGAGCAGCACGCCGCCGGCGCCAGCGGAAAACTGCTGCAACAGTGTGCGACGACTAATTGTCATGGTATTACTCCTTGGTTCGGGTCAGGAATGAATCGGATGTCAACAATGACGCAAGCAGGGCTTTCAAGCTGCCGCCGCTGTCCCGGTAGGCCCGATGGGCGGCCACCAGGACGGGACCGTCTTCGACCGTCTCATTGCGGCCCATGAAGAACCGGAACACATGCCGCACGAAGACCTGTTCCACTCGTTCCGAGGCCGCCAATCGGCGGATCAGGTCGAAGGAATCCTTCACCTCACCGTCCAGCTTGGGATCGCCGGTGCCGTCCAAGACGCCCGTCGTATCGAGTGGCACCTTGGTGTACCTCGTCCCGAGTGCTTTGCCGTCCTTGCCGAGGTTCTTCTTGTCGTTGGTTTTTACCTTATCGACCACCTCTTCGGTGGTCCGGAACACGCCCACGGGGTTGAACTGCTCGAAGGGCAGGCCGAGTGGGTCCATTTGCTTGTGACATTTCCAGCAATATTCCTGCCGAGTCACCTCCATGCGCGACCGCAGGGTGCGGTGCGGTTCGTCGGGCAGCTGGGCGTCGACGGTGATCGGCACGTCCGGAACGCGTTGGCCGAGCAATTTTTCGCGAATCCATTTGCCGCGATGGATGGGGTGATTGTCGGTATTGTTCGACATCGCAAACAACCAACTCGGATGAGTCAGAATGCCCATGCGGTGATCGGCTGGCATTTCGTAGATGCGCTCGGGGGTCCAATCGGAGATGGTATATGCTTTGGAGTCGTACTCTTTGATCTCGTAGATGTTAGCCGGGTGTCGCTGATAATAAGCAGCCTTGATGACCATCGGCTTGTTGGCAGCAGTACGCTGCAAATTGAGTATGAGGTCCGTTTGTCGGCTGGGGAAGTCCGGATTGTACGCGAGTACGAAGATCTTGTTGGTGGTCAGAAGCTGGCGGAGGACGTCCTTATCCTCTTTCACCACCCACCGAATCAATTGGTCGGTGTCGTTGACGAAGAACTCTGCGTTGAAGCTAGGATCACTGTTGAGAATGACCTTGAAGCCAAAATTCGGGAGCAACCGTTGCAGCGTTCGCTCGTCCTTGAACACCTCCTTGGCGGCGTGGTGGCCGAAGTATTCGCGGAAGAACTGGAGGAGACGCGGTTTGTCGATCGTCTTGTCGTCGAGAATGCGGGCGACCTGTTCGCGAACCTGTTCCACGGTGGTGAGCTTGTTTTCCTTGGCCGCCTGGAGCAAGGCGGCGTCGGGCTCGCTGTCGGTAAGGGTGAAGGAAATAGCCCGGGCGACGTCGAGCGGAGCCAGCATCCCCCTGCCGGCTCCTGCCGTCTCGACCCGATAAACCAATCGCGGGGTGCACAGCACTGCGATCAGCAACTGCCGGGCCGCGTCCTCGGCGCCGTTCGCATCCAGTTCTTTCTGGATCACCGCGGAGTAACGAGTCAACTCGTCGGCATCCGGCTCCCGCCCAAGAAGCTTACTGAAGGCTTCCGCTACGGCCGACTTGACCTGATCAGGTGTCGCCTTCTTCCCGGCCTTCATCATGGCGTCGAGCTGCGTGATCCGGTCCCCTTCCTTGATCTTGCTCGGACTAATTGACTTGCCATTTCTCAATTTCCCCTGGAATTTCAGGAGCATGGCATCGGCCATCGCTTTGGCATTGCGCAGCTGAACCTCAATTTCCGATTCGCCGACGCGCAAGGTCTGAGCATAGTTGGTGAAATCCCATTGCGGAGTGAAGGACCACGGCGCCTTCAATTGACCTTTCGGCAAGTGAGGCATCCCGAACCCGTATTCTCTCGGCTTCTGGGAACAGAGCGGCAAGTCGAGTTGGAACTGCTGAATCTTCTCGTCGAGGAAGTTCTCGTAAGCCTTGCCGGTCAGTCGCCAAAGGCGAGCCCGGGTGCTGGGAGCGGAAGTCCCCGACTTGCCCGCGCCCGTGCCGAACAGGGCGTCGTGATCGACACTGTTCCCGCGATTTGCCGCGACTGTCGCGCTCTCGTCCAGGGCAACCCCCATGCTCTTGAGCACTTGCCGCATCCAGCGGAGGGCGACCGCGCGCTCCACCGCCGGAGGCTGCTTCGCATCCGCGGGCGGCATCTCGCCCCCCTCCACCGCCGCGAACACCCGCTGCCAAAGCTGGACGTCGGGCGATTGATCGAGGGCCACCTTGCCC
>SIAJ01000067.1 GCA_009691845.1 Gemmataceae bacterium
TGGAAATGATGCCCGAGGAGGGTTACCTCATGATCGTGGGACAAAATGGGACGCTGTGGGACAAAGGAAAAAGATGTTTCAGATGCCCGAATGGTTTGGCACGGCAGTTCGTTCCCGCACGGTTACTTTTTTGATTAACTCCCGTGCCAAGAATGGATCGCGCAACAATTATCAACAATTTTCAACATAAAACAAAGGAAGTTATCGGCGGCCCGCCCGCCTTTTTGCTGCTCGCTTCCGAGATCAGAATCGGTTATCCTTTATTCATCGAGTCGCCTCTCGATCCCGCCTGTCGGAGACCTATCCATGATTCGCTTCCTCCTTGCCACGTCGTTCGCTCTGGTTTACGGCGGTCTCGTTCAGGCCGACGAGGGCCCCTCGTACCACAAGCATGTCAATGCCTTGTTAAGCAAGTTGGGCTGCAATGGCGGCACGTGCCATGGGTCGGTTAACGGGCAGAACGGCTTTAAGCTCTCGCTGTTCGGGGCCGACCCCAAGTCCGATCGCGAACGGTTGCTTCGTGAAATCGGCGGGCGGCGGGTGAACCGGAACGATCCGGCCGCGAGCTTGCTTCTGCAGAAGGCCAGCGCCCAGGTCGCTCATCAGGGCGGGAAACGGCTGAGCGTCGGTTCGCCGGATTACGATCTGCTCTTCAAGTGGATCGCGGCGGGTGCTCCGCTCGACGAGGCTGTTCCGCTGAAGGAACTTCGGGTCACGCCAACGAACCAGGTTCTGAAGTCGAATGAACAGTTGAAGCTACGCGTCGAGGCCCACTTCGCGGATGGTTCGACTTTAGACGTCTCGCGCTTGAGTTCGTTTCAGTCGCAGGATGTGCAAGTGGCGACGGTCAATGGCATGGGGCATGTTGCCCCGAATGGAGTGGGCGATGCGGCCATCATCGTTCGCTACGGTTCTCACCCAGCCATGATGCGCGTGCTGGTGCCACGTGCGGAAGGTGCTGCGTTTCCGGACGTTGCGCCAATCAACTTCGTCGATCGCCATGTTCTCGACAAACTTCGGCGCATGAATCTGCCCCCTTCGTCTGTCGCGGATGATGCGACATTTCTTCGGCGTGCGTCACTGGATATCACCGGCGAATTGCCGCTAGCGGACGAGGTGCGAACTTTCCTGGCGGATAAGGATGCCACGAAACGATCCAAGAAGATCGACGAACTGCTCAAGCGTCCCGGTCACGCGGCCCTGTGGACCTTGCGGTTCTGCGATCTGTTGAAGGCCGCGGACTACGGCGTTTATGCCGACGCGTTGTCGGTCGAAGCGGATGCCCCGCGATTTCAGGCCTGGGTGCGTGCCCGGCTCGATGAGAATTTGCCTTACGATCAGTTCGTCGAACGTATCTTGCTGGCCACGAGCAAAGAGGGACGCACGGCCGAGCAGTACGGCGACGAAGTGGTGAAGATGATGGAAGGCTATGGCCCCGGCCGGCCCGATCTCGAGCTATACGGCAAGCGGAAGACGCTCGATCTGTACTGGCAACGCCGCGGGTCGGATGGTGTGTCCGGCACGCAGCAAGTCGCCCATGCGTTCCTGGGCTTGCGACTGGAATGTGCCCAGTGTCATCGCCATCCGCATGACGTTTGGCAGCAGGACGACCTGCTCTCGTTCGCCAATCTCTTCATGCGTGTTCGCCGGGTCGGTTTCGAAGGGGATAACGAAAAACGCTATCCGGACACGGCCGCCTTGTACAAGAAGTACAACGAGGAAGCCAAGAAGCTTGAAGCCGAAGCCAAGAAGCGGAAGGAGACCGAGGGCAAGAAGATTGACGAGGACGCCAAGAAGGCCAAGACCGAGGCCGACAAGCTGACTCGCGAGATCGCCGAAATGGAGAAGGACAAGAAGCCCGACGAGGCCGCCAAGAAAAAGAAAGAGCTGGCCACCCATCAGGAGACGATGGCGAAGGGCGAAAAATTCCGGCAAGAGATGGCCACCATGGACAAGCGTGCCAAGCTGATGCCGGAGGTTGCCCGACGGCTGCTGCAGGCCGAGGTGCGTCTGAAACCGGCGGGAACATTTGCGAAAGTCACCAGTCCCATCGGCACCGCGGAGTCGAAGTCCATGCGCTTGCTCGGGGAAACGCAAAACGTAACCGTGAGCGACGATCGTGATCCTCGCGAGTTGGTCGTCGCGTGGATGCGGAAGCCGGACAATCCGTTCTTCGCCAAGGCCATCGTGAACCGCGTTTGGGCTCACTATTTTGGCCGCGGAATCATCGACCCGCCGGATAACCTTTCGTCATTCAACCCGGCCACGCATCCCGAACTTCTGAAAGAGTTGTCCGATGGCTTCATCCAAAACAAGTTCGATCTGCGCTGGTTGCATCGCACGATCGCGAACAGTCGGACGTACCAGCAAAGCAGCATGTCTACGAAGGAGAACGAAGCGGATCGTGTGAATTATGCGTACTTCCCGTTACGTCGATTGCCTGCAGAAGTGATGCTCGACGCACTCAACCAGGCCACGGGCACGACCGAGAAGCTGGACATGAAGTACCATCACTGGGCCGATGAGGTGAAAACCGTCGAGATGCCGTTCATTCCGAAGAATGCGTTTGTGGAGTACGTGCTCGAAAACTTTGGCCGTCCGAAACGCAACGCGGCCGTGCAGTGCGATTGTGAGCGTGACGGCGGAGCATCGGTCTTCCAGGTGCTGACGCTGGCCAATCATCCACGCGTGTGGGAAAAGATCCGCGAACCGAATGGCCGTGCGGCGAAACTAGCCAAAGAGAACAAAGACGACGAAGCCCGCATCGAGGACCTGTTCCTGGCCACGCTGAGCCGCACGCCGACGGAGGGCGAGCGGCTGGCATGTGTGTCGTTCCTCAAGAACGCGGAGTCCGCCGAGAAGGGGCTGCAAGGAGTGCTGTGGAGCCTGCTGAACACGCGAGAGTTTTTGGTGCAGCATTGAAAAAATCGGAGCCGCGACCGTAAGGGAGCGGACCTCTTGACCGCTCCCTTACGGTCGCGGCTCAGTAAAACAGGGTGTGCTTACCGCACACTATCCTTCCCGCCTTCCCTCCTTCCGGAGACCTTGGTGAAACTTCTCTCTCTTTCCGCCATCTTGCTAATCGCTTCCGTTTCCTTTGCTGCCGAACCGAACGTCGTGCGTTCCGCCAAGAGCGGATCGTGGGATTCGCCGGCTACCTGGGCAGGGGATAAAGTTCCTTCAGCGGGTGATGCCGTCCTCATTCGTCCCGGCCATCGCGTGGTCTATGGCATCCAGAACGACAAGCCGATTCGGGCGATCCACGTCGGCGGCACGCTCGCATTTGATCCGGACAAGGACACGGTTCTCAATGTCGGCCTGTTGAAAATCCAGGCGGGCGAAAGCACGGCCGAGGAAGGCTTTGATTGCGAAGCCCACGTCGAGATGCCAAAGGAGGGCGAAGCAAAGCCGGCCCTGGAAGTTGGCACACCGGACGCACCGATCCGCAAGTCGGCCCTGATTCGGCTGCACTCCATCGAAGGCATGAACAAGGACTCGTGCCCCGCGATCATCTGTTGTGCCGGGCGAATGGACATTCACGGCACACCGATGAATCGCACGTGGGTGAAACTTGGCGACACCGCGAAGAAGGGGGATTCGACGGTCACACTCAACGAAGCGGTCACCGGTTGGAAGGTCGGCGACAAGCTGATTATCACGGGCACGAAGTATCCCAGCGATTCGCGAGGCGACTACTCGACCGAGGAAGCGAAGGTCGTTTCGATCGATGGCACCAAGCTCACGCTGGAAAAGCCGCTGGGTTACGATCATTCCGGTACCGGCGACTATCGCGGGGAAGTCGCAAATCTCTCCCGCAACGTTGTCGTGGAATCGGCGGACCTCACGGCTCGTGGCCACACGATGTACCATCGCTATTCGGCGGGCTCGATTTCGTACGCGGAGTTTCGCCATCTCGGCAAGGAAGGCTTGCTGGGTCGGTACTCGATTCACTTTCACCTTGTCGGCAACACCATGCGTGGCAGTTCGGTCATCGGTGCATCGGTGTGGGATAGCGGCAATCGCTGGGTGACGATTCACGGTACGAACTATCTCGTCGTCCGCGATTGCGTGGGTTACAAGAGCGTCGGCCACGGCTTCTTCCTGGAAGACGGCACGGAAGTTTACAACGTTCTCGATCGCAACCTGGCCGTGGGAGCCAAGCGTGGCAAGCGGCTTCCGAAACAGGTATTGCCGTTCGATTCGAACGATGGGGCCGGCTTCTGGTGGGCCAACTCGTTGAACACGTTCACGCGCAATGTCTCCTGCGAGAACGCCCGCTATGGCTATCGCTTCGAAGCAACAAAGGGGAGTTCGTTCAACACGACCTTGCCAATCATGCAGCCGGACGGCACGAAAAAACCCGTCGATATTCGCACGCTGCCGTTTGTCCGGTTCGACGATAACGAAGCCCACGGCGACGGACTGTACGGCATCAACATCGGTGAAGGCGTCGATCGCGTTGGCCCCGATGAGAAGCACCCGTTCATCCTGCGACGCACCAAAATTTGGGAACTGCACTACGCGTTTCGCGTGCAGTCCCCGAGTGTGCTGGTCGAGGACATGAAGATCCACAAGACGGCCTACGGTGTCTATCACCCGAATTACGATCGCCATCACTACAAGGACATGCTCATCAGCCAGGTGGGTGCCGAGCCGTTCAATCGCGGCCACGACGACGATAGTAAGCAGTACGGCCTGCTCACGGTCGATGGCCTCACGTTCGCGGGACATCGCTATGGCGGAGCGGGGGGCATGCCCCTCATCCAGATCAGCGACGACAACCCAACCGGAACGGCCGAGACACACATCCGCAACGTGAAAGTGATCGACAACAAGGGGGGCGAGAAACGAGCACTCGTGAATCTCGGCGGCGGACCACGGCCAACACCCAAGTCGGAGAAGGGCGTGCCGATCTACCTGCACGATTATTACGGCACCGGCCAGCACGCCAAGATTGTCAGCACCAAGACCAAGGAACTGAAAAACGACGGCCTCGAGTACGGTGAAGAAGTCGGCTTGACCGGCGATCAATCTCGACGTGCCAAAGTGCCAAACGTCGCGTTCCCAAAATCGGTCGATCCCGTGGACGACCTGCCGCCCACGACCGTGATCATGCAAGTGAAGAAGCAAGCTGGCAAGCTAGTCGTCCGTGGAAGCACCAGCGACAACGGCACCGTCAAGCGAGTCCTTGTGAACGGCGTCGAAGCGAAAGCCACCCGCGAGAACTTTGCCGAGTGGGAAATTGTTCTGCCGATGGGCACCAGCGTGGTTGCATATTCAGAAGACGCCGCAGGGAATGTGGAGAAGTTGAAGCACGAGGTGAAGTAGTGGGTTCGCTGCGTCGCGAAGGCCTCGCGCTACGAAGCGCGAGGCCTTCGCGACGATCCGCTTCACCGCATCGGCCGTTGGCCCCACGGAATCGGCATCGTCGGTGGCTTGCGGTGCATGTCGCGGCGTTGATCTTTCGGCCGATCCTTGAACCAGGTCACGAAGCGAACGAGTTGCTTGACGGCTTCGTCATAAGCAGATTTTCCCTTCTCGGCGGTTGCGAGTTCGGCATCCCCCAGCACTCCCGTTTCCGAATAGCTGCTCGTCCATGAAATGTTCGGTGCCGGCCCGGCCCCGAACAGATCGACCCAGTTGAAGGGGCTGCCTTCGTCGTTGAACGAAATCGTGCCGGACTTGATCTTGTCCTTGCGGACGTTGTCGCCATCGAGGTACAGGTACAGCGAAGTCTCTAGTTCACATGCGTGGGAGCAGCCGCCAGGGAATTTACTCTGCCGCCAGCCGGGCAAAAAATTCTTGTCCACAGTGAGCAAGTTCCACCACGCGGCCAGCACGCACTCCGCATCGGTTTCGAGGTTCGTTCGTCGTGCCACGAGATCCAGGTTCGGCATGTTCGAGCCGTGCCCGTTCAACAAGAGAATCTTCTTGAAGCCGTGATACGCGAGCGATTTCGTGATATCGAGCACGTGATGCATGAAGTGCTCGAAGTCGTTGTTGATCGTGCCCGGAAAATCCATGACGTGCCCGGTGTAGCCGTAGGCCACGATGGGCAGCACGAGCATCTTGTCCGGGATCAATTTGCCGGCTCCGCTGGCGATGCCCATCGGGCAGACAAGATCGACATCGAGCGGGAGGTGATGGCCATGCTGCTCGACGGCCCCGCAGGGCAGAATGCAGACTTGCCCCTCTTCAACGGCATCGTTGATCTCGGGCCAGGTGAGCTTTTCGTAACGGTATTCGGTGGCGGCACGGGACATGGGATCTCCAGTTGAAAGGAACGGAGCCAGTTGTGTTAGCTTCTTACCCACTCTCCTATGACATCGATGTCACTTCGTTAACCAAAGAATCAATCAACCGCTCCAAACTCCCCGCCGCAAGCACCGCTATCGTCTCTTGATAGATCCCCTTGCCATAACTCGATTCCGTCGGCAAATAGCCTGGTTGCCAGTCGTTTGTGAGTGTGACTACCACGATGGTTCTCTCCGTGAAACGGGAACGGAGGGTTGTTTGAAACACGTGGTACAACTCGCCGGGCACGAACACCCACAGCGTCGTTCCCGCTCGGCCCAGCGTAACCGAAACCGGAAAGGATGGTCCAGCGGGAAGCGCACTCAAGCGTGCGAGTTGCCGTGTCATGCGTTCCACGCGGGCATGGCAATCGCGGGCCAAGTCGAGTGCGTTCCGCATCTGTGCTGCTTTCTCGTTTTCCTGCCACTTGGCGAGTTCGGATTTCGTGCCTTCGATTGTGGGAAGGTCGGCCCGGTACGGCAGATCGACCGTCACGGTTCGCCACGACCAGGATGCATCGACATAAGTTGATTCGTGCTTCCAGGTGCCGAGCGTGGCTCCGGAAACGACGGGGCCGGCGTAGGCGAATCGCGTTCGAGGCGGCGACAGCGATTCCAGTGCAGAGAGAGCCGCGAAGCCAAGTTGCCGGCCATTGCGATCTGCGACTTCGACATTGCCGACGAAGCCTTCGCGAGGGCCGAGGTCGCCGGACGCACCTTGGAGGAACAGACAGGGAGCAAATCCTTCGGCACACGGAGTGTGCCGACTACTATGGGTCTCCACGACCTCACGCATTGCACCGATGAAGTCGGGGCTGATGAGCGTGTTCTCCCACGCCAGCGTTGTTGGATGGCACGCATAGTTCACAATGGTGCCGAGAACCGTGCCATCGTCCGCGATGGCTTTTCCAACAAGAACAGTGTCGTCGGTCGGCCCATCGGGAGTGAAGCCGCACACAAATTGGTTGGTCTCGGCATCGAAAAAATCCCGTTGCGCAGCCAATGAACAGCGGCCATTCCCGAAGACGAGCGACGCCGGTCGGGCATTCTCCGCGGCCTTCACGGCGAGATCGACACAGGCGTTCGTCAGCCGTTTCAAGTACTCCGGAATCAACTCGCCGCCCGGAAATGGCTCGCGCGAACGAGACATCCAGCCCGAAGCGTGGGTATGCGAAACCGTCACCTGCACATCGGCGAGGCTGGTCGGCACCGCCTTCTGAATTCGCCCACGGATGGTGGCAATGTCGTTCGCATCGAGCAAGCACTGATCGAGTTCGAGAATGAGTTGAGCGTCCCCGACGACTGGGCCGAGGAACATCGCGGTCGCCAACAGGGGCCGATGCACGCCCGTCGAGCGTTCGTGCGTGGCCGCTCCCCACAAGCGATGATAGATCCCGACCGGCGGGGTGATGTCGGCCCTCGCGAAGCCGATTCGGCCGCGCATTTGTGGAGTGTCAATGTGGGGCATCGTCGTGCTCGAAGAGGGGCTTGGATGGGTTTAACAACGCCCAGCAGATGGCATCGATCGCAAAGATGATCGCGAAGATCGGGAGAATCAGGTCCCAGCGTCCGGTGCGAGCAACGAGAATTCCGACTGCCAACGGAAACAATCCCGCACCGATATTGCCGCACATGTTCATGGTGCTGATGACGGTGCCGATCCGCGAGCCACCGAAATCGATGCACACCGAGTAGCCGCTCACGCCGCCGAACGTGCCGCAAAATGCCGCCATGCTGACCAGCATGATCATCGTTTCCGTCTCGACCGCGAAGTATGCGGCAACGGCGAGCACCGTACAAACGGCCATGCCGGCCACTGCGATTCCTTGTCGACTGATGCGACGGCTGCCAGTGTATTTCAGAAGCAAATCGGAAACGATTCCGCCGAGGACACCGCCGACCATCGCTGCCAATCCGGGCCACATGGCCAACTCGCCCGATTCCGTCTGTGTCACCTGACGCGTCTCTTGCAAGAAACGCGGAAACCAGGTGAAGAACAAGGCCATGGCCGATGCGCGAAAGAACTGCTGGGCACAGAGCAATAACATCGGCGTATTCGTTGCCATTCGCCGCAAGGTCTCGCCGATCGGAGCGGCCGAGGCTTGTGTGCCGCGACGATTGGGAACCAGGTTGGCGTAAATAATAACCCAGACGAGCCCGGGCAGAACGTAGAGGCCGAGCATCTGCCGCCATTCAACGATCGTTAGCAACTTGCTCGCAATGAGCGGGGCCACCGCTCCGCCCAGTGCCATGCTGGCCCCGAGCATTCCCGAGGCAAACGCACGGCCCGTCGGCGGGAACCAGCCGCCGATCGTCTTGGCCGCACCTGGAACTAGACCAGTTTGAAACAGCCCCATGAGCGACCAGATGAGCAGCAACATTGTCGAAGAACCGGCCAAGCCTGCGAGCCCCGTGAAAATGGACCACATCAGGACGAAGGCAACCAACGCCGGCTTACTGCCGATGCGGTCGGTCAACCAGCCGCCGGGAACTTGCAAGATCGCGTAACCCCAGTACCAGCAGGCCATGATCAGGCCCATGCCCCGCTCGTCGATCTGAAGATCCTCCTGGATCGTCTTGGTCGGCACCGTGAGCGCAGTCCGCTGCACATAGGCGATGACGGCCACGAGGCAAACGAGTGCGAGAACGAGATAACGCATGGGAACCTACCGTATCCTCTAATCGAGGTAAGAGCAAGGGACCGACGAGCAAATCATTTCGATCACATCTTTTTTTGTGTCCCAAAATGTAGCACCCGACAATAGTCGATTTTCCGTCGGAGCCGCGACCGTGAGGGGTCTCGCTGGGTCGCTCCCTTACGGTCGCGGCTCCGATAGACATTTGTCGAAAGCGCCCAAACTAATCCCTTCTGTACAGGCAAGCCCGGAAGACTCCCTGGTGGAGTCGTTACCCAATAAATAATTTCAAACGGCCATTTGTAAGCACGACTTGGCGGAATCGGGACGGATTTTCATAGATTCTCACCATCGCCAGGGGACTAACACATGATTCGTCGCACGTTCATGGGCGCTGCCGCCGGGCTGGCTGCCGCTCCGTTTGCACTTACCGCTGACCCAAAATCGCCGCGAAAAAAGCTCGCGATTGTCACCACCGAGTGGCGTTATCGCTCGCACGCCTGGCACATGGGCGAACGCTTTCTCGCGGGTTATCCGGTCGAAGGGCACTGGCATCGGCCACGGTTCGATGTGGTAAGTGCCTATGTCGATCAGGTGCCGAAGAACGATCTGAGCCGCGATCGGGCCAAGGAATTCGGCTTCAAGATTTACCCGTCGATTGCGGAGGCCCTGCGTTGCGGGGGAGCGGAATTGGCCGTCGATGCCGTGCTCGTGATCGGCGAACACGGGGATTATCCCGTCAACAAATTCGGCCAAACGCAATACCCGCGTTACGAGTTCTTCAAGAAGTGCGTCGAGGTCTTCGAGAAAGATGGCCGCGTCGTGCCGATGTTCAACGACAAGCATCTCTCGTGGAATTGGGATTGGGCGAAGGAAATGTATGACACCGCGAAGAAGCTGAAGATCCCATTCGCGGCCGGGTCGTCGCTACCCGTGACCTGGCGAATGCCGGCCATCGACATGCCTCTGGGTGCCGAGGTCGAGGAAATGATGTGTCTGGCGATGGGCCGCATCGATAGTTACGACTTTCACGCCCTGGAAGTGATTCAGTGCATGGCCGAACGCCGCAAGGGAGGCGAGACCGGCGTGAAGTCGATGCATGCCCTGCGCGGCGAGGAAGTCTGGCGAGCAATGGTCGATAAAGCCTGGAGCCCACGCTTGTTCGAAGCGTGCCTGTGTCGATCGCAAACCTTGTCGCAAGCCGAAACGCACAGCCATCGCTTTCCCACGGCCGAGCAAATGAAAACCTGGGTGAAGGAGCCGGTCGCCTACCGATGCGAGTACACCGACGGCACCAAGGCGACGATGCTCTTGATGAACGGCCTGGTCGGCGATTTCACCTTCGCAGCCAAGCTAAAAGGAGAAAAGGAACCGATTTCGACGCTCTTCTATCTGCCGCCAGGCCCGAACATCGCCTACTCGGCCGCGTTGATGTCGAAAGCCGAAGAGACCTTCGTGACCGGAAAAGCCCCCTGTCCCATCGAGCGAACGCTGTTGACGACAGGCATGGTGGAAGCCGGCGTCCGTTCGCTGGAACGAGGCCGCAAGATTGAGACGCCTCACTTGGCGATCAAGTATGAGGCCGCGAAAGACTCGACATTTTCGAGAAACTAGATGTGTGCTATCAGCTGCTGCAGGCTGAGTACGGGAAGTGTCCGAGGTTTTCGCAGATGCAAAGTTGTTTCAGCCGGCCAAGATCGGTTGTAGGGCCTTCAATAGCGTGTGTCATGGCCGAGAAATGGATTCGCGGATGTCCGCCTGGGGTTCGGGTGGCGTGGGTTGATCGAGGGGCGATTTGGCCCGGGCGCTCATTATTTCCAAATTGTCTTGCCAGTGTGGTTGGCCCTCCTACACTAAGAGATTCCTAGATTTTCGCCCTCATTTGGGCGTGAGGAAGCCATGAAAGTTCGATCGAGCGTGCGTCGAATGTGTGATAAGTGCAAACTCATCAAGCGCAAGGGCGTGGTGCGAGTAATTTGCGCGGATCCCCGACACAAACAACGACAGGGTTAAGGAGCGAGTGAACTTATGCCCCGTATTCAGGGCGTTGACCTTCCGCCAGATAAGCCGACCCATATCAGCTTGCGCTACTTGCGCGGCATCGGCCCAACTTTGGCCCTGCGTCTGTGCGATCAGGCCGGGATCGATCCACAGCGTCGTGCGAAAGAGATGTCCGACGACGACATCGCACGGATCGCGACCCTTCTCGACCGGGAATACCTGGTTGAGGGTGCGTTGCGCCGAACCGAGAACGCGAACATCGAGCGGCTCAAGCACATTGGCAGCTATCGTGGCTCTCGGCATCGCCGAAGTTTGCCCGTGCGAGGCCAACGCAGCAAGACGAACGCCCGGACCCGGAAAGGTCCGCGCAAGACGGTTGCCGGCAAGAAGGGCGTTAAGGACCTGAAGTAGTAACGAGGTGGCGGGGTGGTCGATTGCCGACCCCTGCCACTTAGCAGCCAAACCACCGAACCACCTGTACCATGGCCAAAAGTAAAAAACGCAAGCAGCGTCGAAATGTGAGTCGCGGAATCGCGCATATCCATTCGACGTTCAACAACACGATTGTCACGATCTCCGACACCGCGGGCGATGCGCTTTGCACGACGTCGGCCGGGATGGTGGGCTTCAAGGGTAGCCGCAAGAGTACGCCTTACGCCGCTCAGCGAGCAGCGGAAGCTTGTGCGGAAAAGGCTTCCAAGTACGGCGTGAAGGAAGTCGAAGTTCGGGTGCGTGGGCCAGGGGCCGGCCGCGAGTCCGCGATCACGGCACTGCAGGCTTCCGGGCTTACGGTCAAGGTGATCGAAGATGTGACCCCGCTGCCGCACAATGGTTGCCGGGCACCGAAGAAGCGAAGAGTCTAGCGTGTAACGGGCCGTTGATAATGGACAGCGATCCGTTGTCAACTGTCAACTGTCAACTGTCAATTATCCTCTGGCCACTGACAACTAAGTAACTGATGGCACGATACACTGATCCGGTTTGCAAGCGATGCCGGCGCGAAGGCATGAAGCTCTATTTGAAGGGCTCACGATGCTATTCGCCCAAGTGCCCGATTGATCGGGACAACCGGAACAAACCGCCCGGAATGCACGGTGCTCGCAAGGGCAAGCAGAGCGAGTACGGTGTGCGTCTGCGTGAGAAGCAGAAGCTGAAGTTCTTCTATGGCGTACTGGAACGACAGTTCCGTCGCTACTTCACCCTGGCGGCCAAGTCGGCAGAGAATACAGGCGAAGAGCTACTGAGCGTGCTCGAGCGCCGACTGGACAACGCGATCCATCGCCTTGGTTTCGCCCCGAGTCGGGCTGCGGCCCGGCAGATGGTGACTGGCGGGCACGTGTCCGTTAACGACAAGCCGACGGACATTCCGAGCATGTTGCTTCGTCCAGGCGACACGATCAAGGTCAAGAGCCGCGAGCGATCGCTCAAGATGGCTCGTGAACTCATGCGTGAGGGGGCCAAGGAACGGATCCCGGATTTTCTCGAGGTGGTGCCGGGCGAAATACCAGAAGGCCGATTGACCCGGCTCCCGAGCCGAGGCGACGTGGACCCTCGCATTAGCGACATCCGCGAGCAACTCATCATTGAAATTGTGACCCGCTAGTCGTCGAGCATCGAATCCCCAGCCCGTGGTCCTCCGTTATTCGGGTGCAGACTGTGGACTGGGGATCGAGCATTTTCGTGGAGGGCTATTCATGCGAATCAAATGGCGGAATTTGGAATTGCCAAGCCGTGTAGCGGCCGAACGCGGGTTCACGGACACCTACGGCAAGTTCGTGGCTGAGCCTTTCGAGCGCGGCTTCGGCATCACCGTGGGCAACAGCCTGCGCCGCGTCCTCCTTTCCAGCTTGGAAGGTAGTGGCGTTACACGCGTGAAGATTCAAGGCGTTCAGCACGAAATCAGCACGATTCCGGGCGTCGTGGAAGACGTCGTGGACATTATCCTGAACATCAAGTCCCTGGTCGTCAAGAACAGCTCGGACTCCATCAAGACCATCCGGATCGATCGCCACAATAAGGGCGTAATCAAGGCGGCCGACATTCAGCACGATGCAGACGTGCAGATCATCAATCCCGAACACGTGATTGCCACGCTGACGGACGATGTGCCCTTCGTGCTGGAGATGACCGTCGAGAATGGCCGCGGCTACCGCTCGTCGGAAGACAACGCCGGCAAAGAGCGCGAGATTGGCGTGATTCCCGTCGACACAAGCTTCTCGCCGGTCGTTCGAGTGAAATACGAGATCGAAGAAACCCGCGTTGGTCAAAAGACGAACTACGATCGGCTGCTCCTGGAAATCTGGACCAACGGAACGACCACGCCACAGTTGGCCTTGGTCGAGGCCGCCAAGATCCTCCGCAAGCACTTGAATCCGTTCGTTCAATACACCGATCCGGGCTCCGAATTGCCGATCGACGATCGCTTTGAAGCCGGCGGGACCGTCCGCGAAGCGGGCGACGCTGACCTCGAACGCAAGCTGAACATGAGCCTGGCGGAACTCGAACTTTCCGTGCGAGCAACGAATTGTCTGGAATCGGAAAACATTTCCACCGTTCGGGATCTGGTCAGCCGATCCGAGGACGAGTTGTTGGAAGTGCGAAACTTCGGCGAAACCACCCTGCGTGAGGTTCGAGCCAAGCTCCAAGAGCATGGCCTGATCCTCGGCATGAGGATGGCTGCACGCCGATAATAAAAGTAAAAAGTCGGTCAGTGCAAAGTCCAAAATGAGGAATTGTCTGTTCTTCATTTTGGACTTTGCACTGACCGACTTTGCACTTTGTAACTGGCCGGGCGAGCGCATCATCCTCGATGGTGCCCGTGAAAACCGGCTTAACCCTGTGAAGGTGTTTGATCATGCGCCACCAGAAAAAGGGCCGTAAACTCGGCCGCAATGCACCTCATCGCAGGTCGATGAATCGAAACCTGCTGATGGCCCTCGTTACCCACGAGCGCATCACCACGACGATTCCGAAGGCCAAGGAACTGCGGCCCTACGTCGAGCGACTCATTACGCTCGCCAAGCGTGGCGTTGCTACCGGCGACAAGATCAAGGAATTACACGCCCGCCGCTTGGTCATGGCTCGCCTTGGGCCGGTCGCCAAGGTCGAACTGATCGACAACAAGGGCAACGCCCTGGGCGAAACGGTCGTCGGCAAGCTCTTTAGCGTACTGGCCCCTCGATACATGGACCGTAAGGGTGGCTACACCCGAATCATGAAGCTGACCAAGCGTCGGCTCGGCGATGCCGGCGAGACCGCCATCATCGAATTTCTGAAGGAAGGCGAGACGCGAATCCAGGCGTCGGTCAAAAAAACAGCCGCGCCAGCCCCAGCGCCTCAACCTGTTGCTGAGTAGCTTGCCAGTGTGCGGGTTTTCCCGCGTTCTGACGAACGCGGCTACTTAAAGCGGTTCTCGAAGCCCCGCGATGCAAATCGCGGGTCTTTTTCCTTGCAATTTGAGCTATCGCTACGTTAACCCAACTTCCGCACTTGAGCCCTGCGAATTGACGTAAGTCTTTGCATCGCAGCGTCTGCCACGTTCGAGCTTTACGCCACGCAGATCGTCGTCGAACAGACCGGGCTGACGTTCGACGCCCACGAGGCGATCGGCCAGGCGCGGGCAGCAAGTTGACCCTGGGCATCGAGTTCGCCGCGTGGAGCGACGGTCTCTTGACGCACTTTGCGGCCGACGCGGACGGACCGCACGAGCCGCCAGTACGTGTGCGTCTTGCCGCCGCGTCGAACCGTGGCGTGCCGCAGATACATGCCGAACTCCCGTGAGACCGGCATCATGGTCAGAATCGGGGCGTGATTTTAAGAGGGTAGGTTGGCACGACATCGCGTCTGCAAAGAGGCCTTCGTTGGAAATCAACGACTTGCGTTCAGGAACCAGGCGAAAATAGTTTCCATATTGCCAAGTGCGGAAGTTGGGCTAACAAATCCTCATCTTCACATTTCCATCTTATTTCACATCGGAGTTCGCTCATGAACTGGAACGATATGCAGATGTGGCACTGGTTCGCCATCATTGGCGGCGTGGTGCTCGTTTTGGGCGTCATCTTGTATTTCCTGCCGATCGGAAAGATCAAGATCCCTTCGGTCATCACCGCCTCCTTCGGCGCGCTTGGCCTCGGGTTGTCAATCGGGATCACCTTCATGGCAGGATTTGGCTACAAGCCGTTCGGCCCGGAGTCACCCCCAGGTGATGCGCAAACGGCAGCCGAACCCAAGGCGGCGGCTGGACCTGGGGCCGCGAAAGGCAAAGGAGGCGGAGGACTGGGCGGGCCGGCACCGAAAAAAGGCGGAGGAGGCCCAGGCGGTGCGGGAGGTGGCGGCGGGGCGAGCCCGCGATTGCAATTGGCAGCCATGGTGAACGCTCTCGATACCCTCTCCGAAACGCCAATCACGATCATCCTGAGCGATGACGACCGCAAGGCCATCGCGGCACACCTGAAGGGCCTCGACGGAATGGCTGAAATCAAGGACGAGGACGCGAAAGCCAAATTGGAAGCGATTCAGGTCATTGTGCTGAAGGAACGCAAGTCTCTGGAGAAGGTTGGATATCGCTGGGTGCTCGACGGGAAAACCGCGAATCGCACGTTCCCGAAGGACAGTCCAAATCCGTTCAAGGAAGGTGCGGAAGCCGAGCGATTGAAGTCGCTGCTAGAACGCCTGTCGAAGTAGCCCTCTCGCTCCGCGAGAGGGAGCCAGCCAGAGAATTCGGGGGGACGACGAGCATTCGCCAACCCCTCGCGGAGCGAGCGGGCTAGCTTGGTGGTCGATCACTCCGAGTCGCGTTTTTCGCCTTTCTTGAGTGCATCCTTCTCGTCAAGCTTTGCCTCGGCACGAAGTCGGGCGAACACGGTTTCACGTGCTTTTTCACGTTCCTGGGCCAAGGCATACCGATCGAAGAGCGGGTCGTTGGCTGGGCCCGCAGCCGTGACTTTTCCGAACACGTTGCGGAATTGATCGATCGTTTTTTCCGCCCGATCGACTTCACAGGCGACGTAGTAGCGGGCTCGCGGGGCATCCTGGAGAACCTTGACGCTGCCCAGCGACTCCCTACGCATCTCGAGAAGTTGACCCGCGAAATTGTCCGATGGATACAGCACTTGGTGCTTCTCGATCTTCGGGTCTTCGTAGGTGATTTTTGCGGCTGTCGCGCCGGGTTGTAGTTTGAGAATGGCCAGGTTCTCAATGTCGAACAAGCGGAACTTGTCCCGAAGTGCCAGGTCGCGAAGTTGCTTTTCAACTCCCGTCGGGTTCGTGCCGATCGTCTTGGCGATGGTCCGAACTTGCTCTGCTACTTCCTCGGCCTTGGCCTTGGCAAGTGCGCGGGCTTTCTCAAGTTTCCACTCGCGATCAACGCGTTTGGTCATCTCGCCGTTCGTGAGTTTGTTCGCATTTTCGAGCGAATTGTAGCCGCGAACTTCGACGTCTTCGCTGACCCAAACGAGGTGATTCGGTTTATCGAGTCCGTCGCCAGCCGGGTCGGCCGGGAACCAATCGGGTTGAAACGGTTGCACGCTGGCAAAGGGAGCACCGGCTCCACCAAAGGAGCGGGGATCGAACATCGCGAACAATTTCTTCGTCAACGAGTTCGTTCCGTCAGGCTCCGTAACTGCCAAGGCATTCAGCAGCTTCAAATCGGGATCGGTGACCGTGGCATTCTGATCGACGGCTGTTTTTGTTCCCAGGGCCGTCAGTTTGCGGTCCTTTAGCCATTCCGCGATGTACTTCTTGGACTCCTCGCGGGACTTATCCAGCTTGGTCTTGTCCACTTTGGCACCAAAGGGGCTGGCATCTCGCGTCAATTCCATCAGCTTGGTGTTGAGTTGTTTGACGTCCGCATCGAACATTTGCTGGCGATCGCGTTTTTTCAGATCCTTGACGATCTCCGGCAAATACACGCCTTCTGGCGGCAGTTTCGGGTTCAATGCATAGGAAAACGCCGGCATTCCCAGGGCATTGCCCATGGTCGGCGAAAATGGCATCAGCCACGCTTGCAGTAGAAACGGAACGCGTGTCTTCAGGTCGTGGGCTTCGATTTGGCGGAAGGCCAATGAATTCGCGGCCACAGCCGAGGTTAGCGTCGGATAGCCACCAAAGCCGGCGATCAAACTGGCGAGCGGCTGCGGGCGGTACACGCTCACATCGCGTGGAGAATACATGAATTGCTCAACGGCGGTGTACCGACTCAAATTTGCATCCATCTGATCCGCGAGGGCTTGTTTCACCGGCATCGATTCGGCAATGGCCGGTCGGGATGCCGTGATCAAGGCCGCCATGGGGTTGCCGCTGAGGGCAGCAGCATTCGCCCACAAAAACGCGTCGGCCGCCTTCACCTTTGGCATCGCTTGCTCAATACGCGGGGCGGTTGCGTCCAACGTGACGAAATCGATTTTCAACTTACGCGGCTCCTTGAAGCCCGGCCGATCCCTGGAAGGGTCGGGGAGTTCGCCGCGATACTTGTTGAACAGGTCGTTTCGCTCTTTTGGCGTCGGCTCGACCGTCACCTTGTCCAGGAAGGACTCGGCGGAAAGCTCGATCATGGCAAACGTATGTTCCGAGCAGCGATCCTTGAAAAACTCGAAGAATTCGGCCGGCGTGAGTGCGCCAGGTTGGGCACTGGCGGTCGCCAACGCTCCGGGTAACGGCGAGGTCGAAAGATCAACACCCAGGACAAGGGCGAGCATGCTACTGGCTCGCTGCTGACGAATGGCGCTCGTAACCGGGGACTCCCCCTGCAGTGCCGCCAACGCCGAGCGGGCTCGGTACTCGTTTCCGATCGCTTTCATGAGCCATTCGGGAGAGAATTCTCCCAGTCGATTATTCTCCCGAATCAGGCGATCGATTGCCAGGCGGTCTTCTTGCTTTAAAGGACCGCCCGTGTCCCGTTCCATCAACTCGAGAATGCCCGCCTTCGAAAAATGGATGCCGAGTTGGTCGGCCTTTTTGAGAAGGAGGTAAAAATCGAGCATGTCTCGGCTGGAATCGCCTAATTCCACCAAAACTAACGGGGTCTGCCTCATATCGTGCAAAATGATCCCCGCGATTGTATCCATGGCTTTTTTGTCGTCGGATTCCGGTTTCGCTCGGGCCCGACTCATGGCCTGCATCAGTTTTTGCGATTCCGGGTTGAACCGCTGGAAGTCCGTGAGGCTGAAGAGGAACATTCGATAAGCCTGCATGTCTTTTTGCGAATTGACCTTTAGCGAGACAAATCGTTCGATGTCGCGCTTGGTATCCGCGGTTAGCCTCGACCCCTTGAGGTCTTCCGCAAGCGACTTGGCTGCATTCATGTGAGAGACGGCGGTCGCCTCCTGCATGTAAGTGTTCGCAGCCCGGCGCTGACGACCGATCTCTGTCAGGTCGATATCCCGTATTTTGTCCCCATGGGCCGTGGCGACGACCTCTCCGCTGCCTTTTCCGCCAAACATGCTGATCATTTGATCGAAGAAATCGTTCTTCGAGCCGACTGCCCCCGTGGACAGCACGAAGGTCAACATGACCACGATGCCCAGAATGGCCATCACGGACTTGCCCAATTTTGAGCGTACGCTAAATGCTTCGAACGGATTAAAAGCCATTGCCGTTCCTCGGTTTACGACGGCCGTCCTGGGCAGCATTCCCCCATAGGGGGGTTGACGCCCCGCGACCGGGGGTAGTATTTGAATGGAATGTCGATCTTGCCCAACATGGGAATTGTAGCGATGCGGCAAAGTCGGACAACGCCAACCATATAGTAGGACGGATTGGTTGGGCAAAGTTGACAGGCCGGATAGACTGCTGAACGCCATTGGACCAACAGGAACAGACATGCCGCCGCGCAAGAAGCCCGTTACCGTTGCCAAGAAGAAGGCCAGCCCAAAACCGGCCAAGAAAGCCAGCGTGAAGAAAGCCGCCCCCAAAAAGGCGGCCCCGACGCGTGCTGTCAAGAAAGCGGAGCGGGTCGCCGTAACGCAAGCTCCACCCGTCCGCGAGACTTACACCGGGCCGCGAAAAGGCAATCTCGTCATCGTGGAATCGCCGGCCAAGGCGAAGACTATCGAAAAATACCTCGGCTCCGCCTACCGCGTTCGGGCAAGCTATGGCCACGTCCGCGATCTGCCGGTCAGCGGCAAACTTCGTGGTGAAGCCGTCGTTGGCATCACTATTGGAGAGGAGGGTTGGAAGTTCCGCTACCAGGTCATCGATCGCACGGACAAGGGCGGCTCCAAGGCCCGGCGTTCGACCGAGGACATTCTGAACGAACTCAAGCGCGAGGCAGACCGGGCCGAGATGATCTATCTCGCAACCGACCCCGACCGCGAAGGGGAGTCGATCGCCTGGCACATCCAGGATGAACTGGGGCTTGAACCGAAACGGACCCTGCGGATCGCCTTCAACGAAATTACCAAGAAAGCGGTCCAGGAGGCTCTCCTGCACGCAGGGCAGATCGACAGCAATCTCGTGGCCGCCCAGGAAGCACGGCGAGCCCTCGATCGCGCGGTGGGGTATCCCCTCAGCAACCTGTTGAGCAAGAAAGTCACGCGTGGCCTGAGCGCCGGCCGCGTGCAATCCGTGGCCGTCAAACTCGTCGTCGATCGCGAACGGGAGATCGAGGCGTTCAAGTCCGAGGAATACTGGAAGCTGACCGCCCTCCTCACGCCGACGGGCCTGGCCAAGCTGGGCAATTTTGAGTTCCCCGCCAAAGTTCTTGCCAAGAAGAAAGGGGCGAAAGCAGCCGACGGCAAACCGGAGGCAGAAGCCGAAACGGATACCGAAGCACCCGAGCAAAGTGAAGGGGCTGAGGCTGCGCCGAAGAACGAACCGAAAGAGAAGCAATCCGTCCCGGCCGGGAGTTTCCTTGCCGAGTTGGAGAAGTGGCAGGACAAAACCTTCAGCGCCACGTCGGAGGCGGAAGCCGATGCCATTTACGCCGTCCTGAACACGGCGACCTACAAGATCATCAACATCGAACAAAAGGACCGTAACGATCACGCTTCGCCGCCATTCACGACCTCGACGCTTCAGCAGCAGGCGAGCACTCGACTGAACATGGGTGCCCAGCGCACGATGCAGAACGCCCAACGGCTATACGAAGGCGTGAGCCTGGGCTCGGAAGGGCAAGTCGCGCTCATCACCTACATGCGAACCGATAGCACGCGCGTCTCGAACGACGCTCTCGGCATGGTGCGTACGCACATCGACAACAAATATGGTCCGCGTTATCTGCCTGAGAAGCCGAACGTCTTCAAGTCGGGCAAGAGTGCTCAGGAAGCCCACGAGGCCATTCGGCCCACGGACCTGACCAACACGCCCGAACGGGTGCAGCCGTTTCTCGACCACGATCAATTTCGGCTCTACACACTGATTTTCAATCGCTTCATGGCGAGCCAAATGACTTCCGCGGTGGTTGCGACCACAACGGTCGAGATTCAGGCCGACCAGGGGTTGTTCAAAGCTCGCGGCTCGATCGAGAAATTCGACGGCTACCGCCGAGTCTGGCCAGCGGGCAAGCAAGAAGACGTGATGCTGCCGGCCCTGAGTGCCGGACTGGCTCTCGACAAATTGGGTCTTGGTGCCACGCAGCACTTCACGCAGCCGCCAGCCCGCTTCAACGAGGCCTCACTCGTTCGCACACTGGAGAAAGAGGGCATCGGCCGGCCGAGCACTTATGCCACGATTCTTTCGACGATCACCAAGAAAGGCTACGTGGAAGCCGAGAATCGCCGGTTTACAGCCACCGAACTAGGCAAGGTCGTGACCGATCTGCTGGTGAAAGGTTTTCCGCATGAGATGGACCTGCAATTCACCTCGCATTTTGAAGAGGAACTCGACGACATTTCGACAGGCAAGCTGAAGTCGGATGACGTGCTCAACGAGTTCTGGACCCGCTTTTCCGAGGACCTGAAGAAGGCAGATGTGGAACTGCCGAAGGTCAAGGGCCGGGAGACGGGCGAGCCATGCCCCAAGTGTAGCCGGCCGCTCGTTGAAATGTACAGCGCCAAGAGCAAGGGAACTTTTATCGGTTGCTCCGGCTGGCGAGAGAAAG
Source organism: Gemmataceae bacterium (assembly GCA_009691845.1). Taxonomy (GTDB): domain Bacteria; phylum Planctomycetota; class Planctomycetia; order Gemmatales; family Gemmataceae; genus SIAJ01. The sequence goes on from SIAJ01000067.1 coordinate 20,967, forward strand.
AGAACCCGTGCGGCTACATCAAGCCACGCGAGGGCGAGGCGGATCTGAGCGGTATCGACGTGAAATGCCCGACCTGTACCGCGCAGATGGTTGCGAGGACCAGCCGGTGGGGCACCTTTTTGAGCTGCTCGACCTACAAGCCGGACGGCTCGGGCTGCAACACGATATGCTCGCTCCGCGAGAACGACCAGATCGTTGTGACCTGCAAGCCGACGCTGTACCCCTGTCCCACGTGCGACAAGAATTTGCTGTGGCGACACGGGTCGAAAGGGCCTTATTTCACGTGCAAGGACAAGGAATGTAAAACCACGATGGAGGCAGACAAGACCGGCGAACGGCCGTTGCCGCCGATCGACACCGGCGTGAACTGCGAGAAGTGCGCTTCCAAAATGGTAATCCGCAAAAGCTGGCGTGGCCCGTTCCTGTCGTGCAGCGCCTTCCCGAAATGCCGTAATGCCAAGTCCATCAACGCGGAACTGAAAGAGAAGCTGAAGGACGTGCTGCCGCCGCCGGTCGAGAAAAAGAAACTGCCCGAAGTGGAGATCAAGGACATCTGCCCCGAGTGTGGCTCGGCCATGAAGTTATGCGAAGCAAGGGGCCGGTATTTCCTGGGCTGCACCGCCTGGGCAAAGACGAAGTGCAAGGGGACGAAGCAGGTGGCACCCGAGTTGCAAGCGAGAATCGACGCGGCCCCGAAACCAGTTTGATGCAATCTCGTTTAGCGTTCGAGCCAACGGCTCGAACGCTAAACGGGGATTCGTTATTTCGAGGTAAAGGATGCCGAGATTATTCGTCACAGGCGGTTGCGGATTCATCGGCAGCAATTTCATTCGGCAGTTGCTGAACTCGGATCCGAACGTACACATCACCAATTTCGATGCGCTCACTTATGCCGGCAATCTCGCCAACCTGGCCGATGTTGCCAACAATCCGCGCTATTCATTCGTGAAGGGGGATATCACGAATCGAGCCGATGTGATGACGGCCCTGGAGGAAAATGCGGATGGCCTCATTCACTTCGCGGCCGAGTCACACGTGGATCGCAGCATCCTAGATAGCGGGCCATTTGTGCGGACGAACGTGATCGGCACCCAGGTCCTGCTCGATGCAGCCCGTGCCAAGAAAGTGAAACGCTACGTCCAGGTTTCCACGGACGAAGTGTACGGCTCGCTTGGAGCGACTGGACTCTTCACGGAATCGACACCGCTATCGCCCAATAGCCCCTATTCCGCCAGCAAGGCCGCTGCGGATATGCTGGTGATGTCGTATGTGCACACGTTCGGCATGGATGCAGTCATCACACGTTGTTCGAATAACTATGGTCCGTATCACTTCCCGGAAAAGCTGATTCCACTATTCATCACGAATCTGATGAATGATCGGCAGGTGCCCGTCTATGGCGACGGTATGCAAATCCGCGATTGGATCTATGTCACCGATCATGCCCGGGGCGTGGAAGCCGCATGGCGAAACGGGAAGCATGGCGAAGTTTACAACTTCGGTGGACGATGCGAGATGCTTAACATTCGATTGACGGAGCTGTTGTTGGAATTGCTTGGCAAGCCCAAATCACTCATCAAGTATGTGCAGGATCGACCGGGCCACGATCGGCGGTATGCGATCGATTGCTCCAAGGCCGAGCGTGAACTTGGCTGGCAGCCGCTAGTGAAGTTTGAAGTCGGATTGAAGGATACCATCGCGTGGTATCAAGCCAATCAGGCCTGGGTGAATCAGGTGCGTTCGGGCGAATATCTCAAGTACTATGAAACGCAATACGGGACGCGATAGCGCCGATCACAACTGCCCCAGCCTTTGCTTCTTGTCGTACTCACGCATCGCCCCGATGAGACTGCCAATCTCGCCCATGATGACCGCATCGAGCGAGTGCATCGTCAAATTGATGCGATGATCGGTCACGCGGTTCTGCGGAAAGTTGTAAGTGCGAATGCGGTCATTGCGACCCCCCGAGCCGATCTGACCTTTCCGATTTTCCGACCGCTCGCGGTGCAGTTTCGCTTGCTGGAATTCGAAGATCCGGCTGCGTAGGACGCGCATGGCTTGTTCTTTGTTCTTGTGCTGGCTTCGGCCGTCCTGGCATTTCACTTCGATCTCTTCCGGCGTGCCTTGTTTGTACCACAGCCGGATAGCACTTTCGGTCTTATTCACGTGCTGGCCGCCCGCACCGCCGGCCCGCATGGTTTCTACTTTCAGATCACCCGGTTTGATCTCGACCTGTACCTCATCCGGTTCGGGAAGCACGGCCACGGTCGCGGCGGAGGTGTGAATCCGGCCCTGTGTTTCGGTCTTGGGAACTCGTTGCACGCGGTGCCCGCCGGACTCGTAGCGCAATTGCTGGAACACATTTTCGCCAGAAACGCTAAAGACGATCTCCTTGAACCCGCCCGCTTCACCCAGGCTGACCTCGATGCCTTCAACGTTCCACCCCTGTGTGCGGGCGTAACGGGTGTACATTTCGTAGAGATCGCCCGCGAAGATCGCGGCCTCGTCGCCTCCGGTGCCCGCTCGAATTTCCACGATCAAACTACTGTAATCCTCGCCTGGTTCGACGAGCAGCATGTCCTCCACGCGATTCTTCAAGTCCTCTCGCTGCTTCTTGAGCGCGTTGACCTCTTCCGCGGCATAAGCCTGCATTTCCGGATCGGTCTCGGCCGCGACGAGCGTCTCCGCCTGCTTCACGGACTCGGAGACTTGTTCGTATTCCAGGGCCGGCTTAACGAGCTTGCCCAGGGACGAAAATTCCTTGGCCAACGTGCCATAACGTGTGGGATTTGTACCAACCTCTGGATCGACGAGCATGCGTTCCAGTTCGTGGTAGCGTTCGATCTTGGGAACCAGCATCGGCCACATGGCGGAATAACCCCTTCTTACGGCCAAGCGAAACATTCATTGTAGACGGTTGCTCGCCTCAGGTAACTGCCGTAAGAATTCACTTTTTTCTCGATTGCCTAGTGTCGAAAGTCGATTAACGCGAATGACGCCCATTGGAGTACGCCTGTGGAGATGCTGCGCGATCCGGTCTCGTCCGGATCTCACTTCCTGGCCGCTTTTCTAGCGCTAATCGCTTCGTGTTTCCTTTTCCGAATAACCAGCCGGAATACTACGCGCCGGATCTGCGTGTTGATATTCGGCAGCAGCATGACCATCCTGTTCACCTCGAGCGGGCTTTACCATGCGCTCCGCCTTCCTCCCGACGAGTTGAAGGTTTACCAGCTCATCGACATGAGTGCCATCTTCCTGATGATTGCCGGAGGAGCGACACCGCTTGCAGCCCTTCTGGTTCGCGGCCGACTGCGCTGGGCATTGCTCATCGGGGAATGGACGTTGGCCTTCATCGGCATCGCCTCGCTCTGGATGTTCCCATTGCCGGACCATTCCATTCTGGTTGGTTGTTATGTCGGGATGGCCTGGTTGAGTTGTGCGGGCTTTTATGCCTACTGGTGTGCGACCGGCTGGCGGGGCATGCGCTGGTTCATCGGGGCGATGGGGACCTATCTGCTGGGGGCCGTCATCGAAGTCGCGAACTGGCCGGTGGTTTGGACTGGCCTGATTCGCTCGCATGAACTCCTGCATTTCTGCGACATCGCGGGCACCGCGTGTTACCTGGTTTTCCTGGTCCACTACATCCTGCCTTACCATCCCGGCAAGGTCGTGAAGCCATCGCGGGCAATTCGCGGTGCTGCAAGCGTGAGTGTTCCGGTTGAAGCTTGATCGGGCCGACCTTGCCAGTTTCTCCGCATTGCGACTTGACCGCAATTCACCACGACGTTATTGCCCTTCAACACGCCGATAGTTCCCGGCAGATTCTGGACAAGGACGTCCACGATGCGCTTCATGCGGGTATTCTTTGTTGCTCTGCTCCCGCTTGCCGCTGTCGGCTGCCTCTCCGAAGGCAGCCGGGCCAAGTGGTTGAATCCGTTTCCATTGCTGGGCGGCGGCCAGGATCCCGAGAGCGCGCTCGTTCAATATGTGGTGATCGAACGCCCGGCCGGCACGGAAGAAATCAATCGCCGAGCCTGGGACCGCGTGGACGAGCAAGTGTTATCATTCGAGACGCGGGCGATTCTGGAAGAATCTGGCCTGCGCGTGGGGACTACCGGCGAATCGGCACCCGGCTCGCTTCGAAAGCTCATTGACGACCCGCGGACTGCGTGGGGGCATCGGGCTCGAACATTTGGACTCGATCGTCCGGCCACGTTATTGCTCACCGGTAATCTACCCCGTGCTGACTTCTCGCTTCGGGCCGCCAATGGCAAGAAGTCTGCATTTGGGCGAGATCAGGTGGTCCTCGGATTCGAGATGACCGTTCGCGACGGCCCCGAAGGCAAAGTGCTTGTGAAGCTGATTCCTCGGGCCCGCTATCACGATCCGAGCCAATTGCTGCCTGCCGACGCGGCCGATCGCGGCCTGGCGACAGAAGTCTTCCCAGCAGCCGGGTTTGAAATCGCCCTGATGCCGAACGAATATCTGGTCGTTGGCACGGATGATTACTGGGAAGGCACGTTCGGGAACCTTGCCTTCACCGGTGAAAAAGACGACCATCGCGTGCAGCGCTTGCTGGTTCTCCACTCCACGCGCAATCGCAGCGAGAAAGCTTCATCGGGCCTCCTGGGCTCGGACGATCACGCGTTTGCTCCTCCGATTGCTTCGCAAGCCAGCACCGTTCGCGGTTCCAGACCGTGAACCTCGACCCGCTTTCAGCTATCCCAATTGCATGATTGATATCGACGGCTCCCTCGGCGAAGGCGGAGGGCAGATTCTTCGTTCCGCGTTGACGCTTTCGCTGCTGACGGGCAAATCGTTCAAGCTGCGCAAGATTCGGGCGAATCGCAAGCCGAAGCCGGGCTTGCGTCCGCAACATCTCGCCGGTGTCCGTGCCGCAGGGAAAATCGGCAATGCCAAGCTCACGGGCGATGCGGTCAATTCCAATCAGTTGATCTTCGAACCGGGTACAGTGACCGCGGGCCAACATCACTTCCCCATCGGCACGGCCGGCTCGACGGCCCTGGTGCTGCATACCGTCTATTTGCCTCTCGCACTGGCTAACGAGCTGAGCGAACTGGTTCTCGAAGGTGGCACGCACAATGAAAAGGCACCGTGCTTTCATTACCTGCAAGCTACCTGGCGTATGTACATGCAGCGCCTGGGCATGAAGATTGACCTGGCGATGGAACGTCCGGGGTTCTATCCACGCGGCGGCGGTAAGATCTTGGCGAGCATTGCGTCGACTCCCAAACTTCGTCCGCTAACGCTCAACTCCGGTAGGCAAAGCGACTCCGCCACGATCACGTGTGGCACCTCTGGTCTACCCGAACACGTGGCAAAACGCTGTTCGCGTCGTGCGGAAGTTCGGCTCCGCGATGCGGGAATCGCGGCCGAGGTTCAGATCGAGGAATACCCCGGCGATCCCGGCTGCATGTTGGCGATCACTCTGGGCGGGCCGGTTCCCACCCTCTTTTTCGGTCTGGGTGCAAGGGGAAAGCCCGCCGAAGCAGTCGCAGACGAGGCGGTCGATCAGGCCCTGGCGCATCGGGCCACGGGAATGCCCGTCGATCCGCACAGTGCCGATCAACTTCTCCTGCCGTTGGCACTGGCAGACGGTGCGTCGGAGTTTCAGGTTTCCGAAATCACCTTGCATCTCACCACGAATGCGACCGTCATCCAAATGTTCCTCGATCGTGAAATCGCGATCGCGGGCGAGGTCGGCCAGCCTGGCGTAGTGAAGGTGGCGGGCCGCGCGCTATAATAACCGAATGCAGGCAGAGGTTCGGCTCCAGATCGCGCAGATCGTACCGTGTACGGAAGCCGAAGGCCCGGGCCACCGGTTTGCCATCTGGTTTCAAGGCTGCCCATTGCGCTGCCCGGGCTGTTGCAATCCGGAGTTCATTCCGTTTGAGGGTGGCGAATCGATGTCGCTTGGCGAGGTGCTCGCCGCAATCGACCGAGCCCGCGCTGAAGGTATCGAGGGAATCACGCTACTAGGCGGCGAACCGTTGGCGCACGCATCTGGGGCAAGCTTTTTGGCAAGCGCCGTTCGCGATCTCGGCCTGACGGTCATGGTCTTTACGGGCTTCACAATTAAAGAAGCGCAATCGCAACGAAACCCGGACGTTGATCGGCTCATCGAACTCACGGACATTCTTGTCGATGGCCCCTATTTGAGCGAGTTGCCGGACACTTCGCGGCGCTGGATCGGGTCGACCAATCAACGCATCCATTTTCTGACGAACCACTATCGGGCGGATGATCCGTGCTGGCAGGAACGCAACACGCTGGAGATTCGCGTTCGGGGCAGTGAGGTCAGCGTGAATGGTTTCCCGGCTCGGCAAGCGGTAGGATTATGGAAGAAGCCCAAGGTCACGGAACGCCGAGGCGGATGAGCACGACTGAGCCAAAATCGGTATCGCGGTTCGAAGCGAACCTCTTGCGCATACTCCGCTTCGTGTTGAAGCAGTTGCCAAGCGAGCAAGCGATGCGGCACGTAAACGATCGCCTGGATCGTCCGCCCTGTTTGAGTCCCGTCGCCATCGGACTGGTGAAGGACTCGCTGGCCAAGGGCTGTGTGCTCTACCTCGTGCGTGCCGGGGCCTGGAAACGCGATCGGTTTCTTCGCGATGGCGAGCCGAGATTCGGGCGACTCTGGGACCGTTCGCCGATCGAGCGGATCGTTTTGGAGTTCTCGCCGCATGTGCTGGAATTCTTGATGTGGCTGACGGCCGTCAAGCCGAAGGAAGAACGGACTGTCTTCTCCGTCGAAGAGGGAGATCAATCGGCTGCCGATCGCCTGTTCTTCTTCCTGGCTTACGAGGCACTCCGATCCGACAGTGAACTGGCGAATCGCCTGCGAGGCTTTCCGGCATTCGGCGAAAACGCCCTGATCTGGCTGGCGTATCCGAATGACTTTGCCGGCGAGGCGACCGCGGTTGTGCCATCGTTCGATGTGTGGTTCAGCGAACCCAGCAGCACGATTCTCGAATCGCTTCAGCCGATGCTGGAAAATCGCTGGCTGGAAATTGAACGCTCGAAAGGCCAAGTTGGCGATTGGACGGCCCTCGGCCAGCAGGGGCAGGTGCAAGGGCGCATGCTCGAAGCTTTCGCGATGGCAGCGAATAACGCGGGCCGACGGGATCTGGTGCGGTTCATGCTCGCGACGATGGCCCGGGTGCTGGCGACGCCCCACATGGCCCAGACGTTCTGGACGGGCGGACTGCAGGGAGCGGGCCCAGCAAGATTGGCCGACCGACTGGCTACACAGCGCCATGCGTTGGCGCTGTTGCGAAATGCCGAACGCTTCCGCGGCTGGGAAGGCAACGCACGCCGGAGTGGCTACCTCGACGAGGACTTTGCGGCCAGCAAGTTCTGGCTGAGCGAGTGGGAACGATTTAACTTCACGACGATCGCGGAGCGAGCGCAACACGTGTTGCATGAACTGGAGCCGTTGAGGATTGGGTAACCGGAGGATCGAAATGAGCCGAGCGTACCGCATTCGCGTCAAGGAAAGCATCCAGCGGAATCTCTCGGCCTCGGACGAGGTCTGTTCCAATCTGGAGATCCTGGAGATTCTGGCGGGCGAACAGATGTCTGAGTTGCTCACGAAGGAACTCAAGCGACGCGGGTTCGCGGAACAGGACGGCAAGCTCGTCCGCACGCAAGATGCCGTGACGGTTTCCGTCGATCCGAAATGTGGCGAAGTCACGGTCAAAGCCGAGCGAGGCGTGACGGTCGAACTGGCAACCGAAAAGGAAGGCTGGGGCGAAGACGATGTTGGGTCAAATTCGAACCAGATCCGCAGTAAACTCAAGGATCAGGCGAGGACCGAACTCGAACGCCGAGCCCAGGGCCAGCAGGAACGCCTGCAAGGCGAGGCAAGCGAAAAGCTCGAAGGTGCCCTGGCTGATGTCCGCAAGGAACTCAACGATGCGGTGAATGCCGTGACCCGCGAAGCACTAAAACGCAAAGCGGCCCAGATGGGCGAGATCAAGGAAATGAGCGAAGACCCGGAGGCGGGGTCGCTGACGATTAAGGTTGAGGTTTAGTGAAGTAGCCCTCTCGCTCCGCGAGAGGTAAGCAGAGGCTAGCAATGGCGAATATGTCTCGGATTACAGCGCTGCCCCGCTTCCCTCTCGCGGAGCGAGAGGGCTACATTTGTGCAAATCCTCGACCCATTTTTTCGATTAGAGACCCTGAATGAGCACGATTCTAGCCGAAAAAGACCTTCCCACCGAATTGACGCCTGAAGGGGTAGTCGAGGCGGCTTACGCGCGCGAACTAGCGGAAGTTGCCTCGAAGCTGAATCGCGGGTTGCCGACGTTGCTCGAGTGCGACAAGGACCTCGCTCCGTTCGTGTTCATCAATTTGCGTGCCCGGCTCAAGGAAGCGGGCATGGTCTGCAAGTATCTCGATGGCCGACCACGTGAGAAGGAGGCTCAAGGTCCGGTGCCAGTCGGCCTGATGGGGACGATGATCAATCAGCTCCGCGATGCCGTGCGTGGCTCGACGGAGCAAGTCGATAAACAGGGCCGGCCGGTTCGCGTGGTGATCGTGCTTCCGCATCTCGACTTGCTCACGACGAGCCAGGGAGGCCTCACGAGCGAAGCCCGCGAAGTCATCGTGTTGCTCTACGAGAACCCGACGATCGTCTTTCTGGGTTTCAAGGATCCATCCTTCCCGTTGCCGAAGGTGATCGAATCCCTGTTTACTCATCGGGCTGCTCTCCTCGGCATCGGCCGGGATCGATTGCGGCACCTCATAACGCAGCGTGAGAGCCGCAAGTTTGGCAAGCAGCTGAACCCGATGGGGCTGTACAAGTACGTCTCCGGCGTGAATGCCGTGCGGCTTCGCAAGCTGCTGCAAACGCTCGAAGGGGAGGACTACCCGGCCGACGCGAAGCAGGCGTATCGACAACTTCGACAAGCGACACTGACGGGCAAAATGGAAATTCCCGATGTCGATCTCGAACGCGATGTCGGCGGTTACGTGAAGGTGAAGAAGCAACTGCGGCAGGAAATCCTGGACATCCTGAACCGTCGGGACAAATCGACTTCGGAGGAAGAAGTTCGCCGCATGGAGGATCTGATCCCTCGCGGCATGATCCTCTGGGGCCCGCCGGGAACGGGAAAGACGTTCTTTGCAAAAGCCATCGCGACGGCCATCGGGGCGGCAATCACGATTGTCTCCGGCCCGGAACTGAAATCGAAGTGGGTTGGCGAGTCGGAGGAGAACTTGCGGCAGATCTTCCACCGGGCCCGCCAGTCGGCCCCGTCGATCATTGTGTTCGATGAGCTCGATTCGTTCGCGACCGCTCGTGGCACTTACACGGGGTCGGGCGTCGAGCACTCGATGGTGAATCAGTTGCTCACGGAAATGGACGGCTTCCACAAGGAAGAACTCGTCTTCGTCGTCGGGACGACCAACTATGTTGAAAGTCTAGATCCCGCTCTCTTGCGGCCCGGACGATTCGAGTTCCACTTGCACATTCCGTATCCAGAAGAAGACGATCGCCGGGAGATTCTAAAAATCTACGACCGCAAGATGGGCCTGAAATTCTCGCCGAAAGCGTTCGATTTCGCGGTCGATCGCACCGGCGAAGCTTACATGACGGCCACGGGCACGCCCTTCAGCGGCGACCACTTGCAGGCGATGTGCCGAGCCGTCTCGCGGATTCGACTCCGCGAAAATCGCAGCGACGAAAGTACGCAAGACGACATCGAACGTGGCCTGACCGAGTATGAAGATCGGCTCGAATTGACCGAGAAAGAAGAGCAGATCGTCGCCGTACATGAGGCCGGGCACTTCCTGTGTGCCATCGCCTGCCCGGAATATCCTCGGCCGGATCGCATCACGATTCGCAGCGAAATCCCCTGGGCCGGCGGCTACGTGCGTTATGAAAAAGACAAGTCAATGCGGCTCGGTTGGACCCGGCAACGATTTCTCGACATGCTGTGTGTCATGATGGGGGGTATCGAGGCCGAGCGATTGCTGCGCGGCGACGTGACCACGGGTGCAGGCGGCGGGCCATCCAGCGACCTGGGCCGGGCCACGCAAATCGC
>SIAJ01000159.1 GCA_009691845.1 Gemmataceae bacterium
CGGGCGATCACGAGAGCACTGGCGAGAACCGAGGGAAGCGTAACCCGTTGCGGGAATTGGCGTTTCTTTGCAGAAGTGGTGAGAGTGGGAAATGAAGAACGCCGCCAACCCGAGGGTCGCGGCGTTTGCGGTAAGACGTTAGTAGTACAGGGCAACCAACCGTTTTCAAACTACCGAATGCTGCCGCGAGAGACAAGTTTTCGTTCTCCCTGCATATGCGGTTCGAAACTGTATGGTTTCGCCCGCTCTGTCGGGCAAAATGATCGATGAGGCTGAGTGGTTATTTCCGTTTTTGCAGGAGAAGCCAGTCGAAGAGTTCTTTGGTGGCGTAAGCCTTGTCGTAAGAGTTGTGGCCAACGCCTGGGTACTCGTCATACTTTGGAGTTCCTCCAGCTTCCTTAATCGCCGCAATCATTCGTCGCGAACTTTCGACCTTGACCGTCGGATCCGCATCGCCATGGAAGCACCAACACGGAATGTCTTTCAGGACCTTGGCCGAGGCTGTATCGCCGCCGCCACAAATGGGAACTATGGCCGCCCAGCGTTCCGGATGCTTCGCAGCGATACTCCAGGTTCCGTACCCGCCCATCGATTGGCCCGTCAGTGAAACTCGTTTGATGTCGATCTTGTAGTCTTTTTGAACTGCATCGAGCGTGGCTAAGGCACGATTGGCGTCGTCACTCCCGGCTTTCCAAGTCTGTCGTGCTTGCGGAAAGACAACGAAAAAGGGGAACTCTTTCTCGTTCTTGCGGATGTTCGTGGCCAATGCCAGGTTAGATGGTTTCTTTCCATCCTCACCCTTGGCTCCGGAGCCGTGCAGAAAAAGTATGAGGGGGAACTCCTTGTCTCCCTTGTAGGAATGGGGCACAAACAGCACATATTTGAATTCCTTGCCTTCGGAATCTTTGTACACTCGATCAACGAACCCGACCTTAACATCCTCGGCTCGAACTCCAGACGTAGCCATGTAGCATGCTGCTAAAATGGCCATTAATAGTGGTTTCATTACGAGATCTCCATTTGAAGAGGTTTGATACGATTTGTACTCATTTTCCGTTAGTGAGCAAAGATGGAATCTCAGCTACACTCGTGATAATATGTGAATGCGGCTCGCTGATGAGCATGTCCCGACTGTGCGCGCCCGATAGAACTCCGATATTGTACTGAACCCCGGCATTGTGACCTGCCTGCAAATCCAGCGTAGTGTCACCGACATTAGCCACTCGTTTCACGTTGGCGACCCCGGTCAATTCCATGCACCGGAAGATCATGTCAGGGGCTGGTCGACCATTTGGCACATCGTTTCCGCACACGATGGCATCCACTGTGCCATCCACCCAGCCCAACACGGAGAGAAGTATCTGGGCAGTTTCCCGGTCAAAGCCAGTGTTGAGGGCGACCCGAATGCCACGATTGCGAAGACAAATGAAGGAATCTGCTGCACCAGCGACTTCTACGGCTGTTTCGACATAACGATGCGCCAAATGAGAAAGGAAAGAAGTGTAAGCTCGCTCCGCAAGATCATCACCAGACTTCCCTGGGGGCAATAACCTCCGGATGGCTTCTCGCTTGGACGACCCGCGAATACTCCGAATGATGTCCTGGCCAACAATGATTCCGAGATCGCTCAGTGCAGCAGTGAAGGCTTCAGGGACTTGGCCGTCGTCTTTAACTGTCGTGCCTGCCATGTCGAAGACGACTAATTCAATCCCTTTCATCGCAACTCCAACGGCGAACTGACGCCGAATGTAACGATGGGGAGCTGAACAGTGTTTATCATCTTGGCTGGCACCGGTATTCAAACTACCGAATGCTGCCGCGAGAGACAAGTTTCCGTTCCGCCTGCATGAGCGGTTCGAAACTGTATGGTTTCGACCGCTGACCCGCTCGGTTGCTGGAAACAGTGGCTCAACCAAGTCCGCCCATTCTGTGAATTCCGATCGTGAACTCGCGTCATCCGTCCCCAGGGTACTTGTGCTGCTTGCGGTACAGGGATGGACTGACACCGAACGATTTCTTGAACTGCTTCGAAAACTGGTAAATATCTGGGTAACCGACTTCCCGGGCGATCTCGCATTGGCGCAGGCTGATGTCGTACAGCAATCGTTGCGCGACGGACATCCGTTTCCGAACAACGTAGCTGCTGATCGTGGTGCCGAAGTGGGCCCGGAACTGATGACAGAGGTGACTGCGTGACATGCTGGCGATTCGGGTCAGGTCGTCCAGAGGCGTCCTTTTGGCGAAGTGCTCGTCGAGGTACTCGCGGACTTTCAACAGGACTGCAGGAGTGCGATGCTGCGGGTCTCGGGTCTGAAGGTAACGCGCCAGGGACCGCGCCCAGTTTTGAAAGAGGTTCTGCAAGATAATCTGGTCGGCTGTCTCGGCACGGCTCATCTCGGTCATCAGGTCATGAATCGGCTTGGTGATGAGAGACTCATCCTCGATGCTCACCGGAACGCCCGTCGGTAGACGGTTCTCGGCGACTTGTGTCACTACCCACGACCCCTCTACGTGCATCCATGTATGGGGTTCAACGGCGGCGACCTTCCCCCAACTGTAGAACTGCTCCGCGCCCGGTGACCAGAGAATTAACGTGTTCGGTCCGACCGACGGGTTCGGGTCATTGGGAACCAACCGTGCTGCCGAGTGGAAGAACATTATCAGCCAGTCGCCGGTGCCGATTGGGCGGTGAACGTTGGGGTTGAACATCGGCTCGCGTACCCCAACACCCCGAACGTTGAATACCGCTGTCGGGTCGAGTTCGTTGCCGTACCACTGACGCTGCCAGCCTAGGTCTTGGCCCGGAGGCAGCGACTTCCACATAACGAACTTCGGCGGTGTCGCGGCAGCTTTCGGCATGCTGTACCTCGCAGAACGTTCACGCATGGGAAATGAACAAGACACCCTACCATTGCAATCTGTCACAAAAGAAAAGCAACAGAAGCCATTTCCCCAGTCGTAAATGGCATTATATTGCCAAGGTGATCACAAAAGACACTATCCACGGACTGACCTGTGAGCCACCGCCTCTTCCTCTGGTCCCTTACCTCGGCACTTGCCGGGTTTTTGTTCGGTTTTGACACCGTCGTCATTTCCGGTGCGGAACGAACCATCCAAACGCTTTGGGGCCTCTCCCCCGTGCTCCACGGGCTGGCGATGAGTTCAGCCCTATGGGGAACGGTGCTCGGGTCGCTTGTCGGGAGTTGGCCCACGGACCGGTTTGGACGCAAGAAGACACTGCTGTTCATCGGACTTCTATTTCTTGTGGGCTCGCTCTGGTCGGCGATTGCGACCGAGGTGTACAGCTTCATGATCGCCCGCTTACTCGGCGGCGTCGCCATCGGAGTGTCGACTGTGGCCGCCCCGCTTTACATCTCCGAGATCTCACCGCCAGAAAGTCGCGGTCGGCTAGCGGGCATGTTTCAGTTCAACATCGTCTTCGGGATCTTGGTCGCGTTCCTGTCGAACTTCCTGCTTGCTCGTATTGGAGAAGACTCCTGGCGGTGGATGCTCGGCATCATGGCAGTTCCTTCGGCACTCTACACCCTGGCGTGTCTTAGCATCCCTGAAAGCCCGCGTTGGTTGCTTGCCCGTCGGGGTGATCGGCCTCGCGGTCTCGCGGTGTTGAGGCTCATCAACCCTCAGGCGAGCACGGCCGAACTCGAAGCGATCGCCGACGCAATGACCACTACCAGTGACAACGCCCCTGCGGAACGGTTCTGGCGGTGGGGCCTGCGAACCCCGATCCTGATAGCGTTCTTGGTGGCGTTCTTCAACCAACTCTCGGGGATCAACGCCATCCTGTACTTCGCCCCGCGGATCTTTGAACTCACTGGCCTCGGACCGAGCGCCGCATTGCTGCAGTCGGTCGGTATCGGCGTGACGAACCTCGTCTTTACGTTCGTAGGGCTGTGGCTCATCGATCGACTCGGCCGTCGCACCCTGCTTTATATCGGATCCTTCGGGTACATCGCCTCATTGGGCCTGTGTGCATGGGCGTTCTTTACCGAACACTTCGCCATCGTGCCGGCTTGTATCTTTGCCTTCATCGCGGCCCACGCCGTCGGCCAAGGTGCGGTGATCTGGGTGCTGATTTCGGAAGTCTTCCCAGATAAGTTTCGTGCCATGGGCCAATCGCTTGGCAGTTTCACCCACTGGATCTTCGCCGCACTGCTCACGACCCTGTTTCCTGCGGTAGTGACGGCCTTCCCGGCGGGCTACGTCTTTCTGTTCTTTTGCGTCATGATGGTGTTGCAACTGCTGTGGGTGAGCCTCATGGTGCCCGAAACCAAAGGCCGGAGCTTCGAGGAAATCCAACACGATCTAGGTGTATCGTGAAGAAGCCAGTGATAATCTCCTGCGGCGAAGTCCTGTGGGATCTCTTCCCGGAAGAGACGCGATTCGGCGGTGCAGCGGCAAACTTTGCCTGCCACGCTGCGACCCTCGGTGCACGCGTCTCGATGCTCACGGCCGTGGGCGACGACCCGCGCGGCCGTGCTGCGACTTACACTCTCCAAGGCTTCGGCATCGATCTTTCCCTGGTGCAGGTCGCCCCGAATGCCCCCACTGGAAGCGTGGGCGTCACGCTTGACGCAACGGGCAAGCCGACGTTTGCGATACACGACAATTCGGCCTGGGATAGCATCGTTTGGATCGAAGGGTTGGAATCGCGTGTGAGTGAGGCGGACGCCTTGTACTTTGGAACACTTGGCCAGCGTGGCGAGGTTTCGCGGGCGACGATCCGTCGTTGTGTCAATGTGGCCCGGACCGCGGGAGTTCCGCGAGTATTGGACGTTAACCTGCGTGCACCGTTCTTCGACGACCTATTAATCCGTGAATCTATCCATCTGGCGAGTATCCTCAAACTCAGCGACGAAGAGTTGTCCGTTGTCTGCAGCGCGTGCGGAATTTGCCCGGATGGCCCACCGGAATTGCTATTGCTGAGTCTTCTGGAATCACAACACCTTGACTTCGTCGTGATGACGTGCGGTGCCCGGGGAGCAATCCTCGCCGCACCCGCAGGAATTATTCACCAACCGGGGATAGCCGTCACCGTCCGTGACACTGTCGGGGCCGGTGACGCATTCACCGCGGCATTCCTGCTCGGGGTTTTGCGGGGAGCTTCACACGACGAAAACTTGTTGCGAGCGTGTACCATCGCTTCAGAAGTCTGCTCCCACTCGGGTGCTGTCCCCAACCTAATCCCAGAAATCCATTCCTCAAGGTGAACAGGGCATGAACTCTCTCTCAATATGTCGATGGCTCATCCTCTCGGTCGGAATTCTCATCGCCGGAACAGCCGCCCGGTCGCAGGATTTGAAGCGGCCCAACATCCTTATCGCTGATTTCGAGGGCGAAACCTACGGCGATTGGAAAGTTGAAGGCGAAGCCTTCGGAAAAGGCCCCGCAAGGGGCACATTGCCAAACCAGATGATGGTCGATGGATTCCTCGGGAAAGGACTCGTGAATTCATTTCATGGCGGGGACAAATCCATCGGCAAACTTTCGTCTCCTGAGTTTAAGATCGAACGAAAGTTTCTGACTTTTCTGATCGGTGGCGGAGGCCATGAGGGTAAGACCTGCCTCAATCTTCTCGTCAACGGTCAAGTCGTTCGCGCCGCGACAGGTTCTAACACGCAATCCGGTGGTAGTGAAGCACTTC
>SIAJ01000068.1 GCA_009691845.1 Gemmataceae bacterium
AGACTCGGTGATCATCCGGCCCTGCGAACGTTCGGCAAGTCGCAGCCGA
This sequence comes from Gemmataceae bacterium, assembly GCA_009691845.1. Taxonomy (GTDB): domain Bacteria; phylum Planctomycetota; class Planctomycetia; order Gemmatales; family Gemmataceae; genus SIAJ01. The sequence goes on from SIAJ01000068.1 coordinate 50, forward strand.
GGGGACGCCTGCGCCGCCCGCTTGGTCCCAGCGGGCTTGCCGGGTGCCGGCCCAGAAATTTCGGGAAACAGGGAAGGGGCGGACTCGGCTTTGGGAACACTGTCATCCAAGGGGTGCATCCTGAGAGGAAAGTCCGCTTCCATAAGAAGAATAACGCAACGATCCCCATCCGCGAGTGACCCTCGGTAGGAATCGACCTGAACATTCACAAGCTCGGAGTGTGCCGACAAGCGAAACAGGAGAGTCTTGCCGATTCTGATCCGCACACGGAGCGTGCGGACTACTATGGGCGACCAAAGCGTCAGAGGTTCAATCATGGACACCAGTGATCAATTACTACTCGCGAACACTCGCCGCCATTTCTTCCGCGATTGTGGCGTTGGCCTGGGGGCGATTGCGCTTTCGGAATTATTGGCCGGCGAGCGTGTTCGCGGAGATGAGCCAAAGAACCTGCTTGCTCCGAAGAAGCCGCATCATGCTGCGAAGGCGAAATCGGTTATCTATCTGCACATGGCCGGCAGCCCGAGTCAGCTTGATCTCTTCGATTACAAACCGGAATTGATCGAGTTCAACGGCAAGCCGTGTCCGAAGGAGTACCTGGAGGGAAAGCGGTTCGCGTTTATTCGTGGCGTGCCGAACATGCTGGGCACGCCGTTCAAGTTTGCGAAGCAGGGCAAGAGCGGAGCGGAGATCAGCGAACTATGGAAGCACCTTCCCGAAGTCGTGGACGACATCGCCATCGTGAAATCGTGCGTCACGGATCAGTTCAATCACGCGCCGGCCCAGCTTTATCTGCAAACGGGGACGAACCTGCTCGGCGGGGCGTCGATGGGCTCGTGGGCAACTTATGGGCTGGGCAGCGAGAACCAGAATCTGCCCGGCTTCGTTGTCCTCACCTCCGGCGGCAAATCGCCTGATGCCGGCAAGAGCGTCTGGGGCAGCGGCTACCTGCCAAGCGTCTATCAGGGCGTGCAGTGTCGTTCGCCTGGCGAGCCGGTGTTATTCCTCTCGAACCCGCCTGGCCTCGATCGCGAAGGACGACGGGCCACGCTCGACGCACTGGCCAAGCTCAACGAGATGCACGCGAAGGCACTGGGCGACCCGGAGACGGTCACGCGAATCGCCCAATACGAACTCGCTTATCGCATGCAGACGGAAGCCCCCAAGGTGATGGACATTTCCAAGGAGCCGAAAGAGATTCTAGAGATGTACGGGGCTGTTCCAGGCTATGTTTCGCCAGCCGAGACTGCCGCCGACCCGCGAACGCTGTACAAGGGAACCGATCCGACGCTTGCCAACAACTGCCTGCTGGCTCGAAGACTGGTCGAAGCCGGCGTGCGTTTCGTGCAGATTTACGACTGGGGCTGGGATCATCACGGCATCAGCCCAGGCGAGGACATTCCGCACACGTTGCCGATCAAGACGCAACAGGTCGATCGCGCGCTGACCGGCCTCATCAAGGACTTAAAGCAGAAGGGGCTGCTCGATTCGACGCTCGTTATCTGGGGCGGCGAATTTGGCCGCACGCCGATGCAGCAAAATTCGCCGGGCCAGCCGTTCATCGGTCGCGATCATCACCCACACGCCTTCACCACTTTGCTCGCAGGTGGCGGCATCAAGGGAGGGCAAACTTACGGCAAGACGGACGACATCGGTTACTACGTCGGCGAAGACGAGTTCAACGTCCGCGACTTACAGGCCACGATCTTGCACCTACTGGGCCTGGATCCCTTCAAGTTGACGTTCGAGAATCAGGGACTCGCACAAAGGCTGATCGGCGTGGAAGGGAAAGCGAAGTTGCACAAGCGATTGCTGGCTTAATAACTGAATCGCGAAATCCAGACCGAAGCGCCAGCGAGGCTGACCCGAAAAATTTTGATAGCCTCGCTGGCGCTTCGACCTCGATTCCACGTCAAGCTCCGGCGTCACTCCGGCCGCAGCCCGTCGAGCCCTCTCTGAATCAGGGCCATCAGGATCAGGCCGAGTGTCAGCGTTAACCACGGTGCGATGGTTTTCAGATCGAAGAGAAAGAGGATCGATTCGGCGCCGAACGGGTTGCGAGGTTCGGTTGGCCGTTCCCGAAGATAGAGGCTGAGTTCCCGCTCTGAAGGCTTGGCCATTTCTGCCGCGATTCGTTCGCGATCCGTGCCGGCTGTTTCGACCAACGGGGCAACCGTAATCGGAGTTTGGTCCTCGTCATCAAACGTGTGGATGATCCGAGCGGGCTTCACTTCTTCCGGGATGGCCCGCGTCCCATCGTAGTCCACACCGTAACCCGTCACTTCACCATCGGGAGTCTGAATCGAACCCAAATCAGACGGTTGAGCAAAGGAGGGAGGGTCATCCTGAATCACTTCCTTCGGACCAAATTGACGCGCAACTGGGTCGTAGGCGTGGAGCAGCTTCTTGGGTTTTTTTCGCTTCTTGGGTTTCGTTGCGGATTTTTCCTGCTCCGGCCGGGTGAACGACACGATCAGCCCCAGCCGGCCGATCAATCGGGCGTAAATGAAAAACGCCAGTACGGCGATCGGTGAGAGTCCGATGGCCCAGACGACGGAGGCCTTGGAAGAGTGAATCAGGATCAGGTCAAATGTCAGAAAGACAATCGCGACTACCGGAGCACTGAGCAAGTAGAAGAAGAAGGTCTTGGCGGGCCGGCAATAGAACGCAACGATTACGCCCGACCAGAACGGCGTCCAGCGGGATTGCGACGCGAGCGACGAGAGCAGGCCGATCGGAAAGAAGAACCAAAACGCGGTGCCGGTGATGAGCGTGGCCCACGGACTGCTGCCGGCCACGAGGCGGCCGAACACGCAGGCCGGCCCCGCCCAGATGCCAATGATGTACGCGAAGTAGAACATCTTCGCAAAGTAGTCGATGAACAGATCGTCCGGCCAATTCACGCCATCGCAAATCCACTCGCGGAACGGCCTGCCTTTCCAGGGAAGATTGCGAACGTAGGCCGTGGCCGAGCTCTCGACAATCGTCAGGAAATAATGCGATGCGAGGGCGGCCACGACTGTGCCGAGCATCCAGGCGGCCGCCATGAGCGGGACGAAGAGAATCGCGCGTGCGTCCATGCGGAACTACTTCTTTGTCGTATCCAGGCGATAGATCAACAGCTTGTTAGCGGCCGGCGGAACCACGACGAGAATCTTGGCATCCGGGATGAAGAACAATCGCCGGTCGAGAGCAAGATTCGGGTTATCCCGCTCGAATGGATCGCGTTTGCCGTCGAAACCCGGAAGCTCGTCGGACTGGAAGAGTGGTTTTTCCTTGTCTGGGCCCCAGACGGCTACTTGCTGCTTGCCACCGGGAGTGCCGGCCAGGCTCACGTGGCCAATTCCCTGCGATGCGGGCACCACAGAAGTTCGCGGCCCTTCCGGCTTGGCCATCGCGTCGAACAGCCCTTTCTCGGTGAAGACCTTTTGCCCGTCGGGGCCCGGAGAAACGTTGCCAACCGAGTCAGCGAGATACGAGCCCGAGATCGTATTGCCCGAGAGACGCGCGATCTGCAAGCCGGTGGGTTGCAGTTGCTCGAACCAGGCACCGATGGTTGCTCCATTCGCCGAGACCCGCATCTTGGCGGCCGCGGCGAAGGTAACTTTGAACTCGCCTTCGGCCTTCTCGATCCGAACTTCCTTCAAGGTGTCCGGATCGAGGAACGTAAGGGCCATCTTGCTTGCGTTGTTTTGCGACGGAATGCCCCCAAGAATCAGTGGGCCCGCAACACCGCTGCCCATGCCGGCCACGGTCGGCCTTTGTCGAACTTCCAGGACTTCGTTCGTCTCCAATTTCAGGGTCGCGAGATCGTACCGGATGATGTCCTTGCTATCGGGATAAATCACCATGAGCTTGTTCATGCCGGCCGCGAAGAGCACGTCGTCCGAGATCACCGTGATTGGCTTCTCGAGCTTCAGCGTGTTCACATCGAACAGAACCAGATTGCGGGCCTTCGGACAATGGAAGACGAGATAACGCCCGCCACCCGCGACGCAAGCGTCGCCGATGGCTGCAGGCAGCGCGACCTCGATGCGCGACTCAGTCATCATCGGCGGCATGATCGGGAGTTTTGCGCCGGTTTCCTGAACGAGTTTCACGCCCGGTGCAATATTGGCAGTGGGAATCTTCGGGTCGGGCGACTTCGGATCCTTGGGCATCGGCTCCTTGGGATCTTTCGGCTTGGAAACCGGTTTGTTCGGGGCCACGGCGTTGGTGTTGTGAAGCGAAATGTAGAGCAAGCTAGTACGGTTGCTCCTGTTGGTTATCTTGACCACGATCCGCAGACGGTCTCGAGTTTCGTTCGCAGGAACATCCCACTTCAAAAGCCCGGCTGGCGAGATTGTTACCCCTTTCGAGATGTTAAGTTCCTCGTGCTCCTCGACGACGAATTTCAGTGGCATGTAGTTCGTGAAAGTTCGAATCGAATAGGTGAGGGGCTTACCCGGCGTGAAGGTAAGATTCGGATTGCTGGTCACACAGACGGCCTGCTCATTTTTTAGCGGGTCGATGCGGACCGTGTCCAATCGATTTGAATCGGGTGCAAGAATGATAGCCGCGTGCGCTTCCGGCACATAGTGCAAGCGTTGATCGGGAGGGAAGGAACCGCCTGGCCGATAGGGCTGAGGTATTGCAACCGGAGTCCCGCTGATGAGACAATCGGGGTTCTTTACCTGCACCCGGAAGTCGCTTTCGCCCTCCTTGCTGACGTCCAGGTAGAACTGAGAACTCGTGCCAGGAGCAACGAACAGTGGCGAATCACCACTACTCTCGTACTTCGTGACTCTAAAAGCGTAGGCAGCGCCGAACCGGGAGTACACGAACGTCCCGTCGGCAGAGTGGGCGGCAAACCCAGGGTTCTCCCCGCACTCATGGCTGCGAGCGAAGACCGCCTTCCCCTCGCGTTCGACGAAAATCAACTCGTGCGGCATCTCTGTTTTTGGCGTGCCAACCCATTTCGTTCCATAGGCAGAAGCCTGAAAGCGGATGTCGCGGGGCAGGCCGTTCGGAACGGGCTTACCCCAGCCCACATCGGCCGGTGCCAAGGAATCCTGGTCGAGAAACTGCACTGGCCAAGAATCCGCAGGGATGTTCATCAGGACGAGTGCCGGCCCAGTCGATGCGGCACCGAGCGAAAAATCCTTGATGATTCCCTCGAACGGGAATTTGGCTTCCTTGTCTTTTTCGAGCGAGAGCAAGTCAAACCTCTGGATCGTTCGAGTTGTATTGTTGGCGATGAATAGCTTGCTCAGTCCAGCGGCGAACTTGGTATCGCTGCCCGTGGTTGGAATTTCCGTGACGATGCCGGCCTGACACACGTCGTACACAACGAGTGTTTTTTCTCCCACGCAGTGCAGAAACAAGAATCGCCCCTCGGCCCCGGCGCACACATCCACGACTTTGCCTGGCAACTGCAGAGACTGGCGATCACCGACCATTTTGACCGGGCTCAATGCCAAATCCCGAGGCTTCGTCACCTTGCCAACAGGCATTTTCAGATCGGGAATTTTCGGATCCGGTTTCTCGGGTTCCGGCTCGGGTCGTTTGTCATCGCTATTCACGACAAACTTTGGTTCTTCATCGTCCAGAACAAACTTGTAGACTGCGAACGCGCCCCCGGCTCCGAGAATTAGGAGCAACATGAGACCCAAGATTAGCAGGCCCTTTTTGCTGCCCTTGGGTTCTCGCTCGCCATTCCGGTCGCCGGGTCGCCGGCGGGGAGGCGAGTGTCCCTCATCGTCATCGCGATTGCGGCGCGACTTCGGTGCCCGCTCTTCCGCTTCTTCGTCGTCGTCCCTGGACCGAGAGGCAGGTCTTCGCGGGCGTTCCTCTGGTTCAACTTCCTCGATATCGGAGACTTCGTCGTCGTCGAGAATTTCGAAGCCTGCGTTCGCAGACTCGAGCTTTTTAGGGATAGGAGGCGGACCCGTGGCTTTCGCCACCCTAACGGGAAACGACGCGCCGCATTCCTTGCAGATGATCGATTTTTTGTGGGAGTATTCTTCAAGCGATGCGGTAGTACCACATTCAGGGCAAACGGCACGAACGGACATGAGAGGAACCTGGAGCCGGTTGAGCGAAAGGAATTATCGCCATGCTACGGGAGGGGGGTATGCATCTCAAGACGAAGTGTAACGAAAGCGAGCCCCCCAAAGAGGTGGGGGGCTCGCCTGACTGAATCCAATCGCAGAATCAATCGTCCTTCTTCGGCTTCGCCGGAGGACGCCCACCGAAGCCGCGTACCACGGTGTACGGCGCGCCGACCAGTTCCTTGTACTTCGCCGTTTGCTCCGAGGTGAGCACTTCGTCGGCCTTTTCCTTGGCTTCCTTGGTGAGTGCGTTCAGTTTCTCACGCAGCTCAGGCGAGATATTGAACCCGCCTTTGCCACCACTCTTACGCAACTCGCCGCTATCCTTGTCCAGTTCCGTGCTGATGTCCTTGATCTTCTTGACCTGCTCGTCTTTGAGCCCGAGGTCCTTGACGTTTTCGGGCTTGAGATACGCCGCCGCTCCACCCTGCTGGCGAGCGATCTGCTTGAGGCGGGTCATTTGTTCTGGCTTCAGGATTTTTTCGACTTCCTTGGTTGGGCCATCGAGTTCTTCCTTGAAGACTTCGCGAATCTTGGCTTCGAGTTTGTCTTCAGGAACGTCCTTCAACTGGGCTGCCTTCTCCATCATCTTGGTGAGGCGGGCCATGGCATTTTCGCTGGGCTTGCCGCCATTGCCGAAGCCGCCAAAAACGCCGCCGAGGCCTTGTGGCAATTTCTCTTTTACTGCCTTGATTTGTTCTTCGTCCAACTTGAGTTCTTTTTGCACGCCTTCATTGCTGGCGAGCATCGCCGGGTTTTCGCCGATCAACTTGGTTGCCGGCCCCATCAGTTTGAATAGATCGCGATCGAATTGCTGGGCGGAAGCCTGTCCGAGCAGGAGCATCGCCGTCAACATTCCGAATGTCACAAAAAGCTTACGCATGGTTGCGGTCCCCCGATTGGGAAAGGAGATTGGTTTGGCAGGCTAGACCCCGGCCCATGGCCAGAGTTCCACGCCGTGGTAAAATTGTAGCCCGACAACAATGAGAGTAAAGTGAAGCCGACGGGGATTGCTGGTCGAAAAAGTACGGACTCGATGCCATGACAATCGAACTCAAGTCATCGAGCGTTTCTTAGCCAGCCACGCTTGTGGGTTCTGGCCCGATCAGTCCCGGTAAATCGAGGCGGAAGCAGGCACCTATGCCATCAGTGCCCACGCCAACGCTGAGTTTGCCGCCGAGCAACTGAGTCCATCGCGTTGCCAATGCCAGGCCCAGTCCGACGCCGCCGGCCTTCACATCCGCATCGTGACCGCGACGGAAGGGTCGGAAAATGGAGCTGCGTTCCTGCTTGGTCACGCCAGGCCCGCGATCCTCGACTTCGATCGCGAGCCGACCGCCAACGTTCAATGCTCGCAGAACGATTACAGGGTCGTTCGCTTCCCGAGAGTACTTTTGAGCGTTATCGACCAAGTTGCTGACAATCTGCTCGACTAGGCCCGAATCGGTCGTGACGATCGCTCCCTCGTGGATTCGGTTTTCAATCGTGAGATCCTTGCCGGCCGCGGCACAGCGTTCTTGCCAGTCGCGGTGAACTTGTTCGAGAAGCCCAGACACCAACACTGGCTTTCTCTCGATGTGCGGGCGTGACTTTTCCAGGCGTGCGAAGTCGAGAACGTTGCCGATTAGCCGATGAAGACGATCGGACTCGCCGTTCAGCGTGGTCAAGTATTCCGCCTTTTGCGTTTCGTCCGTTACCAAGCCGCTAGAGAGCAGATCCAGATAGAGCCGCAGCGTTGTCAGAGGCGTACGCAATTCGTGCGTGACGGCGGAGACGAAACGGATTCGCCGTTCGGAGAGATCGAGGATCGACCAGCCGCCCAACCCGACGGCGAATAGTGCGATCAAGGCCGCCCCCCAGGCAAACGCGAGGCCGATCCGAAGAGGGGTCCAGCCCGGTGATGACAGCGTCGCCGGGTCAATTGGCTGATACTGCTCCGGCAGCACTTCGACGACCGGATCGAACTCGACGGGGAGTGCCGTCATCGCTCGTTCCGGTCGTTGGGGTTCGCCCGGCGGCAATGCGACAAACTGCGTTTCCGGAAACAGGTCGGCGACTTCGTCTTTCAGCAAAGCCTGCAGTTTCGACCAATCGATGGCGAAACCCTGGAAGACCGGCTTGCCACTAACCTTGGCTGCACGAACGATGAGCAGATGCTCCGGCTTCTCGGCACTCGGCAGCCAGACAGGCCGCATGGCACCGAGTTGGACTTCGACGGTCTGATAGGTCATTCCGGCCTTGGCGGGGAAGGCCGCACCCAAGCCCAGTGCCATGTTGGCCCGATTGTCGTCGAAGATATAAGCCCACTGGCCTTCGCGCCGGGCCCGGTTCGTGACGACCACGCGATACGCAAAATCCAGTTGCTGGGGAGAGAAACCGTTATTGGGGCCAGGATTTGCTTGCCCTTGTGCCACTTGCGCGGCAACTCCGCGAGCGTTGTACTCGTTATTTTGATCAGCACGATCGGAAGTGTAGCTCCCACCTCGGCCAGCCAATTTGGTGTTGTTCACCAGGTCCTGGAGTTCCGCCCAACGCTGAGCGTCGCGATCGTTTTCCACGGAGGTCACGCCCATCTCGCGGAATGTGGTCATGATGGACGCGGCCGGGTATCGGTCTTTCAGCGTGGATAACAGGTCCGATTTTTCAGTCGTCACGTTGTTCAGGGCCAACTCGATCGGTTGCTTTCGCAGTATCTTTTGCAGGTCCTCCGAGATGACTTGTGGCGAAGTCCAGCCATTGGTTTGATCGATCTGGAAGTGCAACCGCATCCAGTCGGGCATCTCGGCCGTTAGCAATGGAGATGGCAAGTACACCTGCCCCGGGGCACAGGCAATTCCCGTCGAAGTGAGAGCCGGGAACGGCGTGTGCAGCGCGATGTATTGCGGATAGGGTCGTGATTCTTCCCGAGCAAGTGCCGGCGACAATCGGCTATCCAGTCGCCAGAGTGCCAGCCGTAGTTTGTCCGCACGTTCTTTTTGCTGAAGGAACAGCCATTCGGATTCCTGGGCGTTGGCGGCAGCGACGCGCTGATCCTGCTCGACGCGGAGCGCGGCACGCGTGGCCCAGCCCAAGCCGCCCAGTAAAAGAGCGGAGATGGCCAGAAAGCCGATGAAACTACGGGTCTTGCTGCGAACGAAGTTCATGAGAACCTTCTAGCCGAACTTAGACGGCGGCTTCTTGAATCGACAACCCCGGGCCCGCCATGTAGCCGCGAGCCCGAACGGTGACGATTGCTTCCTCGGTATTTTTACCGGAGGGGTCTTTCAATTTGGCTCGCAAACGGGCGACGTGCATATCGATGGTTCGTGTTTCGAGTCCATCGGGTGTAATGCCCCAGACTCGTTCCAATAGTTCTTCACGGGTCACGGCACGCTGGCGATTGTTGACGAGGTACTGAAGCAACGCAGTTTCGGTTTCGGACAATTCCATGCGATTCCCGCCTGGCCAGCTAACCTCGCGGCGAGGCAAATCGATCATGCCTTTGCCAAAATTGAGCTTGTGGATGTCTGCCGGCTTGGGGCCGGCCCGGCGAAGGATCGCCTCGACGCGAGCCAAGAGTTCGCGGGCCGAGAACGGCTTGACGACGTAATCGTCGGCTCCGAGCTTCAGGCCCTTCACGCGATCTTCTTCCGTGCCACGTGCGGTCAACAGGATGACCGGGCGGAAGGGGAAGGTCTTGCGAATCTCGCAGAGCACATCTAGGCCGTCGCGGCGAGGAAGCAAAATGTCCAGAAGCACGAGATCGACATTGGGCTGAAGGGCGGCGTTGAGGCCTGATTGGCCGTCGGCTGCCTCGGTCACTTCGAAGCCCGTCAACCGCAAGGCGTCGGAAACACCTCTGCGAATGGCTGGTTCATCTTCCACTACCACGATCCGGGCCTTGGTCGCCATGCGTACACCGGGGTCAGTCGAGAAGAATCCGGGCGGCAACCGCGCACCGCCACAATAACTAAGACGACTGGGCATTCAAAACCAACACGGACATTCAGACAAGTGGGCAAGCATTTGCAATTTAACACCGACATGAGCACTTCGTTTGCGCGAATACTCACCTGGGAGGCGCCTGCCAACAATGCCCATTTCTTGCTCGTCGCCGCGTTCGCGAGAACGCGGCCATCAATCGCCTCTGCTAGTCTTTCACTTTCAGACCCTTCGAGGTCGCCTGCTCTTTCAAGATTTCACGAAGGGCCTGGTCCAACGCCTTGTCGCCAGTGAGTTTCTGCAGCTTGGCCCGTTCGGTGTCGATGTACCTGGCTCGCCGGTTCGAGAGTTCCGAAACTACCTTTTGAATCTCTACCCGCTCGCCCGCCTTCTTTTTCAAATACGGTTCCCGTTCATCAGACTTCAATTTTTTGAGTTCTTCAGGCAAATCCGCCTCCTTGATCTTCTTCAGGTCGAAATCCTTCTCGTTCAGCATTTTGTCGATCAGATCGCATGCGGCATTCTTGTAGAGGCCACCTGCCTTGGTAATGTCTCGTTCGATTGCGGCACCGGGAGCAACCTTAGCCGCGTTACCATCTTGGGCTAACTGATTCGCTCGACTGGCCAAGCCCTTGGCCCCGAACCAGAGGTAGGTATCGTTAATTTTCGTGCCGAGTTTGCGAATCTCCTCGTCGAACGGCGTGACAATCGTGACCTCGGCCTTGGCGGCTCCTTGATCGATGTTGGAGGCCTTGCCGCCACATTTGGTCGCGAAGGCCACCCAGCCCGCTGCATCCAGGTGCGTTGGCGTTCCACAATAGATCGTGTTAATGAGAATTCCCGTGGCCTTCGCTTGCTCTGCAACCGATTCGAGAGTCACGTCCTTGTCTTGATCGACCGGTTCGTTCCCGCAAACGAAAATAATGCGCAGGCCGCCTTTTTCCGGAGACCATTTGAGTTCTTCGAGAGCGTACTTGCTCACTCGTGCTGGAAATTCGAAACTGCCTGTTGACGCCGTTTTCAAGGCATGGATTCGCTTGTAAACCTCGTCTAGGTCGGTCGTGAGTTCCACTTCCAAGCGGACCCAGCCACGAGAGGCGTCGTAGGTGTTGTTGCCATAGCTGTAGAGCCCGACGCGAAGCGTTGGCGTCGGCTCGACTTTCGCCAGGTCGTTCACGAATGTCCAGTGTTTACGCTTGGCAGAGTCGATCAGGCCGTCCATGCTTCCGGACGTGTCGAGACAGAGCACGATGTCGACCGGCTTGCCAGTTTCGGCCGGCGGGGCGGCCAAGAGCGAAGTGGGGATCAGCATCAAAGCAAAAAGAACTACGGCTCGCATAATTTATCTCACGTGTGATTCGTTAAAAGTCTGACGATCCAGTAGGGGACTTCTTGTAACGCGTAGGCAACGCCGCTCGGCTCGCCACGGAATTACTGCTTGAACGTGAGCCCCTTCGATTCGGCTTGCTCTTTAATCATCGCCCGCAAGGCTTCATCGAACGCCTTGTCCGCCTCGCTCTTCGGCTGCTTTTTGCTTTCTTCCTCGATGAATTTCACGCGATTGGCGTTCAGTTCCGCGACTTTCTTTTGAATCTCCGCTCGCTCGGCCGCTTTCTTTTTCAAAAACGGCATTCGCTCCTCGGCTTTCAGCTTCTTGAGTTCCTCGGGTAGATCTTCCTCCTTGATCTTCTTCAGATCAAAGTCCTTCTCGGTTTCCATGCGATCGATCAGGTCGCACGCGGCATTCTTGTAGAGTCGACCAGCCTTGGTAATGCCTCGCTCGGTTGCGACATCGCCTGCGGCCTTTCCAGCATTCGCATCTTGCGCTACTTGGTTGGTCGCGGCGGCGGCACCTTTCGGACCGTACCAGCAATAGGTGCTGTTGATGCTGACACCGAGCTTTTGAATTTCTTCGTCGAAGGGGGTCTTGAGAACGGCTACGCTCTTGGCTTTATCCTGATCGATGTTGGCGTATCTACCACCGGCCGTCTTGGCGAATTCCTTGTAGCCCACCGCATCCGCATGATTCGCCGGGCCACAGAAGATCGTGTTCACGATCACGCCCTTGTTCTTGGCCATCTCAGCCACATACGACAGCGACACATCCTTGTCTTGATTGGCGGACTCGTTGCCACAGACGAATAGGAGGCGAAGTACATCGTTGCCTTCGGCCCATTTCAGATCGGCAATCGCATCGCGACTAACGCGAGCCACGAACTCATTGCCTCCGCGCGTACGAAGTGCGTACAGGCTTTTGTAAACCTCATCGAGGTCGGTTGTGAGGTCGAGGTCTTTGCGGACCCAACCCTTGTTCTTGTCGTAGTCGTTGTTGCCGTAGCTGTAGAGTGCCACGCGCAGAGTCGGGGCCGGTTCGATCTTCGCGAGATCGTTGACGATCGCCCAGAGTTTGCGCTTCGCGGAATCAATCAACCCGTCCATGCTGTTGGAAGTGTCCAGTGCAAGCACGACATCGACCGACTTGCCTTGTTCAGCAAGTGGTAGTGGAGCGGCCGAAAGGGCCAGTGGAAAAGCGATCGCAACTGCAACACCCAGAATCGCGGCACGCATGACAAACCCTCCGGTTAGGTGAGGGTATTGTAACCGGAGAGGCCCGGGTCTGGCTGTAACGTTTCGGTAACGTGTGAACGCAAACGGGCGACCCTGCTGGGTCGCCCGTTAAACTCGTCCGATGACCTGAATTACGTGGCGATCGCGAGAATATCGTCTTCCGTCATGATGAGATACTCTTTGTTGTCGACCGTAATCTCGCTACCAGCATAGCTGGTGAAGAGCACGCGATCGCCTTTCTTCACCTGAAACGTCTTACGCTTGCCGTTTTCGAGGATCCTGCCCTCGCCCGTTGATAGCACTTTGCCCTGCTTGGGTTTCTCGCGAGCCGTGTCGGGAAGCACGATCCCTCCTGCGGTCTTTTCTTCGGCTTCGACTCGTTCGATGAGAATCTTGTCGTTCAGTGGAACTACGGTCATGGGGTCGGTTCTCCGGTGATGGTTGTCGATTGATGGAATTCAACGGTTCCGTAAACACGGTCCAGCGCACGCAACATGGTCTTGAGAACAACGTGCGGGTTGACTGGCTTGGGCACGACACTGAATACCTGGGCATGAAATGCCTGCCGCATTAACTCCAGGGTGGCATCGGCCGTGATCAGGATCGCTGGCAAAAGGGCGTTGATCTGGCGAACCAGCTGCAACGTCTCAAGCCCAGTCAGCTTCGGCATGTGCATATCGAGCGTAACCAAATGGATCGGCTCGGACTGGACGATTTCCAGGGCCTCTTCCCCGTGCGACGCCAAAATGGGACGAAAACCCTTCGACTCGACGAGTTCACCAAGCGCCTCGCGGACATCCTGGTCATCGTCGGTAATAAGGATCGAAAATCGCTGAGTCGTCACCGCCATGGGTTGCACCGCATCCAGTCGTACGACCAGTACTTATGCAAATTTCGTACCCTTATGAAAATCCGGCAGGACAGATCGACCTAAGCCCGCATTTCCAGGAGGGATATACCACACATCATCTTGCCCGATTGCTGCCCAAGTGTCAATCGGAGCTTGAGGAACCTGTCAGCTTGGCAGCGTTTCCAGGCTACTTCACAACTCGTACGGTTACACCGCTCGGCATGTCCGGCGTGCGATAAACTCGATTGGTGGCTTTCTTGAAATCGCTTTCCTTGGCGGTGTAGATGTCGCAGAACGTCTGAGGATTGCGGTCTGCCAGGGGGAACCACGTGCTTTGCACCTGCACCATGATGCGATGTCCCGTGCGGAAGCAGTGCAACGAATCGGGCATGGTGAACTTCACAACCGTGGGCTTTCCTGGCTGGAAGGCCTCGGGCTTCTCGAAGCTATCGCGGAACTTGCCACGGAAAATGTCGCCCCGCACCATCTGCTGGTAGCCACCCATTTTCACCTTTTCCGGGTTCGGGTCCGGATCGGGAAAATCATCCGGATACACGTCGATCAGTTTCACCACCCAATCGCTATCGGTGCCGGTCGTGCTAACGTGCAGCTTAACCTCGATTGGCCCGCCGATCGTGTAGTCCTCCGTCAATGGCTCGGTTTGATAGACGAGCACATCGGTTCTCCTCGCGGCAAATCGCTGGTCGGCGATCATGTATTCTTTTTCCATGCCGATGGCATTGCGATCGAAGTAGGGCACCGGCTTGGCGGGATCACTGACGAACTCATCGAACGCTTCGCCGCCTGGCTGAAGGTCGAGTTGCCGCGAACGAGTGAGCTTGCCATCGCCCTGAAACGAAAGGGTTTTCTCCTCGGACTGCTTGGGTGGCCAGGCGTCGTACTTTCGCCAGACGTTCGTGCCGGTTTCAAAAACCCACGCTTCCGGCGGCTTCCAGGCTCCCTTGCCCTTCAAGTGGAACTCGAAGAACGGCAACTCGATCTGTTCGCGATAGTAGACCGCAGTCTTGGCGTTGAACTTGACCTGGCCGAGATGATCCCCGTCGCCTCCGGACCAGCCGCCGTGAATCCACGGCCCCATGACGAGCGTATTCGCCGGATGATCGGGGCTTTGTTTCTCGGTGCTTTTATAGGTCTCGAGAGCGCCGAACAAGTTCTCCGCATCGAACCAGCCACCCACGGTTAGCACGGCCGGCTTGATCGCCTTCAGATGTGGCCGCAGGTTACGAGCTTTCCAGAAATCGTCGTACGACCCGTGGCTCATCGCTTCGTTCCAGAAGGCGATATCGCCCTTCAGATATTTCTTGTCCGCGTTGTAGAGCGAGCCCATCTTCAGAAAGAAGTCGTAGCCGTCCTGTGTACCGTGATCGAAAGGCAAGTACGGAAACTTGTTGGTCGGTTCCGGTCTCGGCTTGCCGAAGTTGGCCATAAAATTGAAGCAGTGCGGCAGAAACAGCACGCCGTTGTGATGAAAATCATCCCCCACGAACCAGTCGTTGATTGGAGCTTGCGGGCTGACGGCCTTCATCGCCGGGTGCGCGTCGATCATTCCGGCGGCCGTATAAAACCCGGGATAAGAGATTCCCCACTGGCCCGCCTTGCCATTGTGATTCTTCACGTTCTTGAGCAGCCACTCGACCGTATCGTAAGTGTCGGTGCTTTCGTCCACATCCTTCGGCCCCTTCTTCGGGTTATGTGGGCGCATGTTGACGAACTCGCCCTCGGACATCCAACGGCCACGCACGTCCTGGTAGACGAAAATGTACCCTTCTTTGCCGAACATGGGAGAAGGCCCGAGGTTGTCCTTGTACTTGTCGATGCCGTAGGGGCCAACGGTGTACGGCGTGCGCATCATCAGGAACGGATACTGCTTCGAGTCTTCCTTGGGCACGTATACGCTCGTAAACAGTTTCACGCCGTCCCGCATCGGAATCTTAAATTCGTATTTCGTGTAGCCCGCGAGGACCGCCTCCTTGCCCTGCCCAAAGACCAGGCTGGTAGGCAGGAGCAGCAAAACAGCGGCCAATGAGGTGCGATTCATGTGGAAGAATCCTCCGGGGGTGGAGAGGAATTGTATTTGTCGAACTCTTTGAATGGTCGCGTCAATCCTGGATCTTGCGGAAGAGTATCGGGAAACGAGGCCTCCGTCCGCTCGAAAGCCGCCCGATAGATGGGCCGGCCTTCCATGCGAAATTTTCGCTCGAAGCTGGTTAAATAGTCGGATTCGTCCTTCCCCTCGCTTGGTAGAGGAGGCGGAAGTTCTCGAAAAGCAGGACCCATGCCGTAAACGATGCGGGTCATCACGCCATGATACGCTTCAACATCCGTGGCAATCGAGAGCCGGCCTCCGCACTTCAGGACGTTACCGGCAGCCCGAACGAACTCGGGAGTGAAGACTCTTCGTTTGCGATGCTTGGTTTTCCACCACGGGTCGGGAAAATAGACGTGCAACACCTCCACGGATCGTGGAGCGATACGATCGCGAAGGATCTCACGCCCATCCCCACATGCCAGGCACACATTCGTGATGCCGCGTTCGATCAACCGCGTCGCTGCGTAGAGTTGGTACTTGCGCTCGATCTCGACGCCGCAGTAGTTGATCTCTGGATTCGCCGCCGCGGAGGTGGTCAGAAAGAGTCCCTTGCCAAAGCCGATCTCGACTTCGACACCGTGGTCGTTCCCGAACAGTTCCCGCCAAACGATCGGCGGGATAGGGTCGCCTCGCGGGATGTCCGGCAGCAGGCAGGGCTCAAGCTGTTCGCGAGTGAATTTCTTGGTACGTGGCACAACGATACTTCGTAGGTATGTGAAACTAGCCCTTCAACGAGTCCAATCCCCCAATTGGCACGCCCATGACCTGGCATTCGAATACTGGCTCGTTCCTCACAAAGCCTTGCGCATCGAAGATCGTCTGCCGACGATCGACACGAATCCCCTTGCCGATGATCACGAGTCGATCGCCCGGCTTGACAGGCCTTCGAAATCTGGCCTGATCGAGACCGCCGAGGCCGAGCAAATTTCCCGGCGAGACGTTATTCGTCATCGCGTAAAAGCAAAGAAGTTGGGCGGCCGCCTCACACTGAATCACCCCGGGAAAGAGGGGGTAGTTCGGAAAGTGCCCGTTTGCCCAGAACTCATCGGGGCGGACGTCCTTGTAACCAGCGATGATATGCGCCGTGGTGTCCATGTAAACAACGGCCGTGAGGTGTTCCATGTGCCCGCGATGCGGATTGGCACGTCGGATCGCTTCCGAATCGGCAATCACGCGATTCAGGTCGAGGGTCGAGGGATCGAGGATCAATTCACGAGGCATGGTAGCGATCAGGAAAGGAGATCGGCCAACTGGCCGAGGTCGGTGAGTAGAGCATCTGGGCGAAGTTTAACATTCTTCAGTTGTTCCGTACTGGCGGAGAGCGAAGCACGATCGCCTGCGAAAAGGGCGGTCTTCATCCCCCACGCCTTGGCCGGCCCGATGTCGCGGGTCAGACTCGAACCGATATGCAGAATCTCGCTCGGCTCGATCCCGCGCTTCCCCATGGCCTCAACCGCGGCTTGAAACAGGGTGTCGGATGGCTTGCGCGCCTTGTGCTCACATGAGATGATCCGGCTTAAAGGCGGCAACAACATATCGATCGGCATTGATGGTTCCTGCACGAGCAAGCCACGAACAACCTGCGTTGCCGTGAAGCATTGCCCATCCGCAAGCAATCCTTGGGCGATCCCACTGGCACCCAGATGCGTGACTGCACGTGCCGCGTTCTCGTAGCACGCCGTCCCCTGCAGATTCGCGTGAAAGAAGTACGACACCTTCCTGGAGTATTCGCTCAGGGCCCCGTAGAAACCGGCATCGAACTTGTATTCCTTCTGGAAGAGCTTCTTGATAATTTCTTCCCAGATCTTTTCGCCCGCGATTTCAGGTGTCTTTTCGTCCGAGGACGTGAGCCGCTGGTCAGCGAGGGCCTTCCGGTAAATCTCACGCATGTAGTCGGCGGGCTGACCGGGCTTACGGCTCATCGAGCCCCACATTTTAAACTCGTGGATCGTCTTGTCGAGTGCCACGTTCATCATCAGGTCGTTATCGACCTCGAACTTCAGGTCCCCCTCGGAGATGGAGACCAGTGTGCCGTAGGCGGTCCACAACACGCCGCGAACCCCGTCGAGGCGTGGAAGATGGGCACGGACTTTGGGTGGGTCCGCCTTGGGCGCAGCGGGCCACGGCAGGCCACGCCCGTCGAGATTCGTCGCATATTGGTCGAGAGTGAGAGGCATCTACCGCCGCGTCAAGCTACGCCGCAAGCGGCGAACTATGCAACCAGTTCCTTGATGACCTTGGCCGGCTCAACGCCCGTGAGACGCTGATCAAGCCCCTGATATTTGTAGCTAAATTTCTCGTGGTCGATACCGAGCAGATTCAGAATTGTCGCGTGGAAGTCGTGAACGTGGCAGGGGTCCTTGACGATGTTGTAGCTAAAGTCGTCCGTTTCCCCGTAGATCGTTCCACCCTTGGCACCGCCACCAGCCATCCACATGGTGAAATTTCGCGGGTGATGATCGCGGCCATAGTTGTCTTTCGTCAGGCCGCCCTGCGAGTAGATCGTGCGGCCGAATTCGCCACCCCAGATAATCAAGGTCGAATCGAGAAGCCCCTTTCGCTTCAAGTCTTGCACGAGGGCATAGCACGGCTGATCGACGTCCCGGCACTGGTCCGGCAATCGGCCCTTCACGTTGCCGTGCGTGTCCCAGTTGTTGTGATAAATCTGCACGAACCGCACGCCACGCTCGACCATTCGCCGGGCCATGAGAACCGAGTTCGCGAACGAACCGGCTTTCTTCGCATCCGGCCCATACATCTCGATAGTCTTCGCGTCTTCCTTGGTGAGATCGGTCAGTTCCGGCACGCTGGCCTGCATCCGGAAGGCCATCTCGTATTGCTGAATCCGCGTCGTCGTTTCGGGATCGCCCGTGGCTTGCTGACTGAGTTCGTTCAACTTCTTCAGCCCGTCGAGTGTCTTACGGCGAATGTCGCTCGACACTCCTGGCGGATTGTTGATGTACAAAATCGGGTCGCCTTTCGCACGAAACGAGACGCCGGCGTGTTCGCCCGAAAGATACCCGGACTGCCAGAGTCGGGCCGAGATGGCTTGAACTTGCTCCTGGTTGGTAGGGACCGCGACCAAAACAACGAACGTCGGCAGATTCTGATTCAGCGAGCCGAGCCCATAGCTGGCCCAGGCACCGAGACAGGGGCGTCCCGTGACCTGGTTGCCGGTCTGCATGTAGGTGATGGCCGGTTCGTGGTTGATTGCCTCCGTGTGCATCGAGCGGATAAAGCACATGTCGTCGGCCATCTTGGCTTTCCAAGGCAGCAGTTCTGAAAGCCACATGCCGCACTTGCCGTGCTGGGCGAATTTGTACTTCGTCGGCGCAATCGGAAAGCGAGCCTGGCCCGAAGTCATCGTGGTGAGTCGCTGCCCCTTGCGCACCGAATCGGGCAAATCCTTGTCGTAGAACTCCTGCATCTTCGGCTTGTAATCAAAGAGGTCGAGCTGGCTAGGTCCGCCGACCATGTGCAGGTAGATCACGTTCTTGGCCTTGGCGGGAAAATGCGTTTCCGGCAAAGCCGCATTGATTCCGGTCTTTCCTGCTTGAGCTTCACCCCCGAGCAGTGAGCCAAACGCGGCCGCCCCGAGGACGTTCGCTCCGCTCGTGAAGAAGTGCCGGCGGGTGATATTACGGATGTATTCGTTGGTCGGATGCATGATGGTATCGTGTGTGATGGTGTCTCGTTTAGCGTTGACTCCAACGGCGTCAACAAACCTACTTATTCAACACCTCATCCAAGTTCATCAGCTCGTTTGTCAGCATCGTCCAGGCGGCAAGCAACGACGCATCGAGCATTGGGTCGGCTTTCGAATCGCCGACGGCAATCAGTTTTCTTGCTTCTTCCGGCTTTGCTTTATACTCGGCGAGCAATTCACTGAAGCTGGCCTGCACAATCGCTAATTCCGCAGCCGTGAACGACCGGGCCAGCAATCGCTTGGCAAGGAAGTCGATCTTTTGCTCCGCCTTTTCGCCGCCCTCCTTGATGGCCGCCTGGGCCAAGGTTCGGGCCGCTTCCACATATTGCGGATCGTTCAGCGTAACCAACGCTTGCAGTGGGGTGTTCGTTCGTTCTCGACGAACCGTGCATGTTTCCCGGTTAGGAGCGTTAAAAATATCCATCGAGGCCGGCGGGGCAGCACGTTTCCAGAACGTGTACATGCTGCGACGATAAAGCCCCTCGCCCGTGTCAATTTTGTAATTGCGCGTATCGCTGCCGATCATCGCGACAGCCTCCCACACCCCTTCGGGCTGATAAGGCTTCACACTCGGTCCGCCAATTTTTCCAACGAGCAAGCCACTCGCTGAGAGGGCATAGTCGCGGATCATCTCGGCATCCATGCGGAAGCGTGGGCCACGCGACATCAGGCGATTCTGTGGGTCCTTCTCCTTCTTCTCGGGCGTGGTGATCGCGGCCTGACGATACGTCGCGGAGCTAACGAGCAACTTGAAGAACTTCTTCACGTCCCAGCCGCCTTCGCGGAATTCGATCGCCATCCAGTCCAACAATTCCGGATGAGTGGGAAGTTCACCCATGACTCCAAAGTCACCTGCGGTGCGAACCAGGGCAGTGCCGTACAACTCCTGCCAGAAACGGTTGACGGTCACGCGGGCCGTCAACGGATGCTCGGGCTTCAGTAGCCACTGAGCCAGGCCGAGACGATTCCTGGGCATGTCGGCCGGCAAGGCGGGAAGCGATTTTGGCACATCCGGCGCGACCTTGTCTTTACGGCGATCGTATTCGCCTCGATTCAGGATGAAGGCCATTCCGGGTTCCTTGCGATCCGACATCACATGAGCGATCGTGCCACGCGACTTGATGGCGACCTCTTCCGCTTGAACCTTGGCGAGGCTCACGGACAATTCGCCGTATGGCTGATCCATGCCGACGAGCCACCAGGCATACAGTTCGTCCTTCTCTTTCGGTTCACGCTTGTCGGCCGGCTTGGAGACGATCGAGAGAGCACGAGTCGCCTTGGCCAGATTCTCGACTTCCGGGCCACTCAGCAGCCGGTCGTACAGCCGAACATCCTCGAGCAACAATTGCTTCAGTCGTCCGTCCGTGCCGCGTTGGCCGATTTTGAAAGGCGTCGGCGTCTTCGTCGTCGACTCGAGCTTCAGCGTGTCCATCAGCACATCGGTTTGCTGAAGGACACCGTCCAGATAAATCTTGACGCCGGCGGCTTTGGCCGATCCGTCGTAAGTCACGAACACATGATGCCAGTCGTTCGGCGGAACAAGGGCGTTCTTGGTCAGCACCTTCAGGCCGCTCTCCGGCCACTTGTCGACGATGTGCGTACCGAGCTTGCCATTCTCGAACCACAGGTCCCAGCCACGATAATCGGGGCCGCTACCCATGCGGGACATGACTGCACCGGTTTGACCGCGGGTTGGGAATTTCACCCAGGACCCGAAGGAGAATTTCTGCTTGGTGTCGAAGTCGCCGACCTCGGGAAGTTCGACAGTGCCGCCCTCCTTCAGGCTAAAAGCCTTGGCAGCCGTGTGCCCTTTATCCCAAATAAATCCATCCTTGAGTGTGATGGCCTTGGGTTTCCCGGCCACCGTGAAGTCGAGCGTGAGCCCTTCACCCTTGGTAAGCGGAGCGTTCAGAACCAGGCCTTGTAACGGAACTTTGCTGGCGAGTTCCTCGATCTTTACCGTCGCCAGCCATTTGTCAAAGTCGGCTCGGGCGTCCTTCTTCCGGGCCTCGGTCCTGGCCTTGATGGCTTCCACTTCTTTCGACAGGACGTCCCATCGCGCTCGGTCTTCCGTCTTCGGCACGAAGACGATCGGCGGCGTATCGCGAACGTTGCCGTCCATTGCCCGCTGCGTGGTGTTGTTGAAGAACGCGGACAGCGAGTAAAAGTCCTTCTGGCTGATCGGGTCGAACTTGTGATCGTGGCAAACGGCACAGCCCGTCGTGAGAGCCATCCAGACTTGCGAAGCCGTCTCGGTTCGATCGCGGGCGTAGAGGACCAGATACTCTTCGTCGATCGCACCGCCTTCGCTGGTCGTGATGTTGCAGCGATTGAAACCGGACGCGATTTGCTGATCGAGCGTGGCCTTCGGCAACAAATCACCTGCGAGTTGCTCGATGGTGAACTGATCGAATTTCATGTTCTGGTTCAATGCGCGGATGACCCACTCGCGGAAGCTCCAGACCTCGCGGTAATTGTCGAAATGGATTCCGTGGCTATCGGCATAGCGGGCCGCATCCAGCCAATAACGACCACGATGCTCGCCCCACGCTTGCGACTTCATGAGTTGATCGACGTACTTCTCGTACCACTCGGGGGATTTGTCGTTGACGAATGCTTCAACGTCCTTCGGCACCGGCGGAAGGCCAGTGAGATCGAGCGATAGCCGTCGGGCCAGGGTTCGTCGATCGGCTTCGGGTGCCGGAGCCAACCCGGCCGCTTCGAGCTTGGCAAGCACGAAACGATCGATCGGCGTTTTGGCCCAAGCTTCGTTCTTCACCGTCGGCAAAGCCGCTTTCGTCGGTGTGATGAACGACCAGTGCGGCTGATACTCGGCCCCTTCGGAGATCCACTGCTTCAGGATCGCTTTCTGGGTCAGCGTCAGCTTCTTGTTCGTCTTGTGCGGAGGCATCAACTCTTTTTGGTCGGCCGTGTTGATTCGTGCGATCAACGCGCTCTTCTCGGGCTTTCCAGGCACGAAGGCCTCGGACTTGATGGCTTCGTCCCGGACATCCAGGCGCATATCGGCCTTGCGAGCGGCACTGTCGGGGCCGTGGCACGCAAAGCAGTTTTCCGCCAGAATCGGCCGGACATCGCGGTTGTATTCGAGCTTGCCCGGTGCCGCCTGAGCGACGGCTGCCAGAAAAATGATTGTTGAGAGCGTGGAGAGCACTTTCATGACCGACTCCGAGTGTTCACGATTGATCACGACGCGAGGCGTCGTGCCAGATTTTACGACTCGCTTGCAACCAGCCTACGCTACTTGCTTTTCAGTGTGATCGGCGCGAATTCCTTCACCAGCTTGCCAGTGATCGGATCGCTCAGGCGAACCATGCCGTCGAAGCCGGCCGTGGCAACGACATTGGTTTGCGGATTGAAGGCGACCGAATAGACCGGCGTCTTCACCGCTTCGAAGATTGAAACTCGCTTGGCGGTATCGGTTTCGAATACGCGGGCTTCGCCGACCCCGTCCAGGCTGCTGGCAGCCACAAAGTACTTGCCCGACTTATCGAACGCCACGTCGTAGATGCGGCCAGTAAGTTTTTCGTAGTCGCGGACCTTGTTGGCATCGTCGCCGATGACTCGTTTCACTTCACGGTGTACCTTGTACAGTCGAGGCTGGCCATCCGCACCGGCGACCAGGAATTCATCGTACACTTTTGCGGGCACATCCTTCGCGTCCGGCGGGATCACGGACATCCGCGTCTTGGGCGGGATGGCTGCGATCAAGACCGAACCGAAACTCGGCAGGCTGCGTGCCTGAGCAGCCGCCATCGCAATCTTCGCTGCCAGTTCAGGTCGCACGTCCTTGGCGGGCCGTATGTCCAGAGCCAGCAAGCCACCTTTCAAGGCACCGGGCGTAATGCTGGTCACATTGTCGATGAATCGATTGGTCGCGACTTCCGTGAGTTTGACCGAACGGTCGCGGCCGATGGAAATCAGATGCTGACCATCCTGTGTGAACACGGTGTCCATTACCCAGTCGGAGTGGGCGCCTTGAAACAGCACCTGCTTTCCGGAGACCGAGTCGAAGGCCCGGGCGGTGTTGTCAGAACATCCGCAGGCCACAAGCTTGCTATCGGGCGACCAACTCACACCGTATACGGTGTCGAACGAAACCGGGATTGATTGGCGAAGCGTTCGCTTCTCGACATCCCACAACTGAATCTCACCGAAACGGCCCGGGTCGCCGCCAGAAACGGCGAGGGTCTTGCCATCCGGCGCGAAAGACAAGGATTGAATCCGCTCGGAGAGGCCGACGAGTCTTGCCACCAGACCGCTGCCGTCCCCTTTGTGCAATAGGACCTCGTGGTAGCCTGCCACAGCCAACAGCTGGCCATCGGGTGAGTACGCGATGGACGTGATGACCGGAAGTTGCTCGTAGCTTGGTGGATGCTCGGCATCGACGAGAGGGGCTTTCGCGGAGGCCGGGGTATCGTCAATCGCACCCTGGGCGACCCAGTTGCCAATGAGTTCGAGTTGCGACTTGGCGAGCGGTTCTTTGCCCTTGGGCATGCGGGCCCGGCCTTGAACCTCTCCCAGCAGTTTCACGAGCAGGCTGTCCGCCGGTTTACCGGGAACAATCCCCTTCTGCTCGCTGTCGCCCGCTTTCAACAGATCGGCAAATGAGGTCATCACGTAACCGCCGCCGGCCTTCGCTGGCTGATGGCAGCCCTGGCAATGCTGCTGAAACAGCGGACGCACGTCCTTGTAGTAACTGACTTTCGCGCCAGAGGGAGCTGGCTCTTTCGCGGGCTGGGCAGCCAGGAGAAGCGGAAAACCAAGAGCTACGAACCAGGAGAGTAATGTGCGCATGGCAGTATGGTCTTTGAATGCAGAGGCGGGCTGGTGAGAGAGTTCTTTATAGCAGTTCAGCCCTGCCAAGGAACACCCGGGTTGCTCATTTGATTCGGACGCGAGTTGGATCTCATCCAACAAATTGGGCAGGACACAGCCGGTAATTCGGTTCGCTCGATGATTCTGAAGGTTTTTCCCTTGCTATAGAGGCACCTGAGAACGTAACTTGATGAGAGATGAAAGCCGAAGCGGCTTCCACTGATCGTGCGGTTACAGGTCCCGATGACATTCGTCCTTTGCCGGTTCGCTCGAACCCACTTCAACGTGGTTTCCCATTCTCCAGCCCCCCGGCCGGCATGATGCGCTATTTCACCACCGATTCTCGTTCCGGAGCATAACCCATGGCCAAAGCACGCGGCGACTTCGTTGACATCCTGCTCCGCAGCGGCACGCTTGGTCCCGACCAACTCGAAGAAGCGGAGCGCCTGGCGAGCAGTACCGGTGTGAAACTCCAAGAAGCTTTGGTGAAATCGACTTACGTCAGTCAAGCCGAGGTGATGCAGGCGATCGCGGAGTTTCATAACCTCCAGTTCGTCAACCTGGACGACGTAGAGATTCCGAAGGCCATCATCGAACTCGTACCCGAATCGGTTGCGCGTGAAAACGTCGTCCTGCCCCTCTCGCTCGACGGCAACGTTCTGAAGCTCATTACGTCGGACCCCACGAACTTCGACGTCATTCAAAAGCTCACGTTCATCCTGAACAAGGACGTGCAACCCGTCCTGGCGGACCACGAGCAAATCCGTGAAGCCATCAACCGGCACTACGGCCAGACGGAAACGGAGTCGATGGACTCCATGCTGGTCGAATTTACAGATACCGCCATCGACTTCACGCAAACGGAAGCCTCGAAACAGGCAGCAGACGACGATTACTCCGACGCACCGGTCGTGAAACTTTGCAATCTCATCATTCAGGAGGCAGTCGCCCAACGTGCCTCGGACATCCACATCGAGCCATTCGGGGATCGCGTTCGGGTGCGCTATCGAATCGACGGCATCTTGGTGGAGCGAGACCAGGTGCCACGCCGCCTATTTGCTTCGATGACCTCGCGATTCAAGATTATGGGTTCGATCGACATTGCCGAGAAGCGGCGTCCCCAGGACGGTCGTATCAAGGTCAATATTCTGGGCAAGCACTACGACCTTCGTGTGAGTATGCTGCCGACAGTCCACGGGCAATCGACTGTCATGCGCATCTTGGATCGCTCGAATATTCAGGTGAGCATTCGAGATCTGGGTTTCGGCGACGACGACTTCGTCAAGTTCCAACAGATCATCAAGCGTCCGAATGGTATCTTCTTGGTCACGGGGCCAACGGGCTCCGGGAAGACGACGACCCTGTATGCCGCGTTGAACGAACTCAACCGACCCGACCGCAAGATCATCACGGCTGAGGATCCCGTTGAGTATTACCTGCCCGGGGTGAATCAGGTCGAGGTGAAGCACAAAATTGGGCTCGATTTTTCGCGCATCATCCGTGCGATGTTGCGACAAGCACCAAACATTATTCTAGTCGGCGAGATTCGCGACAAGGAGACTGCCGAGATCGCAGTCCAAGCCTCTTTGACTGGACACTTGGTATTCAGTACACTTCACACGAACGACGCGCCCTCCGCGATCACTCGACTTGCGGACATTGGTGTACAACCGTTCCTTATCGCATCGTCTGTGGTCGCCATCATGGCTCAGCGATTGGTACGCGTGAATTGCGTGAAGTGCAAGAAGCCTTACAAGCCGACGGAGGCTGAGACTCGTTCAGCCGATATTAGCCAAGAACAACTCTCGAAAGCGACCTTCATGCGGGGTACCGGGTGCGGGCACTGCAACCAGTCGGGCTATCGCGGTCGCCTGGGCATCTTTGAGATGATGAAGATGACTTCCGTTATTCGGGAAATGACCTTTACACAAGCACCAGCCCAGCAAATCCGGAGGGTCGCCCGCCAAAACGGCATGAGAAACTTGCTTGAGGACGGGATATTCAAGGCTCTCAAGGGCATAACGACGCTGGAAGAAGTCCTGAGCACCTGTCACGCCGAAGTCGCGGAGTTTGCCAAGGCATCCTGACTTTGGAGTGTACGGACTCTATGCTCTTGACTGAACATTTTGGAAAGCAATCGCAGGCCGGGATAATGCGGGGCGGAGATAATCCTGTACACCAGCTTGGTCTCAGCCATCTGAACTCATCGATCGTGTTGGTTTCAACAGGCCTTTGACAAGGGGTTATTCGAGTGTCATCCACCGTACAAATTGACAAACTCCTGTCCACCGTCATCCAACTCAAGGCCAGCGATCTCCACATCTCTGTCGGCCAGCCGCCGGTTGTAAGGCATCACGGTCGAATGCGTCGCCTTGAGGTAAAAACCCTCGACAACGACGACACGACCGCTTTGATGAAGGCCATTACTCCCGACCGCTGTCAGCAGGAACTCGCGGAATGCGGCGGGGCGGACTTCGCGATCGAATACGTGGACGGCTACCGGTTTCGCGTGGCCGTGTTCAAACAGCGTGGCTCGCTGGGCATGGTGCTTCGACGCATCCCGAGCCAGTTTCTCACCTTCGAGCAGATTGGCATGCCGGAGGCCGTTCGCTCGTTGATCGTTCGTCCGCGTGGATTGATTCTCGTGACTGGCCCAACGGGTTCCGGCAAAACGACGACGCTGGCCAGCATGATCAACTTCATCAACGACAATTACGATCGGCACGTCATCACCCTGGAAGACCCAATCGAGTATCAGCACAAACACAAAAAATGCACCATCAACCAGCGTGAGATCGGCGTGGATGTGCCGGATTTCAAGGAAGGCATTCGCCGGGCCCTGCGCATGGACCCGGACATTATTCTCGTCGGTGAAATGCGAGACTTGGCGACCATTCATGCCGCGATCGAGGCTGCCGAAACCGGCCACATCGTGTTCGGCACCTTGCACACCTCCGGGGCGGCATCGACGATCAACCGCATCATCGACGTCTTCCCGAAGGATCAGCAGGATCAAGTTCGAACTCAGCTTTCGACGGCACTGATCGGTGTGCTTTCGCAAACGATTCTCCCGAAAAAACCTGACGGCTTGGTCGCGGCCTTCGAGATGATGGTGGTCACGGATGCCATTCAGAACCTCATCCGCGAGAACAAGGTTTACCGAATCGACTCGTCGATCCAGACTGGTCGAAAGCACGGCATGTTCCTGCTCGACGATAACCTGTACGGCTTGTGGAAGAACGGCCTGGTCGACAAGGAAGAAATCCTCCTGAAGGCGAAAAAGCCAGCCGAACTTGCGGCAAAGATCGCCGCCGTCGAGCGGGGCTTGGAGACCGACGACGCGGAGTACGAAGAAGACGATGCGGAAGAAGACGATGACGACGATGAGGAAGAGGAAGAGGAAGAGAAGCCGCGACGCCGCCGTTAACGAAACCTATTGCAGTGGATGAGGCTTGAGTTCGGCACCCCTTCGTTTTTTGTTTGCGAGACGGAACCTAATGGCCACACCGACACCGAACGATCCGAAGAAGCCCGCTCAGCCGGGGCAGCCGGCCAAGCCCGGCCAGCCGGTCAAGCCGCAGGGGGCACAGCCGGCCAAGCCAGCCCAACCCGCGAAGCCCGTGGCGTCGCAGCCCGCGAAGCCTCAACCTGCCAAGCCGGTCGCGAAAAAGAAAGACAAGTCGACCGTCCGAACCCTGGGCGTGATTTTCGTCGATCTTGGCTTTATCGACGACGGCCAACTCGCGTCGATCGAGGAAGAAGCCCGCCAAACCGACACGCCGCTCGACCGCATCGCACTCGATCGGGGCCTGATCAAGGAGGACCAGATCCTCCAGGCCATGGCCGAATTGCACGGCATGGTTCTCGCGAACCTGGACGAAGTGAAGCCGAGTCCGGAAGCGATCAAGGCCGTTCCGCAGAACATGGCCGAACTGTACAAGATGCTCCCGCTCAAGATCGAAGCGGACGTCCTGACGGTCGTCATGTCCGATCCGAACAACCTGATGGCACTGGACGATTTGCGCAACATGCTGGGCATCCGCCAGGTCAGCGCGCAACTTGGCCCGGTCGCCAAGATCGAGGAAGCGCTCGCGAAGGCCTACTCGACGACCAAGGAAGAATCGATTGGCGATCTGATCGCCGCGATGGCGACGGACATGGATATGGGTTTCGGCAAACGCGAAACCTCGATCGATATTGCGTCCGTCGAGGAAATGGCCAACGCCGCCCCGGTTCGCAAGCTGGTGAACATGGTGCTGCTCATGGGCATCAAGGACCATGCGTCCGACATTCACTTCGAGCCGTTTGAAGACGAATTCAAGATGCGCTATCGTTGCGATGGCGTGCTCTACGAAATGGTCCCGCCGCCACGCCATCTGGCAACGGCCATCAGCTCTCGAATCAAGGTCATGTCCAACCTGGACATTGCCGAACGCCGCTTGCCGCAGGACGGGCGTATCGAGCTGAATATCGGTGGAGCCACGGTCGATATGCGCGTGAGCGTGCTGCCGACCATGTTCGGCGAATCGATCGTCATTCGCGTTTTGGATAAGGGCCGCGTCGGTCTCGATCTCGACAAGATCGGTATGCCGCAAGATCTTCTCGTCCAGTTTCGCCAGATGATCTCCAAGCCGAACGGCATCTCGCTGGTCACCGGACCTACTGGTGCGGGCAAGACAACCACTCTCTACTCCGCGCTGAGCGAATTAAACCTCATCACGGACAAGCTGATCACCACCGAGGACCCGGTCGAGTACGAAATTGAAGGGCTCATTCAGTGTCAGATCAACTCGGAAATCGGCCTGACCTTTGCCAGTGCTCTGCGAGCCATCCTTCGCCAGGACCCGGACAAAATCCTCGTCGGCGAGATTCGCGACCTGGAGACCGCCCAGATCGCAATTCAGGCGTCGCTCACGGGACACATGGTCTTCAGCACCCTGCACACAAACGATGCCCCCGGCTCGGTTACCCGGCTACGCGACATGGGCGTCGAGCCGTTCCTCATCACGGCCACGGTCGAGGGGATTCTCGCCCAGCGGCTCGTCCGCCGCATTTGCCCAACCTGCAAGACCGCGTTCGAACCGAGCCGCGATCAGATCATGGAACTGAACCTGAAGCCGGACGATGTTCGCGGAAAGAAGTTCTATTTTGGTGAAGGGTGCGACAAGTGTAATAATCTGGGCTTCAAGGGGCGAACCGGCATTTACGAATTGCTGGTCATGAACGACGATCTTCGCGATTTGATCTCGAAAGGCGGGTCAACCGATCAACTCCGAGCGTTTACCCGCTCGAAGGGCAACCGGGGTCTTCGGGAACGTGGCCTCGACGCCTTGTATGCTGGCTTGACCACCATCGATGAAATTGTCCGCGAGACCGTGCTGGATGAAGAAGGATAAGACCTGGAATGAAATCCGGGGGATTGGTTGAGCCATCCCGTCCTCGAAGGCTTTACCTAACCCCCCGGCCCCCGTCCCTAAGAGGGAAGGGGGAGAAAAACCTGACTACAAGCGTGGAGACTGGACGATGCCAACTTTCAAATTTGAAGCGATGGACACCTCGGGCGACGAGGTGAAGGACGAGATTGAGGCAACCAACGAAGAGGAAGCCCAACAAAAAATCAAGCAGATGGGCTACTTCGTCACCAAGCTGACGGCTAGCGCTGCGCAGAAGGGCAAGAAAAAGAAAAAGAAGACTGGGGGCTACAAGAAGTCCAAGAAGACCTTCGTCATCGGCGGCGTGAAGTCCAAGCAACTCGTGCTCTTCACGCGCCAGTTCTCGATCCTTCAGGATGCCGGCCTGCCCGTGTTGCGTGGCCTGCGCATTCTCGAGAACCAGATGAAGCCAAGCGCGTTGAAGAACGCATTGATCGACGTGGTCGAGGACGTGGAGTCCGGCAGCACTTTGTCCGAGGCGATGGCCAGGCATCCGCGCGCTTTTGACCGCCTCTACGTGAACATGGTGAAAGCCGGCGAAGCGGGCGGTGCCCTCGAAGTCATCATGCAGCGCCTCGCCGAGTTCAAGGAAAAGAGCCAAACGCTCAAACGCAAGGTCATCGGGGCCATGGTCTACCCGGTCGTCGTCATCACGGCGGCTGTCGGCATTTTGATCTTCATCATGGTGGCCATCATCCCGAAGTTCGAGAAGATCTTCCGCGAGTTCGGCCTCAAGTTGCCCGCCCTCACCCAGTTCCTGATCGACGTTTCGATGTGGTGCGCGAGTTATTGGTGGTCCCTGCCGCTCGTGCCGCTCGGAATCTGGCTCTTGCTGAAACTGATTCGCCTCAGCCGGGCCGGCAACTACGCCCTGGACCGGATGTTGCTGTGGACTCCCATCCTTGGCAAGATTGTCGAGAAGACAATCGTCGCCCGTACCGTGCGAACGCTAGGCACACTCATCTCCAGCGGCGTGCCAATTCTCGAATCGCTCGCGATCGTCCGCGAAACCGCCAGCAACGCCGTCTTCGAGCGCATGTACCAGCGGGTCTACGAGTCTATCCGCGAGGGCGATACCATTGCCGACCCGCTGCGTGAAAGTCGGCTCGTGGACGACATGGTGAGCAACATGGTCGAGGTCGGTGAAGAGACTGGCGACCTCGATACGATGCTGAACAAAATCGCAGATTTCTACGACGAGGAAGTGGACACGGCCGTGAAGAGCTTGATCAGCTTGCTCGAGCCGATCATGATTATCGTGCTCGGCGGCATTATCGGGACGATCGTGATTGCCCTGTTTATGCCGATGCTCGGACTTTTGGAAGGACTGAGTAAGTAACGTATAGTGCC
>SIAJ01000160.1 GCA_009691845.1 Gemmataceae bacterium
CATTCGTCGGACACATGCGCGGCCGCGGGGTTTGCAAGCCACACTGACATTTGGTACGATGCCGCCATGAAAACCACAACCGCCAGAATCGTCGATAACGGCCGCGGCCGAAGACCGCGAGCCGATCCCGGAACTGGTCGGGTAGTGGGCAGGCGCCGCCAAGTGATCTTTTATTTTCACGCGCGACGGGTAGATCCATTGGGACGAAGCGGAACGGAAACACGGGGGTATTGCCATGCAATCGCGATGGTTGTCGCTGCTATTATCGTTCGCGCTCGCCTCTTCTGCCGCCGCGCAGGACAAACCTCCAATCCTGGACTGCACCAAGCCTGAAGGCGCCGACGCCAAGACCGTCGCGGAATCGCAACGGGTGTGGGCGAAGCACCTTGGCGAAAAGTCGCACGAGAAGACGTTGCCCCTCGACAGGGCGGGCAAGGTGACCGTCGAGGTTGTTCTCATTCCCCCGGGCAAGTATTTCCGCGGCGAAGGGAAGTCTGCCACGCTGATTACCCTCACGCAGCCCCTGTGGGTGGGCAAGTATGAAGTGACGCAGCACCAGTACGCGGTGATCATGGGTGCAGACCCCAGTCACTTCGCGCGTCCGGACAAAGACGCCGCTTTCTATCCGGTGGAGTGTGTCAGTCACGTGGACGCCTTAAAGTTCTCCGACAATGCCTCGGCGAACACAGGCGGAGAGTTTCGCCTGCTGTCCGAAGCGGAATGGGAATACGCCTACCGGGCGGGAACGCGAACCAAATTCCACAACGGCAACTCCGACGACAGGCTCGGCGACATCGCTCAGTTCGCCGGGAACAACCGCAAGTCCACCGAGAAGATCGGCAGCAAGGCCCCGAACGCGTTCGGACTGTTCGACATGTCGGGTAACGTCTGGGAATGGTGCGTGGATTACTGGACGCCCGCCTACGACATGCGAACGACGACGGATCCGATGGGACCCGACGCCGGCCAGGGCTGCGTGACGCGCGGCGGATCGTGGGCCAGTGCGATCGAGAATTGTCGTTCGTTCAACCGCGGACGCGATGCGGAGACCTATGGCGGCAGCCACCTGGGCTTTCGCATCGCCTGGACGTCGGCATCCCGTCGGACTCAGCCGGCGCCGCTTGATTGCAGCGAGCCAAACGGGGCCGATGCCCGGGTGGTCATATCTGCGCAGAAAGCGTGGGCGAAATATCTCCGCGAGACCAGTTACGAGAAAGCATTCCCGCTCGACAAGGCAGGCAAAGTGACCGTCGATATGGTCCTGCTGCCGCCGGGCACGTACTACCGTGGCGACGAAAAGAAACCGACTCTCATCACGCTCACGCAACCGCTATGGGTGGGAAAATACGAGGTGACCCAGAAGCAGTACGAGGCTGTGATGGGCGTCAATCCGAGCCACTTCAAGAAGGCCGGGGCCGCCGCCGCGTTCTACCCCGTCGAGAAGCTGAGCCATCTCGATGCCGTGAAGTTCTGCAAGATGGCCTCGGAAAACACGGGGGCCGAGTTCCGGCTGCTCTGGGAGGCCGAGTGGGAATACGCCTACCGCGCCGGCACACGCACCCGGTTCTACAACGGCAATGCAAACGAGAAGGTCCTCGAGATCGCCCATTGCACCGAGAACAACTTCGTCAGGACAATGAAAGTCGGCACCAAGGCACCCAACGCCTTCGGCCTTTTTGACATGGGCGGCAACGTTTCGGAGTGGTGTGCCGATGCCTGGGAAAAGGACTTCGTCGAGACAAGAACGATTGATCCCCGCGGCCCGGCCAAGGGATCGATCTTCGTGAACCGCGGCAATGCCTGGGACAGCTACGCCCGCACCTGCAATGCAACCGCCCGTGTCCTCAGTGCAGAAACTTATGCGGGCTGCCAGATCGGCCTTCGCCTGGCACGGGTCGCAGCAAAAAAGTAGGGCCGACCAGAATGACCTATTCGGTGCCTGCTCGATGTTTTCGTGGTTCCCTGATAACGTTCACGGCTTTTCTCAAAAAAAAGCAAATTCGAACGCGGGATTTGATCGCGATCGGCTAAAACAATGTGGAGGAGTGGCTAATTTGGAGGCATGGTTCAAACGCCGGTATCACGACCGAAAAGCGACCAGTCCGCTGCGTGGCCACAGAGCAAAAAGGCGTGCAACGAATCCTCGGCCGCTAACTTGTTATGCCAAAGGATGTTGTGATGATTCGTTGCAGACACAGACACAAACCCCCGCCTTGCAACGAATCATGTATAACGAAGTAAACCTGTTGCCCGAATGCGGCCGGTTTTGAACCAGGCCAATTTGGACGACCTGAGAATACCACAACTTCGTGCGTTGATTGGATTTTCGGAAAAGAAACCAAGAGCCGCAGTGGCCCACCCGCCTGAAAGCCTTTTGAAAAGAACATTCGGAGTCGAAAACGTCCAACTCGATGAAGAGCCCGGCAGGAGTGTACAGATATGTTCGTAAACCGCATCGCGACGATCTCAATGGCAATTGGGATTCTGGTCCCGGCATTCGCCCATGCCCAGGATGTTCCTCTTCGCGACGTAATCGATCGCGAGATCAAAGCGGGCTGGACGAAAGAAAAGCTCACGGCTCCCGGCAAAGCTTCGGACACCGTGTTCCTGCGCCGCATCTATCTCGACCTCGTCGGCATGATTCCCACCTACGACGAAACCACGGCGTTTCTCAAGGACACCGACTCGAAGAAACGCGAAAAACTCATCGACAAACTCTTGGCTGACCCGCGCTACGCCCGGCAACAGGCTCAGGTGTTTGACCTCGCCATGCTGACTCGCAATCACAGGCTGGTCGATGGGCAGGTTGGTTATCGTAATCGTGGCCGTTTCCGCGAATGGTTGGCCAAGCAGTTCGCGGCCAACGAACCGTACGACCGCATCGCCGCCAAAATTCTCCAGGCCGAGGAAGACGGATCGCAGCTCTTTTTTGCTGTTTACAACGGCACGGACGAGATGGTCACCTCGGTATCGCGTTTTTTCCTCGGCACACAGATTCAATGTGCCAAGTGTCACGATCATCCCTACGAGTCGTGGACGCAGAAGGACTATCATGGGATGTCCGGCTTTTTCGTCCGCACCATGTCCGTGGAAGTTCAGGAAAAACCTGAGATCACCAATCAAAAGGGCAAACAGTACCGTGTCGGCGAGAGGACCGTGGGCGAGGCGCTGTTTTCTCTTGAGAAAATCGACCCGAAGACGAAGAGGAAGGAAACGATCCCCATTCCTCCGAAGTTTCTCCTGGGGGATGTGCTGAAAGAGCCGGAAACGCCGAAGGATTTCGTGGAGCCGAAGCTGAAACCGGGCGAAGTGCCTCCGAAGCCGGCTTTTTCGCGGCGAGCGAAATTCGTTGACTGGATGACCGCGAAGGAGAATCCGTTCTTCGCGAAGGCAATCGCCAACCGCGTCTGGGCTCAGTTCATGGGGCGCGGCTTCGTACATCCGGTGGACGATATCAACTCACAAAACCCACCGAGCAATCCCGAGTTGCTGAAGGCGATCGAGAAGGAATTGGTTGCCCACAAGTTCGACTTCAAATGGCTCGTTCGTGAAATCGTCAACAGCCAGGCGTATCAAATAGAAGATGTCGGAAAAGTGACCGATGCTATGCCGAGGTTTTACGAACGGGCACGCATTCGGCCGTTGATTGTCGAGGAGTTGATCGCGTCGCTGCACCTTGCGACGGGTCTCTCGCTCGAATCGGCCCTCAAGAAGGAGCCGGGCACGGACATTTTGAAATACCTGGGTGAACCCACTGATGGGCAAGGGCGATTCCAAGGAAGCCTGTCGGAGCATCTGTTCCTGCACAACGGCGACCAATTCCGCGGCATGTGCCGGCCCAACAAAGGCAACCTACCGGAACATCTGTTGATGAGCAATGAGCCGTGGGAGGCCAAGGTCGAAAAGATGTTCTTGTCCGTCTTGAGTCGGCCGGCAACTAGCGAAGAACGCGAGCGATTTGTAAAATATTTGAATGTGGAAGAGAAGAATGCGAAGGACGCGAAGGGAGCGAAGTCGCCCGCAGGCCAGTTGCCGGGAGTCCAGCGAATGGAAGACGCCATGTGGGTGCTGGTGTCGTGTTCGGAGTTTCGATTCAATCGTTAAACCGCCGCTTGCGGCTTAGCGTATATCTGATTTCGTGACGCTAAGCCGCAAGCGGCAAGTGAGGAAGATAACTATGTTTCATAACGCAGAACATTTGAGTCGTCGCTCTCTAATGAAGGGGCTGCTCACCACCGCTGGTGGGATGGCCATCGCGAACTGGGGCGCACTGACGCATTCGCAATCCCTGGCGCAAGAAGTTCGGCGCTCGGGCAAACGCTGCATCATGCTGTACATGGCAGGCGGCGCGAGCCAGATCGACACCTTCGATATGAAGCCAGGTCGGCCGACCGGTGGCGAGTTCCGTCCGGTTCAGACCAATGTCACGGGCATTCAGGTTTGCGAATATCTGCCGAACATCGCACGCCATGCCGACAAGCTCGGCATCATTCGCAGTATGCGCACACGCACGCCGGATCACGGTCCGGGCGGCTATTACATGCACACGGGCTATCATCCAAGCGAGCGTTTTCCGCACCCGGAAGTCGGCGCAATGATCGCCAAGTACTGCGAAAACCCGGAAAGCGACCTGCCAAGCTTCGTCAAGATCGGCTCACAAAGCGGTGTTTATGGCGCGGGTTATCTTGGCCCGCAGTACGAGCCGTTCGTGGTGGACGAGGATGGCCGGGTCCCCAACTTTGTCAATCCGAGCGTGTCGCCGGAGATTCAGGGGCGGCGCAGCGAACTGCTGAACTTCATGGAGCAGCGCTTCGCCGAGCAGCGTCCCGGCGAGCCGTTCGCGGCTCATCACACGGCTGAACTGCGCACGCTTCGCCTGATGCGCGCCCGCCAGGTGTTTAACGTCAGCGCGGAATGGGAAAGAGCCAAAGAGCGTTACGGGGATAACAAGTTCGGCCGCGGATGTTTCACCGCGTTGAAACTCGTCGAGGCCGGCGTGTCTTTCGTTGAGGTTGCGCAGGGCAACCACGACACCCACATGGACAACTTCCCGATCTCCAAGGCGCTTTACGCGACCATGGATCCTGCGTGGGGGTCGCTGCTGGACGACCTGACCCAGCGCGGCCTGTTACAGAACACACTGGTCGTGTGGACGAGCGAGTTCGGCCGTACGCCGGCGATCAACGTCCGAGCTGGCCGGGATCACTTTGGTCGAGCGTGGACGACCGTCCTCGCTGGCGGCGGCATCCGTGGCGGCCAGCATTACGGCTCCACCGACCGCGATGGTTTCGAGGTCGCGGAGAATCCGGTCAGCGAAGCGGACTATGTCGCGACCATCTACCGCACGATGGGGGTCAACCCGCGTGCCCGCCATTACCTCGGAAGCCGACCGATCTGGGCCACCGCCGAAGGCTCCAGGCCGATCCAGCAACTGATTCATAACGGCTTTTAGAAAAATGAAAAAAAACAGGAATCATTGTGATTCACTAATGTCCCGTTGAGACATTGCTGACCAGATGCAAATTCTTGCCGCGGCTTATTTTATGACGAATTTCCATCTGCATCGATTTCAACTTTCCCGCGCGGAATCTCGTAGACTTTTCCACGAATGCCTGTGGAAAGGACTTGAC
>SIAJ01000161.1 GCA_009691845.1 Gemmataceae bacterium
GGGTCATATCATTTGGCGGGACGAGGGACGTGCAGGAACTTGGTGACGGGACTTAGGTTGGCGAGTTATTGGGCGCGGCGGCTGGGGCTTCGCCGCGAGCCTTCGCGGCTTCGGCCATTTCCAGCCTTCGGACTTTTTCTTCCATCTCCTTGCCGGGCTTGAACGTGACGACATATTTCTCCGCCACATCCACCCGTTCTCCAGTTCTCGGGTTGCGAGCCTTCCGGGCGGCTCGTTTCTTGACTTCGAAGACTCCAAAGTTGCGAAGTTCGATTCGGCGTTCCTCGACCAATGTATCCACAATCGCGTCGAAGGTTTGCTGGACGATTTCCTTCGTCTTCAACTGCGTCAGGCCAATTTTGTCCGAGATGGTTTTGACGATCTCTTTCTTGGTCACGACGGAAGTCTCCTACCCAAAGTCGTCGGGTCCGCTGCGGGTGTTACAACCCACGAATGGATCACAACAGTATTCGCAAACTCGATTTAGTGTCAAGTCGCGGATCGGAACCTCTGGTGGAAGACATCCTATCCGAAGCTCCACAAGTCGAGCCTTCGGCCTCGTCGTCATATTATCGGATCCATTCAGTCGTCAACGTTAGTTCAATCTGAAAAATCGGCACAATCCAATTCATCACTGCGCTTGATCCAGACGCTCTACACCTCCAATTGCCCGGCCTGAGCCTCAATGACTTCGAGGGGAACGAGCGGCCCCTGCCCAATTCCGGGGCAGGTCTGACGCATTTCGTCCCAGGCATCGACGCTCCGTAAGTTCCTGCGCCAGAAAGGCCAAGTGCGGCATTGAGTCGGCCGAACCGGGTAAATCGTGCATCGCCGATGGGCCGGATCGAAGAAAGTGCAATCTCCGTTGGCAAACTCCATCAAAGAGACGCGGCCGCCGACCAACCGCGTGTGGAAGATGCGGATCTCTCCGACCGACTGGTTCTGAAACTCCGCGATCTGGGAAATCTCCTCTTCAGATATCCAAACATATCCAGCGGGGCCTGTGCAGCAGTTTCCGCAGCCCGTACAGCTAAACTGGAGTCCGTCTTTGTACCAAGGTTCTTCGGCCATGCGTGGGAGTTTATGGAACCGCCAGCGATGACTCAAACAGTGGGAGGAATTGTGCTCTGCGGCGGCCAGAGTTCTCGGATGGGCCGGCCGAAACTGTCGCTTCCGTTCGGTGATGAACTGATGCTGCCGCGCGTCGTGCGGATACTTCGCGCGGTCGTCCAGCCAATCGTGGTTGTCGCTGGACCACACCAAGCGGTACCGCCGCTTCCGAACGATGTACGAGTGTTACGCGACGAACAGGAGCATCTCGGCCCCTTGGCTGGTATGGAAGTCGGCTTGCGAGAGCTGGAGGGAGAAGTTGAGGTAGCTTACGTCTCGTCGTGTGATGCTCCGCTGCTGCAGCCGGAGTTCGTTCGCGAAATGATTCGGCACCTTGGCCCGCATGAATTAGCCGTACCGCTCGAGGGCGACTTCTATCACCCTTTGGCGGGCGTCTATCGGACTTCGTTAGCCGCGCGAGTTCGCCAGCTGATGGCACGACAAAGGCTGCGGCCGTTGTTTCTGATCGAAGAATCGGACTCGGTCGAGGTTGCATTGGACGACCTGAAACGCGTCGACCCACAGCTCCAATCGCTCCGCAATTTGAATCGACCGGAAGACTACGAAGCAGCGTTACGGTTGGCCGGATTGGCGTGAAGCACCAGGCAACGAACTCACGACGACGGTTGCCACGGCACGCCCGCGCGGCTTGCTTGCATCGGAGTTGCTCATCCCTAAGATGTCGCGCCTTCACCGAGCCGAAGTGGCGGAATGGCAGACGCGCGGGATTCAAAATCCCGTATCCTTTACTGGGTGTGTGGGTTCGACTCCCACCTTCGGCACTCTTCGCAGGCGTTGTCACCCGTTCGCAATTGTGCTCAGAACCCCGGTTTCTCCGGGGTTTTCGCGTTTCTGGCGAAGAGTATTCTACGGCACAGTTCGCATCAGACGAATTCGCAGCCGTCGTCAGGGGTTCAATCAACTTGTCACATCTGCGAGCTTCGGCGATCGCGTCCATTCGGCGCACAGCACTCCAGCCTGTTCCAACACCGTCTGCGTGGCGGCTTCTTGGAGGTCGGGAGTGGCCAGCGAGCTTGCCAACTCGGCGATGCTTCACGGCGACTTGAACCCGACGCTTTCGCGTCTGTCGATCACGGTCAGGGCGCAGCGCGCGGGGGAAACGGGGTTCCCTTGGCAAAGGGCCAGTCCACCGGTTCGTAAGCCACTGCCAGTTGCGGAGTTTCCAGCCGGCGATTCTTGTCGGCGAGGCTGTGCAAGGCAGCATCGAGAATGCCCGTTGTCAGCAGCGTTCGTTCCACAGGGTACGCGGGCTTGCCCGTGTGGAACATGTGCTCGACGGCGCGCAAGAGATGCTCGAAGTGTCGAAACGGCGGGTTCTCTTCGGCGAGAAACGTGACGGCGAACGGTTTTTCTTTTCCTCGGATCGAGACCGCGCAGGCGAACTCATGTGAGAAGCCGGTGCCCATCGCGATTGTGGCCCTCATGCCGTCGCGGTATTCGATGAGATAGAAGACAGCATCCTTGGCCATCTCTTTGGACCGTGGTTGCTTGCCGGAGTACGGTGTCGGCGAAGCCTCGACGAGGGCGTCGAACAAAGCCTTGGACCAGCGACCGTCTTTTTCGGATTGCCAGATCCCATCTCCCGTGACCGACTGCACAGACTTGACGCCGGTTTCGCCTCCTTTGCGGCGCTCTATCAGGCATTGCATGCCTTCCAGAGAATGAAACCCGTAGTGCTCCAACCCGCCGTAACCCAATGCGATCGCTTCAGTCACTTCAGAACCGATGGGGATTGTCGTGGACGGATTGCGCCACATCATCGGCACCGACGAACCGGCCATGAACGGGATGCGCAATTCGCGAGCCGTGTCGAACATGTGCTTCGCGTCGCTCCAGGCGCACGACAGATGTTTGTCGCTGAAAACGGGGACGACTTTCTTACACTTCTTAAACGTCGCCACGATCTCGTCGAAGAATCGCCGCCGGGGATACAGAACCTGCTGAGTTTCCGGAACGCTCGGATAATTGCCGTGCTCGCCAATGGCCAGCACTCCGGCGACGGCCAGCGAGTCGGTGCCTAGCGTGAGCGCTTCGTGGATCGTCTTCGCCGTCAGAAATCCATGCTTTTTGGCGAGTGGCACGCTGAGATCGTTGTCGCCCACTTGATCAACGTACATCGACACCAGCTTCAGGTCCGGACCGAGTCCGCCGTCCTGCGCCCAACCTTCGAGCACCTTGCCCACGATGACGTCGGCGTGTGAATTCCGATGATAGACCGTGACCACGCCGGCGATGGGCAGCTTTGCTCGCGGCTCCTCGTCGGCAAACAATCCGGGGGCGAGATGCGCGCCGCAGAGCGTGAGACTGGCCGAACCCAGCGACGCATGCAGGAAACGGCGGCGTGTCAGTGGATGGGTCATGGGCGTTGTCCAAGCGGGTCACTTGGTGGGAGCGCGGGCCAGGGTGCATCACACGAATGAAGGCAAGGACACTCCGAATCGCGTCAGAACAATTCGTCGATCACTTTGCCGTCCGGTAACAATGGAATCGGGCGTCCCTGGAGATTGACGGCATTTTGGTTGGGGTCGATGCCGAGGTGTTTGTAGAGAGTCGCCAGTACGTCGCTGGGACCGATCGGCTGATCGGTGGGCAGGCCGCCGTCGGCACTCGACGCGCCGATGATCTGACCCATCTTCAATCCTCCGCCTGCGAGCAGCACGCTGCCCAGTCGCGGCCAGTGATCGCGGCCTCCGGTCGGATTGATTTTGGGCGAGCGGCCAAACTCGCCCCACACGACCAGCAGGACGTTGCGGCAAGGATCTCGCTCGCTGAGATCGGTGATCAGCGCGGAGAGCGCTCGGTCGAGTGGCGGACCGCTCCATTCCATGCCAACATTCGGTCCGCCGGGACTGGGCTGCTCGCGATTCTCCCGCGTGATGCTGACGTGCCAGTCCCAACGCAGACAGTCGGGAGCTGTGTTGAGCGTCACGAAGGTGACTCCGGATTCCACCAGTCGGCGGGCCAGCAGCGCCATCTGTCCCCAGCGATGAGTCCCATACCGCTGGCGCGTGGCGGCCGATTCTTCGTTGAGATCAAACGCGCGTCGGGCCTTCGCGCTGGTGATCAATTCCAGCGCGAGCTTGGCGAAGGGATCTAATCCCTCCTGCGCCTGATTCGAATTGAGTCGGCGCGGCAGGCGGTCCAACTCCGACAGCAGCGACTTGCGATCATTGATCCGATCCAGCGTCGCGTCGTTGGCCAGTTCAAGGCTGCTGGTGGCACTCCGCAGGCGGTCGAACTGGAACTCGGCCGGATAAGGATCCTGCAAGACCGCGAAGGGAGAATGCGTCACCCCAAGATACCCCGGCCCCATCGCATCGAAGAGATGATGGTGCATCACCGGTTCTTCCGAGAGCATGACATACGAAGGCATGCCGGGTTGCCGCGGCCCTCGAAACCGTGACACCACCGAGCCGACCGATGGATAGGCGTTGCTCTTATCCGGTTCCTTGCGACCTTCCAGGCACCAGCGCGTGACGCCGAAGTGATCGTCATACGGATGCGTGAAGCTGCGGATGATGGCCGTTTTGTCGAGCACGCCCGCAGTCAGCGGCAGCATCTCACACATCAGCGCGCCGGGAAGTTTCGAGGGGATGGCTCGATAGGGACCGCGAATCTCAACAGGCGCGAGCGGCTTGGGGTCAAACGTCTCGAATTGACTGGGCCCGCCCCCTAGCCAGATTTGAATCACCGAAGTCTCGGGTGCGACCTGACCTTGTTCCGCCGCGAGAGATCGCAGACGCAGAAGATCACCCAGCGCGAGTCCGGCCCCGCCGGCACACAGGCTGGCTGACAGAAATCGCCGGCGCGAAACGCTTCGAGACACGTGTTGCGGCTGCATAGCGATCCTCTTGGCCGCGCGACATCCCTTCGCAAACTACTCGCCTCGGTCTAAGCGAACCGGATAGACCGTGGTAATTGTATCCACTATCGGTCCTCGTCGGTATCGGTCTCCCGATTGAAACGTCGGGACCAGTTGTTGTCACACCGAGGCCAGGCAGACCCGGCCGTCTTGGCCGGTCTTCACCCGCCCCGCAGGGGTGGCATCAGTTGGTTCAGCGGCAACATCGCCGATGGAAGAACTTGCCAGCCGTAATTCCGCAAGCCCGTTCGCTCGACGAACCGCGGTCGGGTCATCATCCTGACTGGCCTATCTGCCCGTTGAAAA
The DNA here is from genome assembly GCA_009691845.1 of Gemmataceae bacterium. Taxonomy (GTDB): domain Bacteria; phylum Planctomycetota; class Planctomycetia; order Gemmatales; family Gemmataceae; genus SIAJ01. The sequence continues at coordinate 5,300 of SIAJ01000161.1, forward strand.
TCACTCCACTGGGCTTGTCCCAGTCGCTCGCCGGCTTTTGCACGACTCCGATTTTCGTGGAGATCGAGTGGTGCAGAAGCCAGCGAGCCACTTCGACAAGCGGGGTGGAGTTTTCAATCCCGCTTCTCGAGACTCGCCGCCGAAAGGATCGCTCTGACATGTCCACTCGATTTGCCGCCCGGAAAGTGTGGTCGTTATTGACGGCCGTTCTGATTCTGCCTGCCTCGGTGTTTGCTCAGGAATCCGCCGACGGAAAGTTCTTCACGCAGAAGCCGGAGATC
>SIAJ01000069.1 GCA_009691845.1 Gemmataceae bacterium
GATCTGAAATCGATGGCCGCCGGCAGCATGGACCGCAGCGGCGAAGGTCTCACCAGGGTTGGCCGCTGGCTCGGCTGTGTGGCTGGCATCATCTGGGCCATCCAGTGGACCATCCTGCTCATCGTCGGTTTGGTGATCTACCTGAACTGGGGTGCGATCAGCAGGAATTTCTAGTGGCGACAGACCTCTGGTCTGTCGGGGTTTCGCTTTGCACAGACCAGAGGTCCGTGCCCACTTACCCAATCAACTCCCGAATCGGCGTCCCCTCATCCACCAATCGCACCGGGCGATTCTGAGCGTCGGGCAACATCAGTGCCGAGTCGATCCCCATGACACGGTACATCGTCGAAAGCAAATCGCCTGGGCCGAGTGGTCGATCCCTCACCGAACCACCATCAGCGGACGTAGCTCCCACAATTTGACCGGCACGAATTCCTCCGCCCGACAGTAAAGCAGACATGGCGTGCGGCCAGTGGCCACGGCCGGCGTTGGCGTCAATTCTTGGCCCGCGACCGAACTCGCCGAACGCCGCGACCAGCACACGCTCGGCCATGCCGCGTTGAGCGAGGTCCTCGATCAACGCACACAGCGATTGATCGAACGGCGGCAAGCGTTTGCGCAGGTTCTTTTCGAGAGTGTAATGATCGTCCCACCAGTCGATGTCTTTTTCGTACAGGTTGATGGTGACGAACGTGGTCCCCGCCTCGACGAGCCTTCGGGCCAACAGCGCGGCTTGGCCCCAGGCGTGACGCCCATAGCGGTCGTGAAGACGGTCCGGCTCGCGGCCAAGTTCAAACGCCTCGCGGGCTTTGCTTCCTGCAACGAGTTCGAAAGCCCGAGCGTTGGCATCGTCCAGCGAGCGTTGTTCCGCCTGCCGCGACAGATTGTCGAAGGCCGTCGTCAATTCGCGGCGATCGGAGAGTCGATCGAGACTGAGATCGGCAGGCAACGCGAACTCCGGCTTGCGATAGTTGCCGAGTTTCGGGTCGATCCCCGCATTCACGGGATCGTGGCCACGACCCAGGAATGCGGCCGACTGATAGAACCCCTGCCGCGAGTGATACGCCTCCGGAATGCTGACATTGGCGGGCAGGCCCGGCTGGTTCGGCCCACGGATCTTCGAGATGGCCGCACCCTGAGCCGGATTCTGCTGGCCCCGTTCGCGGGCTTGCAAGAGCGGATAGCCGGTCTGCACCCAGTGCGAAGCATCGTCGTGAACGCCGAGCGTGTGGCGAATGGAACGCACGATCGAGAATCGGTCCGCCAGTTGTGCATGTCGCGGTAGCAACTCGCAAACCTGAAAGCCGGGTAGTCGTGTGGAGATTGGCTTGAACGGCCCACGGACTTCGGCCGGTGCCGCCGGTTTCATATCGTAAGTGTCGATATGCGAAGGGCCACCAGCCATCCAGAAGAGAATGATGGCCGTATCCTTCCGCGACTCGCTCGCCAGCAGTTCGGGGAGGGACAACCCCGCCAGCCCCAGCGAGCCGATGCGAAGAAAACTTCGCCTAGAAACGCCGCCCAAACGCACATCGCGGCCGAGGACTTCCAACATGGCGAACTCCGGGCAGTAAACACTTCATGCAGCTTATCCTTGGGTGCGTCAGAAATCGAGAGATTTGTCGAAGTCGCAAAAAACGAAGCCGCGACCGTAAGGGAGCGGGCGATGTTGGCTCGAACGTCCTTCATCGCTCCCTTACGGTCGCGGCTCGGAAGGCGAGTTATTCCGTCACCATCACGACGACCGAGAACGGCCCAACGGGATATCGGCTTCCTTCGGCGACTACTTTGCCATTCGCCTCGGGAACAATGTCATTGGGCGAAATTAGTACCGTGTCGATCACACGCTTCCAGCGACGACCCTGCGGGCTGGGTGGGATCATGAACGCGGTGGCCACGTCGTTGGCGTTGATGGCGACGTAGATATCGTTGTCCCCATTCGGAGCGGCGTCCTCGCGGCCGGTGAATCGGCCATCAATCACGTAGGCGATTTCTCGCGATTCGTCCGAGAAATCCGGGGCACCCAGTTCCGTGCCATGCCAATAAATATCGGCCAGGCCAACCAGCGACGGCGGGACGGGCGGCGTTTTCGTCGGCAGGCGTTTGAGAGGGCCACTGTCTCCGCTGCCGAGAGCCTTGGTTGGGGCCTGCCGTGCAAACTCTCCCCTGAAGAACGTGTTGCGACGCAGGGCCGGGTGGCGCTTGCGGAACTGAATCATCTCGCGGACGAAGCGCAGGAAGTCTTTGTTTTTCTCGGCCAGCGACCAGTCGACCCAACTCACCTCGTTGTCCTGGCACCAGGCGTTGTTGTTGCCCTGTTGAGTACGCAAGAATTCGTCGCCGGCCGTGATCATGGGCACGCCTTGCGAGAGCAACAGCGTGACAAAGAAATTCTTCGCTTGCCGGGTCCGCAGTGCGACCACTTGCGGGTCGTTGGTTTCCCCCTCGATGCCGCAGTTCCAGGAGAGGTTATCGTCCCAGCCATCGCGGTTGCTCTCGCCATTGGCTTCGTTGTGCTTCGTGTTGTAACTCACGAGGTCCCACAAGGTGAAGCCATCGTGACAGGTCACGTAGTTCACGGAATGTCGGGGCAAACGCTGGTTCCACTGATACAGATCGGACGAGCCGGTCAGTCGTGTACACAATCCGCTGATGGTCTTGGGATCGCCACGCCAGAAGCGGCGCACATCGTCGCGATAGCGGCCATTCCACTCGCTCCAGCGGTCGCCGAAGGGAAACCCGCCGAGATGGTTCAAGCCCACGGCGTCCCACGGTTCCGCGATGAGCTTGGTGCCACGCAGAACGCCGTCTTCCGAGATTGCCTCGATCACGGGCGGTTCGTGGACGACCTCACCTTTCTGGTTGCGGCCAAAAATGCTGGCGAGGTCGAAGCGCAGGCCATCGACGTGCATGTCGCCAACCCAGAAGCGTAGGCACTGCATCATCAAATCGCGCACGAGCGGATGATTGCAGTTCATCGTGTTGCCGCAACCCGTAAAGTTCTGATAGCGGCCATCTTGCGTGAGCAAATAGTAAATGGTGTTGTCGAGTCCGCGGAAGGAAAACGTGCGGCCACGGTCGTCCCCTTCGCCGGTGTGGTTGAAGACGACGTCGAGCCAAACTTCGATCCCGGCCCGATGGAATGCCTTCACCATCTCGCGAAACTCGCGCATCTGCCCATGTTCCTGGGCCGAGGACGCGAATGCCGCCTTCACGGCCGCGAAGGAAACGGTGTTGTAGCCCCAGAAGTTTCGGTTTCGCTCGCCGGTCTTCGGGTTGACGAAAGGGCAATCGCACTCGTCGAACTCGTGGATCGGCAACAATTCGACGGCCGTTACACCTAGCTCCTTCAAGTACGGAATCTTCTCGACAAGCCCGGCAAACGTGCCAGGTTTCGAGACGGCCGAGGAGGGATGACAGGTGAACCCACGGACGTGCAGTTCGTAGACGAGACTTTCCTCAAGCGGAATCAGCGGCGGCGAATCGTCCTCCCAGTCGTAACGTGGGCCACGAAAATAGACGCTTCGTCGCGATGTGCGGTGTCGGTCGAGTTCACAGGCCGCTCCCCAGACTGCTCCGTCCGACATCAACGGCGCGGCCGGGTCGAGCAGAACCTGCGTGCGATCGTAGCGATGGCCAACGCCAGTTGGCCCGTCCACTCGCCAGCCATAGCGGAAGCCATTCGCAGGCAGTCCCATGACCTGGATGTGCCAGTGATCGCCGGTGCGGTTGAGCTTGCTGTCGAGAGCGATCTCGGCAATCGGCTGGTCGTCGCCGTCCATCGGTTGGATGACGAGTGTGACGGCCGTGCCATGCCTGCACAACAGCGAGAAGTTCAGCCCATCGTGAGCGATGGAAATGCCAAGCGGCAAGGGGCGGCCGCGAGTGGTACGAAGAGTCGGGGAGGGCGTTTGAATAATCACCTCGTACGAAACTCGTGCGAATTATTGGAGACTGGGCCTGCGTCTCGACTTCTTATCATACCGCGAATGCACTTGTGACGAAGGCTCACCAACGAGTACAGGACTTCGCTCTCACCGAATATCTTGCGCCGGTTCGGAATGTTCTGCATCGTGCTATGGGGATTGGCCTACCTGGCCTTTTCGAGAAGCGAATCGGCTGTTAGCGTTCTCGTGCTTGTCTTCGCGATTGAACAGGCACCCGACACGGCAACTTGGTCGTGTGGCTGGCCAATCACGGAAGTGAATTCGGCACCCTCTGGGAACACGACCCACCGACGGCCGTGTTGTTCGTGCAGGTCGGCTTCAAGACGTGGATGGCCAGGGCGTGAGTCTACGCCGTCTCCGACCCCGAAGGTGCTCCCTTGTCGCGCACGCGTCGAATCGCATCTTCCGCGTCCCAACGGATCGGGTTGTCCTCGAACGCGGCCGCCTGCGAGAAGTAGTTGATCGCCCGCGTGCTATCGCCCATGGCTTCGTATGCCCGGCCCAGATCGTACAGCGTGCGGGCTCCGCTCTTCTCGGAATCCAGATACTCCTTCAAGCACTCGACCGCCAGGTCCGGGCGGTTGTAATCGTCGAGGTAGAGCACGCCCAGTTGACGAGTCGTCCATTCGCGGGCTTCTCGTTCTTCCGCACCAGAGGGCTTCATCTCGCGTACGTCTTCCAGAAGCCTCACGCCTTCATCGCGTTCGCCACGCCGGAGATGACAGCGAGCCATCTGCACGTTGGCAATCAGGTTCTTCGGCTCCAGCACGAGTGCGAGCCTGGCCAGATGACTGGCCCAGTCGAGCACGTCCAGTTCCGGGCTGTTCGAATCGAGCAAGGCCTTGGTCTTCTTCACGCAGTAGGCCACGTCGAAGTGGCCACGCACCTCTTCGGCTTTCGCCTTCAACACGTCCGGCTCAACCGAGTAGTAGTAACGGTCCTTGCGTTCATTCAGGTCCTTGTCCGCACCGCGGGTCAGAGCGTCTTCCGTCAGCCGCAGTGATTGCAGGACCTGACCATCGTTCTCGTACATTTGAGCCAGCGTGCGCAGTGTTTCCTTGCCGCTCGCTTCGGACTGCGAGTAAAGCGTGTAGTTGTAGATCGCTTCCGTCCAGTCCTTCGCGGCCGCCGCCTCTTCGCCAAGTTTCTTCACCACCGCGAAGTAGATGGCCTTCTGGTCGGCCGGGAGATTCGTTGAACCCACTTCCTGACCATACGCTCGGGCCTGTTTGCGATAGCCCTGGGCTGCGCTCTTGTCGTCAAATTTCTCGGCCACATCCGCCAACTTCTGGAAGATGCTCGGTCCGCGTTCGGATTGCCCGTGGGCCGCGATACGCACCAATAATGCCCCACGCTGCCAGGTCTCTTTGCTCTCCAGCAACGGCAGGCCCGCCTCCTCTGCGAATAAGTAAGGGAAATCGCTCATGGCACCGCCGGCTGCCGCAGATGAATAGTCCTCGCGAGTCAGGCCTTCGAACAGTTCCTGACGCAGTTCGAGAACAACTGTCTCGGCGGGTGCTTGTCGAATTTGTCGTTCGATAGCACGCAACGCCTCGACACGTCGGCCCGGCATCGGCAGTTGCGCATCGCCGACGAGGCGTTTCAATTCTGGATGTGTTCGAAGTGCGAGTTGCCAGGCGTCAAACAAAATTGCGTCGCGGAAGCGATCGGCAGAAGCCCACGCGGTAGGATCAAGCAATTTACCGAGCCGTTCGCTCGCTGCATCGAGATTGCGGGCGTGCGTATCGGCGACCGTCTTGTAATACTCCGTGTTCGCCCGGAGTTGTGGCCACTGCCCTTCGACGAACGAGAGCAAATCATTCGCTTCCTTAAGTTGATTGGCTGTGGGCGGACCGCTGAGCAGCATGTTCGCCGCCTCGGTCACGACCAAGGTCGGATTCAACAAGGCGCGTGTATCCACATCGAGGCGATTGACGCTCAATCCACGGTGCAACTTCAGGAGCCCATGACGGGCAAGTTGATGCTTTGGATCAAGTTGCAATGCTCGATTGAACGCGGCCAGGGCGTCCTTGGTTCGCCCGATTTCCGCGTGACCGATTCCACGGAGTGCATGCTTGAACACACGCAATGGCCGCAAGACCCGGATCGTGTACACACAGTAAATGCCCACCGGCAAAATCAAGCCGAGAGCCGGAAGGTTCTTGGGAAACTGGACGAAGTAAATGCCCAGTCCAAGAGTGACACACAGGGCCGCGATCTCGACTTCGGACTCCTCGGCCATGCCACAAAAAACGAGCAGGTAGAAGAACGGAATGCCGAGCAGCAAATGCATGCCGAGCAGCATGCGTTGGCGGTCGTCGCCCAGCAAGCTTTGGTCTTCGAGGAAATAGAACAGGGCCACGCCGACGGCGGAGCACAGGAGTGCGGTGATGCCCAGACGATAGAGTGGCTTGACGATTTGCCGAAGCTCACCGAGTCCGTAGCCGAAGAGCGCCCCGCCGAGCACGCAGTAGCCGAGAATCGACATTTCAAGCGGCCGATTCTCGGAATCCGGGTCCAGGTCGAGTTCCGATAGCCTGATGCGAACCATGTCGACGGCCGCCACGGCCAGCCCAAACACGATGCCTATGTAGATCAAGAATGGGTTTTCTAGAAGCAAGAAAAGCAAGAAGCCCAGCGGATTGCGGCCAATGCCCTTGATGTCGCGAAACTGGCGCACGGCCGCGACAATCAAAGCGGCAAGGAAGCCACCGCCGAGCCAGAGCGCAACGCGGCCAATATCGCCCCAGTCGAGGTCCTTCTGCAAGGAGACGAACAGGAGCAGCCCGAGGAAAACGCCCTTCAGGATATATTCGGACTTGGCCCAGCGCATGACGCGTTACCAGTTGAGAGCCTAGGGGATGGTAATGAGGATAGCGGGCGGAGATGCCCATGAACATCGGAGGCGAGGAATGCGCCGGAGATGACGCTATACCTGAATTCTAGAGGAAAGGCCAACTCTTGGCGAGCGGTGCTCCGTCGGCAGCACCGCTCGCCAGTCATTACTTCTTCGGATTCTTCTTCTTCGGCTCTGCCTTCTTCGGTTCCGCCTTGAACATCGGGTGACCGGGATCGCCACGCGAGAGCACGTACGCCATCAGGTCGGCCACTTCATCCTCGTTCAGCGGCTTCAACAAATCCTTCGGCATCAGCGAGGTGGCCGAGGGTTTCACCTCGTCGATGTCGGCTCGTTTGATCTCGACGAGTTTGGTCGAATCCTCCGGGTCGATCAGGATCGCAATGCCTTCCTTGGTGTCGCTGATCAATTTACCCGTCAACGTTTTCTCCCCCTTGGTAAAGACCACGGATGCCTTGTACTGATCGGAGATGACCTTGCTGGGCTCCAAAATCGACTCGGCCATGTCCTTGAAGTTGAATCGTCCCGCCGACTGCGTCATATCGGGGCCGGTCGCTCCGCCCTCGCCGTAGAAGCGGTGGCAAACGATACAACGTGCGGCCGCGAACATTTTCTGCCCGTTCGAGAAACTGCGTCCGGTCAGCTTCTTTTCCAGGGCCAACACATCTTCCATCTTCCAATCTTTGCCAGGTCCGGCCGCCGTGGGCAATGCTTTCGGCTTGAACGGCTTGCGTAGTCCGCCTGCTTCGATGGCCAGGCGATCGGCATCAGTCGCGTTGTCGAAGGCTTCGCGTTCGATGTTATTCAAGAAGCCCTGGAAGCTATTGCCACCGATCTTCGTGCGTCCTTCGTTGATGACCGCGAAGTAGGCCTTACGCTGGTCCATTGTCCAGCCTTCCTTCACATTGCGGAGGGCGAAGGCATAGGCGATCTTCTCCTGGTCCGCACTGTTGGCGAGCATTTTTTCGATTGACCCTCCGTAGCCCTTGTTGCGAGCGAGCAGTTCTTTCAGGCCCGGGTCGGGGATATTCACCGAGGGAGCCTTGAGCCGCACCGTGGCTTTCGCCAACACCGTGGGCGATTGGCTGTACACCAGAAGCTGGATCAATTCGCGATTGAGCACATCGGAGGTCGATGGGAAGAACGGGTCAAACTTCTTGGCGACGGTTGCCAGCGTTGCCTTGTCCGGCTCGCCCATGCGGATGAACACGAGCGAATAGGCACGAATCGAATCGAGCTTCTGCCGTTCGTTCAGCTTGGCGAAATCCAAGTTGCCGAGGGCCGCGAGCAGTTTCGCTTCGAGCGACTTATCACCTTGACGGGCGAGTGCCACCGCCCCACCGATTAGCCGATCCGGTTCGGCTTCCGCGAGAACCTTGTCCTGCCAGAGCTTCGCCGGTTGATGCTCGAGTGCAACGCGGGCTGCATAGCGAATAAAGCGATCCTCATGGTTCAAGTACGGGTAGACAAATTCAACTGCCTTGGCGCCGTCCGATGCAGGCGAGTGATACTGTTCGATCTTCATTCGCAGGGCCCGCAGATCGGCGCCGGCCGTGTCCTTGCCATCGACCAGTTTCGTCGATTCCTTGCCGGCGTACGTGACTCGCCAAACGTCCGACTGGGCATTGCGGCCACCCGTGAGAAAGTAAAAGGAGCCGTCGAGACCGACGGTCGCATCGGTCAAAGGCAATGGCGTGCGCGAAACGAACTCTTCTTTAACGGCCTTGTAGCTGGCCCCGCTCGGCTCCAGATGCACGGCATAGATTGTTCCAAAGGTCCAGTCGAGCAGGTACAGTGCCTTCTGATATTTGGCGGGGAACTTGGTGCCGTAACCGAACTCCACACCAACCGGCGAACCCGGCCCGATGTCGAGCACCTGCGGCAAACTATCGACGTGGTGGTTCGGCCACACGCCGGTTCCCGAACGCCAGCCGAACTCACTGCCACTGACGGCATGGTTCACTCGCGTTGGCCGATACCACGGAGCGCCCATGTCCCATTCCATGTCGGAGTCGTAGCCGAACAACTCGCCATCGGCGTTGAAGGCCATGTCGTAGGCATTGCGATAGCCGATGCTCGTGACCTCCCAGGTCTTCCCTTCCGGATCGGACTTGCAGACGAAACCGCCGGGAGCCAGGATGCCGCGGGCGTGGCCATTGGCGTCCCATTGACGAGGCAGCAACAAATCTTCCTGCCAGTTCTTCGGCACGCTGCTGTGTGCGAAATCTTCCGGGGGCAGCGTGTGGTTGCCGCACATCCAGTAAATCGATTTGCCATCAGGCGAGAGGCGAATTCCGTGCGGGCCATGCTCGCCGCCGCCACGAATCGACTTGAGCTTCACGACTTTGCCGAAGGTGTCGGTGCTCGAATCGTAGGAACATTTATAGAGACCGCTGCCCGGTCCGCCGTTCGCCGAGATGTACAGGTTGCCGAACGCAAAGAGCAAACTATGAGCGGCTGTCATGGGGATGGCCAATCGTTCGACCTTGGTCTCCTCCGTGCTGCCGAGCGTGGGGGGCGTAATGCGGTACAGTCCTTTATCGCCCTGATCGCTGACGATGAGCCGGCCTTTCGGATCAGTCGTGATGGCAACCCACGAGCCGTACTTCTCTTTCGGCACAGCGAAAAGCTTCTCGACCTGGAACCCCGGCAGGACGTTGAACAAGTCCGACTTTGGTTCTTTGGTCTCGCCACGCACATTGGCGGGCTGAATCGCCGGCTTCTGCGTGTCGTCGGCCGCAAACGCGGGGATCGAACATGCAGCGGCGAGAATCAGGAAACAGCGTTTGAGGAAGAGCATAATTGGCTTCTCTTGGGAGTAAGTCCGGGCGGGCAAGCAGGCGGCAGGGCTAAGAATCTTTTTTATGTGTTCCAAAGTGGTTTATCATGTTCCACTCGTGCGCCTGAACGACCGGAACACACCCCATACCAAAGAGATAATCGCAATCACCTCATTTGTGAACTCGATTTTGGAGATTCTGGGGAGAATTCTTCGGGGACCCCATTGATTGCTTCTGGAGCGATTCGCGGTTACTGGGAAGGGCAATCAGGTGATAAAATAGCTCTTGTATGGAGTGGGCCCCAGGTTCAAGTGCTTTGGGAGAGCGTTCGCGATGAACGAGTCCATCGCGGTAGACAACAGGATTTGCCATGGAAAGCCGGTTGTTCGCGGTACGCGGACGCCTGTGATCGTTATCCTTGACGCACTTTCGGGCGGCGACACATGTGAAACGATCATGGACGATTACCGAATCTCTATCGAGGATATTCACGCCTGCATCGCCTTTGCCAGCAGTGAACTCAGCCAACAGAGCTTCCATTTGCTTCCGAGTTGAGCCGTGCATCACTTTCTTGTCGATGCCAGTCTGCCTGGAGCAACCGCAGATGTAATTCGGAATAGCGGCCACGTTGCGACCGACGTGCGCGACATTGGCCTGGGAACTTCGAGCGATGCCGAAATTGCCGCTCACACTCGGGCCAACGCCTTGTGCGTGATTTCGATTTCGGCGATCTGGACCGCTATCCTCCAGCCGACTAAATGGGTCTTGTCGTCGTGCAACCACCACGCAAGTCCACAAGGATCATCGTCCTGAAGCTGGTCGAACACTTGCTGAACTCGCCGGATGTGATGGCTGCCCTGCCGGTCGCCTCGCGATCGTTGGGCCTGGACGCATTCGAGTCCGGCCGGCCATCTGAGCAAGTGCTCCGTGTTCCCTCAACTTATGCCAGCACCTTCCTCACCACATTCCCATGCACGTCCGTTAAGCGATAATCGCGGCCCTGGAATCGGGTCGTCAGTTTCGTGTGATCGAAGCCGAGCAGGTGCATGATCGTGGCCTGCAAATCGTGTACGTGAACCTTGTCCTTCGCGACGGAGAAGCCCAGATCGTCCGATTCGCCGTGCATGATGCCCCCCTTCACGCCGCCGCCTGCCATCACGAGGGAATAGCAGTCCGGGTAGTGATCGCGGCCCAGCACGCTGCCGCCGGCCGTGCGGCCTTCACGGAACGGCGTGCGGCCAAACTCGCCGCCGAGGATGATCAGCGTCGAATCGAATAGCCCCTTGCGCTTCAGATCCTTGATGAGGGCGGCCACCGGCTGGCTCATCGTTTTTGCCTTGTTGGTCAGGCCATCGCGAATGTCCTCGCCGGGACCGGTGCCGTGGAAATCCCAGCCCCAGTCGAAGAGTTGCACGTAACGAACGCCTTGCTCAACCAGGCGGCGAGCGAGCAGGCAGTTGTTCGCGAACGACGCTCCACCGGGCGTCGCACCGTACATCTCGACGGTCTTCTTGTCTTCCTTGGAAATGTCCATCACTTCGGGAACGCTCGTCTGCATGCGGAATGCGAGTTCGTATTGCTGAATCCGCGTGAGCGTTTCCGGATGGCCGAGTTCCTTCGCCTGAATTTCATTCAGATCCTTGAGGGCATCGAGCCCCTTACGGCGAAGGTCGCGATCCATGCCGGCCGGATCGGACACGTATAGAACCGGGTCTCCCTTCGAACGGCACTGCACGCCCTGGAAGACGCTCGGCAAGAAGCCGCTGCCCCAACATCCCTGGCCGCCGGAGGGCTGTACGCCACTCGAGATCATCACCACGAAGCCGGGCAAGTTTTCGTTCTCCGAACCGAGACCATACGTGACCCAGGTGCCCATCGACGGCCGACCCTGGCGGGGCGAACCGGTATAGAGCAGCAACTCGGCCGGTGCGTGGTTGAACTGGTCCGTGTTCATCGAACGGATGATGCACAGATCGTCGGCCACTTCGTGCAAGTGCGGCACGGCATCGGACATTTCCACGCCGCTTTTGCCGTGCTTCTTAAACGTTCGCGGCGTGCCCAGCAATTTCGGCACGCCGGACGTGAAGGCAAAACGCTTGCCTTTCAAGTACTCATCGGGACAAGCCTGCCCCGTGCGCTTCACGAGTTCAGGTTTGTGATCCCACAAGTCCAAATGCGGCGGAGCGCCGGACAGGTGCAGATAGATCACTCGCTTGGCCTTGCCCTCGAAGTGAGGCTTCCGTGGCGACAAAGGCGAGCCGGGAGCGTTAGCGACCGGAGATTCGGCGTGCAACATCGACGCCAACGCCAGCGAGCCGAGGCCCACGGACGAATCGCGCAGGAAGGTGCGACGGGTGGTGTGTTCTAGCTTGGAGTGCATGAGAATCTCCCTGTTCGTTGTGGGCTCGACGCCACGTTCACCGCTTCATCAACGCTTCATCCAAATTCAAAATCACATTCGCCACCACCGTCCACGCGGCCAAATCATTCACGTCCATCCCAGCCGGTACTGGCCCAATCGGGTTCGTGGCCATTTGCATCGCCTTTGGTGCATCCTTCGCGTAACTCGCTTTCACTTCATCGAAGAGCTTCACGATCCTTGCTACTTCTTCCGGCTGAGGGGGCCGCGTTAGACATTGGCGGAACGCGAACGTGGCTCGTTCGATCGTGGTTGTTCCACCATCTTTCACGGCTTTTCTAGCCAGCGCCTGGGCGGCTTCGATGTAAACGATGTCGTTCAGCGTGACCAGTGCCTGCAACGGCGTGTTCGATTTGTTTCGGCGAACGACGCAAATATCGCGGTTCGGGGCGTCGAAGGTGCTCATCGCGGGGTACGGATTCGATCTTCGCCATTCCGTGTAGAGGCCACGTCGATACTTGTCTTCGCCGGTGCTGGTCTGCCAGTCGATCGAGCCTCCGAATGCCGCACTGATGCCGAGCGTCGGCTGCGGTGGTTTCACGGAAGGCCCGTACATCTTCGCGGAAAGCAGGCCACTAGAAGCCAGGGCCTGATCGCGAACCATCTCGGCCGTCAGCCGCAGGCGTGGACCACGTGCAAGCAGGCGATTTTCCGGATCGCTTTCAACCAACTCCTTCGACACTTTCGTGGATTGCCGGTAGGCGGCCGAGGTCACGAGCAGCTTGATGAACGCCTTCGTGTCCCATTTCAGCCGCACAATCTCGGTCGCGAGCCAATCGAGCAGTTCCGGGTGCGAAGGAAGTTCGCCCTGGATGCCGAACTCTTCGCTGGTGCGAACGAGGCCCGTGCCGAACAGTTGTTCCCAAAATCGGTTGACAGTCACACGTGCGGTCAGCGGGTTCTCCGGGGCCACGATCCATTTCGCCAATTCGAGCCGATTGGTCGGCACGCTGCCGCTTTGAAACACGGCCGGGATGCCCTCTTTCATTTCGTCGCCCAGGTCCAGAAAGTTGCCACGATGTTGCAGCCGGGTCTTGCGACGGGCGGCACCGGCCAACTCTTGCAGAATCGGAACAGTGGTCGCCTTGCTGTCCGCCAGCATCTTGTTGAGTGCCGCGATTCGATCGCGATCCGCTTTCATCTCCAGCGCCACCACACGAACAAAATGCTCGCTAATCGCGGTCTTCTGTGCGCCGGTTCGCTTCTCGGCCGGCGTGCCGAGTGCCGCGAGAACGGCAGGCGGAAGCTTCGCCGAATCGGCCACGCCAGGCTCGTCCGTCACGGAAAGCCGGAAATGCCCGAGCACATGATTCGGCTGTGCCGAATTTTGTTCGATGGTCACGATGAGCCTGGAGCCTTCGGGAATGTCGATGCCAGAGGCCGGCAGCAATGTCAGCGAATGCGGCTGGCCCAAGGCCCCGCCGATGCTCCAACCGTTTGGTTTGGTCGGCTTCTCATCGAGGACGGCCGACGCAGGGAAGCCCGCCTGTTCGTAATCCGCGAACGCGGCCGTGAAGGCGATCGCTCGTGCCCCACTGGTCTCGTGAGTCGTCGAAGGCTTCGGAAAATCCTTGTTGGTGACGGTCCAGACGATTTCGCGTTTCTCGTTCAACACATCAACGCGATAACCGGCCAATCGTGCTTCGACAGCGTCGCCACGATTCCAGATGACCACGCGGTCGATGTCTTTTGCACTTTTCAGATCGACTTCCCACCACGGGTCTTTTTCAATTGCCGTGTGGGACACGGTTTTGTCGGCGTGCTTGCCGCTGGTGTTGCCATCGATTGCGAACTTGGCTGGCCCGTCGTAGTCGGTGCTGATCTGTTTTGCTTCGCCCTTGAGGGCAACGTTCTCCATACCGCTGAAGACTTGCACTTCAGCAAGCGACAGAGTTTTTCCCATACCAGGTAACGTGATGCGAACGAACCTGCCCGACGGACGTGCCGAGGTTGGCGGCACCAACTGAGCCGACATTCGTGAGATCACAAAGTTCCCGCCGCCATGACCTGGGCCCATTCCGGGCAGCTTGGGATCCGTGAGCGCATCCAACCGCAGACCCGTGAACCGTTTGCTTGAGAGAGGCAATTCCACGGTGAACGTGTCCTTCGCGGCCGGTTTCTCGACGAACAGGGAATTCTCGCGCACTCCCAGTGCCAGGCCTGCTTTCGACATCGCGGACGTTGGTTTCGGACTGGCCCACTTCGGATTCAGCGCGAGCGTCTTTTCCCATTGTTGCTGAACGGCCAACAACCTTGGCCCCGCTTCCTTGAACTTCTTCTCGATGCCGGCAATCTCTTCTTGCCACGCCGCTCGATCCTTTTTCTGCGACTCGCTGAAGAAGCTGTGCAGGGGTGTTTCGTCGTTTCGATCTGCGTCGGCCGTGTTGTTCAGAATCGCGTACAGGCCGAAAAATTCCTTCTGCGTGATCGGATCGTACTTGTGGCTATGGCACTGGGCACAGGCAATGCTCACGCCCATCCAGGTCGTCAGCGTGGTGTTCACGCGATCGACAATCGCGACGCTGCGAAACTCCTCGTCGTTGGTGCCTCCCTCGCTGTTGGTCATGGTGTTGCGGTGGAAGGCCGTCGCAATGAGTTGCTCTTCCGTCGGCTTCGGCAACAGGTCGCCTGCCAGTTGCTCGATCGTGAATTGATCGAACGGCTTGTTGGCGTTGAAGCTCTTGATGACGTAATCGCGGAAGGCCCAGATCGTTCGACGCGGGTCGTCCGCATATCCCGCCGAGTCGGCATAGCGAGCCAGGTCGAGCCAGATGCGCGCCCAATGCTCGCCGTAGGTGTCCTTTCGCATCAACACATCGACATATTTCTCATACGCATCAGCGGCTGGGTCCTTCGCGAAGGTTTCCGCTTCCGCGACTGTCGGCGGCAAGCCGGTGAGGTCGAGAGCCAGTCGCCGGGCGAGCGCATAACGATCCGCCTCCGGCATCGGCGTCCGGCCTTCCTTTTCAAGCCGGGCGAGGATGAAACGGTCGATGGTGTTCATGGCCCAGACCCCGTTCTTTACGCTCGGTAACTCCGCTCGAACCGGCGGAACGTAGGCCCAGTGCTTGGCGTAGACCGCCCCTTCTTTCACCCAGCGCGTAAGTATGTCGGTCTCGGCCTTTGAGAGTTTCTTGCCGCTCTTCACTGGCGGCATGATCTTGGCCGACTTGTCCGAAGTGATGCGCTGGACCAACTCGCTCGTCTCGGGTTTGCCCGGCACGATGGCAAAATGATCGTCGAGCTTGGCCAGGGCACCCTCACGCGTATCAAGGCGCAGATCGGCCTTGCGTTCCTTATCGTCTGGCCCGTGGCACATGAAGCATTTGTTCGACAAGATCGGCCGCACGTCGCGGTTGAAGTCGACCGTCTGCGCGAACAGCGGGGAAACAAGGAAGGTCGCGGAGAGAAGAAGCAAGCGTCGCATCAGCGAGCCTCGCGGGAGTCGAGGGAAAGTGGGACAAGGCGGGAAGCAAATCGTCTCTGCGTATCATACGCGACGAGGCGAGGGAGGGGGAGGTTTCCGGACGAGCGTCGTTATTGCTTGTTCTTGGTTGTGCTAATATTTGCGAAGGAGGAACATGATGAGCGAACGAGCCGCGACCCTGTTGGCAGAAGCTTTAAGCCTTTCCGATGACTTGGAGACACGATTTGTAGATGCGCTGCGTGCCGCAGTCATCCGAATCGAGACCGCACCGCATTTAGGTAGTTCGATCAGAGGCTCGTATCGATGGGTGCGAACACGTCGTTTCCCATACGTCCTCGACGATCGAATTCTGAGTCCAGGCGTCGAGATGGTCTATTCTGTCGCCCATAAGCGTCGTCGGCCGAGCTATTGGATGAGACGCGTTCGACGGTCCTGAGTTCGAGGGACTACCCCGGGGCACGCATCAGGAATCGCCGTGCCGCCGATCCAATTCCATCCGACGCCGCTGATACCGAGCATAAGCCTTTTCGTACTCGTCGGCCTTCAGGAACGAATAGATGCTGATGCCGAGTCCGAGTAGCACACACAACAGACCGAAAATGGGGAAGAACACTGGCGCACCCATGTTCGCGGCCAAAATGGTCCACATCATGCCGCCGATGGTTACGATGAACCCAGTTATCAGGCTCGCACCTTTGTTGGGGATGTATCGGTTGCCGTATTTGCCCGTGACCATGTAGCCTTCACGTTCAGCCGCCCATTCGCGATCGAGAGTGGCCACGTCGTGCTGCTCCTTGATCTCTTCGAGATGTTCTTGCATACCTGCGAGTACCTTGGCCTTCGCGAACTCCTCGTCGGTGAGACCGCCCTGCTCGTGCAGTTCTTGAAGCCTGCGCAATTCGTCGGCGATGGACATGGGTGACTCTCAGTCCACATACACAAACGCGGCCGAGTTGACGATCGCGTGGCAATAGGTGGCCAGCGCTTTCGTGCTTGCCGTGCGCAGATGGGTCTTGGCCCATTCGTTCTTTAGCTTTCGCAGGGCTTCCACGCCGACATCTTTTTCGGCTTGGCTCGGCAGTCGGCTGAGAGCGAGCAGGTAGACTCGTTCAACTTGCGTGGCCGGGTCGTTGCCGACTTCGCGTTCAACTCGCCTGGCGAAAAAATCCGCGACGAGTTCGACCATGTCGTTGTTCAAGAGGTAAAGGGCCTGCGTGGCGACGGTCGAATCGCGGCGTTCCACACAATTGGGATTCATCTGCGCGAAATCAAAATTCTCCAGGTGCGTGGGAAGCTGTCGTCGAGCCTGCTTGACATAGATCAGCCGACGCCAGCCGCGTTCGGCCATGGTTGGTGTGATCAGCCCATCCTTACGAACGATTACCGAGTCCGCAGGTCCATAGCGAACTTCGTCATTTCGTCCGGCAACCCAGACGAGCGTGTCGTAGAGGGCCTCGGCATCCAGACGCGTGAAGGGCATTCGTGCGAACAGCACATCGCTGGTAGCCGATGCCTCGGAACGCTGGCGATAGACCGAACTGGTCATCATCAGCCGATGCATGGCCTTGCGGCTTGAACCCGACGCG
Source organism: Gemmataceae bacterium (assembly GCA_009691845.1). Lineage (GTDB taxonomy): Bacteria > Planctomycetota > Planctomycetia > Gemmatales > Gemmataceae > SIAJ01. Next base: position 17,017 of record SIAJ01000069.1, read on the forward strand.
ACAAACTCATGCGCTAGCCAATCGAGCAGTTCCGGATGCGATGGCAGCGAGCCCGCTTTGCCGAAATTGTCGAGCGTTGAAACGATGCCGCGTCCGAAATGATGCTTCCAGATGCGATTGACTTCGACTCGCCAGGTGAGGGGATGATCGGTTTGAATCAACCAACGAGCGAATGCCAGGCGCCGGCCCGTTTGTTTCGCACCGGGCCAGGGTGGCTTCACCTCGAACGGAGTTTTGCCATCCGTGAGCATCGAAGGTACGCCCGGACCGACGAGCCGGCCTGGGCTCAGCGGGTCGCCACGACGATAGATATACGTCGGCGTCGGTTCGCCACGATCCCACAAGGCCTGAATTTTTGGCTCCTCTCCCTTCTTGCTCGCTTGCCAGGCTTTGCGTTCGCTCGGCGGAACGTGCGGCAACAATCGGCCCGCCACGACATCTTGACTCACCGGGCCGATACCGGGCCGAATATCGGGCCGGAGCCAATCGTGTTCGTCGAGTGCCCCCTTGAGAATCGCGGCCAGGCGATAATAATCGCGATGCGGAATCGGATCGAACTTGTGCGTGTGGCAGCGAGCACATTTCAAAGTCAGGCCCATTACGGTTGAGCCGAGGACATCAATTTCGTCAGCAATCACTTCCAGTCGATCCGGCAGATAGCCGGTGATGTTGGCCCAGCTTGCATCGGGCACCATGCGCAGGAAGCCCGTGGCCACCAGGTTGTCGTAAATCTCCGGAGTTATTTCACCCTTCTCGTAATCGGCGAGTTCGTCGCCGGCGATTTGCTCGAGCAGGAAGCGGCTGTATGGTTTGTCCTCGTTCATCGCCCGAATGACGTAATCGCGATAACGCCAGGCATGTGGTCGCGGCAGGTCCTGCTCGCGTTTGCCTTCGGAATCCGCATAGCCCGCGAGATCGAGCCACTTGCGACCCCAGCGTTCGCCATAACGCGGCGAAGCCAACAAGCGATCGATCATCCGCTCGTAAGCTTCCGGAGAAGTGTCCGCCAAGAATGCGACGTACTCGGCCGGATCAGGCGGCAGGCCGGTCAGGTCGAACGAGGCCCGCCGCAGCAATGTCTGTCGATCGGCCTCCAGCGAAAGGGCCTGCCCTTTCGCTTCGAGCTTTTCCAGAATGAACGCGTCAATGGGATTTCGTACCCGTTCCTTGGTGCGAACAATCGGAATTTGCACGGTCTTCGCGGGACGGAATGACCAGAAATCGCGGTCCTTGTCGGTGACCAACGTATCGAGCGTTGTGGTTGCGACGTCCGGCTGAATGTCGAGTTCCGGAGCGCCGGCCGCGATCCACTTGGCGAGCACATCGATCTCGGTGGCCTCGATTGGCTTCACGCTCGCTTCGACCAGTCGATTTCGCGGCGGCATCGTGCCCGCCTGGAGCTTTTTGATGAGGAGACTTTCATCCGGCTTGCCGAGCACGATCGCGGTTCCCGATTTGCCGCCTCGGATGAGGGCGGCACGCGAGCGCAGATCGAGGCCCCCCTCCTGAATGTTGCGCCCGTGGCACATGGTGCAGCGGCGCATCAGAATTGGGTACACGTCGTGTTGATGCACCGGTTCGGCCTTTGCCTCGGCCGCCGTGGTCTTGGCTCCCTCCGCGATCCAACGGCGCATGTTCTCAATCTCGGCGGCCGACAGGCGACCTTCTTTCTTCGGCGGCATCTCGCCCGAATGGACCTTCTCGTAAAGCAGGCTCTTGTCGGGCTTGCCGGCCACGATCGCGGGCCCGGATTCGCCACCCTTGAGCAAGCCCGCAGCGGATGTGAGATCGAGTTCAGCCTTGCGGGCCTTCGCGCTATGACACTTGATGCACTTGGCTTGAAGCAGCGGCTTGATGTCTTTTTCGAAAGACACCGGCTCGGCTGCGAAGATGCTTGCCCCACTCAGCAGGGCGGCGGCAAGAAGCGTGGATAGCAACCGACGAGTCATGAAGTGGTTTTAGCAGATGGCACGCGTTCTGTGCCACGAGGAGTTCCAAAACGAGGTTTACTTCGATCGGCTTGCACCCTTGCCCCACGTCGGCTGCGACACTGATCGCTCCGGCAATCACTCGCTTCACTACGACAATGTTCCCTCCCCTTTTTTTCGTTTTATCCGGGTTTTTGCTCTTGACCGGCCTCTGCACCTAAACTAGATACTAGTGTCGCTCATCATTTCTTCATTTCTTGGGTGTCCTTTCCTCGTCGGGCATCCTAACGGGAGTCCAAGATGTTCAAGCTCTTCGGTAGCCGTACACCAACGAACCAAAAGAAAACCCACTCTCGCCGACTCCGTATTGAGGAGTTGTGTGCCCGCGCTTTGCCCAGTGCCAACCCGGTCCACTTGACCGCCGGGGGTATTCTGATCCTCCACGGTTCCCATGAGGCCGATTCGGCCAGCGTCACGATTGACCCCAACAACCCGAACCAGCTGTCGGTGTCTTTCAACGGGGCGGCCTCCACCTTCGACTTGTCCCAGGTGTATGTTAAGAAGATCATCTTCCAGGGCGGAGCCGGTGACGACTCGTTCAACAACACGACTGAGATCCCAAGCCAAGCCAACGGTGGCGCGGGGAACGATACCCTCGTGGGGGGGACTGCAGCCGACAAGTTGATCGGCGGGGCGGGAGCGGACAGTCTATCAGGCGGCGGGGGGGCCGATCTTTTGCGCGGCGGTGCCGGCAACGACGATCTGGACGGGGGCGACGGGAACGACGATTTGGATGGCGGTGTAGGGAATGACACCGAGGTCGGTGGTGCCGGGGACGACAGTCTCGATGGCGGTGCCGGCAACGACGATTTGGACGGCGGCGACGGGAACGACGACCTGGACGGCGGTGTAGGGAATGACACCGAGGTCGGTGGTGCCGGGGACGACAGTCTCGACGGCGGTGCCGGCTCCGACGATTTGGACGGGAGCGACGGGAACGACGATCTGGCTGGCGGTGCAGGGAATGACACCGAAGTCGGCGGTGCCGGGGACGACAGTCTCGACGGCGGTGCCGGCAACGACGATTTGGACGGAGGCGACGGGAACGACGACCTGGACGGCGGAGTAGGAAGTGACACCGAAGTCGGCGGTGCCGGGGACGACAGTCTCGACGGCGGTGCCGGCAACGACGATTTGGACGGAGGCGACGGGAACGACGACCTGGACGGCGGCGCGGGAGACGACTCTGAGTTGGGCGGTGCCGGGGACGACAGTCTCGGCGGCGGTGCCGGCAACGACGATTTACACGGCGGCTGGGGGGAGGATGTCTTGATTGACCCGCAGGGGCTTGACGTGAACAACGAGGATTAGCCCGATTTTCGCGACTGAGAGTGAAGAACCGGACCGCTCCCTCTTTGGGTTGCAAGTATTTGGGTCCCCCATCGCTTGCAACCCATGATGTGACCGGGCGCGGTATGCCATGGAAAGCAAACGGGCCAGAAGGAGAAAAGGGAAGGAGAAAAGAGAACGTTCTCAATCCTATTCGGCTCAGCATTTCTTCGAGCCGATAGGCGAAGATGAAGACATACTGATGCATCAATTCGAAGGGCGAGGAACCGGGCAAATCCAGGTTGGGACCTATCTAGCGATGTGATCGAATCGCATTATCAAGCCGGGCGGTCGCGCGAGGCACAGCCGGCACTTCGAGCAGGTTGATGGCAGGCAACTGTACGATCTGAAACGCCAGGCGCTCGTGTGGACGTATTCCCTTGCTGGAGCGGGGCGAATGGCGAGCCGTGTTCCCGATGGCCGCACGTGGTACGTCGCTGGCACGGGCTTCGACGGTCCGGCAACCCTGGTCACGACCCAACTTCCGGAAGAACAAGTCGAGGACTACGTGAAGGAAGTGATCGACGGGCCGAACGCGATTCTGAAGCCGGGCACGAACATCGGTATTCGACTCGATTTCGTTGGCTCACATGCGGATGCGGTCAAGGAGACCGCTCGCGAGAGCGTCTCCCGCACCTTGAAGGATTACGGGCTCATTCCTGGAGCTGCCGGCAACCTCTCACTCGAACTCAGCGTGTCTCAGAAAGACACGGGTGAAACCATCGAATTTCGAAACCTCTTCGGCGGCCTCGGGGGAGACGCTCGTGGGTTGCTCACGGTCAAGGAAATCAAGCTCGAGTGCAAGGCGGTACTATCGAGCGGAGGGGAACAATTGTGGGCCCCACCGGCGCAGAAGATGCGAATGAGGGAGATTTACGGCATCATCACGCTGCCGGACAAGGACACGAACCTCACGGATTATCTGTACAAGCAGCTCTGGGATCGCGTGCCAAGTTTTGCCGCTGGTGTCGGCGTGCCACGATACCTGGCGAAGACCGCGAACGGAGTGGTTGCTTTGCCAGGCGTGAGTCTGCTCCAAGCCTCGGGGCCGATGACGCAGAAGCCGGGGCAGAAGCGAAAGGGGCTGGCATCGTCCGCCACACTCTGTCTCGATTCTACGACCTGAAATCGAATTCCTCTGAGTCCCCCTTTCTTCGCGGGACAATCCGCCTAAACCCACTCTGTTCGACTTCCCTTCTCTCTCAGCAGGTCCTTATCCATGGCCGCTACCAAGACTCAAGCCAAAGCCGGCAACTCCGCAAAACTGACTCGACCCGTCGCCAACGGCAAACACGCCAAGGTTTCCTCGGGTGCCATATCGGTTCCGTATCAGAAGATGTTCATCGGTGGCCGTTTCGTCGATTCCGTTTCCGGCAAGACGTTCGAGACGCTGAATCCCGCGACTGGCAATGTAATTTGCCAGGTGGCCGAGGGGGACAAGGCGGACATCGACCTGGCCGTGAAGGCCGCCCGCAAGGCGTTCGAGTCCGGCCCCTGGTCGAAGATGCACGGCCCGGATCGGGCCAGGCTGCTCAACAAACTGGCCGACGCCATCGAAGCCAACCGCGAGGAACTGGCCAAGCTGGAATCGCTCGACAACGGCAAGCCCTACTCGGATTCGTTCAATATCGATCTGCCTCTCACCGTGAAGTGCTTCCGCTACTTCGCTGGCTGGGCGGACAAGGTCATGGGCAAGACCATCCCCATCGAAGGCGACTTTCTGTGCTACACACGGCACGAGCCGATCGGCGTGGTTGGCCAAATCATTCCGTGGAACTTCCCGATCCTCATGCTGGCCTGGAAGTGGGGCCCGGCCCTCGCTTGTGGTAACACCGTGGTGTTGAAGCCGGCGGAGCAAACGCCGATCACGGCCCTGCGCATCGCGAAGCTTGCACATGAAGTCGGCTTCCCGGCTGGCGTGATCAACGTCGTTCCCGGCTATGGCCCAACGGCGGGTGCGGCCCTTTCAAGCCATATGGACGTCGACAAGATCGGCTTCACCGGCGAGACGACCACCGGCAAGCTCGTGATGACCGCCGCCGCCCAAAGCAACCTGAAGCGCGTGAGCCTGGAACTTGGCGGCAAGTCGCCGAACATCGTCTTCGCGGATGCCGACATCGATGCCGCGATCGAAGGGGCCTATTTCGGCCTGTTCTTCAATCAGGGCCAATGCTGCGTCGCGGGAAGTCGCCTCTATGTAGAGGAAAGCATCTACGACGAGTTCGTCAAGAAGATGACGGCGAAGGCGAAGAGCCGCAAGGTCGGCGACCCGTTCGATGCCGCGTTCGAACAGGGGCCACAGGTCTCGCAAGAACAGATGGACAAGGTCCTGGGCTACATCGATTCCGGAAAGAAAGAAGGCGCCAAGATGCTGACCGGCGGCGGACGAGTCGGAAGCAACGGCTACTTCGTCGAGCCGACGATCTTTGTGGATGTGAAGGAAGAAATGAAGATCGCCAGGGAAGAAATCTTCGGGCCGGTGATGAGCATCATGAAATTCAAGCACATGGACGAAATCATCGAGCGTGCAAACAAGACCATGTTCGGCCTGGCTGCGGCCGTGTGGACCAAGGACGTCAAGAAGGCCCTGCGCATGTCGAACGCGCTGAAGGCGGGCACGGTGTGGGTGAACTGCTACGACGTGTTCGATGCGGCGGCCCCGTTCGGCGGGTTCAAAATGTCCGGCATCGGCCGCGAGATGGGCGAGTATGCGCTGACGCAGTACACGGAAGTGAAGACGGTGATTGTCGCGATGTGATTTTCCCCAGATCAATGGGACTCACAGGGCGGACAAAAATATGCCCCATCCGCCTCATGAGTCCGATTGGGGTTTAGGCCACATCTCGAAGCCTTGATCGAGCTTTTCGATTTTCGAAGCATCGGGTGGCACGCTGTCACTGGCGAGTTTGATCTCGCTCGATGGTTCGACCGGTGCAATCGCGGCTCCGCTGGCCGGGTCTTTGCCACGATACGCTTGAGCCTCGGCCGAGTATCGAGAGAGAATTGGAGTACTCGGCATTCTCGGTCCGGCATCCACGGAGGCGGGAAGTCTTGCGCCGACCGTCGCTCCCGATCGGCGAGTCATGCCTGCCTCGATTGGTGTGCCAAACGGCGTCTGCAGGCCCGACCTCAGGCTCATGCGGCCGGAGGAATTCTCAGCGGGCACGGGGATATCGGGCGACAACATGCCAATGCGGGCACCCGAATCGTAGGCGGGGTCGACACGATCGGCCGGTTGAAGTTGCCAAGCAGCGGGTCGCCGCCCGTAGTTCCGTGTGGGAACGCACAGCCGACGGTGCCCAGGAAAATGGTGCCGGCCGCGAGCGTTGCGCGACTGCGGAGAAGTTGGATTCGGTTCGCCACCTTGACCCGCCCATTCTGTCGCCTAAATTCACCGCATCGCGCCCGGTTTGGCCTGGGTAACGCGGCGTGCGCAAATTCCGCTTGTGTTCGGGCTCATCATCGGCCCGCACAGTCCGGATGTTTGACTCGATTGCTAATATCCGCAGCACCCTCCCTCTACCAACGGTCAACGACCGGACTCTCTTCCCGAAAGCACCCAGATTCATGGCTCATCATCGCATTGCAGTCATCGGTGGCGACGGCATCGGCCCCGAGGTTATCGACCAGGCCATCCGCGTCGTGGACGCGGCCGCCAAAAAGCACGCGGCCACGTTCGAATGGAACCGTCTGCCGTGGAGTTCCGCCCTCTACAAGAAGGTCGGGCACATCTTGCCGCCCGACGGTTGGGAGACGCTGAAGAAGCACGACGCGATCTTCTTCGGAGCGGTCGGCGATCCGGAAATCCCCGACACGATTCCGGTGCATCAACTGCTGCTGCCCATGCGGCGGAAGTTCGACCAGTACGTGAACCTGCGGCCCGCGTACCTCTTCGACGGCGTGCCCAGCCCACTGCGCGACAAGGCTCCTGGCTCGATCGACATGCTCGTCTATCGAGAAAACACGGAAGGCGAATACGCGCCGGTCGGTGGCAAGTTGTACGAAGATATGCCGGGCGAGATCGCCATTCAAACCTCGGTGTTCACTCGTCGCGGTTGCGAGCGCATTCTGCGTGCCGGCTTCGAGATGGCCCGCAAGCGAAAGAAAAAACTTACGAGCATCACCAAATCGAACGCCCTCGTGTACGGCATGTCGCTATGGGACGATGCCGCCAAGACCGTGGCCAAGGAATTCCCCGATGTGCAAATGACCTCCCTCCTGGTCGATGCAGCCGCGATGGACTTCGTGCGAAAGCCGGAAATCTTCGACGTGGTCGTTGCGAGTAATCTCTTCGGCGACATCCTGACCGACCTTAGCGCCATCATCGCCGGCAGCGTCGGCCTGGCATCGAGTGCGAACATCAATCCGGAGCGAACGTTCCCCAGCATGTTCGAGCCGGTTCACGGCAGCGCCCCGGATATCGCGGGCAAGGGCATCGCCAATCCGCTGGCAGCCGTACTCTCGGCAGCCCTGATGCTCGATCACCTCAACGAGCCCAAGTCCGCCCACGCGGTGCGCGAAGCGGTGAAACTGGTGCTGAAGGAGAAGCGAGCGATGTCGCCCGATCTGGGAGGCTCGGCGAAGACGACGGAAGTGGGCGATGCGGTCGTGGCTGCGATGTGAGGGGATTCCAAAGTGGCATCCACAGATTACACAGTTAAGAATCGAAAAACCGTGGTCGCATTCAATCTGTGAAACCTGTGGATGAGATTTCTCCTTGTCATGGTTGACGAGTGTGTGGCTCGGGTGCGGAACCCGAACCACACACTCGATTCCAAGAACAACTTGGTTGATAGTTGTTGCGAGCCAGCGTCCGCTTCGTTAGGATGCTCGGGTGGAACAATTGCCTAGCATCCGATTCGCGATCATCCACCCCGTGGAAGCGGAACGAACCGCGTGGGCATCGCGACTTCATCGAGCGACAATTACGCAGTTCGATGACCTTCAGCATTTCGCAAGTCGAACGAGCACATTTGACCTGGTCATGCTCAGCACGAGCCACGATCAGCGAACCGCACTCGATCTTCTCCTGGCCCAGACGCACCTCCTCCTCGTCGCGGACCACGTTCCCACCGAGAGCGACCTGGCTTCTCGTTACGCCGACGCTCACGCTAACGGCGTGCAGACGGTGGTCGTAAACCCCGATCGCTATCTCCCATCGCGTCAACTCATTCGCCGACAGTTGGGCAGTACGCTCGGTGAACCGGGACTGATCCGTATGCACCAATGGTTGCCCGAAGTGAACGCGAGCGATTTCTCGCATCACCTCGTTCGCGATCTGGATTTGATTCTTTGGCTATCGAGTCGTTTGCCGGACCGCGTCTTCGCGATCGAGCAAAGCGAGAACGAATCGCTCGGTCGATACTTGCAAGTGCATCTTGGATTTCCAGGAGGCGGGATGGCTCTGCTCGACCTCACGAACCGGCTGCCGGGAGGTGACGGCTACGCATCCCTCTCGGTGATTGCCGCGAGTGGTGCGGCCTATGCGGACGACCATCACAACATGCAACTCCTGTATCGGGGCGATCGCCCGCACCTGTTGCGGACCGATGAGCGAACTCGACAATACGCGGCCATCGCACAAGAAGCGATCGATGCGATCCTGGCGAAGCGCGATTTTTCCACCGGCCTGACAGAATGGCGTAACGCATGGAATGTCGCGGCTGCGGTCGAACGCTCGATCAAATCCGGCCAGGCCGTAGCCCCTGGGGGACACTGAAATGGCCTCTGCCCCCCGCTTTCGCTGTGCCGTCGTCAGTGCTGTCAAGCACGACTACGTGGCACGGGGAGTAGCAAGTCACCCGCGGTTCGAGTTGGTTGTCGTCGCGGACGATCCCGATATTCCTCAATGGGCACACGAACGGAATCAACAATTCGCGGACGCGCACCACATCCCATACCTTCGCGATGTTGAGCGAGCGTTGAGCGAGTTTGATATTCAAGTCGCGATCGTGAGTCCGGAAGCGGAGCGGCACTCCGACTTGAGCATCCGTGCGGCCCGAGTCGGCAAGCACGTTATTCAAGACAAGCCGTTGGCCACTAGTCGTGCAGACGCCGACCGATTGGTGAATGCAATCGAACAGTGCGGCGTACGCTTCTTGATGTGGAACCGGAATTTCTTGCCGGCCGTGCTTCATGCTCGCGAACAAATCAAAGCCGGTGTGATCGGCAAGCCGTTCGCGATCCATGCCGACTTTTACTTTGCCAAGGATGCGGGGCCGACGAAGGGAACACGTTTGCCCGGATACCCGCCTATCGACTGGCGAGCCCATCAGATCGCGGCCCATGTGGATGGTGCCGATGGGGGACTTGGCCACACGCCGATAGGGGAGCTAGCGGTCGAGGGCATCTATCCGCTCGGCTACATTCGCTTCTTGACCGGAACCAACGTCCAGCGTGTGTTCGCACAGACAACGTCGTTCTTTCATCAGGCACATGCCGACAACGATGTCGAAGACTTGGCCAGTGTCTCGCTGGAGATGGAAGGCGGAATGGTGGGTTCGATCGCGATTGGCCGCATCGGTCTGGCCAGCCATCCCAGCGGAGGCGAGATCAAGCTGCACATACTCGGAACGGAAGGGGCACTCGTTATCAATGAGGGCCGCCCCGAAGTTGGAATCTATTACAAGAATCAACCGCCCAAGGAAGCCCGGCAACGACGAATGGCCAACGACAATGATTTCCTGCTTGCGGATAACTTTGCACGAGCGATTGACGAGAATAGCGAGACGGTTCTGGATGCACGAGCCGCTCGGGCGATCTTCGCCACGGTCGAGGCAGCTTTAGAGTCTTCGCGAACGGGGCAGCCTGTGGTTGTGCGGGCCGACGGGTAAGCGAGGATCGTGATAATTTTTGGCCCTCGCTTACGCGTCGGCCTGCATTCGAACGAGGAATACCAAATGACCGGTCGCGAGATTATCCAGGCCCTGCACAATGGCCGACATGTGTTCTCGTCGGCCATCGTCGGAATGTCGCCGCAATGGCCCGATCTGGCCAAGAAGACGGGCATCGACTTCGTGTTCGTCGATACCGAGCACATTCCGCTGGATCGGCAGACGCTTTCGTACTTGTGCCAAACCTACCAGGCGCTTGGGCTACCGCCGGTTGTGCGTCTGCCTTGCAACGATCCCTTCGAGGCGTGCAAAGTTCTCGATGCCGGTGCGGGTGGTGTGATTGGCCCGTATTTGGAAACGGCCGATCAAGCTCGTGCTTTGGTCGGTGCCGTGAAGCTCCGACCACTCAAAGGGCGACGGCTTGCGGAAGCTCTCCGGGATCGTTCGACACTGGAGCCGGAGTTGGCCGAGTATCTTGAGAAGCGCAACGGCGACAAGATCTTGATCGCGAACATTGAAAGTGTGCCGGCGATCGAGAACCTGCACGACATTTGTTCGGTTCAAGGATTGGATGCGGTGCTGATTGGGCCGCACGATCTGTCGTGTAGTCTCGGCATTCCGGAGCAATACGATCATCCGCGCTTCGACGAGGCTGTGCGTTCTATTTTCCGCATTGCCCGCGAGCATGGCGTCGGTGCCGGGATTCACTATTGGCTCGGGATGGAGCAGGAGATCACCTGGGCCAAGGCGGGTGGCAACCTCGTCATGCATAGTTCGGACCTCGCGTCCTTCAGTCGAACTCTGAAAACCGAGATCGAGCAACTGCGGAAAGCACTCGCCTCTTGAACGCACCTCTAGCCATCGCACCGCTGTCGCGGGCCGGACGATTCACGGTCCTGATCGTGGCGTTTCTGGGCTGGCTGGGTGCGGGCGTGCACATGGCCATCACGCAACAGACCGGTCGGGCGGCCTCAATCGATTTGCTCGGTCGAACCGGCGAGATCGATTCAGAACGTTTTGCCACCTTCAGTAAGGACAAGAGCCTCGCGCCCGCCGACAAGGAACAACTTCAGGCGTGGGAGGTTCTGGTTGGTCGCTGGTTCGCCTGGAACCAGTGTTCGTTTCTCTTCGGGGCCGCCGCAGGCGGATTGCTCTTCGGCTGGCTGGGGGATCGCATCGGGCGAGCGAAGGGGATGTGCCTGAGCATCCTGACGTACTCGACCTTTTCGGCCACGGTCTATTTTGCTCAATCGCCCGAACAGTTCGTGACACTCTGGTTCCTCGCCTGTCTGGGCGTCGGCGGCATGTGGCCGAACGGCGTCGCTCTTGTGTCCGAAGCGTGGTCGAACTTGTCGCGACCGGTGACGGCGGGCGTGATCGGCACGTCTGCGAACATCGGTATCTTCCTCTTGGCCACGCTCGCCAGGTCCGTGCCAATCACTCCGGACGATTGGCGCTGGGTCATGCTCGTGGGGGCCGCACCTTTTGCGCTGGGAGTGTTCGCACTCATTGCGGTTCCGGAGTCGCCACGCTGGTTGGCAGCGCGGGGAATGAGGCCCGAATCGTCCACGACTCCGATCTCGACTGGTGCTGTTTTTCGGCCACCGCTTGTGTGGATCACGCTGATTGGCATCGTCCTGGCGACGACGCCGGTGTTGGGCGGTTGGGGCACGGCTAACTGGATGACCCCGTGGTCGGAAAAAGCGGGCAGTCCGGAATTGCGGGCCGATGTGCTGCAAACGCGCGCCCTTACAGGCATTGTCGGCAGCCTGCTCGGCGGCTGGATCGCGAGTCGGCTCGGCCGGCGGGCCACGTACTTTCTGGTTAGCCTCTCGTCACTGCTGATCGCCCAATACGTCTTCTGGACTCTGCACCCGACCGATTCGTCGTTCCTGGTCTGGGTGGCGATGTTGGGCTTCGTCAGCGGCATCTACTTTGGTTGGCTGCCGTTGTGCTTGCCGGAATTGTTTCCCACGCGCGTGCGTTCGACCGGGGCCGGCGTGAGCTTCAATTTCGGACGTATTTTCACGGCCGTGACGCTCTTCGCAAGTGGCGTTCTCATGGGTTACTTCGAGGGGGACTACGCCCGCATCGGCAGAATCACCGGCATGTTCTTCGTGCTCGGCATGGTCGCCATCTGGTTTGCACCGGATACGAGCAAGAAACAAATCGCGGATTGACCGACAAACCACATGCAAACGGAGCCGCGACCGTAAGGGAGAGGCCGAGACCTCGCTCCCTTACGGTCGCGGCTCCGTAGGATCCTCAAATCTTGACGAAGATCCGCTTCAGGTACATCCACAGCAGCACCAGCCAAAAGATCAAGATCACCAGGCCGCCGCGAACGGCTGTTTCGTATTCGGGGCCAAACATTTCGTATGTCTTGAACTCCCAGTGTCGTTCTGCGAGGGCGAGGTGCGTCTTCAAAGTCTCGCGAATCCAGCCGCCTGTCAGTCCATTCAAGCAATACAGAAAGATCGAATTGGCACCCAGCACCACGAGCGGGAAGGCGAGGAAACGCACGGGGCTGCCGTTATCGAACAACAGCGTGAAGCCGAGTAGAAACAGGAAGCAGATGCCGCCACTGTAGAGCGTCCAGGCCGGAGTCCAGATCGGTTTCACGATTGGGCAGATGCCGACGGCCTCCGCACCCAGCCCCGCGGCCGTGAGGATCACGCCGGCCAGGAACAACCTCAGCAGGAGCGGCCCTCGAGCGGTCGCTTCCTTCATCCACGTACCCGCGATCAGGCCGAGGAGCATGGTGCCCAGCGTTGGGATAAAGCTTAACGTCGCATAACCGCCACCGTTGAACTCCCAGAGTTTCTCGCGGCCGAACAGATTCAGGAACCACTGATCGAACGCCCAGGCCGCATTGCTGTTCTTGTTCCAGTGGGCCATGAAACCATCGTAATGGTGCGACCAGTCGGCCGGCACGCCGACGGCCGGATAGTTGAAATCTTCGCCTGGCGACGGATGCAGGGCGAAAAAGCCCCAGTAGCCGACCACGATCACGCCAAAGGCGACCCAGTGCCAGAGTGCGGGCCGAACGAAGCCGAGCAAGAACAGGAGGACGTAACCTAGCCCGATCTGAGAGAGCGTGTCTTCAAACGAAAAGTTCGTGAACGGTTTGCCGTTGGAACGCAAGAAGATGCCAAGTGCGATGAGCAAAAGGGCTCGCCAGCTTGCGTGGAACAACATTCGTCCGAAGCCCTGTCCCTTCGCTCGCCGGCTGGCGATTGAGAAGGGCAGCGCAACGCCAACCAGGAACGAGAAACCCGGTTGAATCATGTCGTGGAGCGAGCCGCCGCTCCAGGGGACGTGGTTGGTGTGAAAGCCGATGGTTTGCCAGATGGGGCTCTCGGGGAATTTCTTGGCGACGTTGTAAAGCTGCAAGCCGCTGCCGATCATCAGCAGCATGAC
>SIAJ01000070.1 GCA_009691845.1 Gemmataceae bacterium
CCGCCGTGGCCAAGTTCTCCCGGTTCACGCCAACCTTCTTGCCTTGCATCTCGCTCACGACCGTGACCACTTGGAGCAGCGCAGCCGTCAATTTTCGGCGAAGTCGGAATCGTTGTTTGGCGTTCATGCCCCGGACTCCGGTAGATGGTTTTCACCATTCTCCAACTTCCAATTCAGACGCCAGCGATGACATGGCTTCGACTTCCGTCTCGTATTTGCTGGGCGAGAACCGTGGACCATCATCGCCAGCGATGACCCAAGAAAACGTATTGTCATCGCGTCGAAAGATCGTCAGTGTCCTCCCCTCCCATCGTCGCCAGTAGTTCCCCTTTCGTGAACTGCGGAACCCGGCCTCGAATTCGGTTCGGGCCATCCGCTTCGACGATTCGGCTTCGGTGTCGCGTGGTCGTTGTCCAACTCGTGGCATCGCAAATCTCCCTGTACGCAAGTTCGCAATGTTCGCAAAAATTCGCTAGCGTTCTATCGTTTCGAAATCAGGGTATTACTAAAGTGCTTTTCAAATGCCGTTTCTGGAACAGGCGGCCGCTTTAGAGGCGGGATGCTTTTTTGCGTACTGTGCGTACTTTGCGAACTTGCGGACGGCAGGGTCATTGAAATCTTCCAGGTCTTACCGTTTCCCTCCCGTCCCTGCTCGACACTGATTCCGGATTGTCGCAAGTTCGGAGCTAACCGAGTCAGCACCCCTGCTAGTGGACGGGCCGTCTGCGGCCAACCCTTTGCCCGCGTGTCCTGTCCAATACAGGACGCTTGAAAGCACAATTCTGCAAGAAGATCAGTAGCAGTACCTTCAAACTTTCCGGACTTCTGTTTCTTCAGCAGCGCAAGCAGTGCTGAGATAACCGGGGAAGATTCGAGGGCGGTCTGATTCGCGGTTTCCCGGTTGTCAGAGTAGGCTTTCAGGAACGCACCCCCGGCCAGGCCAAGGGCAGGTTCCGCAGCCGTCGCCCATTGAGCGAAGTCCGCCATCCGTGGCCAGGCCTTACCTGATTTCTCAACAGCCGGAAGGTTCTTCACTGCCGTCACCATCGCGTCTAGGATCGCACCGAAGATACGCGGGCACTTCTCTGCGAACTGACGGTCAAAGATTTGCTCCGGTAGACGGTCAGCGTCGGACAGGCGCGGCAATTCAACAATCAACGCACGGTCCATCAAGTCAGATCGCATGCCGATGTCCTCGATACCGTTGAGGATAACCGGCCTCTTGGAATGAAAGACGGTTTCCTCAGAGTTCTCATAGTGTGTGCGAACGCCCAGCCCTCCGCCCGTCGAAAGCCGACACAATGCGTCCGAAAGTTCCGTAGTGACGTGACTCAGGTTGTCGAAGCAACATACCCAGCCGTTTTCCGCCGCGATCATCAAGTCCCGTTCACTCCGTGGCGTTCCCCTAGTCGGACAAGTGTTCGGGTCGATGAACGCACGCAGCACCCGTGCCAAAGTAGTCTTGGATGAACCTTGCTCACCAATCGTTTTCAGGATCGGATAGGGGCCGGTGGGTCGAAGGGAGGCCACGATCCAACCCAAGATCAGCGGCCAATGATTGTCGGCGACGTTTACGAAACGTCTGAGTTCGGCAACCGATCCTCCACGTTCAGGAATGGGGAGAGAAAGCATTCGCGGTGGGCGGCAGAATCGAACGGGCGGCTCCGCAACAACCCTCCACCCCGAGGCGGCAACCTCGATTGCTCGCCATTCATCGTCGGCAAGGTCGATGTAAATTCGCCCTGCGTGATCCGCGATGCGAATGTGCCGGGGATATTCAGGTCCATCAAACATTGCCATGCCTTCAAGTGTGTTCAGAACGTCTTGCATAGTCTGAGAACCAACAGCGTTCTTCTCTTGATCGTAGAACTGTTTGGCAAGCCACTGTCGATAGCTCTTCGACCGAAGCGGCCAATTTTCCCGGTGCCCGTCTCGTTCGATCGTGGCGTAAGCAGCATCCGGCGTGTGCCACAACTCGGTGTCCGTAAGGGCGATGCCGATTAGAATCTCCGCGTTCGTTTGCGTACTTTGCGTACCTTGCGAACGCGATGATTTTGCAATCCTGGCGACTTCGGCTACTGACAATGGCGGCTTACATCGGGCGGTGTTCTCCGCTTGGAGTGCCGCCTCGACTGACTTCAAACCAATCCCGGATTTAGCGAGCTTGCAACCCACCTTGAACAATTCGTCGTTCCGCTTCCCTTCGGGAATGTCCCCGTCCGTATGTGGAGTTGAGGCGGTAGTCCCTTTGCAAAGGCGCTGGACAATCTCCGGCGGTAGCTCGGCCGGTTCCACATCGCCGAGCGAGAGTCCAGTGATCCATTCGTAGTGAGTGCCATCGGGATGTATCGAAGGCGGGACAACGCTTAACGCACCCTTCCCATTGCCAATTCTAAACTCCACTCCATTGATCTTGACAACAGCCAATTTCGGTAGGCCTTGCGGTTGGCAGAACAATCGGTGCTTGCCCCGGCTGCTTTTCCAGGTCGGAGTCGGAGGAATTTCCCCGTCGAACATCTCTTGTAGGTTGGTTTCCGCCTCGTCCGAATCGCACTCCACGTCGATCAGTTCTGAGTGGTTCAACGCGATGGCAATGTTTCTCTTCGTCCCTTTCAAGGCCGCTTCCAGTTCCGATTCTGTGAACCGATTCTCGTTCCATCCGGGAGTGAATGCTGCCTTGCCTTCAACCGGCACGACACTGTACCCGAGAGCGTGCAGACGTAGAGCTTCGTGGAGAACCTTTGTGTGGCCATTCTGCGAGGGTATCGGTTTTGGGCTGACTCTTGGCATGATTCCTACTTGTAGAATTCGATCACTGAATTTTCGGCTCGCTTGCGTCGTCGCGTCTGCGGCATGGATGGGGAGGCCGTCCGCAACAATTCAAAGGAGTCCAACGCCTCTTGCGTGATCCGCCATCTGGGTTTCTTGGCACCCATTCGCCTGCCCACGTTCAGAGATTTCAATTCACCGGAGCGAATCCATCCCAGCACGGTATGTACCGTCACGCCGTATCGTTTTTGAATGTCTTGCACGGTGAACATTGCCGCCTCGTCGAAACGTAGCAAAAGGACTTAAAACGTCGCGTTACTAGAGTCGCGGCGTAACTTTTCCCGCGCCAAATATTGCGAACGGCCTGAAAACCAGGGAAAAATGCGCACGAAAAAAGCCGTAACGATAACCATTCGGTTCGTTACGGCGTTATGGCTTTCCACTTGGCAGGCGGGTCAGTCTTTGTCGTTCCGACCATCACGCGCCGGTCGCGTATCGTCGTACCCTTGGCTGTACGACTTCGATATTTCGCCCGACCAATGTAACAGCTGCCTCTCGATCCGCTTCCCCCGACATGCGGCTTCATATTTCTTGTAGGGGGCGGCTCCAAAGTGCCTTGTCAAGAAACGGCTCACGGCCATCGAGTTCACTTTCTTTACGCTACTGCTGGCACGGTTCGCGATGTCCGCCAACTTTGCCGGTTCGTAGTTCGACACACTGCGGTTGTCGTACCCGTGGTGAAGGACGAACGCACTTGCGATCAGTACGTCGTTACTCGATTCGGCCATAGGCGGTCGGCCCTTGCGCTTCGTTGGCATGGATTGCCCGCCTGACTCGGGCGTTTTCATCGCGGCCCGTTCGACTAATCTCGCACGCTCACGAACCAGGCCTACACGAATCGCTGAAGTATTGACGCTGAACCGCTCCAAGAAATCGAAGCACTCCAACGGTTCAGGTTCGTTGTAAACGAACGTTGCCACGATTGAGCAAAGACATGCCCACGCCTCATGTGCGCTGACGAACGACTCAGGTCCGTTTGGGAATTGCCAGACGATTCGGTCCGCGACACAGGCAAGGTCCGCTTGAGCATCCCGTATCAATTCCGGCATGGAGGTCAGTGTCAGCGAGCCGAATGCCTTTAGACTCTTGAGGGCATCGGCGTGCCTTCCTTGTTCCACCATCGATTTCGCGAGAGCGATGAAGTCGAGGGCCTCCTCTGCCATCTGGGAAGCTCCTAGAAATTCGGGACTGAGTGTCATGCTACTCGCCCATTCTTCCCTTCCGGGGACGCGGGGAACAACCACTTCCGAACGTGTTCGACCACGGCGACAAGTCGAGCGTCGGCAATTCGTTCGCGGTAGTGGCCTGCCATTGAATGATCCGCATGGCCCATAATTCGGTCGATGGCAACTCGGTCCGGTACTTCGTCGGCGATTGTTCGGAAGACGTGTCTTAGCGTGTACGGCCCGCACCCTTCCCGATGCACGCCTACATTCTTCATGGCGTGGATCATCGCGGCCGTCACCGGGTGGGCCGCGTGGCCGCTAATCCACTGCCGCCCGCGAGAGCTAAGGAAAACGAGATTCCCTACTCCCTCCTGCCGTGGTTCGGGTCGTTCAGCAATCGCGGCTTTCAACGCGGCAACGGTTTCCGGCCACAAGGGGCAACGTCGTTCGATGCCAGTCTTCGGCCTGGCGTAGTCGATCATTGCCGCGTCTAAATTCACGGCCTCCCTTGGCAGCGTAGCACAATCGGTCGGACCGAAGCCGCAATTCAGTCCGAGGAGAACCATCGCCCGCACAGCCGGGCTTGGCGAGAGTGTGACGGCTTGCGGTTCGCCATCCTCATCGGCAACGGCCACCGGGTTCCCCGCAAGCGCGTCCAGTAGCTTGCGGAGTTCGTTGGCCTCCATCATGTTGCCGCCGCTCGTGGCCCGGTGCTTCCGCATTTCCTTTCTGTCCGGCTTCTTGAACTCGGAACCGAATGGAACCAGCTTCGTGATGAGGGCGTTGTCCACGCCATATTTGAAGACGGACTTGACGCGGGTGATTTCGTTGCCGATCCGAACCAGCCCCCAAGTTTTACTTATGTCCGCAAGCAAGGTCTCGAAGTCCGCTGGTCGCAATTCGTCAACCAGCTTCTCGCCGCCGAAGACGCGATATAGGCGGGTAGTCGTTTGCTCGTATTCAGCGAAGCTTCGATGAGACAGACGACCGTTGTCCAGCTTTCGCTTCTTGGCGTCCCGGAACCGGTTGCAAAGGTCCTTGACCCTGAACCCTGCGGCTTCGCTATCTGTCACTTCGCCGTTGACCATCTTCTTGCGCGAGTCACGGCCCAGCTTGTGATCGTCAACCTGGGCCTTGTAGAGCGTCAAGGCTTGCTGCCAACCGGCTTCGTATGGAAGGGGGGTTACTACTCCCTTTACTACCCGGCCCCAGCGCCCGTAGTGGCGAATGGTGCCCTTGACCTTCGCCGACCAGTAGCCGAGCAGGTGAGCGTAGAGGGGGAATTCGGCGTAGGGTTTCTTCGGACGGCCGTTGGCTTTTCGCGACCGGGGTTTTCGAGTAGACTTTACCATGCGTCACCTCTGCTAAAGGGTTTAGGTGCCGTCGCTCCCGGCGGGTTACGACCGCCGGGGGCAACCATTTACTACCTTAGATAGCTTATAGGTAGTAATAACGGTAGTAAAGGAGAAAACGGACAATCGAGAAAACGCTAGAAATTCCTATAAAAATAGACTCGGAGGGATGGCAGAGTGGTTGATTGCACCGGTCTTGAAAACCGGAGACGCCGTAAGGTGTTCGTGGGTTCGAATCCCTCTCCCTCCGCTTACTTGATCCACTCGAAAAACCCAAGCTTGGTAAGCGTCTCGCGGACCACTTCGGCTTTTCCAGCCGCAAGTGTTACAAAAGGCAATCTCGGCGGGCCGACTGGGACGCCCCGCATTTCCATCACGGCTCTTGATGCCGCCTGGTAGCCGAACTCACCGAGAAGCAGGATGATTTGCACGGAGCGAAACTGCTCTTGCCGTGCCATGGCCATGTCGCCCTTGTTGAACGCACCAATCATGCGCTGGTAGATCGGGGCTGCAAAATTGTAGCTGCTGCCGACGCCGCCGATTCCGCCGACTGCCAGGGCAGCAAGCAGAAACTCATCCATGCCGAACGGCACATCGAAACGGCCCGCGTGACTGTGCAGGCAGCGCTGGTAGCCCATCAGGTCGGAGTTAGAGAACTTCAGTCCAGCCAGCGTCGGAATACGCGTCGCGGCGACATCGAGAAAATCGGGCATCGACAAGCGCACGCCGGTCATGCCGGGAATGTCGTAGAAGTAGAACGGCACTGTTGGTGCCGCGGCTGCTATGGTTCCAGTGCACTCGACCAACGATTCCAAAGTGGCGGGCTTGAAGTAACTCGGTGCCAATGCCGCGATCGCGGCGACGCCCAGTTTTTGGGCCTGTTCCGCGAGCGTTCGGGCATCGGCCAGGCAATTCGAGCCGACGTGAACGACCACTCTTAACGGCGAACCCTTGGCAATTTCGACCCAGCGCTGCGTGAGCGCAAGGCGTTCAGTTATCGTCAGCGAATGGCTTTCGCCGGTGCTGCCGCCGATAAAGACGGCATTCACACCGTCACGCAATAACAGCTCGGCTTGCTTTTCGACGACGGGGAGGTTCAATTCGCCCTTGGCATCGAAGGGAGTGTGAGTCGCAGCGGTCAGGCCCTGGAGTTTGGTCATTGTTTTTTCCGTTTTCACTTTGGAGTGACTATGAGAGTTCCCTTCGTGGCCTGATGAGCAGCACCAGCACGATCGACACGATTGCGGCACCCGCGAAAATGCTGAAGATAATGTTGAGCGGAACTTCTTGTCTTTGCAGCCGGCCGAAGCCCCAGTCGGCCAGGCCGCCGCAACTGATGCTGACGAGGTTCATGATGCCGTAACCGGTTGCTCGTAGTTCGGGACGCACGATCTGCGACAGGATTGGCATGTTGTTGCCATCGAAGAAACCCCAGCCCAGGCCGAAGAGAATCAAGTACAGCACGGCCACGGTCAGCGTGCCAGCATTGCCGACGCCGAACAATGCTGGCACGATCATGCACATGCCAATGGCACTCACAAAGATGCGACCTCGATTGTTCCGGAGCATCCAGCAATCCGCGAGCCAGCCACCGATGAACGCCCCGACGATCGCGGCCACTTGCCAATAGAGCGTGGCCGCCACTCCTGCTCGGCCCTGACCGATGTTGAATTCTTTTTTGAGAATGGCCGGCATCCAGTCGCGAACGACCCAGCCCGCGAGAGCCGGCAACGTGAAATAGAGCACGAGCAGGATGAACGAAACATTCGTCAGCAGTTCGGTTCCGGCCTGAACCGGAGTGGGTTTCAGCACTTCTGCCTCCCCTGAAGGCGGAGCATCGCGAAGCAAGAACACCAATGGAACCGCGTAAATCATGCCAAAAATACCGCAAGCGATGAACGCGCAGCGCCAACCTAGTGCCGGTTCGTCGGCCACGTAGCCACCGAAACCGCCGACGATCACGCCGCAGTAGATGGCCATCTGGTGCAGCCCGACGGCCCGCGAGCGCGTGTGGCCCGCATGAAAATCTGCGATCAGAGCCAGGGCGGCCGGAATGTAAAACGCCTCGCTGATGCCCATTAGCGAACGGGCCCAGAGTAGTTCGTTGTAGGTCGTTACCTGGCCGGTCCAAAAGGTGACGGCCGACCAGACGAACAGGCTGGCCCCAATCGTGAAGCGTCGAGAAAAGCGATCCGCGACATAGCCGCCAATGGGACTGAGAAACGCATAGACCCACTTGAACTGCCCGAGCATGATCCCCCAGTTCTCATCGTTGCCGATGCTGGAGATGTCGGCCATCACCGAGTATTTCATCGACGCGAGCATCTGGCGATCGAGATAGTTCAGGAGCGCGACAGGCCACAGCAACGCGACTGTCAACCAGGCCAGACGAAGGAGAGAAGAGTTTTTCATCGTGCGGGAATGATCGGCAACACCACGTGCGAGGGGTGCTTGACATCGTGCAGGGTTTTTTGCTCCGCGATCACTTTGCGAGTTTGCAGCCCGATGTTGTCTTCGCCCGTGCCCGGATTCGGCAGATCATACGGGAAGAAACTGCTCGATATCTCGATGCGGATGCGATGCCCTTTCTGAAACACGTTGCCGGTGCCTCGCCAGAGGGACAGCGTGTACTCGTACACTTTTTTGGGTTCGATCTCAATGAGTTGCCCGGCATTGACGGCCCCGGCATTCTGAACGGTCCGACCGGCCTGGCTGGCCGCCCTGTCCCTCATCCAGCAGACGAGAATGCCGTTCTGATAGGGTCCGTTGAATAGCGGATCGGGCGGGGCAACTTCCGGAACGATAGCCTTCAGCGAAGGCGGAGATTGCGTCGCAGTCCACCACTGCGTCCAGCACATGTAAGATTGGCCCATCATGCCGACGTTGCCATCGCACCAAGGCTGCTTGACAAGCCATTCGACGAGATCGTAGCCGTCCGTCTTACGCTTGGCTCCGAACGGATCCCATTCTCCTTCCGAGTCGAAACGGCTACGACAGTCGGAAAGTGCAACCACGTATCCCCTGCGAGCGAAACCCTTGGCGCGATTCGTCCAGCCGGGCGAGTTGTTGTTGTAAGCCGTGTGAATCAGGATCACGGGGTGCTTGCCGTCAATGTCCGGGCAATACACATCGACGGAGAGTTTCACGCCATCACGCACGGCCGCCTTGTGGCCACGGCTTTCGCGGATCGCGTGCTTCTCTGGCGACGGCGATTTCGGATCGGGAGCCTGGGCGTGGACGCTAGTCGAACACACGAGCAGCACGGCCACGAACAAGAAGGGCTTCGACATCTCAGTTTTCCACGATAGTATTCCGCACACTCCGTGTGCGGACAGTTGCAGAATTACGCTCGATTGAATTTCGAGACTGTATTGTCCGAGCCACACTTTCGGTACGCGGAATGTGCCCGCTACTTTGATCCGAGTAAGGACAAAATCGCCTGGGCGTAAAGCCGATGCCCAAAATCGTTGGGATGATTGAGGCCGTTTCCGGTGAGGTCAAGATCGTGCTTGATCCCAAGCAGCAAACCCCACACGGCCGTGACATCCCCGAGGGCGACTCCTTCCCCCGTGATCGCCTTCAGTTCATCGCGATACTTCACGAACATGTCGCGAGGCGTATGCACCCACTCGGAGTTGCCGAGCATGGATGAAACGAGAATGATCTCGGTCTCCGGGAGTTCCTTCCGAACGCGGTCAACAATCTCGCGTGTTCGCTGACCGAACCACTTCGGATCCTTGCGGCCGACATCGTTCATTCCGTAGGCCACAATGATCAGGTCAGGCTTCGACTCCAGCAATTTCGGTAGGGCCGTCACGCCGTTGGCCACGCTCCAGCCGCCGACAGCGCGATTTTGCAGAATGACTTCGTTTCTAAAAGTCGCTCGAAGTTGTGCCGCGACCAGATCGGGGTAGCCCGGCTGAAACGGGTACGCCTTGGTCATTCCGGAAGCATCCAGGCCGGTCGAAATACTATCGCCGCTGACGCCGATCGTGAGTTTCTTCTTCGCTTTCAGCAAGGCCAACGTCTTCGGCAAACTCCCGGAAAACGCCAGCGGAGCAGGGTGATCCTTCGTGCGATACGTCACTTCGATGTTGTGATCGTGAAACCAGCGGCCGGGTCGATAGAGAAGGTTTTGGTCCGGATTGCCGACGCGATGCCTGTAGCTATTCGGAGAGTCCTTCGGTGGGAACAGATCGGTAGCCGCGATAACCGGAATCGGTTGAGGGTTCGTGAAAATCAGCCATAAGCCGTCCTTCGACAAGGCGACGTCTCTTCCGACTTGATACCGGTGGTGACGATCGGCACTGACGACTTCGAGAATCTCCGAGGCAGCAAAGGCGAGCCTCGCTACTGCCGGGCCATCCGGTTTCAGCTTCAACAAAATGCTGCTCTCGCGATGAACAACGGGCGACGACCAGGCCGGCTCGAGCAACTTCATGTTGGCTAGCATTTCGTGCAACGGTTGAGGTGCGTGCAGATAGGCCTTTAATACGCCGAACCACATCTCGGCGGCATTTCGCTGGCCGGTCGAGCTGAAGTGGCGCCGGGATTTCGAATCGCCGCGATTCTCGCCATCAAGTTTGTCCGTATCCGGACCGGGCCTAAAACCTTGCTCTTTCGTCAGCACATCAATCCCGTCACGAATGCGGCCTTCGCCTTCCTTGTCGTTGTAAACCGTGGGATGTAGTGTCGATTTCGCCAGCAGCCAAGTTGGTTCCCAACTCCACGCATCAGCAGCCGTGTGCCGAATCCTGCGAATGTTTTCCGCGTATTTGGTCGTGGCCGTCTTGGCAATAACGTCCGATTCACCCTGTTGCCACACAACACAACGAAACCGGCCGAGCGTCTTGCCGACTTTCACGAGACGTTGATGTAATTCCGCCTCGGGTAGCCACTGAGCGGACGACGTGCCACCATAAGCCACGTTAACGAACGCGATCGGCACACGGAATTCTTTCAGCAGGGCATCGCCCACAGGCGGCCAGATCGAGCCATCCTTGCTGCCATCGGGCACCGGCTGCGGATCGTGAGCGACACTCCAAGAATCTTTGGACCAATCGTAGGCAACCACCCTGCCCTTTGGATCGGCAACCTTCAGTTTCTCGTCGTTGCAATTGGTCGCATACGATTGGCCGGCAACCATGATCACCTCGCCAACGCCGATAGGCCCGACGGAACCTTGCAATTGGACCGCGGATTGTTCTCGGGCCCGAACCTCGATGCGATACCAACCGCCGGCCGATACGCGAGCCGTGGCGGAGAACGAATCATCTTGAAAACGGACATCAAGGGGTAGCCAATCCGAGGCTCGGCCTGTACCCTCGGCCATGAGCACGACGCCGTACTCCCAAACGAGAATTCCCTCGGGCTTCTTCAGTTTTCCGCGAATCACTACATCCGCGTGACCACTTGCGAGACTGACCGAATCGCTTTTTCCGGCAGCATGCGGATCGAACCCGACGCGCTGGATAACCTGATTCGGCGTCGGGAAATCCAATTTCAACGGGCTGGGCTCGGCCGCGTGGACTTGGAAAGCAAGTCCGCCGGTCAAGGCGATGACAAGCAAAGAAGTAGTGCGCATGTGACCCTCGAAACATGGAGATCTCTGTTTTACAAAGAACACGAACAGAAAAACCGCTTGCGATCTGCGTGAAATTTGGGATACTCACTTCTCCACTTGCAAGACATGCTTGAATCTCTCGTGAAAGAGGAAGCTCCATGCGCCGCATCCTTTTGCTTCTTGCCGCACTTGCTCCACTGATCGGTTGCGAATCGCAAACCTCGACTGAGGCTCCGGTCAAGTCCGCCAAAGAACCAGCCAAGCTGGCAGGCCCGAAGGCAGCTCCGCTGATGGCCGGGGTCGCGAAGGTGGACATCACGCATCCGACCGCCATTCCGGTGAACGATCGGCTTTTCGCGAAGGCCCTGGTGCTCAAGAGCGGGGCGACGGCCGTCGTGATCGTCACCATCGATGCCGTGGCCATCGGCGAGATTGGTTCGATTGGCAACGACTATCTTGGCAAGGTGCGCGGGAAGCTCCAGAAGGAACTTGGCATCGAGCCTGCGAGCGTGATCATCAACGCAAGCCACTGTCATGGGACTGTTTGCGGTGACGTCGATGAAAAAACATTTCAGGCGGTAAAAGAAGCGACAAGCAACATGGTACCCGTGACGGTCGGCACGGGTACGGGCCAGGAGAATCGCGTATCGGAAAATCGCCGCTTGAAGATGAAGAACGGCAAGGAAATCGACGTGCGTCACGCCTATTCGCTGCCGCCCGACGAAGAGGTTGCCGAGGTCGGACCGATCGATCCGCAAATTGGTCTCTTGAAGATCGACAAGCTGGACGGGAAAACCTTGGCCGTCGTTTACAACTTCGCCTGCCATCCGATTATGGGGGTCCCTGGCGGAGGTAACACGGCCGATATCACAGGATTCGCCTCGAAGGTTATTGAAAATAATCTGAGCGATGGAACCATTGCACTCTTCGTGCAAGGATGCGGCGGGGATATTAATCCAATCTCTTACAAGGAAGCTCACACTCCGCGAAATGCGGAGCCATTGGGCAGTATGCTAGGCCTGAGTGCGCTGGAGGGCATTCGGAAAATCAAGACCGGCGAACCCGGACGATTAACTGTGATCAACGAGAAGATTTTACTGCCACGAGCGAACCTAGCGGAACGCATCGAGTCGCTGCAAGCCGAGCAAAACAAACTATTGCGATCCTTACGTGGAACGAGCCTGAATTTGAAGACGTTCCTTCCGCTCATTGTGAAATACGAGCTGGATAACGACTTTCCGTCCAATTCATCGCATCGCTATTTGCACGAGAAAAAGCTCGGGCACGAGGAGATGAAAGCACTCGATGCAACCAATCGCCGAAACATGAAGGCCTATATCGAAAATATCCATGTGATGGAAGCGTTGACGCGAAATCAGATCAATCTTGCACTACTGAAGATGCACGATGCGGCCAATCTGGCGGCCGGGCGAAAACCGATGGTTGTTGAAGTCGTCGGCATGCGAATAGGAGAGTTTGTCTTGATCACATTTCCGGGCGAACTGACGGTCGAAATTGGCCTGGGCATCAAGAAAACTTCACCACACAAACACACGTTTGTGGCTGGGTACACGAACGGATATATCTACTACTCGCCGACGGCCAAGCAGTTGCAAAATGTAGGCGGAGCCCAGGAAGATAGCGATTGCCGGCTGGCCCCCGAGTGGCAGAAACTCTTCGAGGACAAGGTGGTCGAATTGTTGAAGAAGTTGTGAAATCACCGTCTCAACGGGAAGACGAGCAAAACTTATCAGAGCCACGCACGCAGCGAAGCGGAGTAAGCGGCTCTGACAGCAGTTCCTTTGTCGCCTGCGATTACGCTTCAGGCTCCGTCCGAAATAAAATTTCCTCGGATTCCCAATCTTCAAGGATGCTCACATGGCTCGTCTGGCACTGCTCCTTCTCTCGCTCTCCACGCTGATTTGCCAAGCGGCCGACCGGCCGCCGAATGTCGTTATCATCTTCGCGGATGACCTTGGTTACGGCGACATCGGTTGCTTTGGCAACAAGGACATTCGCACGCCCAACATCGACCGCATCGCGGCCGAGGGGATCAAGTTCACGGACTTCTACGTGGCTCAGGCAGTTTGCTCAGCCTCGCGGACGGCACTGCTCACCGGCTGCTATCCGAATCGAGTTGGAATTTTGGGAGCACTCGGGCCGGCGAGCAAGAACGGAATTCACGAGCGTGAGACGACCATTGCCGAGATGCTCAAAGCCAAAGGCTATGCCACGGCCATCTTCGGAAAGTGGCACCTCGGGCATCATCCGCAGTTCCTGCCAACGAAGCATGGCTTCGATGAATACTTCGGCTTGCCCTACTCGAACGACATGTGGCCACAGCATCCCACGGCCAAGTTCCCCGCACTGCCGTTGATCTCCGGTAACAAGACAATCGAGGAGAACCCGGATCAGACCAAGCTCACCTCCTGGTACACCGAACGCGGTGTGAAGTTCATCGAGGCGAATCAGGACAAGCCGTTCTTCCTGTACATGCCCCACTCGATGCCGCACGTCCCGTTGTTCGTGTCCGATCAACACAAAGGCAAATCGAAGGCGGGCCTGTTCGGTGACGTGATCGAAGAACTGGACTGGTCAGTCGGCAAAATCCT
Source organism: Gemmataceae bacterium (assembly GCA_009691845.1). Taxonomy (GTDB): domain Bacteria; phylum Planctomycetota; class Planctomycetia; order Gemmatales; family Gemmataceae; genus SIAJ01. Next base: position 13,523 of record SIAJ01000070.1, read on the forward strand.
GGCCACGCTCAAGAAGCACGACCTGGAGAAGAACACACTCGTAATCTTTACATCCGATAACGGCCCCTGGCTCTCGTACGGAAATCATGCCGGCACTGCGGGCCCGCTTCGCGAGGGAAAAGGAACGTCATTCGATGGTGGTGTCCGTGTGCCTTTCGTGGCACGACTGCCAGGTATGTTCCCGGCCGGCAGTGTCTGCAAAACACCGGCCATGACGATTGACCTCTTGCCGACCATTGCCAATCTCGCGGGGGCACGATTGCCCGAACTTCGCATCGACGGCAAAGACATTGGCCCACTTTTGCGAAACGAACCGAACGCGAAGAGCCCGCAGGAGGCCTATTTTTTTTACTGGGGCCAAGAACTTCAAGCGGTACGCGCGGGCAAATGGAAACTTCATTTTCCGCACGAATTTCGAACCCTTCAAGAGGCTGGCCGTGACGGCAAGCCCGGTCCGTATGTCAATTCTCGCATTCAGGTGAGCCTGTTCAATCTCGAAAAGGACGCAAAAGAAAGCCAAAATTTGACAGATGCGTACCCAGACGAACTCAAACGTATTCGAGTGCTGGCGGATCGAATTAGGACGGATTTGGGTGACCTAGCGACCAAACGCGAGGGGAAAGGAGTTCGAGCCGCTGGCCTTGTCCAGATAGCGAAATGAATCGAGTGCAGCGACAGGATAGACTGTAGCGATTAGCGGAGGATGCAACCGGTCATCCCCCAAGTTGTGGAAGCGAATTGGCAGCCTGGCGGGGCTTTTCAGCGGTATCCAGAGGCGCAACTCCTGTGCATAAGGCTGCGATTCTCTGATCCCAACAAATCTCGCTCCGTTTTCGCCGATCTCGACAGGATCCTATGCCAAAAACCACTGGAATCACCGCAAAAATTGACGGCTCCCTCATCTCCCCAATTTGCCCACTCTTTGTTGATGACCGGTTATACCCAGTGGAATCGGGCTTGTAGGCGCTTGCTGTTCCGATTGTTTCCCGAGCAAGATTCTGGCTGGTTCATCCACTGGGATGTAATCGGCATGTTTTCCGCATTCACAAGTTGCATTGCTCGGCTGGGCCGCCTTTGCGCCAGGGTGCTTGGACGCAAGCACCCTGGCCTCGAAGCAACTGCCGATTCGCCCGAATTTGCCGACCCGACACTTTAGCCATGACAAAACTCTAGTACATCCCCGAGTCGCCTTTGGGTTTGGCCCGAGCCTGTCGCGTTCGCGCCTCGGCCGCAACGCCATCAGAGGCCGAGTGATCAAATGGCTTCGTGATAGGTTTGCCTTCACTATCGACGCCGGCGAGTTGCGTGATACGCGTCTCGGCCGTGCGCAAATGACCGTAGCAAATCTTCAATAAACCCACGCCACGCTCGTAACGGGCCAGGCTTTCTTCGAGGGTGGTCGTGCCATCCTCGAGTGCACGCAGAATCTGTTCCACTTCGGCCAGCGCACTTTCGAAGGTCGGGTTATCGTTCATTCGGTTTGCTCCACTCGGCTCGTGATGGTTCCATCGGCCAATCGGGTAGTAATCAGTTCGCCGGGCGAAACGTGAATTTTGCTGCGGATCACTTGGCCCGCCGAGTTTTGAGTCAGGCTGTAACCACGCGCGAGCACACCAAGTGGGCTCAGGGATTCCAGGCGTGAACTCAGTGCGGCAAGTTGAAGTTTGCCTTTGTCGATGCGATTCACGCCCGCCCGTTGGAGTCGAGTATCCCATTCGTCGAGCCGGCGTTCGCCGTCGCGAATACGATCGAGCGGACTGCGAAAGGCACGACGATCCGCGAGAGAATCCAACCGCTGCCGAGCCATCTCGATTCGGCGCGTCAGGCGTTCGAGTAGGCGATTGCCCAGTTCGCCGAGGGCGGCATTCAGTTCATCGCGATCCGGCGTGAGATCCGTGATTGCGTGGCTCGGCGTCAAGGCTCGATGGTCGGCCACGAGATCCGAAATCGTCACATCGATCTCATGGCCAACGGCACTGATGACGGGGATTCGCGAGGCAAAAATCGCGTCGGCCACGACTTCTTCGTTGAAGGCCCAGAGGTCCTCGATACTTCCGCCACCGCGGCCAACAATCATCGTCTCGATGCGGATCGACCCTGCGAGTTGAAGCTGGTTCAGTTGCCGGATGGCGGCCGCGATTTCGTTCGCGGCCCCTTCGCCCTGCACGCGAACGGGAACAACGAGCACTTGAGCCACCGGCCAGCGACGGGCGAGAATCTCCAGCATGTCCCGAATGGCCGCACCGCTGGGACTAGTCACGAGCGCGATCGAACGCGGAAAACGCGGCAAGGGTTGCTTGTGCCTCGGGTCGAAGTAGCCCTTGCCCTCGAGCTTTTCCTTCAACTGCTGAAAGGCGAGATCAAGAGCCCCGATGCCCTTCGGGAGGAGTTGATCGACATTGAGCTGATATTCGCCACGCCCCTCATAGATCGACAGCTTGCCGCGGACGAGCACTTCCATGCCGAGCTTGAAATCGAACTTGATTCGAGAAAGGGCGGATTTCCAGATGGTCGTGTTGATCGCGGCCGACTCGTCTTTCAAAGTGAGATAGGCATGACCAGAAGCGGCCCGCGTGAGCTTGGTGATCTCGCCCGAAACCCAGACCGCGGGAAATGCCATCTCAAGATTCGCCTTCGCCAGCCGATTCAAGGCGGAGACGCTGAGGACTTCGGCGGGGTCCGGGGTTGCTGCCATCCGCGTGCTTCTTTCGTCGCTGGATGAAATCGGACCAGATGAATCCGATCCTGCTGTTGATCGTGCAATTCGCTCACGTAGTCGCATTGAGTTGGATCGATCGACTTCCATTCCTCGTCAAGCAGGATGGCATAGCCAGCCGGTCGATCACTCATCGCAAATCGGCGTGCAGGCCTACCGTAATAGAACAGCACACCCTCGTCCTTTAGTCTACATAAGTACAGTATCTCGTCGTCAGGGACAAGGGTCGAAAGTTGTTCTCCCGTTTCGCGGGCATTGCGGTTGGCAGACCGAGACGGCAGGATGCCTTCGACGAAGACGATTTTCAACGCAATCCAGGCGATGAGGATACAGATGACTGATTTCAAGTGGTACCGTCTGCTCAGGTTGGAAACCTGAGCAGACGGTAGCTCAGGTTTCCAACCTGTGCGGCCAGCCCAGCGCATCAGGACGATCACCCCCAACAAAGTGATCGCCGGGCAGATCGGCAACACGTAGCGTACGTTGTGCTGTGCAGGGAGGGACCAAAAGATCAAGTTCGGCCAGGCCCAGCAGTGAAGAAGTTGGACGAGCCGTCTTTCCGATTCCGCCAGTGAACCCATGAAATTGAGTCGCAGCGACCAGAGTGCGGGAATCGCCCAAGGCAGATTGGCGGCAAGAACCACGGCCGGGAACGTGAGACTTTCTAGCCACGGGTAAGGTTTGCCTCGGGCCTTCGGTACGAAGCGTTGAGCCCCCTCCTTGTAAACCGTTTCCGAGAGTGTCGACCAGCTAACCTCGTTCGCAACAAGCAACGCCCAGGTGACGCACAAAGCGACCGCAAAGCCACAAGCGAGCAGGTGCGGGGGACAGAATAGCCAACGCAAATGCCCGCGTGCCCACAGAAAAGGTACCGCCGCCAGATAGAAGAACGCAGGGGCCGTCCATTTCGTAAGGAACCCGCCGGCCACACACAGCAAGGCCGCGAGCCACCAGTGCCAGCCAGAGCACCCCGATCCTTCGCGCGTTTTCACTGCATGATGCAAACAGAAAATCGCCAGCGTGACCCAGGCGAGTTGCAGTATGTCGATCTCAGCACTCGGCACCTTGTCGAGCCAGAGCATCGAGATCGGGAGTGCGAGCGCGGCCAAGAATGCTCGTTGTTCCCCAAGGATCTTTCGCAACATTGCAAAGGCGAACAAGACCGTGAGCAAGGCAGCGAATGCCGAGGGCAGTCGAGCGGAAACTTCCGTGACCTGGCCGAAAGGAATGCTGGCGAGCCCGATCGCGGCATACGCTCCGGGAGGCTTGGTGAGGAACGGCTCACCATAGAGCGTGGGTGTCAGCCAGTGGCCATCAAGAGCCGACTGGCCGATGATCGCCCGCAGCGATTCCGTCCGATAGAGCGGCCCGGAGAGCCCGTAGAAGAACAGAAAGCCGCACCAGGCGACGAGGATCAGCCAACGAATGATGTACCTCCTTGCACTCGGACGAACGTAATAGGCACACTCCATGTGCCGTGAGATTCGACGGCACCCGGAGTGTGCCTACTACTTTCAATTTAAGCCGTGGCATTCCAGGCCATACGTTTCCGCAACGGCCGCGTTCGTGATCTTTCCGCGGCGAATGTTCACTCCCTGGGCCAAGCCAGGATTATCCTTGCACGCCTTGTCGACCCCTTTATTCGCAAGCTGCATCGCATAGGGCAGCGTCACGTTTGTCAGGGCATATGTGCTGGTGCGGCCCACGGCGCCCGGCATATTCGTGACACAATAGTGAACCACATCGTCAACAATGTACGTTGGGTTTGCGTGTGTGGTTGGCCGGGAGGTTTCGATGCACCCTCCCTGATCGATGGCCACGTCGATGATGACGGCTCGCGGCAGCATCTTGGCCAGATCCTCGCGGCGAATGAGCATCGGCGTACGGGCACCGGGAATGAGAACCGCCCCGATAACCAAATCAGCTCGCGAAATGCACTCCAGGATCGTATGACGATCGCTGAAGAGAGTGGTCACATTGGGTGGCATCACATCGTCCAGGTAACGCAACCGATCCAGATTGATGTCGAGCAGCAGCACAGTCGCGCCTAACCCAGCTGCGACCTTGGCCGCATTCGCACCAACGATACCCCCTCCGAGGACCACCACGTTTGCCGGGGCCACGCCCGGGACGCCTGCCAGCAAAATACCCCGACCCTGCTGCGGTCGTTCGAGATATTTGGCACCTTCCTGGATGCTCATGCGCCCCGCGACTTCGCTCATCGGCGTGAGCAGCGGCAACGAGCCCTTGGCATCTTTGATGGTCTCGTAGGCGACGGCAGTGATGCCGGAAGACATAACCGCCCGCATCAGACGCTCATCAGCCGCGAAGTGAAAATAGGTGAAAACCGTTTGCCCAACGCGCATCAGCGGCCATTCCTCGGCAAGCGGCTCCTTCACTTTCACGATCAGGTCAGCCTTGCCCCAGATCAAGGAGGCATCGGGAATAATTTCTGCCCCGGATGCGGCATAGCGATCGTCGGGAATGCCGCTCCCTAGCCCTGCCCCGGCCTGAACGAGTACCCGATGCCCCGCGCGGCGCAACTCCTCCACGCCGACCGGAATCATGGCCACGCGGTACTCATCCGATTTTACTTCTCGAGGAACGCCAACAATCATGGGGCACCTTTCATAGAATATTGTGCAGGATATGTTGGGCAGGGCTTGGGATTGAATCAAGCCCAACCACTTGGCAACGGCCAAATCCTGCTGGAACTCGGTTATTGCTATACGCGGAAATGGAAGCTAAAATCCATTTCCCCAAGAAGAACCCTGGCCCGCTCATTCGGTGGATCATGCCGAGCCTCATTTTGACGAAGACCCCCGATGGCTCCGCTTCCGGAGAGAAGCACCCCCTTGAAAACGAACCGGTGATCATTGGGCGTAGCCCAGAGAAGTGCCGCGTCGTGCTTCCAGCCAACGCCGTCAGCCGGGAACACGCCAAGATTGTTCCGTCGAACGGCCAATACTATATCGAAGATCTGCAAAGCCGAAACAAGACGTTCCTGAACAACAAGGCAGTCGATGGGCGGCACCCGAATCCGCTGAAGAATGGCGACAACATTAAGATTTGCGACTTCTTGTTTGCCTATCAGGATGAGAATGCCAAGCAAATTATTCCTCCCAGCGGGAAGAAGCCGTCCCAAGAGGAAGAGGAAGACGAAGATACCTCGAGTTCAAAGGTCGAAGCAGCCTTCGGCCGGGATTCGCCCCAGCAGTTTCTAGATACACAGCCACAAGAAAAGCTGCGTGCCCTGATCGACATCAGCGTCGCTTTGAGTCGCACGCTGGATATCAAGCTCCTGATGCTCGCGATCGCGGAGGAACTCTTCAAGGTCTTCAAGCAGGCCGACCGCTGCTTCATAATCGAATTGGACGACGAGAACAAATTGCGGCCCGTGGTCTCGCGGGTTCGCCGACACGCCGCGGAGAACGAGCGATTTAGCCGAACGATCGTCCGCAAATGCCTGGAAGAACTGAAGTCTTACCTCAGCGAGGATGCCTCGTCCGACGCCGATGTGAGTGCCGCCCAGTCGATCGCCGAGTTTCGGATTCGTTCGGTCATGTGCGTTCCACTCGCCACTCAAGACAACAAGCCGCTTGGCGTCATTCAGTTGGACAGCCAGGATCGCACCAAGAAGTTCTCGCAAGACGATTTGAGGTTACTGGTCTGCGTAGCGGCACTGGCGTCGATCGCCCTCGAAAATGCCCGGATGCACGAAACGATCCTGGGCCAGCAAAAGCTCGAAGACGAGAATCGGGCGGCCAAAAAAGTGCAGGAAGGCTTCCTCCCGCAATCCTTACCCGTGCTGCCTGGTTACGAATTTTTCGCGCATTACACGGCCGCCCGTACGGTCGGCGGCGATTACTACGACTTCATCCCCCTGGCCGATGGCCGAGTTGCCGTGCTCCTGGGAGATGTGTCGGGCAAGGGGGTGCCGGCCGCGTTGTTGATGGCCCGCCTCAGTGGTATCGTGCGCTCCTCGATCTACACGCAGTCCGATGTGGCCAAGGCCGTCACGAATCTGAACGAACAACTGATGATAGCCAACCTGGAAGATCGTTACGTCACGCTCTCCGCAGGTGTGGTGGATCCCAAGACACATCGAATCGAACTGGTCAGTGCGGGGCATCTGTCCCCGTTTGTCTACCGGCATCAAACCAAAAAACTGGAAAAGATCTTCGCGAAGGAAGCCGGTGATTATCCTGTCGGCTGGATTGTGGGCCATCAGTACACAATTCACCAGATCACACTGGGCGACGGCGATAGCCTGATCGTGTACACGGACGGCATCGAGGATGCCCAACCGGCCAGCGGTCAACGCTTCAAGGAATATGGGGTGATTCGCACTCTCGAAAAGGCGATAGCCGAGGTGGACAACCTCACCGCACGCGAGATTGGAGCCCGGCTCATCCACGCGGTCCAGACGCACGCGGGCAATCATCCACAGTTCGACGATATTGCACTGGTGTGCTACGGACGCGTGTCCGATGAAGTACAGGCAGAAATCGAAATCGATGAACGGCCGATGCTCGACAAGGGATAAATCATGTAGGGTGGGTGGGGGCTTTGCAGGACCCACCATGTCCCTCAAAGTAAGTGGAGGTCAGAAGGAACGGACATGAACGGAACGACGACTACGCCCGAACGCAGGACACAAGAGGAGACCAAGCTCAAGAAGCAGCCTCCGTATCACGTCATTCTCCACAACGACGACGATCATTCGTTCGAGTATGTAATCCGCATGTTGAAGGAATTGTTCGCCCACCCGGAGGAAACGGGTTTCAAGATGGCGGAGGAAGTGCATGCGAAGGGCCGCGTGATCGTTTGCACGACCTCGCTAGAACGGGCCGAACTCAAGCAAGAACAGATTCACGCCTATGGGCCAGACCCGCTCATCTCGCGAAGTGCGGGGTCGATGTCAGCGAGTATTGAGCCGGCGGAATGAGTTTCGAGTTTCAAGTTACTACGACCTGAAACTCGAAACGTGCAACTCGAAACTACTTCTCTGCCCGCTTCACTTTCTTGATCATCACGTTTTCCTTCGGACAATCCTCGTCGAACAGTCCCTTGGCACCCGTCTCGACGTTCTTAATTTTGTCGACCACGTCCAAGCCTTCAATCACGCGGCCAAAGGCACAATACTGGCCTTTGTCGAGGTTCGGGTTGTCCTTCACGTTGATGTAAAACTGAGAAGTGGCACTATCGAGCACGTTCGTGCGGGCCATGGAGATGTAGCCACGATTGTTAGGAACGCCGTTGCCGGACTCGTTTTTGATGGGGTCGCGGGTCTTGCGTTCCTTCTGGTCGGCATCGAAGCCGCCACCCTGGATCATGAAATTCGGAATCACGCGATGAAACGTCAGGCCATCGAAATGCTTGTCGTCCACGTACTTCAAGAAATTCTTGACGGTAATGGGGGCCTTCTCTTCGAAGAGTTCGACCTTGATGTCCCCCTTCGACGTTTCAATCACGATGACCGGATTGGCAGCCTGAGTGGCCGAGGCAACGAACATCGCGGCGAGAAAGGCAAAGAGCAAACGGCACTTCATGGACTTCTCCTGGGTAAGGGCAATTCCTGTGGAGGGAATTGTAGGAAGTGCGGCAACCGAGAGAAATGGACACGCTGGAGTCCCTCCCGAACGCGGGGGCAGACCTCTGGACTGTCCGAACTTGTCCTTTTACTCGGCAAGCTGGACAGACCAGAGGTCTGTCCCCACAAAGATGGAATGAAACAACTCCTCTCCACAGCGGCCCTCCTCTTGGCTGGCCTCCCGGTCATGGCCCAGAAGTTCGACCCGCCCGCGGCCAAGAAGCCGGACGCGAAGACGCTGAAAAAAATCGAGGGCGGGACGGCGAAACTGCGTGAAGCAGTGGCGGCCGCAGTCCCAAAGGTCGCCCCGATTCACCGGGCGGACCTCGAAATCTATCTGAAGGCCGCAGAATGGATCGTGAAGCACAACGAGTGGTTCACGGCCGATTCGGGTAAGCAGACGTTGGCCGTGATCGCGGCTGGAATCGCACGGGCCGAGAGTGCGGCGACTGGAAAAATCCCCTGGCTTGAAGTGGAGGGGCGTTCGGTCGCGCGAGGCTATCGCTCGGATATCGACAATTCGGTGCAACCGTACGGCGTAGTTTACCCAGTCGGCTACGGCAGTGACAAAACCAAGAAGTGGCGGCTGGACATCTCTTTGCATGGGCGAGACAGTTCACTGACCGAGGTAAAGCATCTCAATCAACATGCGGGCCGACCTGCCCCGAAAGACCAGGATTTCGTGCAACTGAACATCTATGGCCGAGGCAACAACGCCTATCGCTGGGCAGGGGAATCGGACGTATTTGAAGTCATCGAACATTTCGCGAAGACCGAAGAAGCGTGCGGTCGAAAGGGACTGCTCGATGATCGCCGAATGGTGCTCAAGGGCTTTTCGATGGGAGGGGCGGGCACCTGGCACATCGGCCTGCGGCATCCCGATCGTTTTGCCGTGATTCAGCCGGGTGCCGGGTTTACAAACACGCACGGCTACATCGCCAATCTGGCCGATCCTCTCCCCGACTATCAGGAAAAATGCTTGCGGATCTACGACGCGTATCGGTATGCGGAAAACGCAGCCATGGTTCCCATCGTCGCCTACAGTGGCGAGATCGACGCGCAAAAAAAAGCGGCTGACAATCTCGAGGCCGAGTTGAAAACGCTCAAGCTTTCGAATCGAATGGTTCACCTGATTGCTCCCGGGCTCGCACATTCCTTTCCCGCCGAGTGGCAAAAGACTGTGGAACGCGAGATCAAGATTAAGATCGGCGAATCGGGACGTGCAGAACGGTCGGAACACGTTCGCTTCGTCACCAACACGCTCAAACAGTCCATGTGCGAGTGGGTCCAGATCGATCAAATGATTCGCCACTACGAGCAAGCGAAGGTGGATGCGTCGTGGAAGGAAGGCGTGGTTCGAGTGACGACCGAAAATGTTGCACGCCTGATCCTGTTCGGTCCCGGAAAGGACTTCCCGAAATCCATCCAACTCGATGGGAAAGATGTAGTCGCTTCAAACGCACGAGGCAGGCTCGGCGTGTTCGAGAAAAATAACGAAGGCTGGAAATCCGCCGAAGCCGATCTTCGGACTAGCCAGCCGTTAAAAAGGCCGGGCACGCAAGGCCCGATCGACGATGCCTTCACTGGGCCCTTCCTCTGCGTGATCGGTTCGGGCAAACCGCAGTGTCTGGAAATGCACGATGCGGCCATGGCTCAGCTTCAACGTTTGCAGAAGGAATGGGACAAGTACATGCGTGGTGTCCTGATCGTAAAAAAGGACAGCGAAGTCACCAAAAAAGACCAGGAAGGGAGCAATCTGGTCCTGTTCGGCGACCCCGGAAGCAATTCCCTTCTTGCGGAGGTCCTGACGAAATCGCCCGTCCTCTGGACCCCGAAAGAACTGAAATATGGATCGAACAACTACGACCCTCTATCGCATCTGCCGATGTGGATCCAACCGAATCCGAACCACGCGGGACGCTATGTGGTCGTTAACTCAGGCCACACCTTCCACGAGGCGGAATTCAAAGGGACGAATGCTCAACTCTACCCACGCCTCGGCGACTTCGCGGTCGTGAAGCCGACGCCGACGAAGAGCGACCCGGCGGCGTTCGAAGTCGTCGCGGCGGGGTTGTTTGATGAGTCTTGGAAATTCCCGAAGAAATAACGCGTGGGAGTCTTTATTTAGCGTTCGACCCAATGGAACGAAGAAATCCGGGTCGAAGCGTTGGCTCGAACGCAAAACCACACTGCCGCCCGCCTTGCCTGAAGGATGGATCGCTGATAATTTGAAGTGAAGCCGGAGTGGCGGAATGGCAGACGCGACGGATTCAAAATCCGTTCTACGCAAGTAGGTGTGGGTTCAAGTCCCTCCTCCGGCATGCCCGCCTTGATTCTCTCCTACCTGCTTGGTCGCCGGTCTTTTTGCCACGGACTGGTGTTTAATTGTGTAAGCGAATTGATCTGACTTTACCTGCCTGAGGAACACTTTCATGCAACGATTGTTTGCTGCTCTCACGATTCTGGCGACCGGAACCGCTTTCGCCGCCGACCCGGGGGCCTTCGATTGGCCGCAATGGCGTGGCCCGGATCGCACCGGTCTGTCGAAAGAAACCGGCCTGCTCAAGGCCTGGCCGAAAGAAGGACCGAAGCAGGTCTGGAAGATCGATGGTCTGGGCGACGGGTTTTCAACACCTTCGATCAGCGCCGGGAAGATCTATCTTCTCGGCACCAAAGCGAAGGATGAATACATGATCTGTTTGAACGAAAAAGATGGCTCGCGGATTTGGGACGTCAAGATCGGTGCCGTCGTTGGCGGCTATGGTGCTCCAAAATCCACGCCAACCATCGACAACGGTTTCGCCTATGCCGTGAGTTCGGATGGAAATCTGGTTTGCGTCGAGATTGGCAAGGGAACGATCAAGTGGCAGAAGAACTACAAGAAAGATCTGAGCGGACAATCGGGAGGCTGGGCGTACACGGAGTCGCCTTTGATCGACGGCGATCTCGTTATTGGTACACCGGGAGGAAACACGTCGGCTCTCGTTGCCATGAAAAAGTCAGATGGCGAAGTGGTTTGGAAGACTGCGATTGCTGGTATCTTTCGAAAGGCGCAAGCACCCAGGAAGTCGCCAAAGGGAGAGCCGGAAAAGCCGCCGGAAAGAACGACGGCCAACTATAGCCGGGCTGGGTATGCCTCAATCGTCCAGGCAGAGATCGGCGGAATGAAACAATACGTGCAGTTCATTGATGGTGGCGTGGTCGGCGTCAGTGCTGCGGACGGCAAGTTGCTCTGGCACTACGAAGAGCCTGCAAACACGACGGCCAATTGCTCGACACCGCTTGTTCGCGGCGACTTTATCTTTGCAGCCTCCGACTACGGGACTGGCGGCGGCCAAGCGAAGATCGTCAAAGATGGCTCGGACTTCAAGGCGGAGCAAACGTATTTTGTCAAGCAAATGACCAACCATCATGGCGGCATGGTCCTCGTGGGAGACCACATCTATGGCACCGGCGGATCGCTTTTGTGCGTGGACTTCAAGACCGGCAAGGTCGCCTGGGATGAACGTGGCGTGAGCAAAGGCTCAGTCACGGTCGCCGATGGCCAACTCTATGTCCGTAGCGAAAACGGCAAGATCGCGCTGGTGGAAACCGAGCCGACCAAATCCGTCGTGAACGGACAGTTTATGCAACCGGATCGTAGCAAGCAGGCCGCTTGGCCGCACCCTGTGGTTGCGAACGGCAAGCTCTACATTCGCGACTGGGATATTCTGCTGTGTTACGATGTGAAGAATAAGTAACGAGTACGACGAGCGTCGGGTTTACGCCCCGACGCTCATCAAATTCCAACTCACTTCAGCTTGATCTTCAAATTCTTCACCAAGAACGCGTACTCGTCGGCCAACTCCTCAATTGCCTTCTTCGTTGGCTTTCCCGCGCCGTGCCCGGCCCGCGTTGCGATTCGCGCCATTACCGGTGCATCTCCGGCCTGGCAATACTGAAGCTGGGCCGCGAACTTGAAGCTGTGGCCCGGTACCACGCGGTCGTCCGTGTCGGCGGTGATGACCAGCGTCGGCGGGTATTTCACCGCGCGTTTGAGATTGTGATAGGGGGAGTATTTGATTAGCGAAGCAAAGTCTTTCGCGTCGTCCGGCGAACCGTAATCGTCCACCCAGAAACGCCCGGCCGTGAACTTATGGAACCGCAACATGTCCATCACACCGACGTGCGGCAAACAGGCTCCGAACAGTTCGGGCCGTTGTGTCATCACGGCACCGACGAGCAAGCCGCCGTTCGAGCCCCCCTTGATCGCGAGCTTCTCCGTCGTCGTATACTTCTCCTTGATCAGGTACTCCGCGGCCGCGATGAAGTCATCGAAAACATTCTGTTTGTCCGCCTTGGTACCGGCCTTGTGCCAGGACTTGCCGTACTCGCCGCCACCGCGAAGGTTGGCGACCGCGTAAACGCCTCCCATATCGAGCCAGGAGGCAATACTCACGGAGAAGCCGGGAGTGATTGAGATATTGAAGCCCCCGTAGCCATATAGCAGCGTTGGGTTCTTGCCATCGAGATTTGTCCCTTTCTTGCTCGTAATGAACATCGGTATCTTGGTGCCGTCCTTGCTCGGATAAAAGACTTGCTTCACCTCGTAGTCGGCAAAGTTGAATTTGGTCTTGGCCACCCGATGCAGGCTGGATTTCCCAGAGATCAGATCGTACCGAAACACGCTCGGCGGCGTTGCGTACGACGAGAACAGATAGAACGTTTCCGTATCGATGCGCCGACCGCTGAACCCGGAGGCCGTGCCAATTCCCGGCAATTCCACTTCCTTGATGAACACACCGTCGGGCGAATAGCACTTTACCTGCGTGCGGGCGTCCTTCAAATAGTTCGCGATGAGTTGATTGCCAACGAAGCTGGTAGAAACCAGCGCCTCCTTCGACTCCGGGATGATTTCCTTGAAGTCTTCCTTGCTCGGCTTGCGAATGTCAATTGCGATCACCCGGCCATTCGGTGCTTTCAGGTCGGTGCGAAAGTAGAAAATCGGGCCGTCGTTATCGATGAACGTGTAATCGTTATCAAAGCCATCGATGAGATCGACCGGCATCGCCAGCGGCTCCGCAAGATCGCGATAAGTGATTCGGTAGCGATCGTCTGTGCCCTGCCAGGTGGTGATGATGAGATAGCGCCCATCGTCCGTGGCCGTGGCCATGAAGCCCCACTCGGGATGATCCGGCCTCTTGTAAACCAGTACGTCATCGCTCTGCGACGTGCCGACGCGATGGTACATGAGCTGCTGGTTCGTGTTGAGCGACTGGAACGCTTCCCCCGCCTTCGGCTCGGGGTATCGGCAATAAAAGAAGCCCTTGCCGTCTGCCGTCCACATGGCCTCCGAAAATTTCACCCATTTCAGCTCGTCGCTCAGGGGCTTGGCGGTCGCGACATCGAGAACCTTCCAGGTCGTCCAGTCGGAGCCGGCCTCCGACACGCCATACGCCAGATAGCGCGCATCCGGGCTCACCGATGTGCTGCCAAGAGCAACCGTGCCGTCTTTCGAGAGCGTGTTCGGATCGATCAACTGCCGCGGTTCGCCATTCAGCTTGTCCATCACATAGAGCACGGACTGATTTTGCAGGCCATCGTTCTTGCGGAAGAAATATTTTCCGCCGACCTTCGTGGGTGCGGTGAACTTCTCGTAGTTCCAGAGTTCCGTGATCCTTTGCTCGATCCCTTTGCGTTCGGGAATTGCTTCGAGATACTGCGTCGTGAGCTTGGCTTGAGCCTCGACCCAGGCCTTCACGTCGGCCGACTTGCGAACGTCGTCTTCCAGCCAGCGATAGGGATCGGGCACATCGATACCGTGAAGCTTGTCGATCTGGTCACCGCGTTTAGTCGCCGGGTATCGCAGTGGTTCGGGGCTGGCCGTGCCGACCAATAATCCGCCGAGAAGCAATGTCATGCCAAACCATTGTGTGTTCACGCTCGGGCTCCCTTGGTGAAGAGTGTTGCGAAATTGAAGGCATTCTAGGAGACGGCCGAATCCCCTAGCCGGAGTTCAGCAAGAAGCGATCGCCAGGCGGCCAACTCCGCCTGGGATTCAAACAAAGAGCGTCGGAGAGCACACGCCGTCACTAGAGTCGAATAGAACCCAGTATCGGTTTCGGCCCGCAACAGCAATTCGGCGAGTGCTTGTGTCTCACCAGCGGCAAACAACCCTGGATAATCGTCGCCCAACATGCCGACACAACCGGCCACACGCGTGGCCAGTATCGGCACACCTGCTACCAAGGCCTCGGCTATGACGGCTGGACCACCCTCCGAAAGTGAGGTTAGCACCGTCAAGCGCGATCGGGCCAGCATCGAGAGTGTTCTTTCGTGTGGAAGGTCGCCCAGCCAATCGTAACGTGGGTTAGTAGCCATCTCCGCTCGTGCGTGCTCGGTCATATCCGGACTGTAGGCTTCGCCCAGATGCACAATCCGAATCCGCGAGTCGGCCGGGAGTAGACGTGACGCCTCGGCCGTGCGAAATGGATCCTTCACAGGCCGTAAATGGCCAGCAACGGTTACCTCGAAACAATCGGTTCGTGACTCTTCACGACGCGTCGGCGGCTCGGCCGACTGGTAGATGATGCGCACTTTTTCGTGCAGATCCTTTGCAAGATCATCCGCCGTTCGCGGCTGAAGTACGATTATTCGGTCGGCGACGTGGAGCGAATGATCCACCTCGTTCGCATCAAATTCGTTGCCGTATATATCCGTCCCGGTGACGGCGAGAAGAAGCGGCCCTGTCGGCTGCAAGGCCCGGTAGCGCCGAATCGATGAGGCGGACCGGCCGGCATGGAGAGCAATCAGCAAATCCACTTGCTCGTCGCAATGAGCTTCGGCCACGGTGACCAAATGCCCGAGTTTTCGAAGCAGCCCTTCCCATCGCTCGGCCGTCACGCGGTTGCCACGTCGTGAGCCAGCCTTCGCGGGAGTAACAATCAGGATGCGAATGCCAGTAATACGAATCTCCATCCCGTACGATAAACCAGATTCTCGGAGCAAGTCATGCGTTCCTTCATCCTAGCGGTCTTGGCCCTCGTGCCGCTGTCAAGTTCCCAGGCTCATTTTCACATGCTGCTTGTCGATCACCCTTCGGTGAAGACCGGCGACAAGTTGACGACCACCTACAAGTTCGGCCATCCATTCGAGGCGGAACTGTTCGATGCGGAGAAACCAGCCCAGGCACAAGCGTTCGGTCCCGATCGGACCACAACTGATTTGCTTCCAAGCCTCACCAAGACGACCGTAGGCGAGAACGAAAAGAAAAAAATCACCGGCTATACGTGTACGTTTGAGCCGAAGGCACGTGGCGACTACACGGTGATCTTTGTATCGCCAGCGATCTGGATAAAGGAAGAACAGTATTTCGTTCAAGACACTGTTCGCGTGAATATTCACGATCAGGCGGAGAAGGGCTGGAGATTCCGCCACCCGGATCTGGCGCCGTATGTGTTTGTGCCTCTCACCCGGCCTTACGGCTTACGGCCTGGCACAGTGTTCCAATCCAGACTGAACTTTAGCGGCCAGTTCGTTGAACTAGAAAAGTACAACGCCGAACCGCAGAAGGAGTTGCCCACTAGGGAATTCCGGAATCTTAACTTTACGACCGTGACCGAGGCGTGGCCACCTGCACTTCCCGAAAAAGGCCGGTGGGTGCTGAGTTCCAGGCAGACTCCGCGCGCGATGACCTTGCCGGAAACGAAGGAACGCGAAAGCAAGAAATATCTGCTGCTTCGTCGGGCAACGCTCTGCGTGTATGTCGATGGCGAACCGGCCAATAAACCAGAGAAGTGACGTGCCATTGTTCGCCGTGCATATTTCGGATGGTGTGCTTTCCCCAATCTTCCTGGGGCTTGGCTTTGCCATCGCTCTCGTTCTCATTCTACCCGCGATGTTTCGCGTCGAGGAGGACGAAATCCCGCGGATCGGCCTGCTCACCGCAGCATTCTTTGTCGCGTCGCTCATTCACATCAAGCTCGGCATGACCAGCGTTCACATGCTGCTGAATGGTCTGGTCGGCGTGATCCTCGGCCGCCGGGCACCGTTGGCGATCATCGTGGCTCTTGGCCTACAGGCACTCTTGCTCGGCCACGGTGGCTTCACGTCGCTCGGTGTGAATGCCGTCGTCATGTCGATCCCGGCACTCGTTGCGCGATGCGTGCTCGTACTGCTAGCGGGCAAGCGTCCAGTATTGCCACGACGAGCCATGATCGCAGGCTTCGTGGCCGGTGGGTTGGCCGTACTTCTTACCGCATCGCTCTACGCACTGGTCTTGCTCATCGCGGGAATCGAAGACTTCCAGATCATCGCCACGCTTGGATTCGCCGTGCATTTGCCGCTGGCAGGAATTGAGGCCGTCATCGTCGGCGTGGCGACCAGCTACCTGGCTCGCGTAAAGCCAGAGATGCTGGGACTCACCCGAATAATCCGCGACCCATAATAGTCGGCACGCTCCGAGCTTGTGAATGCTTAGGTCGATTCCTACCGAGGGTCACTAGCGGATGGGGAGCGGGGCGTTATGTAGTGCGCCCCTAAAACCGGACCAGCAAAAGCCGCCTGCTATGGTACTCGGGGCCATGGCGAGTCACCGGCGGCAGGTAGCTTGGATTGATCGCATCGTGCCAAGCCGATGTGTCAGGGGAACCCGGTCACTCGGGATTCCCCCATCGGCATTGGCCCCTGAGGCGGCGCTCGGGTCGGTTCCCACCGTTGCCCTATCCTCCGCTCAGGTCTTCGTTGTTGGACGCC
>SIAJ01000071.1 GCA_009691845.1 Gemmataceae bacterium
AAAGTGTGGGGCGGCAACCGAACCAAGGTCGGCGCGGAAGCCCAGGAGGTGACCTCGTCGGTGTTGGCGACCGGCCACAAACGCAAGTGCAACCCATTCACTTTCGTGAGTCCGGCGCTCCGAGGCATGCTGGGATCACTGTTCGGCTCTTCTGGGGGCTAAACAAGTACCTTGACATGCCATCGTCCGTTTCCAAATATAGTCTTGCCGTTCGTTGTAGGCCACCTTTCGAGCGATCGCCATGCCCATTCAGTTCGCCTGCCCCGTCTGCAAAAAGCTCTACACCGTCGATGACTTTGAAATCGGGAAGAAGACGGAATGTGTGCAGTGCGGTCAACGGATTCAAGTCCCTACTCCTTCAAGGAATCGCACTGTTCTTGGCGAAGCCGTCGATCCGCTTCCCAGCAATATCTATCGATGCATTTTTTGTTCGGCGAAGATCTCGTCGCCCAAAGCAGTACCGGTGGGTGTTACAATCACCTGCCCAAAGTGTCGACAGCGGTTCAATCCCAATGGCGGGGATTCGAATGGCTTGGATCAAGCACCGATTCCGCTGCCCAAGCGAATCGCGTCTCAAACTCTCACGAGGGAAACACGATCGGCTCAGCCTGATGAGGACTCCCCGAAGCCATCGTTGGAGTACTACGGTTACCTTCCACCGATTCCGAAGTCTCGAACTCGGCTGGCCTATAAGGCGGTGGGATGTGGGATCGTGCTTTTCTCAATACTCATTGCTGTCGCCGTGATAGTTTTCCTTCGTGGTTGCGATTCGATTGAATCGATCAATCCATTCGGGGCGTCAACCCAAGACGAGGAACTTCTGATTTGGGTACCTCCCGACACAGAGGTCTTGGTAAGCATCAATGTAGAGGAGTTGAAAACGGCCGAACAGTGGAAGTCGCTTCTACAAGGCAAGCAGAAAGGGAAGCAGGAGGGCCTTGTCCTACCAGACCCAACGAAGGTAATTCTTGCTAGCAAGGGGAACCGTCGCGGCTCACAGGAAATCGAAGTCTATCGATTGAGCAAACCGTTTGATCCGAATCCGTACATTCGATCGGGTGCGGCCAAAGTCAAGAAAAAGGATGGCAGGAGCTACTTGGAGTTCGCCGATGAAAACCAGTACCTCTTCAATCCTACGGGCGGGATTGTAATCCTCTCCCCAAACGAGAACATGCTGTTCGAAGCGATGGAAGGGAAAACGGGGAAAGTCCGTGTCGATCCCGAGGTTCTCAAGCTTTTTCGTGAAGCGAAAGGTCCCATAAATGGAGTGGGTGTCGGCCCGGCCGCACAAACGAGTTCTCCGGTAGTTAGGTTTTCGAGCGTTTATAAGGAACCGCCACCCCTTTGCCTCTCGCAATTAACCAAATCAAAGATGCGTTCTGACCGAATCGACTTTGAAGTGACGTACCAATATTCAGCCCCAGAAAAGCGAAGCTGGCGGGGGAGCAACTGGAATCCGGAATAAAGGCGATCATGGCAAAAGCCGTCGGACTTGTCGATTTCGAGGACGAAACGATGTACTTTGTTCGCGTGATCTACGATTCATTCAAACTCGAAGTTTCGGGAAAGACAGTTGTCACCACCTTCAGCATTCCGCATCGTGAGGCCAAGAGGATCGTGCTGCTGGCGGATTAGCTAGCCGTTCGAAGTGCTGTAATGCTCGCCCGTGCGATGCTGCTCCCATTGACGAAAGGCCCTCCCCCTAACCAGTCACGCGACGTCCAAACCATATCCCCGCCTCGCTTCGTAGCCCGACGTTATCTCGATTTCCTCTTGCCCTGTTTCTTCGCGGCCCTCGGTGCATCGGCGATCTGAACTTCCCTTCCATACTTCTCGCGGAACCCTTCAGCTCGTTTGTCCGCGATGGCCTTGTGGTACGCAGCCACCGCTCGATCGCGGTCCCGGAACTCTTTGGATCTGCTTTTCCCCGTTGTCTCTCGCCAATCGGCACGGATCATGCCGGCCTGGGTTCGCAGGGTGTCACTATCGAGCGAAATGATCCAGAATAGTTCGGCCGTGGTGAACACTCGCCGGGTGAGAGATCGCTCAGGTTCCTCGAAACCCTCGGCGATCTTCTCTGCCATAGCTTGCTCGAAGTCCACCAGTTTCGTTAGAACGTATTCCAGCAGCAGTTCTTCCTCCATCACCCTGTGTCCGAAGCCGGCAGGGTCTTCGATCACGATCAGCTTGCACCTGTGTGGAGGATCACCTCCTTCCAACTCGCGAAGCAACATGCCACATCCTTTCCCTTTGAGGCACGACGAGTTCGCTGGAAGCACCAGTCCGTTTCCGCCTGGGTTTGTCTGCTTTGGTCGGCCTCGTCAGTTCTATGTGAACGACTTTAGTTGTCCGTTCGAATGATCGGCCGATTCTGCCCTAACGCCAGTCGTCCTGGACTGTATCGAGACCAAGCTCGTGTCGGGAACCGGCAGAGAGGAGTGTGCGGAGATATGTGCATGACGGGATTGCGGGGTCAATTTATTTCGCTTTGGATAAACGTAGATCGAACGGCACTGAGGAGTTTTCGGGAAAGTTCCCAATAACCCTGCAATCAATGCCCGATTTGCACTTCTCTTTGCCTCTTGATATCGCTAAGATTTACCGAAGAAAACTCAGGGTGCATCGTAGTTTACAGCCAATTCTCAGCGTTTTTTCCCCTGCGGCATGACACGCTAGGGGTCACAGGTTCAACTCCTGTAGTGCCCATTTAATTTATCCTGTTACGACTAAAGCGGTTGCGCTTACCAGTTGACGGTCAACTGTGCGGTGGGAAAGCCTTGGTTCTGCGGAAGATTCCGCAGTTCTTTGCAGCCTACCATGCCGCGTCAGTCGAATCTGCTTTCCTATCGCAAACACAAACAGTCCGGAATGCGATCGTCACGTTCCGTCTTCCAGGCGGGCGCTGGAAGGATTATGTCCTGCGCCTAAGGTTCACGGGAATCTGAATAGGCAAGGGTTTCGGGTGTACTGATGCTTTGGCATTTTTTGAGATTCTTTGCCGAGATACCAGGAACGTCCAGGCGGGAGTAAGCTGAAGAGGTGGAGGGTTGTTGATTTCGCAATGAAGATTCCGCCCGACGAAGACATCGTTCCCGTGAAGCTGACTCCAACCAGCGGCATGTTTGCCGACATCGTCTTCGATCGGCCGCTCGACCATGCCTACTCGTATGCCGTTCCTGCCGATCTGGTGGATCGCATCGGAGTGGGCAAACGCATCGAGGCTCCCTTTGGCCGTGGCGACAAAGCCACGGTTGGCTATTGCGTGAATATTCACGAGGTCCTGCCACCTCGTGAAGTGAAAATCATCACCCGCGTTCTCGACGATGAAGCCTTACTGACGGATTCGCTTCTACGGCTCACTCGCTGGATGGCCGACTATTACCTGTGCGGTTGGGGCCAGGTCTTGCAAGCCGTGCTTCCGGCTGGTGTACGCGATCAGGCAGGCACTCGCGAAGCCATCATTCTGGAGGCCATCCCAGAAGCGGAACTGCCGGAGCCGATGTCGACGCTGACCGCGAAGCAATCGCTTGCCCTCGAGAAACTACGCAAGAATGGTGGGCCGATGGAACAACGGCGACTCGGCCGCGATGCGCACGTCGGGCCAGGCATCATCCGGTTGTTGATCGACAAGGGCATGGTTCGGAAGCACACCGAGCGTGTGGAGCGAATCGAGCCATCGGCCGTTGCCGAGGCGGTGCGTGCCAAGCCGATTCAGATGAACGCCGATCAGGAGCGAGTCTGGACGCCTATTCGCGAGGCCGTTCAGACCGGTGGTTATCACGCTTTTCTTCTGCACGGCGTAACGGGTTCGGGCAAGACCGAGGTTTACCTGCGAGCGATTGAGGAAGTTCTTCGACAAGGGAAAGAAGCACTGGTCCTCGTTCCGGAAATCTCGCTCACTCCACAAACCATCGAACGGTTTAGCGGCCGATGTGGGAACGTGGCCGTCATGCATAGCCATCTCACGGATAGCGAGCGAGGTGCCCACTGGCGACGGATCGCGGCCGGGAAGGTGCATGTGGTCGTCGGTGCCCGCAGTGCCGTGTTCGCACCGTTGCGAAATCTCGGCATGATCGTCATCGACGAGGAGCACGAGAACACGTTCAAGCAGGAGTCAACGCCGCGATACCACGCTCGGGATGTGGCCGTCATGCGGGCGAAGCTGGAAAACATTCCGATCTTGCTCGGATCGGCCACGCCTTCGCTCGAAAGCTGGTCGAACGCCCAGCGTGGGCAATACACATTGTTGCAGTTGCCAAGCCGTGTCGAAAACCGGCCGCTACCTCCTGTTTCGATCATCGACATGCGGTACGAACGGCGATCGGGTCGCAAGTTTTCCGCGATTGGCCCGACCCTCGAAGATGCGATGAATGTCGCACTCAAGGCCGGCGGTCAGGTGATGTTGCTGCTCAATCGTCGCGGCTTTTCGACGCACGTGCATTGCCCAGCGTGTGGCCACGTGGTGAACTGTCCGAATTGCGATCTCACGCTCACGTTTCACCGTCAACGCAATAGTCTGATGTGCCACTATTGCGCTCACGAACAACCGCCGTTCCGGGACTGCCCGGCCTGCAAGCAGCCGGCAATTCTCTATCAGGGTATTGGGACCGAGAAACTCGAAACCGAGATCGCGGCCATGTTTCCCGGCAAGGTCATCGAGCGCATGGATAGCGATACGATGTCCACTCCTGGAGCGCATCAACGCGTGCTCGATGCGTTTCGCGAGGGGGCGATTCAGATTCTGCTCGGCACGCAGATGATCGCCAAAGGGCTGGATTTTCCGAATGTCACTCTCGTTGGCGTCGTGAACGCGGACGTTGGCCTGCACATGCCCGACTTCCGGGCGGCCGAACGGACGTTCCAACTACTCGCCCAGGTCTCGGGGCGAACGGGCCGCGGGGAAAAAGGGGGCCGCGTGATGATCCAGACGTACACCCCGGAGCATCCGAGCATCTTGCTCGCAGCGAAGCACAATTTCCTGAAATTCGCAGAAGTGGAACTCACCCATCGCAAAGCGTATCAGTATCCCCCCTATCAGCGACTTGCCCGGCTGATTGTGCGCAGCGAGGTCGAAGACGCGGCCAAGTCGTTCGCGGAGACGCTGGCCGGTGCCTTCCGCGAGGCGATGAAGAAGCCGGAACGCCAAAACTCCTTGCGCTTACTAGGCCCGGCCACGGCTCCAGTCTACCGGCTGAACACCTACTACCGCTATCATTTCCAACTCCAGTCCCCGAGTCCGGCCGTATTGCACGCCGTGTTGCGTGAAGTGCTCATGGTTGCGAAACCACCATCGAAGGTGGAGTATCAAGTGGATGTGGATCCGTTTAATATGCTGTAAATCCAATGTGTTCCCTGCGAACCCTGGGCCGGATCGTCCTTCTCGCTCTCCTTGCCGGCGCGCCGAGCCTGTCTCGTTCCATGCATGGCGATCAGGTCTTCACGCTGCTGGGTGCCGAATTGCGGGGTCGTGGTGCGAACGACGAAGGTGAAGCGTCCGCCTTCGGACTAAACTCCCCGCGATTTTGCACCCCAGATGAACTTGTGCATCTGGAGTTGCATGCGCACATCCAGCCGACTCGCCAAAATCCAGTCCGCCAGTTCCACGAGTGCGACCGAATCGTGAACCGCACTCAACAATACTGAATGGCGTTGGTCGAGTTTGTGTTTTCGAATCGTCTCGACGGTCCAGTCGAAATCCCGACGCGAGGCGATTACGAACTTGATTTCGTCCTTGCTCTTCAAATGTTCGAGGTTCTCGAAACGATTGCGTTCGCACTCGCCGCTGTCCGGGCATTTCAAGTCCATGATGATATGCACCCGGCGATCGACCTGGGCGATGTCCTCTGCGCCTCCGGTTTCGAGCAGGACAGTCTTGCCTGCATCGGCCAGGGCGGTCATGAGCGGATGAACTTCGGTTTGAAGCAATGGCTCGCCGCCGGTGAGTTCCACGAGTGGGCAGTTGTACGCCAGCACGTGGCTCAGCAATTCGTCCGCCGCGATCTCTTCGCCTTCGACGAACGCATGTGGCGTATCGCACCACACGCAACGTTGGCCACAAACGGTCGTGCGCACGAAAACGCATGGCAGCCCCGCGTAGGTCGATTCCCCCTGCAGGCTGCGGTAGATTTCGTGGATGAGCAATCGGCCCGGAGTCTTGGTCTCCAGGAGTGCGATGCGCTGTTTTGGATACGGAATCACCATGAGGTCATCATAGAGCGCGAGCTTCAAGCTCTCCCGGCCCGCCGGGACGTCGCGGCTAACCTTTGTCGCTAGCATCCTTACACTTTCCACATGAACCACGAGCTTATCGTTTCCGTTTCCGGCATTCGCGGTATCGTGGGCCAATCGCTCACGCCGGAAGTGACCTGCCGCTTCGCGGCCGCACTTGGCAGCTACTTGAAGGGTGGGCGCGTTGTTCTTTCCCGCGATAGCCGACCGAGTGGCAAGATGCTTCGTCAGGCAGTCACGGCTGGCCTCACGGCCGCAGGTTGTTCCGTCGAAGACATCGGCATCGCACCGACGCCGACCGTGGGTATTGCGGTGCGGCAGCTCGGGGCGGCCGGCGGGATCCAGATCACTGCCAGCCACAATCCTTCGCCGTGGAACGGACTGAAAATGTTTGGCAGGGATGGGGCTGTTCTAACTGCCGAACGGGGCAAGCAGGTTCAGCAACTCTTTGAAACCGGTGAAATGCACTATGCCGCATGGGATGGAATTGGCGATTTACGCGTTCCGCCTGACTTTCAAGAAGTCCACTCCAGGCTGGCTTGCGATACCGTGAGCGTTCCCACCGTCCAGGCTTCCGCGTTTCGCGTGCTACTCGATGCCAATGGTGGGGCGGGCGGGCCGTTGGGCACGAGCTTGCTTCGGCATCTCGGCTGCGAGATCGTCGAGGTGGGCTGCGATGCCGATGGTCGGTTTGCCCACGAAGCCGAACCGATCCCGGCTCACCTCGTGGAGGTTGGCCCGCAGGTCGCACGCAGCGAGGCCGCAATCGGTTTCGTGCTCGACCCGGACGCCGATCGCCTGGCCCTCATCGACGAGAAGGGAAACTGTCTCTCGGAAGAACTGACACTGGCGTTGGCCGTGAAATTTCGACTGCAATCGAAGCGTGGCCCCGTCGTGGTGAACATGAGCACGTCGCGAATTATCGAGGACATCGCCCGGGAAGCAGGTTGCGAGTTCTTGCGAACGGCCGTGGGAGAAGCCAACGTCGTCGCAGGCATGCGTGCATCCCAGGCGGTGATCGGCGGCGAAGGGAACGGCGGCATAATCGATCCGCGCGTCGGCTGGGTCCGCGATCCGTTCGTCGGTATGGCCATGATTCTGAATCTGATGTCCGACCAGGGACAATCTCTTTCCGAACTCGTCGCATCGCTGCCTGAGTATGCGATGCTCAAGACAAAATTCACCGTACCGAAGGAGAAGCTGGCGGCGGCACTCGACGCCATTGAGAAACACTGGCCCGACGCGAAGGTGAATCGCCAGGACGGATTACGGCTCGACTGGCACGACCGCTGGGTGCACGTGCGGCCGAGCAACACGGAACCGGTCGTTCGCGTCATCGCCGAGAGCCCGACGGAAGCGGAGACCAAAAGGCTCTGCGACGAGGCGGCCGCGTGTTTGTGAATGTCGGAGCCCGAAGCGTAAGCGAAGGCGGTGTTCACCTTCGCTTACGCTTCAGACTCTTCACTCCACTACCATGTCTCCCTTTCATTCGCGTGACCGGAGAATCCATGGTGCCCGATCTCGAGCCGTTGCTATGAGCAGTGCTCGCCGATCCCAAAGCCGGTGGGCCACGCATCGATTATGCGGTTCGCCTGGCGGAATCGGCCCACCCGGCAGACCAGGCACGTTCCGAGTTTATTCGACTGCAACTTGAACTCGCGAAAACCCCGGAAACCGACTCGCGTTGGCCGGCCATGGTTGGACGTGAACGTGATCTCCTCGTACTGCACCGCCTTGCCCGGGAAAAACCGCTTCGCGACCTCTTTCGACCTTCGTTCACTTCGCCCGGGCGGTGGCGAAGAGCCATCAGGATTTGGAAGACGACGATGGCCTCTGTCGGCGGCTGGTCTTGCTGCGGCCCGGAATGGGAGAAAATTTGCGGGCATTGAGTTTCCGTCCGGGAGAGATCGGATAACGCCCACAGTACTGAATCACGCCCGATACATGAAGCTCAGAAATGGCCGGGAAATCCAGGGTGCGATGCCCAGCGTTCGAACGAGTACTTGTGTCGTGAATGGTCGCCGCAGAAGTCCGGCCGTCAACCGGCAAACGCTTTGGCGTTTCGTTACTTCCCGGCGATAGGTTGCCTGCCAGCGTGTTAGCAGACTCTCGTCCCAACCTTCGCGAATGGTCCGCAATGCCAGAGGGGCGACTGCCGACGCCCCTGCCAGTGCCCAGGCCATGCCTTCGCCTGTAAACGGCTCGATGTACCCGGCCGCATCCCCAAGTGTGAAGAGCCGTTCCCCTCCGAGCCGTGGGGCCTGCCGCGTGAGATGCGGTGTCCCCTTCCATGGCAGGGATGTCAAATCGGCATGTGGCGAAAAACCGGATTGCTGCAGGATACGGTTGGCTAGTTCGCCGATACCGCCCGCTGATTTCACCGCAACGGGATCGAGGGCGGCAGCGGCGTCGATTTGCCCGTCTTCGACCATGACCTGACCGACATAGCCCTCGCGAGCGCAGGCCATGTAGATCGTGCCTGCCTCGTAACCGGGCGTCCCGGCGGGGATCATCACCCCGGCCCCAATTCGCGAACCGGCTTCCCACGTCTGTTCGGACTGCTCCACCTGCCCTTCGAGCCGACTGCCCAGTCCCCCGGCCGCGAGGACGACCTTTGTGGCAATCGAGTAATCGCGATTGGCGTGGCGAAGTCGCAACTGCCGTTGTGGCCGTCCGTCCGCGGGAAGCAGAGTTCCGGTCGTCCCGGGTAGGAACGCTCCGCCTGCCGCAATGGTCGCACAAACGAGAGCCGCATCGAAGCGTTCCCGCGACACACCGGCACCCCGAGGCAAGTAGACGTCGGCCACGGAACCGCGAGCGCCCAAACGCAGATTCGACAAAGGAACCGCGCCGAGTTCGCTCGTCAAATTCCCAAGTCCCGATTTCTTCAGCAGGGACAGCGACCGTGGATTCAAGCAACTACCGCAAACCTTGTAGCGTGGAAAGCGGGATTTCTCAACGAGCAAAACGCTCGCATGTTGACAGGCTAGTACGCGAGCAGCCATCGATCCTGCGGGGCCGGCACCGACGACGACGACGTCCCATGTCCGGCCGGCTGCCTCGTCCAGCGACAGTGTTGGCTCGATCATGATCGACGCGTCCAGGACAGAAGGAAGCGGAATGGGAACTTGGTACGAATTCGCGCGTCGTCCCACCCGGCCCGTTGCGCGAGAGCCAGCGCTTCCGCCGGCTTGAATGCCCCCTCGACCGATCGGGGGCCATCCACGTGTACCGTACGGCAACGCGACAGCAACCGTGTGCCAAAGTAGGCCGCCAGCCAGCCGAGCCGACAGCGCGTGAGGTCATTGACCAAGGCCAAGGTACCGGCCGACTCGCGCATCTTTCTGAGAACAGTAAACGCCTGCTCTTCGTCGAGATGATGCAAAAAAAGCGACGTGGTGATGACGTCATACCCCGAAGGGATCGGGCCTTCGAGAAGGTTCACTTGAAAGAACGAGACATCGGCTTGTTCGCGTTTGGCGAACTCACGTGCGTGGCCGAGCGCGACCGGGCTGAAGTCGCACCCCGCCACTTCGAGAGCATAGCCCTTCGATCGCGCTGTTAGCCAGAGTTGCACCGGAACGTCCCCGCCACCGGAAGCGACGTCCAGCACGCGAACTGGGCGTGGGTCTCCCGCCTGCGTTCGCGCTCGACACAGTTCGCGAATCGCGGGCCATAGGCTCCGTGAACTCCGGCTGATGCGGTTCACCCGGGCGAGGGCCTTCAGGGCTCGGCGATGTTCGTCCGGATCGAGCGAGGGATCGTCCATGATCTCGGGCTGAAGGTTGCGGAAGCGCAGGCTCGTCGTGGGCATCAAGGATTGCCCTCGGCGGGGAGATCGATGCGAGCGATGTACCCAGGCTGATGCACGATCGCGGTGCGGCCATCCGGCGCCACCGCGATTCGCCAGGGGCCTACGGGGCAGCGGTATTCCTTCAGTTTCTTCAAAGTCGCCGTCTCCCACAAAATCAGTTTTCCGTTGCGTCCGGCCGAAAGAAAATTTTTTCCGTTCGGTAACGGGGCAATGCACGTGACCGAGTGCCCGTTCGGATTCGGCAGGTATTCGTCCTTGTTGTCGAGTCCCTTACCGCTGGCGGTGTTCCAGACCTGGATCGGTCCATCAGATAGGCCAAGAATACCGAATTGGCCGTCGGGAGAAAGGGCGATCGCGTCCATCGAAGCGAGCATGGGGGCTTTCAACTCTTGGAGCACCAAGGCCGGGCCGATCTTTTTGGGGTGCCAGACCGCCGTCACTTTGTCGCCCCAGCGGGCGAGACCGGTCGTGCCATCTGCCGACCAGGCGAACTGTGTCAGAGGCTGTCCGAAGGCCGCCTTCGGAATCACGGCCAGGCTGACCGACACAAACTCTTCTTTCATGGTCTTTGTATCTTCCTGCAACTCCCACAGGCGAATGATATTCGTGGACAAGAGAGCGAGCTTTCCCGAAGGATGAACGCCCAGCACCGGCAGTGCGGACCCCGTTGGTGCCGTTGCGGGTACGGTTTCAAGCTTCTCCAGCGTCAGCGCATTTCGACTCGCAATCCTGAACGGCTCGCTGAGTAGCAGCAGCGTGTCCGCGCCTTGACGCATGGTCTTCAACTGGAAGTCGGCGTCCTTGTTCTTCTTCTTCGGCGACGGTTTCACGTCGATCTCTTCGACCTGCAACAGCCGATCGGCCGTGTAACGCGTGATCCGTCCATTTTGAGAAGCGACCAGGACGCTCTTGCCGTTACTAGCAATCGTCAGTCCCGCGCTGGGCAAATTGGGTGCGTCGCGAAGGAGGGCGATGTCCGTCCAGGATGTTTTTCCCGGCGGCTTGGCCGGCAAGGTCTCCGCACTCTTGGGGTTCACTCGCCAGGCGGACAGGCGTACGTCCCGGTCCATCAAGCAGATCAAGTCGCTTCCCGGCATGACGAAGGCTGAACCATCCAGCGGATCGGGTCCATTGCCCGTGTTCAGTGCCTTGCCGGTATCGAGGTTCAGCAAGAAGTGGTTGGGGCTTGGTCCGACCAGAACGATGTTGTTCGTGACGGCTGCGATCTCGGCAAAGGGTCCGGGATACTCGTGATCCACGTCTTTGACAATCTTGCCAGTCGAAACGTCCCAGATGCGGATGCGACCCTCGGCCCAGATACCGACGATGAGCGTCGGGTCGGGCAGAAACGCGATGCTGCGAACACCCTCGGAACTCTCGCAACTGCGTACGATGCGAAGTTCCTGGCTCTCCCAGATCCGAATCGGCTCCCTCTTGGAGACCAGCGCAATGCGTTGGCCGTCCCGGCTGGCCATGGCGGTACGCGGATCGCCGAGCGCACTCGAAGGCCAGCCGACAACTGGCTTGGCTTCCATGACGTCGAATAGCACGTCGCCGGCTGTCTCCGTGGTGACCAGCACCCACGTCTGGGTTGGGAATGGGACGGACGCGATGCGCACAACGGTTTCGAGGGCCTTCTCATCCATCGTGAAGGCCGGTCCTGCGGTCAGGTCGCCACCCTTGACATCGCGAGCCCAGGTACGCAGGCCGTTCGGCGTCGATTCGCACGTCACCAGGAACTGACTTCCGCCAAAACCGGCGGAGACAATTCGGCCATCGAGAGGCGGCAGGCCTGTCAGTCGCTGAAACTTCGCATCGTAAACGTTCACCCGCGAACGAAGCGTGTCCGGCTGTCCTTTGCTAGCCGAGCGACTCTCGACGCCGATGGTCAGGAACCGGTCCCCTTTGCCGTCGGTCGCGAAATGAGTGACGTCGGCGGTCAACTTCACGGAACGCACGAGTTCCAGGCATCCTGCGGAAGGTCCGCTTGGCGTCGAGCCGTCCTTACGCAACGGCTCCGACAGTCGAGCCAGAATCACGCCCGTTTTTTCGGACGAGGCAAGAGCGTATCGGCCGTCCAAAGTTGTAGCGAAGGAAACGATCGGCGCGCCGGAATGCTTGCCGGCCGGCAGGGTGGCGATTGCTTCATCCGGGCCGAGAAAGGCAATCTCGCCCGCCTGGCTGCCAACCAGCAGGATCCCGTTTGGTCCGCACGCCAAAGCGGAAATGGCCACCTTCGTGGGCGAAATCCGATCTGGCTCCGCCTCGCCTCCCGGAAGGGACCACGACTTGATTTCTCGGCCCGTCCCAGCCGCGTAGGCGTGCTTGCCATCGAATGAAACGCAAACGTGCGTGGCCGAGAAACTGCTGCTCAACGGTTTCGTCGTGCCATCTTCAAGCGACCAGAGTTCCACGCCGCTATCGCTTGCGGCAAGGACTTGCTTACCGTTGGGCGTGAAGTCGAATGCCGAGGCTTGCAGCAAGCCGTGCCGCCTGGCCTCTTTTCCGTCCGTCACTTGCCATTCCTTGTAGCCGATGCGATCGCTGGTCGCTGCCAGACGAAGAGCATCGGGCGTGAAGGCAAGTGCGGCGACGGGCCCATCGAACGGATTCGACCAGAGGTTCTCACCGCTCTCGATCGAGAAGCAGTGAACGACCTGTTTTTTCTCCATGGTCGTCACGGTCGCGTAGTGCTTTCCATCTGGCGCAAAAGCAACCCGATGAAGTTCCTCTTTCACGAGCGGAATCTTCGTGGTGATGCTCGTGTGCAAGTCGAGCATCATCAGGCCAGCTTTCCCAGCGATCAGAGCGTGTCGGCCATCAGGAAGGAACCAGGTTCCGTGTCCGCCTGCCTCCCCGACGGGAAAGTTGCGTAGCGGATTGGTGGCTGGAGGAGCCGTATCGATCCCGGAGAGCAGCTCGGTCCGCACTTTCGCTTCGGGGCCCGGCGCGACCTTGTGCCAGTCGGTTTCGATCAGGCCAGTGCGTGCCTTGACCTCGGGGGCTTTCACCACGGGTTGCAAGTCGAGCGGGAATCCGAGATCGATGACCTTTTCTTTCTGCATCACGAGGATGCCGACAATGATCGCGACCGCGATCAGGGCCACCCCGCCGAAACCCATGATCGCTTGAGGCAGCGTGAGGGGCCGCTTCTTGCGTCTGCGAATAAAGTTTCCGTCCTGGTACTCCAGGTCCGAAAAATCGTTGGCTTCCTCGGGCACCACGAAAATCTGAGCCACCGGCATCGACCGCTGCACGGCCCGCCGCGGCACGCCGAGCACGTCGGCCGCGTAATTCAGCACGACTTCCTTCACGGGAACGGTCTTCTCGCCTTCCAGGATCTCATCCAGCCAGGGTGTTTGCTCGATCGGGCGGCTCGCACAGACGATGAGCAGCGAGAGCAGGTTCGTCACGGTCGGATCATCGAGTTCCCATAACGCCCGGAAGAGTTGCGACTTCGCAGGGTCGGCCAGGTCGGCCTCCCGAAAGAGCATGTTGTCGCCGTTGTCGAAGCGATCCCACAACGGCTTGCCGGCAACCGCGAGCGCACGAAGTGCGCAGCCAATCACGAGATGGGGAAAGCGATCGACGTCGCCGGTGTAAAAGCCCTTCTGCAATCGCAGCGGATGTTGATAGGCAGGATGGCCCACTTCGCCGGAAGGGCTCCTGGCCAGTGCCGGCACGAACATGCCATCGTAGTCGATCAGGCGAAGTTTCAACTTCTTCGCGGACATGCCTGGCACCAGCAGAACATTGCCGTGTTGCAAGTCCGCGTGAGCCATCTGAGAATCTCGCAATCGCTTGCAGAGTCGAACCCACAGACCCAGCAGTGCCTTCAGTTGACCGGCGTTCTCGATATTTTGGCGAACGAACTCGTTGAGTGTCTGTCCCTCAACCCATTCCATCTTGAGAATCGGATACCAAAGCCCACGAATGCGAACACCGTCGGGAAGAAATTGAAAGCCAACCGTGAACGGGAGCCGAGCGGCCCGAAGATGGGCGTCAATCTTGAGGTAGCGTTCCCGAAGCCCGGCAGCCGGACGAGTGAAGCACTTGAGAGCCCACATTTGACCGTCATTGGCACGGAACTGGTACACATCGGCGAAGTTGCCCGACCGGGGCATGGGGATGCCCAGCGGGCCGGGCACGATCTCCCCCGCCTTCAATTCCGGATCGCCGAACGCGGTCCACGGATTCTGGACCGCTTCGTTGTACTCTTGGGAAAGGGGCCAACCCATCAAGGAACTCCGAAGATTAAATTCTTGCTCCCCCTCCCCGTTTCGGGGAGAGGGGAGAAAACCCCTCGCAACTTGCGAGACTACTGAACCACCCCAACCGCCACATCGTCATTCCGCAATCGGCCGGAAGACCTCATCATGGCCACCCACAAAGAAAAGTCGTCTTCGTTATCGATTGCCGTCAAATCGTTTCCCGCGAACTTGCCCGCTTCAGCCGACGCGAGCAACATCTGGGCTAAAGCATCCGTCGCCAATAGCAACGTATCACCCGGAGCGAGAAGGCCGCGATCTTCTTTCCAGTTCGCCGGCCCACTTCGCGAAGTAACGAGCGAGGGGGTTGTTGAAAACTCGCTCGAATGCGTCATCGGAAAAGTCTTGAGCAGCGAGCCGCGGCTGAGTACGAATAGGCACACATCCCCCGCAGCGATTGCCGACCATTCGCCCGAAGCAACGGTCAGCCCCAGGAACGTGGCGTGGGCACCGAGCTTGAACTTGTCCTCCGCATACCAACTGACGGCCTGACTTCCCGTCTGTTGCTTCCAGGCCATGCGCGGTTTGCCGAGCCAGTTTTCGATTGGCCCAGCGGAGACAAACGCATCGACGAGCAGGCGGGCCCAGTCGCCGGCCGCGTAACTTTCGGTGGCACCGTCCGCGATGGCAAAACGGCCAGCGGCAGTGTTCCCCCGGACGGCATCTTCGCATTCGTCCAGGCTGTGCCCTTCCTTGGGAACAAGAAGCGAGTGCCAGGAGAGGGAAGGTTCAGGCATGAATCTACTCTTCATCGTCCTGGCGAGACGCGGGTGCCGATGTCCAGGAAGCGAATCACGGCCACCAGGTCCGCGTTGAACACGAAGCCGCGGGCAGGGCCGACGATGGGATAACCCTCGTCGCGGGCCGCCGACATCAACTTCGGCGGCAGGATGCTCGACATGCGGAACAGGAGTTTCGCGTATTTATCGGCCAGGAGGGCTTCGTCGCCTGGAAAGCAAACCGACGGGGCAGGGGAACTGGACAGGTGGGCGTTGAACATCAACACATTGCCATCCGTGCTCTTCAGGGCTTTCAAGTCCACGGCCGCGTCGAGCGGGTTGGCGTCCGTTGGCTTGCCGTCCGTCAAGTTCACGACAATCGGCGGAAAGCAGCCGGGATAGGTCGAGATGAAATCGGACAGAATGACGCGGGCCATTTTGATCGCACCGTTCATCACCGTCTTGCCGCCGGAGGTCGGCTCGAACCAGACCGGGAATCGAAACGATTGCTCGACCAGGCCGCCTGCTCCATCATCCACCATTCGCTTGCGTTGTTCGAGTCGCAAGGGGGCATTGGCCACGGCACTGATCGGCACGAGCGGTTGATCGTTGCTGGTGCCGGCCAAACTTGGCCGGACTTCAGTCCCGTAGCCAATCACACCGACGTGGAAGTAGTCGCGAACCCCGTCGGCCTTGGCGCACTTGAGCACGAGGTTTTGCAGTAGCCGATTGATCGCGTCCGCCACGCCCTCGGCCTTGTTCTTGCCTTGCTCGCCCCCGAATGGGCCGGCCATCGACTTCGACTGGTCCACAAGGAACAGCAGGCAAGTCGGGTTCGTGCGACTGATCTCAGCGGAGAAAGCCATGAGAGTCTTACTCGGCGAGGGGTAAGGGAAGCGAAGCCGGTCCACGCAGTATGGCAGTTGCGAGCGAGGTACCGCCGGCCCGGGCCGTGGTGCCCGTCAATCGAATCGTCATGGACATAGGCCCTCGCAGTGCGGGAGGAATGTCGGTGGTCTTGGCGATTGGTTCACCGTCATCAGTCGTGGCCCGGAAGGTCAGCTTATCCTCGCTCCGTTCAATCACCAAGCGAAGCGATTTGCCCGAACCGGCAAAAGCCATTTCTTGGCCGGCACAGTTCACACGAACCTCGCGTCCATCCGGCTCGAACGTGAGCGTCAGTTTGCCTCCGGCCGCGAGACCGAAACGGCTTTGCAAGCTGGGCGAACCGGCAGGAAGTAGCACGCGTTCGGGTTGGGCCTCCGAACCCGCGTCCAGCCGCCATTCGTTCTTGATGACATCGGCAGCGATCGTGTTGTAGGGGCGACGGATTTGCACGGGAGCGAATAACGGCAACTGAATCGGGTCTTTGCTGGGCACGTCGAGCTTCGAAATATCCTCGATCCTGGCACGGGCCTTGATGGCATCGACCACATCAAGCTTGGTCTTGGCTTCACGCTCGAACCAGGTTCTGGCACGGGCGAGCATGGCCCGCCTGGCTCGGTGATCCTTGGCGTCAAGCGCGAGTCCGTACCATAATTCACCCAGCCGATGCTGGGCCTTCGGATCAAGCGGTGTCGAAAGATCGGCCTTCGCGGCCTCGATGAAACGCGGGTCGTTCCCCTTGGCAAGATGCGGCAGACCGATCGCCCAATCCTGACGCGTGAAACACAGGAACGTTCCATAAACATGATTCGAGGCCTGATCGTCGGAGGCGTTCTTCAGAACATCGAGGGCCGTCCGCACACCTTTCAATTCGGCGGCGATGGCAGATGCCCGCTGACGAATGGCGTTCAGCCGCGTCGATCGTTCCACAGGCGTGTTGGCCGGTGCCTTCTCCGGCAGCCGTTGCAGGAGACGAATCACGATTTCGGGTCGAGCATCGGATTCCGCGCGCTCGGCCGCTTCCAGGCCAACGCCGATCAAGAACGGGCCATCGGCCTCGGCAGGCAGACTTGCAAACGTCGACGCCTTTTCATGTAGTTCGTCCAGGTCGAACCAGATGGCGAGATCCTCGATGGCCTTGAAGGCCGTTAGCGGATCGCCCGCACGAATTGCGAGAGCCCGCGATTCCTGCAGGAGCCCGAAGCGAAGCGAGGCTGAAACTTTCTCCTGAGTCGCACGCCGACGCAAATTGTCCGCAAGCAACGCCAAGTCGTCTGGCCGGTTGTAGGTGAACTCGCGGGCCAATTCCGTGCGAACGTCCGCCATCGCAGCCGTGACCGAAGCTGGATCGGGAGTCGGCAAGGGATCGCTTGGCGGCTTGGCTGCTCCGACAAAAAGTTCCGGCTTCACACGAGGCAACGGCAACAGTTGGATGTTACCCGTTGTCGTGCCTGCCAGGACAAAGCGGCCGCCCGGATCGACGGCGACCGAATTTCCTTTGCCCTCAAGGGGCTGATTCCATCGCAACGGCTGGCCTGTCTCCGCCGACCACAAGCGGGCCGTGTTATCGACCCCGACTGTAACGACTTGCCGGCCATCGGGCAGCCATTCGATCGCGGTCACCGGACCGGCATGACCATCGAGCCGACAGATTTCTTTCTTGGTGGCCAAGTCGTAAATCGTGGCCGTACCTTCGGGGCCAGTCGTTGCGGCACGTGCTCCGTCTGGTGAAAAACGAACCGCGATGGCCCCGTTCGGATGGGGCATCCACTCGTGCGAGCGACTTCGGCTCGCGAGATTCCAAAGCGAAACAGGACCGTCGGCCACGGCTGCGAGAACCAGGCTGCCATCGGCCGAGATATCCACCGAGTTGATCGGACCACGAGCAGCGACGGCCCACTCGTCAGGCCGGCCAGCCACGGTGTCCCACAGGCGCAGGAAGCCATCGGTCAAGCCCGTGATTGCTTTTGAGCCATCGACGGCGACACTCAGTGCCGAGACGCCACCCTTTGCACTTTCGAATGGTCGAGGTGCCGTCGCTTTTGCGGCCTCGAAAATAGCCAGAGTGAGCCCGTCGGCCGCGATGATTTGGCGATCCCGGTCGCGCCAGGCCACGCCCATCGCCGGGCTGATGAACGTGTGACGAAGGATCGACTCGTCCTTGGTGACCGACCAGATTCGCAGCGTTTTGTCCGTACCGACGCTTACGAATCGCGAACCCGTGCTGGCAACCGCGAGGCCATTGATCGCACCCGCGTGGCCCTTGAATGTCTTCGCTCGAAGGGCATCAGCGAAATCCTTCGGGAGTGGCACTTCGGGGATGGGCTCTTCATGCTTCGGTTGAACGGGGCCTGGGCCTTTCGGCTTGGGCTCGGACTTGGGCAACGCGGCGACAGGCTCTTCCTTGGGGACCGTCGCCGATGACTTGTAGTTCAGTGCGTAATAAATTCCACCGACGATTGCAGCGGTCATCACTAGACCGCCGATCAAAATTGGCACGCTGGACTTCTTTTTCGCTCGCGGTCGGCTCGCTTGCCCGATGGCCGCGATCTCGGGATCCACTTTGCCGAGTGGTTTGACGGAAACTGGTTTGGTCGCGATCGGGACGGGTGCCACCGGCGGCGGAGGGGCGGAGGCCTCCGCGGGTAGCGGTTGCTTCCACCATGCTTCCCCGCCGGCACTCGCTTCGGGTGCGCTCTTCCACCAGGGATCGGGTCCGGAGGTTGCGCTGGGCGTGGGAGATTCCTCCCAATCTGCCGAGATAGTCTCTGCCGTGCTTGCGGGTTCCTGTTCAGGCTCGGAGGTCGGAATCTGAGCGTCGAACGCGGCTCGCCGTTCGGTGTCGAGGAGGAGGTCACGCGCTTCTTCGAGTTCGGTCCACAGGCCTTCCGCCTCAAGGGCATTTTCACCGGACATGTGCGGGAGAATTCGGCGAAGCTGGCGGTCGGCGGCGGAGCGAATTGCAGCCAAGTCCGCGATGGTTACAGGCAGACCAAGCAGCTGGTAGGGGGTCGGCGGTCGCTGGGCTTTGGGGATGCCGAGCCAGTCGTAGGGATCGACCATGGCAAAGCTCCGAAACGGCGGGGAAGTGAGGAATACGAGGCGAAGGAGGCAAAGAACTGCCTGCCCTTTCATCTTACAGGCGTTGGGAACGCCTCACAAGTTAGACGCAAAAGAGGGGTGGCGAGTTCCCGATAACTGAAAATTGCTGGTGCTAAGTTGGTGGCGAAATGAGGATCTGGGTCCGTTGGCCGGTTCAGTGTCAATCCAGATTTTGGGACGTGCATAGTCGGCTACTCCTCCGCCTTCCGAAACGCCCGCAACAAATCCGCACGATCATCGGTCCAGCGCGGAGCCTGCGAAGCCGGGACGCTCATAAAGCCGCGCATGGGCCGACTGAGCTGGCCGAAGTCTTGCTCGTTCCTGGCCACGACAACCCAGATCGACGGATACTTGCCATCCTCCGCCTCGCGATCAGAGATGCCCGTGTCGTTGTTCTCGCGCACGATCAACGGCGGCTTGGTCGTCTCTCCGATTTTGGTCACGACCGGCACGAGATCGAGATAGCGGTTCGACAGGTGCATCAGGATCACGCCGGTGGGGGCGAGTTTGCGTTCGTACAGCGCGAACGCCTCGGCCGTCAGCAGGTGAACCGGAATCGCATCGGACGAAAAGGCGTCGAGCACGAGCAAGTCGAACGAATGATCCGGTTCGTCCGCAAGCCGCAAGCGGGCGTCGCCGAGAACCACATTCATGGCACGGGCGGGCGAATCATGCATGTACGTAAAGTATCGCTGGTCCCGAGCCAGGCGTTCAACGGCCGGATCGAGTTCGAAGAACGTCCAGTCCTGATTGGGTCGGGCGTAACTGGCGAGGGCACCCGTCCCCAAACCCACGACCCCAATTCGTCGCGGGCCTTGCCAGCCATCGACCAGGTATCGGAACGCAACCCCGGCTGGTCCGGTTGGATGGTAATACGTCAACGGCCGATGGCGATCGTCCCAACGGCCATCACCAATGGCCACGATCGAAGCCGCGCTCAAGGCATTCGTCGCACCGAACGTTTGCATGAAGCTTGCGATGTATTTGGGGCGGGTGACGTTTCGCTGCTGGCCATGCACGGTGTTGCCATGGACCATCCGTGTGAATTCGCCGTTGTTCGCGGAAGTGACCTTTACGACGCCGAGGAAATTGCGTTCGAGGTGCAACACGCGTCCTTGGGCCCCTTCGAAGAACATGCCGGCCAGGAAGAGTGCTCCCACACCTAGTGAGAACCGAACTGGACGTTCGACGAAAAAGAAGCCGATGACGAGCGGCAGGCCAAAGCAGAAAGTTCGCCGCATCATGTCGGGCGTCATCGGGAACGATTCGGTAAGATCCTGCAACCATTCGGCCGATGCCTCAAGGCCCGAGCCCAGGATCGTGGCGACGGTGACAATACCCAAAGCGAGCGGCAAGCAAAGATCGGTCCAGCGCCACGTCCAACGCTCGGCCAGTGCCGGACGAAGCAGGCAGACAGCCAGGAGTGCGAGCGGGTACTCGACGAAGCCGATTCGATGAAAGAGAAGCGGAGCAACCAGCGTGTTGAACGCCCCACCCAGCACGCCGCCGAGCGACATCCACAAGTAAAAGCTCGTGAGATGCTCGGCAGGCGGGCGTTCGGCAGCCAACCGACCATGACAGACCAGGCCGGCAACGAAGAAGGTCACGAGATGCAGGGTCAGCACCAGCCACAATGGTTCCGTGGCCCCCGTGAGCAAGGCGAGCGAGAGAAACAACACGCACATGGCCAGGATCTTGCCAAGTCGGCCAAGCGGCAGCTTCACTCCGGGAGTAAACGCGACGATGAACGTGAGCAGGTAGAGGGCGAGTGGAATGACCCACAGCAGCGGGATCGGCGAGATGTCGGTCGTGATCGAATTGGTGACGCCGACGAGCAGGCTCGAGGGGACGAAGGCGAGGATCAGCCAGCGGCAGCGTTGAGCGCGATGAACGTGGCCACTGGCGTCCGGGCGTGTGGGCAAAGAAACCCCGGCAGGCCTGGAGGCCTGCCGCCACATCACGATTGCACAGATCGCCACCAGCCCGATATATCCTGCGTAACCCCAGCGCCACCACTCGCTTTGTTCAGCCAAGCGCAAGGACGGTTCGATGAGCAACGGATAAGCGACCAGGGCCGCGAGACAGCCGAGGTTGCTGGCCACCGACAGAAAATACGGATCGCTTGAACCCCGTGCCCGCGAGGAAGCATACCAGCGTTGCAGCAGCGGGCTGGTTGTCGATACGGCAAAGAACGGCAAACCCACGGAGAGGAATAACGTCGTCAGCAACCAGAGTGCGGGTGAATCGCTCGGTGGGTTGCTTCGAGCAATGACAATCGGCAGTGCGAACACAATTGCGGTTAGTAAGGCAACGTGAATCCAAGCCTGTCGCCGCAGACCCAAGTAGCGTGTGCTGAGGTGGCTGTAAAGGTAGCCGAGCAGCAGCACGCCTTGAAAGAAGACCAGGCAGGTGTTCCAAACGGCCGGTGAACCACCGAGTTGCGGCAGGAGCATTCGGCCGACCATCGGCTGGACGGCGAACAGCAGCACCGCACCCAGGAACAGCGTCGTTATGTACAGGAATGGCACGTAATCGCCGCCTTCTCTTGCCGAGAATCCTTAGAATGACGATAACATTACTTTCGGATTACTCGCCGCGGTCGGAGATTATGCATACGTCCCGAATGACGGATGACGAGATTGCTTCAGCAAACCGCGGGTTGGAACGCGGCACTCCGGAAGACATTCTAGCCTGGGCCGTGGGTCGATTTCATCCCAAACTGATGATGGCGACAGCTTTCGGCCCGGAAGGCTGCTGTATCCTGCACATGCTTGCGAGCATCGAGCCGGGCGTGAAAGTCATTAACCTGGAGACCGGTTACCAGTTTGCCGAGACACTCGAACTTCGCGAGCGAATCAAAGATCGATACGGAATCGAGGTCGAACTGGTTCGACCCGACCTGTCCGTGGCTGAATACGAGAAGGAACATGGCGGGCCACTCTACACGCATCGGCCCGATCAATGCTGCTTCGACCGCAAGGTCCTTCCGCTTCGCCGGGCCGTGAAAGGCTATGACTCGTGGATCAGTGCAATTCGAGGCGATCAGACCGAGCAGCGCAAAGTGGCGGGTCTAATTCAGTGGGACCCGAAGTTCAACCTGGTAAAGGTGAACCCGCTGCTGAGCTGGACGAAGAAGGACCTTTGGAACTTCATCACCAAAAACGATGTCCCTTATAACCCTTTGCACGATCGGGGTTATCCGAGCATCGGCTGCTGGCCATGCACTTCCCCCGTGGAGGATGGCGGCGACGATCGTTCAGGCCGCTGGGCCGGCTCGCAAAAAAAAGAGTGTGGCCTGCATGTGATTGAGCATCAGGAGGGGTCGGGAATTTGATCGTAGTCGGCACACTCCGTGTGCCGATCGCCCGCACCCGGAGTGTGTGGGCTAGTATGGTAGTCCACCGGAGTGCTCCGTGCCGAAGAAGAGCGTGATCGAGAAGGTACAAAAGAAGCCGTCGCGGAGCAGTTTGTTCTCCGCCAAGACGGAGTACGCCTGCGTGGCTCTCTTGGAATTGGCACTGCATCACAACAATCCGACACCCTTGCGGCTCAAGGCGATTTCCGAGAAGCATTCCATCTCGCACCGGTTTCTCGTGCAGATTCTGTTGCAACTCAAGGCGGCGGGCCTGGTGGCGAGCACGCGTGGCGCCTCCGGCGGCTATCACCTCGGCCGAATTCCCCAGCGCATTACAATCGCCGATGTTGTGAATGTGATCGACCCCCCGGAGCCAACCCGAGGCGACCACATGCCGACCTCGTTCGCACGGGCGATTCACGCGGTTTGGGGCCAAATCCTCGGCGCTCAACGCGAGATCCTGGAAACCACGACGCTCGCCGATCTGCTGCTGCGGTCGCAGGACGAGTTCGAGATCGCCTACCAGATTTGAGCACATCGTAGTCGGCACATGGAGTGTGCCGACTACGTTAGTTGCAGATGATTCCGGCAATCATCTCGCCTCAAGTTCCTTGTGCCGAAATGCCGACAACGAATGGATGTGCCCGGTTTTCGGGTATTGCAGTCTTCACGCTCGTTGGCCACGGAGTCGGCCCATGTCTGCCCCCAAGCCACCAGGCTATTTGCCCTCGTTCTGCCTGCACTTTCTGCTGCCTAATGCACTCCTGGGCGTTCTGGCTCTCTCCGCCGGGGCCATCGGCGCGGAGTACGGCGTGCAGTATCTCATTTGGCACGACGACCCGGTCAAGCAATATTGGGTTGGGTTCGCGCTGGCGCTCG
Organism: Gemmataceae bacterium; assembly: GCA_009691845.1. Classification (GTDB taxonomy): domain Bacteria; phylum Planctomycetota; class Planctomycetia; order Gemmatales; family Gemmataceae; genus SIAJ01. The sequence goes on from SIAJ01000071.1 coordinate 23,251, forward strand.
TTGCGCTGCAAGCACTCTTCATCGGGATGTTGCTCTGGGGCAAGAAGGCAGGTAGCCCCGATCGGCTCCAGAAGTTCCCGGAACTGATTCACACCGTGAATTCCTGCATCTTTGGAAAATACTGTAGCTGGGTTGTCGGGCAACTCATCGTGCTCGTCGTCGCGCTGGCCGCCATCGTGCTCCTGGTTCAGTTCATCGATACTCACGTGCAAGGCTCGCAAACGAAAGCGGACGTCGAGACTCAGGATGCGAATGCCCAGATTCCGCCAGCGCCCAATTATGGCCCCTGGCTTCCACTCGGCGGTCTCACTGCCACCATCGCCGTCTTTTTTGGGGGTTGGCTGGCCAAGCACGCCATCGCGCTCGTCTCAACACCGAGTGCGCCCGGCGTGCCGCGCCGCTTGATGGCCTGGCTAATCGACGCAGCCGATCAGCAATTGCCGACACCCGATCGAGGGGGCTTGCTGCTCGCGCTCTGGTCCGCTCGCTCGCAGGGATCGCGTATGGGCCGCGTGTGGGTGGCGTTGTTCAATCAGACTTTGTGCCTTTCGATTGGCGTGGTCTTTGCGGCCGTTTGGGACCTCAGCAAGTTCTTCATCGCCCTCGGCATTTCGTCGTTCATGCTTCTTGGTCTGGTGGCCGTTCGTACTCGTTGGCTCAACGATGCTCGCGTCTTTCGCGTCTTCATTTTGCTGCTCGGCTGCCTGTGCTACTTTGTCATCACCTGGCTAGGCTCCAGACCCTGGTGCGGCTGGCCGGGAGCGTTCGCCGTGGCCGTGTTTCTCGCCGCCGTCCTGCCCATCGGCTTTCACTACGCCTTTCCTGGCGCAACGGCCCAGTTGCTGCGAACGACGAACGAGCGGATGATCGATCCGCAACTTTGTCGCCGATATCCGTTTCACTCGGTGGCCGTGGTCTTCTTCTTGTTCGGCGTGGCAAGCCTGTTCGTCGTGCCCAACGTCGTGCAGGATTTTCAGTCGCCGATGGTGCTCGGTTGTTTCCTGGCCTTCATGTTTCTTGCTGGGTACGGCTTCGTCGCCTACGTCATCGATGATGCCTTGCCGTATCTCGTGCCGGCCTTGCTCGTGATGGTCGTTCTCAGCGGGTTGCCCGGCTACAAGATGCAATTTCCGGGCCTGGAATATGCGGGGCGACCGGCCGATGGCGTGCCGGCCCCGCTCTTGGACCTTCAGGCTGCGGTTGAGGAAGACAATATTCGCCGCAAAGAGTTCGATCGGGCGCAGGCTCGCGAGATGGATGCTCCGTGGGTTGCGCTCGTTGCTGGTGGGCCCGCCAAAGGAGCCGCGATTCGACCCAACGAGGAAGCGGACCGCCTGTGGGTAAAACTCGAAGAGAAAAACAAAGTGCTTCCGGGCAAAACCACTCGGCCCGGCACTGGCCAGCCGAGCAATGCCAAGTTGCTCGCTCTATCCGATGTCGCATTTCGGTCCGTGCCCCTCTCGACCGAAGAGAAGTCGATCGCCAAGCCGACCGGCAAGAAGCCGATGATTTTGATCGTCGCCTCGGGCGGCGGGATTCGGGCTGCCGCCTGGACCTTCCTGGTGATGTCCGAACTGGAGGCACGCTTCGCGGAGGAGGGGATTCCGTTCCCGTATCACGTGCGGTTGATTACCGGCGCGTCGGGCGGGATGCTCGGTGCGTCCTATTATGTCCGCAGCTTGAAGGCTCCGGATGCGATGCACTGGGGCGATAACCGGCGTGCCGAGATGGTCGGGCCGGGCGGCCGGTTCGACAAACTCACGCAGGATTGGCTCACACCGATTGTCGAACGCTTGGTGACGAACGACGTTCCGGGCTTTTTCTCGCCGTTTGCTTCGCCCACGGATCGGGGCGTGGCACTCGAACAAGCGTGGTCCAAAAAACTCGACGGCGAACTAGACATGAGCTTCGAGAAGATATCCGAGCGCGAACAAGCTGGCTGGTGCCCGTCGATCGTCTTCTCGCCCATGATGATCGAGGATGGCCGACGGTTGCTCATCAGCAATCTCGACATGCGTTACCCGGTCAGCAACGATGGACACTTGCTCGACTACGAACAGACGGGGCCGGGTGCCGATCTCAACCGCAACTACTCGCACGAGGCTCTCGAGCTCTTCCGCTTGTTCCCGCAGATGCACGAGCGATTCGCGATCAGCACGGCCATTCGCATGAGTGCCAGCTTTCCCTTCTTGAGCCCGGCCGTTTCGCTGCCGACCAAGCCGCGTCGTCGCGTGGTCGATGCCGGCTACTTCGACAATTACGGCGTGAGCCTTGCGGCCGCGTTCCTGTTCAGCGGCAAGAATCGCGAGTGGTTCCAGGAGAATGTTTCCAAAATCGCCATCGTGCAGATTCGCGATGGTGCCAGCGACGACGAGCGCCGGCTCGAAGTGATTCCGGATGCGAAACGCAAAAAAAGCATCGACTCGCTGCTATCGAGGTCGCTCGAAGAATTCACCTCGCCACTCGAAGGCATGAGCAGTGGCCGCGTGGGAACCTGCTCGTTCCGGAACGACGCCCTACTGGAACTTCTGAGCAGCTACTTCGAATCGCAGCGACGGGAGCCGGGCTCCGGGAAGATCCCGCAGGCTCAACGATACTTCACCGTGGTGAACTTTGAGTTTCCCAATCAGGTGTCGCTGTCCTGGCACTTATCGAAGGGGGAGAAAGCCCAGATGCGTAAGCCGTTCGAGGACGTGGACACGGATGCCGCCTCGACCCTGCAATCGCGGATCGCGGCTCTGATCGAGTGGTGGAAAGCGGACGTGTACGAAGCCCCCGCGGACGAACCGCGCACGCGGGTCGCCGGGCGGCCGTAATGCATTCCGCTTTCCACAAAGAAAACAATTCGGCGGTCCTTGTGGGCCGCCGAACTGGTTTCACGTCAATCGACTGGTGCTTACGGGATTGACCTGACCTTCACGGTGAACTGGTCAACCGTCTTCGTGCCATCTGCCGTCACGAAGGTCAACAGCGGCGTGGTTACTTTCAAGCTGGTGAGGGCATCATTTGCGATGAAGCCGAATGGTATCAAATCATTCGTCGTGTCCACGCTCTTCAGGGTGACCTTCTTGAAGGTGGAGGCGATGACATTGCTGTTCGCGAACGAATCCGCCAGGGCGGTTGTGGTGAAGGAATTCACGACACCAGTGTTGAACACGCCCATCCCATCGGTCATGCCCGAGTAGCCGGCGAACAAGGTGCTGTTGAGGAACTTCACCGCGGACACCGTGTTGATATTGCCGGCGACCTGATTGGTGCCCACGCGAATGGTACCGCCGTCAATCTCGCCTTCGCTCACCACGCCAGCAGTCTTGGAGCCCACGACCTTGAGCGAGTTCAGGGCAAATTTGCCGGGAAGCACGCCGACGCCGCTGACGGTCAGATCGCCTGTGAAGTTGCCGTTCACGGTGAACGTGCCGACGCTGGCGGCGTCGAATGTCCCGGCGAAGACGTCGGTCTGCAAGCCCTTCGCAGTGCCGACCTTGACGGTCGTGACCTTGCCGTCACCGTTCACAGCAATGACCGAACTGGCGAGGACCGAGCCTGCGACCTTGAGCGACTTGAGCGTTACCGGGATCGGCTTGCCCGGTGCTGGAGCGACTGCCCCGTTCAGGATCACGTCGGCACCAAAGTTACCGACAACTGCTGGCATCAGAAGTGTCAACTTTCGGCCCTTGATCGTGATGGAGTCGGCACTCTTGGCCGTGATCGTGCCATCACCGAAGCTGAGCGCGGAGAGCGCGCTGATTGCTGCCGCGCCCGCTCCGACGCTGATGTCCACATTGTCCTCAACGATGCCGAGCGTCAATTTCGTCTTCAGTTTGGCGGCTTGGCCCACGCCTGAGATGATGTTCGCACCGCTCTTGACGTCCGCAACCGTGAGCGAGCCCAAGTAATCCGTGCCCACGTTCACCCCCAGGCCAACCAAGTCGGACTTCGAGGCCGTGAGGGTCTTCAAGCCGGTGCCCACCACGGTGCCGATGCTGGTCTTGCCATCAGCGGTGGGGTTGACGGCCCGCGCGGCCTTGGTCACCGTAACGGTCACCATGGACTTCAGCGGATTGGTGCCCGTGAGAGTGATCAACTCAATCGGGCCCTGGTCGTTGCCATCCGGATCGGTACGGAACAGTTCGAGCGTCCCGGTCTTCCCGGCCATCGAGACCTTCACCTTGTCGCCGTCCTGATCGAGGAACAACAGAGGCTTGAACAGGCTCGCCGCATCGATCTTGATGCCGTCGCTCGGCAAGATGTTGCCGACGGCCGTCATGTTCGCACCCGCCAGGGCACCGCCGGTGATGGCACTGAGACCCAGGTTGATCGTCTCGTTGCCTTCGTTCTTCAACTCTTGCAAGATCGGGATGACGATGGTCTTGGTCGCACCATCGCCATTGGCAAACGCGATCGGATTGGCCGTCGCAGGTGCCGTGTAGTCCGTGCCGAGGTGGGCCGTACCATCCGTCACGGAGTAAGTCACCCCAACCGCTCCGTCGGTCCCGTCGATACGAGTTACGGTGATCTCGAAGGTGCCATCCCCCGTGTCTTCGTTGTAGGTGAAGGTCGGCGCACTGAAGGACAGGGTTCCTTCCTCGTAATCGTCGATGGTCAGCACGGCGGTGTTCTGCGCCCCAAGAGCACCCGGAGCAGCGGCGGCATCCACGGTGACGTTGGTGAGTGCCAGATTGACCGTTTCGTTAAGCGGCTCAAAAACAGTATCGTCGTTGATCGTGATCACAATGTCCTGCGGAGTGGCGTCGCCGTCCGCGAAGGTCAGTGTGAGCGATGTGTCACCGGTGTAGTCCACGCCGCCGTTGCTGGCCGATCCACCCGTGATCGCGTAATCCACCGTCAGCACACCTTCCGTGCCGCCAACACGAGTCACGGTAATCGTTTTCGTCGCCACGTTTTCGAGCACGAGGTAGGTCGGAGCGGAGAACTGCACGGTACCCGAATTGATCAGTGTGATCGTGTCGTCCGTGGATGTGGAAGCCATGTTGGTGTTGCCGGCCGTATCCGCGACGTTGCCGGCCAGTATGCTCGCGATGACTGTGCCACCCGCAGTGAAACCACTGACTGTCACAAGATAAGCCGGGCCGGTACCAGAAATCGATGTCGTGAACGAGCCGGTCGCGGTGGAGCCTGTGAAGCTAAGCTGCGAGCCGTCGAATCCGACGACTTCTTCGCTAAAGACCACATCGAACTGGACGATCGATCCGTACACCGGGTCGAGTCCACCAAGTTGATCGACCGTGACCGTCGGAGGCACGTCGTCATAGTGAACCATGTTGTCCGTGCTGGTGGCCATTTCGCTGGCATTGCCGACGGCATCGATGGCCGCGCTAGCCGGGATCCCGACCACGAGGTCCCCTTCGCCCCCACTCAGGGTTACATTCACTGTGTAGGTGCGTGCGGTGACCGGGATAACCGACACGCTAAGAATGCTAGCTGTGCTGCCCGTTGTCTCCACATCGGAAAAATCGAAGCCCGTTACGTCTTCGCTAAAGGTGACGTCAAAGGTGATGGATGGGTTATTGGTTGGGTCGGCCTGGGCGAATGCCACCGACTTCTCGATCGTGACCGCTGGTTTCACGTTGTCGAAGGTGACTTCGTTGTCGATGGATGTCGAGGCAACGTTGACTTGACCCGAAGCATCCGTCGCACCGCCGGCCTTGACTACGGGAACAACCAGACCATCGCCGTTCATGCCGGTGACGGCGAGGGTGAAGTGTGTCTCGAAGGGATCAGCGGAGGCGGGAGTGAGAACGCCGGCCAACGTGCCTCCAACCGTGCTGAAGGTCGTGAGGTCGATATCGCTCATATTGAATCCGGCCACATTCACGGCCGCATCGAAAACGATGTCGAATGTGATCGTGGCCCCATTGGTCGGATCGGCCTGGCCCACGGCTTGCTCGATGGTGACTTCCGGTGGTTGAACCTCGATGGCACCGATGTCCACCGCGGCCCCGAAGATTCGCTCGTGCGTGCCGCCGATTTGGTCGGCCGTTTGCCCGACGGGCACGCGTCCATCGAAGCCGGCGTCGATCAGCAAGCTGCCCGCAGCGGGTGCCATGGTTTTGGTCGGGCCGCCGTTGTCGGCCAATGCGCCTAGAACAAAAGTCTGATCGAGCAGGTTGCCACCGCCGTCTGTGAAGTAGGTGAATCCAGACGTAACGCCGATGGCGCTATAGGTGGCAGAGCCGTACGTAGCGAGAATGTCCGTGCCGTTGGTGGCAAGGTTGCCCGAGACGATCGAATTCTGAAGAATGACGAAGCCAGTGGTGCCGATTTTGGCGATGCCGCCGCCGCCCTGCCCGCTGTTTGCATTCTGGGCGGTGTTGTTACTCACCGTCGTGTTTTGCAGTAGTAATTCGCCGGTAAAGGTTCGAAGCAGGATGCCGCCGCCCGAACTGGCGGAGTTATTGTCCGCAATGGTGCTGTTTCGAAGGGTCAGCGAGCCGGTGCCGAAGAAATAGAGGCCGGCTCCGCCATAACTGTTAGCGGTTCCAGAGGTCGTGTTGCCGGAAATCGTGCTACCCTCGATGACCACCGTCCCGTTGTAGAAATAGGCACCGCCGCCATTCGTTGTCGCCGAGTTCCCGGAAATCGTACTGTTCAAAACGCTCAAGTATCCGCCGGACTGCATAAAGATGCCGCCGCCGGATCCGGTCGCCGAATTCCCAGAGACCGTGCTCTCAATCAAGGTGGCTGACCCGCCGGAGAGCACAAGGATGCCGCCGCCAGCACCGCCAGCAATATTGTCCGAGACCGTGCTCTCGGTCATTGTGATCGACCCACCGTAA
>SIAJ01000162.1 GCA_009691845.1 Gemmataceae bacterium
CTATAACGGTCAGGAATGGTCTTTGTCTTCCACCATCAATGAGTGTCTATGTCCTCACCGTATCAGATCGTCGTCGGGCTCGAGGTTCACGTGCAGTTGCTCACGCAAAGCAAGCTCTTTTGCGGGTGCAGCACCAAGTTCGGGGCTTCGCCGAATTCGCAGGTGTGCCCGGTCTGTCTCGGCATGCCGGGCGTGCTGCCCGTCATGAACCGCAAGGCCTTCGATCTTTCCTTGCGGGCGGCCCTCGCGTTGAACTTGAATATCGCCTCGTTCACCAAGTGGGACCGCAAGAACTACTACTACCCGGACCTGCCGAAGAACTTTCAGATCAGCCAGTACGACTTGCCCTTCAGCTACGAGGGGTTTCTGGAGATCAACGCAGCCAGCGATCCCAAGAAGGAGTACAAGCCGAAACGCATCGGCATCATCCGGGCCCACCTCGAAGAGGATGCCGGCAAGAATATGCACGACGAGAGCGGCAAGGGAGGCGATTCGAAAGTCGACCTGAACCGCACGGGTACGCCTTTGCTCGAAATCGTCAGCAAGCCGGAACTCAGCAGTCCAGAAGAGGCCAAGGCTTACCTGGATGAAATTCGTCTGATGCTCCGCGAGATCGGCGTCTCCGATTGCGAGATGCAGGAAGGCAGCCTGCGCTGTGATGCGAACGTAAACATCCATATTCAACACGAAGGCGAACTAGCCGCGACGCCGCTGGTCGAGGTGAAGAACCTCAACAGCTTCGGGAGCGTGGCCAAGTCGATCGCATACGAGGCCGAGCGACAGTACGCGGAGTTTCAGAAAGACCCGAAGAACTATCGCATCGGGAATTTTTCAAAGACCACCGCCGGCTGGAACGATGCGAAAGGCGTGACCGTCGTTCAGCGACACAAGGAAGAAGCGGCCGACTATCGCTACTTCCCCGAACCGGACCTCGTGCCCGTCGTCGTTTCGAAAGAAGAAATCGAAGCGGCCCGTGCGGCGATGGGCGAACTGCCGTCGCAACAGCGGAAGCGATTGCAGGAATCGCCGTTCTCGCTTTCCGCCTACGATGCCGGCGTGCTCAGCGCCAAGGGCAGGCGAATGGTTTCGTACTACGAGGAAGTAGCCAAAGAGATTGGCGACGGCAAGCAAGTGATGAATCGGCTCAGCGATCTGGTGATGGGCACGTTGAACGAACGCAAGGAAGAGATCGACCAATTCCCGATCACAGCCCCGAAGTTCACCGACTTCATGAAGGCGACCGCGAAGGTCAACCAACAGGATCGTCGCGATGTCTTCAAGCACATGCTGGAAAACCAGTCGGATGCCGCGACGGCAATGACCGCCCTCGGCATCAAGTCCGCAGCCGACTTCGATGAAGGCGCTCTTCGCCAAGCGGTCAAAGACGCGATTGCCGCAAACCCCGCCGCGTTGGAAGACTTCAAGAAGGGCAAAACGGCCGCCGCGAATCGCATCAAAGGGCACGTGATGAAGACGCAGAAGGGGGCACCGAACGATGTGGTGCAGAAACTTCTGGATGAGGAGTTGTTGAAGGCGTAATCCCGTTTAGCGTTCATCCCAGCGGGATGAACGATAGACTAGGAGTGACACTATCTTCACCGGAACGAACTGATGCAGCGCAGGAAGTACATTTTTCCAAACGTCATTGAGATGAACTACCAGGCCGGGCGGCGGCTGGGGGTCAACATCTACCTCCTCGATGGCGGCAACGGCGAGTACGTCCTCATCGACATCGGTTTCGAGGATTCCGTCGACGAGATCGTCGAACTCATTCGCCAGATGGACTTCAGCCTTTCCAAGTGCCAGGCGATCATTGCCACCCATGCCGACGCCGACCACATTCAGGGGCTCAAGCTGGCGAAGAGTCGCATCAAGACCAAGATTCTGGCCCACCCGTTGAGCGTGCCGCCAATCGAGCGCGGCGACGTGATCGAGACCTACGCGACCATCACGGCCCAGGGAATTGACATCCCGATGCCGGCCGTGAAGATCGACGGGTTGCTTCACGAAGGGGACGTCCTGAAGGTCGGCGAGTTGAAAGTGGACGTTTGGCACACTCCGGGGCACACGCCGGGACAACTCTCGTTCAAAATGGGGAACCTGCTTTTCAGCGGGGACAACATCTACAAGGACAGTTGCGTCGGCGTGATCGATGCCCATCACGGAAGCAAGTTGCCGGACTTCGTGCAATCGCTCAAACGCATCCTCGCGGACGACTCGGAGTTTCTGCTGCCCAGCCACGGACCCGTGTTTCGCCGCGATGCCAAGATCATTCAGACCGCGATCGACCGCTTGACCGGCTACCAGTACATGGCCGACTTCGGAACCTGTGCCGTCGATTGGCCCCTGCTGCACGAATGGGAAGCCGACGTGACCGCGGGGCGCATGCCGAAGTTTTAGATTCATACCGTCCACCAATCTTGACCCCTCCCTCGCAAGGAGCCTTCATGCGTTTCATCTTCCCAGCACTCGTGGTCGTCCTCAGTGGCTCCGTGGGATTCGCCCAGGAGACGCACACGATTCGACTGAAACTCAACGTCGATCCGGGCAAAGCGATGACCAGTGCGGATGCACACAAGGACAAGGGAACGACCAAGATTCTGGACGCGGATGGCAAAGTGGTGAAGGAGATATCGCCGGGTGGAGCCGAGTCCGTAACTCGTGATATCGTCTTGGAAGCCGACAAACTTGGCAATCCGACGAAGTACATTCGCAAGTACGAGAAGGCCAACAACACCGAGGATGGCAAAACCACCGCGTACTCGTACGAGGGGCGAACCCTGCTCTTCGAGAAAAAGGTCGACGGCACCTTTCGCATCGGCGTTGAGGGCAAGGGCCCGATCGACGCGAGGGACACTGAAAAACTGTTTCGAGCGGCCAACAAGCCGTCCGAGTCCGACGAAATTATGAAACAGTTGGACCCGAAAAAACCAGTCAAGGTCGGCGAATCGTGGAAGCTCGATCCGAAGCCGATCGCCAAGGCGTTGGCATTCAGTGTCGATGAAGCCAAATCGATTCTTACAGCCAGGTTGAGCAAGGTGACAATGAAGGGGAATGCGAAAGTCGGCACGTTCGAAATCGATCTCAAGCTGATGCTGACGGAATCGAACGAGCCAATCCTGTTGAAGTTCGATCCCCCGGCCACCTTCTCGATGAAGGGAACCGTCGAGATGCTGATCGACGCCAGCAGCACCGAAGTGAAGGCCTCCCTGAAAGCGGAGTTGAAAGGCGAGGGGAAGTATGGCGTTGGCGGCAAGCAAGGAAAGATTGTCTTCGATGTATCCGGGTCGATCGAAGCAACCGAGTCCGCCGAGACGGAAGCCAAAGCTCTGGCGAAGGTCCCCGCGGTCACGTGGCTGGGTCCGGGCGAATGGGCCCAATTCAAGCCGAAGGACGGCTCATTTTCTGTCGAGTTCCCTGGTGTCCCGAAAGAGGACGCTAGCAAGAGCCCACGCGGAGATAGTACGGTTCAATGGACGGTTGCCAGGGATCAAAATACTCTCAGCTTCGTGGTTGCCACCACGGACTTCGGCGCGGCCGATCCGAGCAAGATCGACGCCAAGGCTGTGCTGGATGCGGTGAGGAAAAATCAGAAAGAACCGAAGGGGATGAAGGACTATACTCAGAACGGGCATCCGGGAATTGTGTTCACACGCGAAGACAAGAACACCGAGTTCCACCATCGCGTCGTCATGGCGAATGGCCGCATGTTCCAGCAGATCGTCATCGCGGAAAAAGGGAAAGCCAAGCCGGCCGACGTGGAGAAGTTCTTCAAGTCGTTCGATATCTTGCTCAAGGCGAAGTTGAAGGATGATTGAACGAGGCCTCGGCAGGTCATTCACCGGATCGTTGGCAGAGCTCAATCTCACGACTTGCATGCCGATCATAAAATGAATCCGTGGTTCCAAACACATGAACGCGAGCGCATTCCATGAAGATCGGTCTCGTCGGCTTTTCTGGTTCGGGCAAGAGCACCGTGTTTCAGTGGCTCACGGGGGAAGCTCCGGACCCATCGAAGGTGCAGCAAGGCCAGGTGGCCATGGCCGATCTGCCCGACGAACGGCTCGACAAGATGTCCGTGTTCTTCAAGCCCAAGAAGGGAACCAAGCACGCGGCCATCGCCTTTTTGGATACCCCCGGTCTCATGGTCGACGAACGCAAGGATAATGCTCGCCGGCTCGGCATCCTGCGCGAGGCGAACGGCTTGCTGGTTGTTCTCGATGGCTTCAGTGGCGGCAACCTGGCCGAGCAACTCGCGAAGTTTCGCGAGGAACTGATTTACGCCGACCTGGAGATCATCACAAATCGTATCGACAAGCTGATTAGCCAACAGAAAAAAACCAAGCCCGCCAAGGAGAAGGAACTCGATCTGGCGGAACTCGAATCCCTCAAGAAGATTCAAGCCGCACTGGAAGCCGGGCAGTCGCCACGATCGCTGTCGTTGCGGTCGGAAGAAGAGAAACTGATCCGCTCGATGCAGTTGCTCACGCTGAAGCCGGAGATGGTGTTCGTCAATCGCGGTGATGCTCAAGGGCCATTGCCTGCGGACCTGCTGGCTCTCGCACCGAAGGCGATTGGGGCACCCGTGCAGCTCGAGAAAGAACTCGCGGAGTTGGACGAAGAAAGTCGAGCCGTGTTCGCGGCCGAGTTGGGCATCACGAGTTCCGGGCGTGGCCAAACCATTCACGACATCTTTTACGGCATGGGCCGGATCGTGTTCTTCACCGTGGGCGAAGACGAATGTCGAGCCTGGGCCATCGACAAGGACACCCCAGCCGTGGAGGCTTCAGGTGCGATTCACACCGATCTATCAAAGGGCTTCGTGCGAGCGAACGTGATGGGCTACCCCGACTTCCTGGCGGCCGGCTACGAAGAGAAGCACTGCAAGACGGGCGGCACCCTGCGACAGGAATCAAAAGAGTACATCGTCAAAGATGGCGACATCATGCACATCCTGGCCAACCGATAAGCCGCCCCAGGAACTTCCCCTGACAGTGACGGTCGTTGAAGAAGCAGGTTGATTCGCTCGTGTACTCACGTCAGCGCGTACGGTCTCCGGGCTCGATGGTCGAGTTGTTTAATTTTCGTGGCTGGTGATCAACACCAAACGAGTGGGCCGAAAATCGCCCCCCAGCCCAATCGAACCACCGGGCCGACGCGAAGCTCTATACACCAGAAACGGAACGGGCATCGTCGCCGGACGCTAAGGATACGATAGGCCGCCCCGGCCCCAAGTTCCTGGCACAGTGGCGCAGAGACCCTGGTAGGGAAACAAACCGCTTTATGGCCCCGTCCACTTGAGAAGAAATAACAATTCTGTGCGCGGCGATTAGTCCGAAGGGACTAACGTCGTGTGTCGTTGTTACGGATCAACCTCTCGGTCCAGGCTCCGATTTCACGCAGCACCGGGATGGTTCACGCTA
>SIAJ01000163.1 GCA_009691845.1 Gemmataceae bacterium
CGCGCCTCCCGCCAGTCAACTTCAAGCCCTCGCTCGACGCAAACTCATGCGCCGCGCCCGCTCCACGAAACAACGCCCTCTCCTCCTTGCCGAACTCGAGGACCGCTACCAAAATACCACATAGCCTCCAAGCGGGCCGTTGTTTTTTTATGGCAAACTCTGCCAAGGAGCCAAACGTGGCTCAAACTTCCACCAAGCCCGTGAAGGCATTCCGCCTTCGCGGCGTCTCCGCCAGTGTCTTCGAAAATCACTCGAAGACCGACGGTCGCGATGTCGCTTTCCACAAGGTCTCGCTCCAACGGGTGTACCGTGACGGCGACGACTGGAAGACGACGACCAGTTTCAGTCGCGATGATCTTCCCATTGCCCGCCTCCTCATGGAGCGCGCATGGCAGTTCATCCTCGACGCTGAAGCCAGTCGCGGCCGGGACGAGGACGAAGAGTAGTTGACAAATGGGAGCCGCCCTGCCGGCTCCCGCCTCCGAGCGGTACCTCGTAGTGTCGTCGCTGACGACGACCAGCCCTGTGCCCCGGATGCTGATTCTCCTTTTCAACGCGGAGCGCTCGATTCTGAGCGTTCTCCGCACTCGTTTTCATATTCCCCAATCTCGTTTTCAAGCGTCCACACACGCGTACGGAGCATCGCCGATTTCAGGGGATCGATGAAGTTCGGACCGATGTGCGGGATTTTCGGTTGCGCCGGAAGCGCCTCTTCCCTTACCCTGTCAGTCTATGAAAGACGACAAAACGGTGGCCACGAAGGCCGACATTCAACAGCTTGAGCAACGGCTCATTGGATTGATGGACCAACGCTTTGACCGCGTCAATGATGCAATTGATCGCGTGCGCACGGTTGTGGTCAATCTCGACAAAAGGCTGGCGCTCGAATTGGAGGACCATGAGCAGCGAATCACACGGCTTGAACGCCGCGTGGGCATCGCTGCTTGAGTACAGACCGGGAGCCTGCCCCCTGACAGGCTCCCTGCCTTCCAAGTGGCGCGGAATGGTGTCGTCCTTCGGGACGACCAACTCATTGCCCAGGATGGACCTTGCCCTCTCTTCGCGGAGCACTCCCCTCTCGAGTGCTTTCCGCATCCGCGTCAAAGCGTCCTGGCCAGTTCAAGCAGCACGCGCGAACTGAACCGGCTCGCTCTTGGTGTGGAAGTTGTCTTTCACCGGTAACCGGTGCCGGTGTTTTGGAAACCCGTGGGGCGAAGCGTACCGGTCCCCTCTCCCGCAACATCTTGCGAAAGGAAGAACAAGTGCTGACCATCCGAGCAGGTGGCAAAGCGCCTCAACCTGTCGGAAAGTAAGGTCTACGAAATGGTGGAGCGCGGCGAATTGCCGCACCATCGTTTCGGCGGCGCGATCCGCGTGAGCGAGGAGCAGATCGCGGAGTACCTTGAGGAAACGAAGCGAGAATGCCGAGAACCGGAAGGTCGAATTTCTCAGCCTCGACGCCCTCAACTTCGTCATGTTCGGTTGAAGTGACCGAGGAGCCCTGCATGAAGCAGGGCTTTTTCATTCCCAAAGGAAACGATCATGACACCAGAAACGCGTGCTCGGTACAAGGCGATTGCGGACGAGATAGCCAATATGGCAGTGCCCTACCTGACCAAGATCGACAGGGTCATTTCCATGCTGCCGTGTCCCGAAGGCGTGAAGAATGCAGCGATCAAACAAGTCTTCGCCGTTATCCGTGAACTGATGACGAAGGTATTCGAGCACGGCTTGGAGGCCGCTGACGAGGTAGACGACGATGACGAGTGATTTGACTCGCGCCCAGCCACGGATGGCTGGTTTTTTTATTGCCTGACCTTCTTTGCCAGTGCCTCCATATACGCCGGATTCTGGGCGAGGTGCTGGTACTGTTTCGCGACCATGCTCGGGTCCGAGTGTCCGACCAGTACAGCCATGCTCACCGAATCCACGCCGGCGATCAACCCTTCCGTGACGAAGGTGTGACGGAGCAGGGTGGCACACAGCCCCTTCCCGTACCGTGCGAAGCGGCAGCGGATGGCATTTCTGGTGAGCGGCTTGTTTCTCGCGTTGCGGAAGATCGGCCCTTCGGGGAATTCTTCGATCCGCCTTCGGGCGATTTCCAGGGCCGCGTCTGTGGTGTAGATCACCCTTTGAGTTTTCTTCCCCTTTGAACTGCTCGTGGGGAGGATGAACCGCCGGTGGGCTTCGTCGAAGTGGGAGGCTTCCAGGATTCGGATTTCTTGGACGCGACAGCCGGTTTCCCGCATGAAGACCAGGAAGTCCCGCCACGGGATCGACTTCTCTTTTTCCATGATCTCATCCCAGAGCTTCGGCGGGATGATCTTCTCGCGCCTGTTCGGGGTGGGCTTCTTGACCCTCGCGATCGGGCTGTGCGGGATCAACCCTTGCTCGACTGCCCAATTGAATGGTCTCTGGACAGCCCGGATGGCTCCGTGCCGCGTCGACGGAGAGTCGTCCTTGAAGTCCTTGTTTGCCCACTCCGTGAGGTCGTTGGGGCAGATTTCCGAGACGGTCAATGTTCGGTGTCGTTTAGCGAACGACGACAGAAAATGACCGTACCAGTCGTAGGTCGTCTTGGGGTTATTCACCTCAAGGTCGTCGAGGAACTTATCGAAGACGACCGCGACCAGGGTGTTGGGGCGGAGCTTACCCCGGAAGCTCTTCAGCTCTCGGTAGCGCTCGAACGCCTCTTCTTCGGAAATGCCCTTTCCGAGCTTCTCCTGTCGGCCGTTAAGCCACACCATCCAGGTGTCCCGGCTCTCCACGTAGAAGGGTTTTCTCACGACGATTCCTCCAGATTCGGTGACAATCTGGTGACAATTGTATGTCCGATTCGTCGTAAGTCTAGTCGGGGTAACTGGCACTCGTTTGAACCGTGCGCCACTATGGTCGACGACTTCGCGTCGGCATTTCTCCAGCCTCTGGGTCCGCATCTCCAAGCGGCTGCACGACTTGCTCAGCTGCCCGCCTGACCGTCGGCATTCACTAATCGGTAACGGCCAGCGTTCGGCGATCCGAGAAATTCTATCTCCCGCAGGTTCACGAGCTTTTGAAAGTCACGCTGGGCGGTTTTCAGGACACAGCCGAACTTTTTGACGACGTCGGGCGCGAGCGGATACCGCCCATCGGCCAGTTCCTTCAGTATCCATTCGCGACGACAAGCTGGAGTATTGTCCGAGTCGTTACGGACATCGTTACGGACACGATTACGGACACTGGCATTACGGACATTACGGACAGGATTACGGACAGCGCGGCCTGTCCTTGAATCGTTATCCGACCTTGGCACATCTTCGACACTTAGTTTCTTAGAAAACCGATAACCTTCGCGACTCGTCACGATCACGTCCTGATTGCCACACCGTATTCCCGATTCCGAAAGCAGCACCGCGCTGATCCGGTTTCGGAGATCCCGCATCAGGCCGCTGACGGTCGCCTCCTGTTTGCCCGTGATTTCCGCGAGTTGCTTCCCGCTATACGCGACAAATTTCCCATCGCTCCCTTTCTTTCCCAGCGCGTCCAGTACCTTTCTTGCCGGGCCACATTTTGGGCCGCTGCAGATATCGACGCCGCACAGTTCCACGCGGTCTTGGAAGTAGACTACGGTGCCTGCCTCGAACGGCTTTGCGCCGGCGGTCTCGGATGCAGGCACAGCTCGCGCTGCTGCAATTGCCTCAGCTTCCTGAGACTGCCAAATTGACCGCAACATATTCGAGTACTCGGCAGCTGTGCCGGGAAATGACGATGTGGCAGGGGACGAGAAGAAGTTCGACGACGGGCAAACGGACTCGTACCAATTACGGAATCTGGCAACGAGCCGCTCGAAGTCACCGAGTGCTGATTTGAATCGGATCAGGTTTTCATCGGTAAGATTGCGCTCGAACCGCGTGAAAGTCGTTGGCAAATCGACTCGGGCGTCCCATAAGGCTTGAAACAGCTTTTCAACATCCGGATTTGCAGAGAACCATTCGGCGAAGCTGCTGCGATGGTAAAGCGGCACCCGTCCCCCGCGCGGATCCTCGGTCGGGCACCTCGGGGCGAGATAAATCTCAAGACTTTTCAGATTCACCTTGAGTTGGGAAATTTCCTCGATTCGCAACGATGGCTCCTCTGGGTACAGCTCGCGAATCTTCAAAATGGCCCTTCCTGCCTTGATCGCCCTTTCCGACAGGGCGAGGATTTGACAGGAACCCCAGATCAGCTGCCCTGGGCAGCGGTGATCGGAGCCATGAGGGCTTTGGTTAGGTACAGAATCCGGAACACCCTCCGCTAAGGATCGCCGAATGACCTCGTCGGAATCTTGGTCGGCCGACTTTGCGGTCCCATTCGCCTCCAAAGGAACGGTCGCAGCACACCTCTCGGTTCCCGTGTCGCCAGAGCCAGTGCCTGTCGACTTGGTAGACGATTCTTCGAAATCCTCGAGGGCGGACTGCACCGCATCCAACGCACTACGATCGATGGTGACAAAGCACGCGTTCCACGGTACCGGGCCAGCGGGGAGCCAAGCGGGATTGTGTAGATCGGGAATCGGGCGTCCATCTGCAAATCGGAGCTGCCCCCCGTATTCCACGAGCATCTCGCCAGATTCTTGAAGACAGACGTCTTCCTTCGGTCGCAGGGCGTCGACGAGTAGCACTCCACTTTGATTCGCAAAGTAGATGACCCATGCAGAAGCAGCTTCCGAGCAACCACGACGCCCATAGAGCCATTGGTGCAATTCAGCTGGAATCACGCAGCGATCGGTTCGGATCTCACTGCAAACGCCGTCGATCAGGATTTCAAAGGCTTGGTCGATCTTCGTTACCGATGAAGGGCAAACGTACGCATCGGGGCTGGTGAGAGTCCACCTGGGCTGATGGTGTGGATTCCTGGCAGCGAGGGTCTTGAGACCGGCCTTCAGCAATCGCGTCCGGCCCAGAACCGGAAATCGGTCAAGCAGCGTGTCAAATCCTTCGGACACGGTTCCCCCTGTCTTTCATTCGGTCGGGCCGGCTCAGGCGTGGGGGCGGGAAAGACAGAAAGACCGCACGACACGCCGGAGCCGCGTTGGCCGATGAAGTTTCGAACCGTCATCGGCACCCAACCCATTTCATAGGATATCGCGATAAGGCACGGCAATCCAGAGAATTTACAGTTCCTTTAAAGATACGAATCCGACGCGGGAGGAAGGTCGCCAGTGTGCTTTAGGTCGGGTAGTTCAAGCTGGCATGCCACACGACCGATTTGTGGACGCTGATCGACTACCTCAACCAGAAATGGGTGCCCTGAAACCGATCCGACTGCAGACGAAAGTGCGGGTCGGTCCGGGGCGCTGGCGCCCACGCCGGCTCCCCGACGCGGCCGTGTGCCCCGTGTGGCACGCTTGTTGGCTCTGGCCCACCGGTTCGAATCGTTGAT
>SIAJ01000164.1 GCA_009691845.1 Gemmataceae bacterium
CGAACTCACGCCGTACCTGGAAGTGCTGAAGGATTTCCGCAGCGACTTCACGGTCGTGTCCGGCTTGTCGCATGCGGGGATGAGTCCGGGGTTCGCTCACCAGGCTTCCGCCAGTTTCTTGACCGGAGCCCAGAATGCGGGCCGACCGGGCTTTCGGAATTCGATCTCGCTCGATCAGTTCGCGGCCGAGCACATCGGCGGGCGGACGCGATTCCCCAGCCTGGCCTTGTCGGGCGAAGGGGCTGGCCTGTCCTGGACCCGCACCGGCGCACTCGTGCCGGCTTCCACGTCGCCATCGAAAGTATTCGCCAAGATGTTCCTCGACGAGAATCCCGACGAGTTGAAGAAACAGGTGAATCGCCTCGCGGATGGCCGAAGCATCTTGGACGACGTCCGCGATCAGGCCAGCACACTGCGCTCGAAGGTCGGTGCCGATGACCGCGACAAGCTCGACGAATACATGACCAGCGTCCGCGACCTGGAAAAACGGCTGGCTAGCGACGAAGCCTGGAGCAAGAAGCCGAAGCCCAAGGTCAAAGTTCCGCCACCCACGGACATTCCGAGTGCGGCCGATCTCCTTGGCCGGACAAAGCTGCTCTTCGACCTTACGCACCTGGCCTTCCAGACCGATTCGACACAGATCATCACGATCATGCTGGCAGGCTCGACCTACGTCCCGCCGATTCCGGGCGTGTCGCTGGGCCACCACGACCTGTCGCACCACGGCAAGGAACCGGGCAAGCTTGCACAACTCAAGATTGTGGAAGTCGAGACGATGAAGACCGTCCGCGACCTGCTAACCAAACTGAAACAGTCGAAGGAAGACGGTGGCAACCTGCTCGACCGAACGACGGTCTTCCTCGGCAGCAACCTGGGCGACGGCAGCAGCCACTCGGTCAAGAACCTGCCCGTCTTCGTGGCGGGCGGTGGCTTCAAGCACGGTCAGCATTTGCAATTCGACGCGCAAAACCCGCCGCCGTTATGCAATCTCTATCTCAGCATGCTCCAGAGGCAGGGTGTTGAAGTGGACAAGTTCAGCTCGAGCACGGGAACGCTCACGGGGCTGGAACCGGTTAGTTGACGGCTCTCGCTCTCTTGGAGCTACTTCCCCCCCGTCTCCAACAGTGAGCCACTCGGCAGCAACTTTCGTAGCCAGGAGTGAAAGTCTTTCTCAAAGGCAGCCGTTGATTGCCCGGTGAGTTTCTCGAAAGCGGCCAGCGTATCGCCTCCCGCATTGACCGATTTGACAAACTCATCCAGCGAGCCTGCGCTTAATAGTCGGCGATCGAACATGAGGTATGAAGCCAGCGCCCACGTGGCAACATAAGCTCGATCTGCCTCGGGGCGATTGCCGCGGTGTGCGATCACGAATACGTCACGACCGGCTGTCAGCACGTCTTTCAACAGGGGGAATTCTTTCTTCGCCAACGCTTCCTGAGCCTTGTCGAGACGGAAACGGTCTGCGTGTCCGATGCGAAGCTCGCCCGCCTCGAAAATGGCCGTCTCGAACACCTGGGCCATGCCCTCGTTCAGCCAGCGTGGCAACTCTCCGGGCGAATCTGCCCTGCCTTTGCCGTTGGAAGGATAGACGAAATTGCTGACGTAGGAATGGAAGGCTTCGTGATAGAGCGTCTGGAACAGTTGCCGGGTGATCCGTTCGAACACCGCTTCGTTTCTCCGGGCAACGGCTTCGATGCTCGCGCGACGATCCTTCTCCGGCTGGAGAAATCGGGGTAATTCCGGTGATTTGCCGTACAGCACGATGATTTTCGCTTCCTTCGTGGCGATGTCGTCGAGTTGCTGCTTGGCATCCAGGCGAAACGCGGTCAGATCGTCGCCAAGTCGTTGAATGTCCGTGCCACAGACGACACGATTCGAGGAGGGGTCGTAGAAGGCCGGGTTTTGCAACAATACGCCGCCAGGAGTGGCCTTCTGATAGCCCGCGAGCGTTTGATGGACATGGATGACCGTCGGAGCCCCTCCCGCGAACCGGGGCGGCAAGTAATTCGCATAAGCAGCGTAAACATTCTCAAGTCGATAGGCTGCCCGGCGAACCACCTCCTCCGGGGCATCGGACAACAACGAGAAATAGTCCGAGTCATAGCGCAGGCCGGCGTCCTTCTTGCCCAGCCAATCCACGAACTTCAGGTCGAGCTTTTCCAGGCGACGAAGTTCCGCTTCTGGTGAAGGGTCGATCTCTTTTAGCTTGGCTTTGAGCGTCTCGCGATCCGCGTCCGAAAGTTTGTCGAGCTTGGCGACGTCCCCCTTCGAGAACGAAAGTGGAAACGAGACCGTTGGTCGGCCGGGGGCACGTCCCACAATCTGAAAGCGTACCTTGGATGAAGTTTCTTCAAGGAGCAAGCCCTTGTGCGTGACGCCATTCTTGAGCTTGAGGACGTCAAACGGCCAATCTGAAACAGCGGGCGGAGCGGCACTTGCCGAAAAAGGCAGGGCGAGGACGACGAGGGCACACAACAGGCGCAACATCGGCCAATAACTCGCGTGAGAGGCGTCCGAGATATCACTGTAGCATTGACGCAGCGAAAGTGCCAATGGTTCCCGAAGCCGGAGAGATGCCAGATCGAACCGTTTTCACCGTTGCGTTCGGTGAGCAATTGGCGACAATGACACTCCCCATGGAAACCCCGCTGCCAGATGCCGAAGTGATCGATCTGCTTGCGCTGACCTTGGTCCCCGGATTGGGCCCACGGCTGACGCAAGCCTTGCTCGATCGTTTCGGCTCCGCGTCGGCCGCTCGGCGGGCCAATGCCAATGATCTGGAAGGCATCCCGCATATTGGCAGTAAGCTGTCTCGGGCGTTCGTCGAAGCCCTACGAAATGCCGACGGGCAGGCTGAAGTAGAGCGAGCCAGTCAGCATGGCGTTTCCGTGCTCCCGTACACATCGCCCGACTATCCAACACGCTTGAAGGAGTTGCCGGACGCGCCACACGTGCTTTACGTTCGTGGCTCCATTATTCCGTCCGATCATATGGCCGTCGCCATCGTCGGTTCGCGAAAATGCACGTCCTACGGTCAGCGCATGGCAACCCGCATCGCGGCCGGTTTGGCACGGGCGGGTTACACGATCGTCAGCGGCCTGGCTCTGGGAATCGATGGCTCGGCTCATCGTGGCGCACTTGAAGCCAAAGGCAGAACGATTGCCGTACTCGCCGGCGGACTTTCGTCGATTTATCCGCCCGATCATGTGCAACTCGCGGAAGAGGTCGCTGGGAGCGGTGCATTGATCACCGAAACACCGATGATGATGCAGCCCCAACGCGGCATGTTTCACACGCGGAATCGGCTGATCAGCGGCCTTGCCCAGGCCGTCGTCATCGTCGAAGCCAACGACCGTAGCGGGGCCCTCATCACTGCTCGACATGCGGCCGAGCAAGGGCGAGATGTGTTCGCCATACCCGCGAATGTGGACAGCCACTTCAGTGCCGGCTCCTTGCGGCTTCTTCGCGATGGAGCAAAGCTAATCCGCGATGTTGACGATTTGCTGGAAGATTTGAAAGGCTTGCGAACGACACCATCGAACGCCAGGCGGACCGTGCCTGCCAGGAGCGTTGCTCCGCCCCCGGAAGCGACGCCGCCTCTCGCGCTCGATCCCGATCAGCAACGCGTTTGGGATTTTCTAACCGAACCGCGTCATGTGGATGAGATCACACGGACTATGGAACTTGCTTCAGGAGCGGTGAGCACGCTCCTTCTCAAGATGGAAATGAAGAAAGCAATCCGTCGCGCACCAGGGGGCATCTTTGAACGACGCTGATTGCGTTGTTTTCACCTACTACTACGAGTAACCTGAACCCAGTACTGAGTACTCAGTACATGAAACCCAGCACTTGGACCGGTGAAATGTCAGACGTCGCCTCTCTTGCCGGCAAGCTCATCTCGAACATCGAGAAAGTGATTATCGGCAAGCGGCAGCCGATCACGCTGGCACTGGCGGCTTATTTGTGCGAGGGGCATGTTCTCCTCGAAGATGTGCCGGGCGTGGCCAAGACCATGCTGGCTCGCGCCTTGGCCGTCAGTGTGAGTTGCTCGTTCAAGCGGCTGCAATGCACGCCAGACCTGTTGCCAACCGACGTGACCGGCGTTTCCATCTTCAATCAAAAGTCGGCCGAGTTCGAATTTCGACCCGGACCGATCTTCGCCCAAACGCTGCTCACGGATGAAATCAACCGGGCCACGCCGCGAACGCAGTCGGCTCTTCTTGAAGCGATGGCCGAACGGCGTGTGAGCGTCGACGGCAAGACCTACACGCTGAAGCCGCCGTTCCTGGTGATTGCGACGCAGAACCCGATTGATCAGGAGGGGACGTTCCCGTTGCCGGAAGCCCAGTTGGATCGCTTCCTCGTGCGGATCAGTCTCGGCTACCCGACGCTCGAAGAGGAAGGCAAGATGCTGGTGCGGATGCAGAAGGGGCATCCCATCGACGACCTGCAAGCCGTCGCGAAAGCGGACGATATACTAGAAGCACAAAATGCCATCCGCGAAGTTCGCGTGGACGACAAAGTGCGGAATTACATTCTGCAAATCGTTCACGGCAGCCGAGCGCACGAGGATGTGTTGCTGGGCGGAAGCCCCCGAGCCTCGATTGCATTGTTTCGCACGTCGCAGGCCATCGCCGCGATCGGCGGTCGCGATTTTGTGCTGCCGGATGATGTAAAAAGAATGGCTCAGCCGGTTCTCGCTCATCGCATGATCCTCAAGCCTGAGAGTCGGCTACGAAAACGAACGAGCACACTGGTCGTGAAAGACCTGGTCAGCGATACTGCAGTACCCGTTCTGAAAGAAATGTACGAAGGGGCCCGCGACCACTTCGCTTAAGGAGAACTCCATGGACCGTCGTGAATTTGCTGGAACGATGCTGAGCTATGGGCTCATCCAAATGCTCTGGTCCAACGACCTGTTTGCTGCCGACGTGAAGCCGGTCGTCAGCCAGTGGTTCAAAGACCTGAACACTCTCTGTCTGGATTTGAAGGCAAAAAAGCTCAAGGACACGGAGTTCCAGGCCAAGATGGAGGAACTGTACAAGAAGATCGATCTGGCCGAACTGGTCTCGTTCGTCGAACTGGACAAGCTTGCGGAAAAGACCAAGCCACCCGCGAATGGTGCCCTGAGTGCCGGATTCGATCTCAACAAGATCGAAGGGCTCAAGGGGGTGACGTTTGGTAAGCAAATCTTCTGCCTGAAGAAAGACCGGGCCGTGGTGCCGCACGGACACTCGAACATGTGTACGGGGTTCATCGTCCTACGCGGTTCATTCCGCGGCCGGCATTACGACCGCCTGGAAACGAAAGCCGACCACTACATCATCAAACCTACCATCGACAGCGAGTTCAAGGCGGGCGGC
>SIAJ01000165.1 GCA_009691845.1 Gemmataceae bacterium
ACATGACGATGTCACCGTGAAATCCGCCACTGGACGTGGCCCATGCAGAAGTTATAATAAACAACTCACGTCCGCGTAGCTCAACTGGATAGAGCATCGGCCTCCGGCGCCGAAGGTTACAGGTTCGACTCCTGTCGCGGATACTTGCTTCACGTTGCATTGTTCGCATTTCACACAGTCACTTTTCGTTGTGCGCAGAAAGTGTGCGATGCAATGCAACGTATCAAGTTCAATCGGGCGAATGGGTTATGGCGAGTTGTTGGGGCTTGGACTTTATCGGACACGGGTTCGCAGGCACACCTTGGAAGCGATTTTATCCCTTGTGTGCTTCCGGGATTCGACGATGACTTCCCCAATGGTAGCGTGAACGAGACATCAGACGAACCTCCGAGATCGCCCTATGTTCAAGTTCCTTCACGCTGCCGACCTGCATCTTGATAGTCCTCTTCGAGGACTCAATCGCTATGAGGGGGCTCCCGTCGAGGCAATCCGTGGGGCGACCCGCCGCGCTCTCGAAAACCTTGTCGAACTCGCCATCCGCGATAGTGTTCGCTTCGTGCTGATCGCCGGTGATGTCTATGACGGCGATTGGGAAGACGTGAACACGGGGCTTTTCTTCGTGAGACAGATGGCCCGTCTCAAAGATAAACGCATTCCCGTCTATCTCATCTCGGGCAATCACGACGCCGCCAGTGAAATCGCCCGCGACTTGCCTTATCCGGACAACGTTCACGTCTTCCCCTACGAGGCGGCAAGCACCAAAATTCTCGACGATTTTCGTGTGGCCATTCACGGCCAAAGCTACGCGCGACGAGACGACAAACGCAACCTGGCCAATCAGTATCCGTTGGCCATCCCTGGGCATTTCAATGTTGCTATGCTGCACACCGCGCTCGAAGGGCGCGATGGCCACGAAAACTACGCTCCCTGTACACTCGAAGAACTCGTGAACCGAGGCTACGACTATTGGGCACTTGGGCATGTGCATCAACGCGAAGCCGTGAATGGAGGTCGCTGGCCGCGCGTGGAGTTTGCCGGCAACATTCAAGGCCGCCACATTCGCGAACTGGACGCTAAGGGCTGTCTGATCGTCCGTGTCGGAGAGGATCGTGTTGCCCGGCCCGAGTTTCATCCGCTCGATGTGTTCCGTTGGACAAAGCTGAAAGTGGATTGCACACATCTGGAGGATCGCGAGGCGATTCTTCGGCGCGTGGCCGAAGAATTCGATTCCGCGGTTCAGCAAAGCGAAAACCGACCACTCGCGGTTCGTGTCGAACTGTCCGGCGTAACCACTCTACACGACGAACTGTTGGCCGATGCAGAAGGCTTCACTTCCGCCGTGCGTGGACGAGCTTTCGAGCACGGCGATCGATTGTGGCTGGAAAAGATCGGCATATACACGAGCCGGCCACTTCTGGATCAACCGGACGACACGCTCGGCGAAGATGCTCTTTCCGAAATGGAGGCCGTGATTACCGATTGGCGGGCCGACCGGACCAAGCTGGCAGCCGTGCTGGCTGAAGGCGATGTGGCCGCCCTCGCCGGTAAGCTGCCTGCCGAACTACTACGCGGGGACAACGCCCTGCCGCTCGCTACGGGCGATGCCGCTTGGCTCGACCGCGTGCAGGCGATTCTGTTCCATGCCGCCACGCAAAAGGAAGTGCGCTCATGAGGTTCTTATCCCTCAGCTTCCGGCGTTTCGGCCCCTTCGAGGATCGCACGCTCGATCTATCCAAAGGCAACCACGGTTTGAACGTCATTCTCGGCAGCAACGAAGCGGGGAAGAGCACTGCCTTGCGCGGCGTCGGCTACTTCCTATTCGGCTTTCCGAAACACACGTGCGACAACTACCGATTCAACCACACCGATCAACGGATCGGTGCCAGGATTGTCGATGCGGCCGGCAACGAGTTGGAGTGCTTTCGAAAACGCGGCAACGCCAAAACACTGCGCGCCGCCGATGACAAGACGACGATCCCCGACGAACAATTCCGCGCCGGTCTCGGCGGATTGAATGCCGAGCAATTCCGAATGCTCTTCGGCCTGAATCTCGAACAATTGGTGCAAGGGGGTGCGGAGATCGTCAGAGGGCAAGGCGGTCTGGGTGAAGCGCTGTTCTCGGCCGGTGCGGGACTGGCAGGATTGCGTCGCATCGATCAGCAACTTACGGCCAAACTGGATGGGCTGTTCAAGCCGCGCGGTCAAAACCAAAAGCTTGCCGAGACACTCCGCGAATGGAACGAGCAGAAAGAACGCCTACGCGATTCGCTATTGCGGATCGAGACCTGGAAAGCTCAGGCCACGATTTTGCGGGAAGCCGTGGAGAAGAAGCAACGCCTGGAGGATGAACGCCGTCGCGGACGGATCGAGCTCGATCGCCTGAAGACGATTCGTGCCGCGCTGCCGACCATCCAAGCGCTGCGAGAATTCGAAGAACTGCTCGAACCCGTGCAATCGGTCAGGCTTCTGCGTGCGGATTTTGCCGCGTCGTTCGACGAGGGCAAGAAGCACTTGCTGATCGATCGGAGTAAAGCTCAAACCGCCCGTGAAGAATGCAAACGCTTGGAAGAGCAACTTCAGCCCATGGACTTGCACGCTGCCGTGCTCGCGGAGGAGCAAGCGATTGAACGCCTGGGCCGCGACCTGGGCGAGTGCCTGAAGGGCGAGAAAGATCGACCGGGACTGTTTGCCCGCATGCGCGAGCACCAGGGCAATGCCCGCCAAATTCTGGAGAAGAACTTTGAACGCAAGGATCTTGAGGTCGCGGCAGAAGAACTCAAGCCTTTGCAAACGGATGTGGATCGCATTCGCACTCTCGGCAACAACCGGCAAGCATTGGTCGAATCAATCGAGACGGTTCGAAGCCGCCTCGACCGCATGGATGACGACATCGAGGCTATTCGAGTACGCCGTTCCGCCTTGGAGGCCCCGAGTGATGCTGCCGAACTCGAATCGCTGTCGGCCAGCATTGCTGCCGAAGGACCGCTGGAAAAACAATGCCGACAGGCCGAAGTCGAGTTGGCCGCGAACGAAAAAAAATCCCTGGCGGCACTGAAGCGGCTTTCGATCTGCTGGACGGCCCCCCTCGCGGATGCTCCCGGGCTGCCCGTGCCGTTGCCGGAAAGCGTCGCGGTTTTTCAGAAACACTACGCGGAATGCGAAGCGGCCGATCGCGAGTGCAAGCAGCGGCTTGAAGAGTGCGACAAGACGATTGCCGACTGCAAGAAGAAGATTGCCAAGCTCTTGAAAGCCGGCCCGGTTCCCACGGAGACTAGGTTGCACCAAGCACGAGCCGAGCGCAACAGCGGGCTGGATCTCATCCGACAAGATTGGCTGATGGACGGAGCCAACGCTGCCGAACGCGACGCATTCTTGAAGGCACACGCACAGGACGGCCATCTGATCGATGCATTTCAACATAGCATCGGCCACTGCGATGATCTTTCCGACCAGATGTTGGAAGAGAAAGATCGTTCTGTGAACCTTACCAACTACGAAGCGGAGTTGCATGAAACCGAAGAATCGCGAGCACAACACGCCGTCAAGTTGGAAGAGCTGAAGACACAGTTCGCAGAGCTGGAACGTCGCTGGTGCAACGAATGGCAACCTGCCGGCATCATTCCGCGTTCACCGAGCGAAATGCAAAGCTGGCTACAGTTGTTCGCGGCCCTGCGAATCCAGGCCGAGGACCTGGAAACCGTTCGGCAGTCTATTCGAGATCGTCGAAAGCACATTGCCGAATGTTCGAATCGATTGAGCCTCAAGCTCGGACTTACCGAAGACGCTTCACGCACGCTCGAACAATTGCTTGCTCTTGCTCGGCAGTCCATCGAACGTGCACTGGCCGAACGCAAGGCAAGCGAACAACTCGATCTCGACCTCGCCAATCGGCAACTTGAAAGGCAACAAGAAGCGCGCAGTCTCGAACGTGCCACTGAGCGTCACAGCGCTTGGCGACGCGAATGGGCCGAAGCCGTCGGCGTGATTCAACTGGATGCCGATGCGGAGCCGGCAACCGCCTATCGGTATCTCGATCAAATTACTGAGATGTCTCGCGAACTCCGCGAGCGTGGCACTCTCGAAATGCGAATCAAAGGAATCGAACGGGATCGCGATCAGTATCTGGCTGGTCTCAATGCGCTTCGCGAACGGCTCGATGGTCCCGGCCAACCGCCGGCCAAAGCCGAGACGATGCAAGCGGATGTCGATTCCTTACTGCGGCGATTAAGGGATGCCCGCACGATTCGCGACCAGCGGGACGCCTTTCAGAAGAAGTTGTCCGAGGGCCTGGTGCTGACTCAAGGCTTTGAAGAACGCATCCAGGAATGGGAAGCGAACCTGGAAACGCTTCGTCAGGAAGCCGGCGTCGCGCACGTCGACGAGGTGCAGGCCGCGATCGAGAACTCGGTTACTCGTGCGAGTCTGGAAGCTCGCGTCGAAAGCGAGCGTTCACGCTTACGACAACTCGCTGAGGGCCGGCCGTGGCAGGACTTCATCGCCGAGGCCGCCACGGAAGGGGCCCAGCTCGAACAACGCATTCTAGATATCGATTCACGCTTAACGCCCCTCGACGATGAGATCAATCGTCAAGTCGCTGCCGCTCAAAGCGCGGAGCAGCAGCTCGACATCTGGGCGAAGGCGAGCGCGGAGGCTGCCGAGATTCGGCAGAGAATGGATTCTTCGCTCTCCCTACTCCGCGAACAGGCGGAGGAATATGCCGTGATCCACATCGCCCGGCAGGTCCTGCGGCAAACGGTGGAACGCTTCCGCCTGAAGAATCAGGGAACAATGCTCAACCGGGCCGAGCAGTATTTCGCGACCCTAACCAACGAGGCTTTTCGCGGGCTCGACACGGACGAGGACGAAGACGCCCAACCAGTCCTGTTCGCGCTACGCAAGCACCCAGACGAACGCGTACCAGTGTCGGGGCTCTCTGACGGTACCCGGGACCAACTCTTCCTGAGTCTGCGGCTGGCAGGTATCGAACAGCATCTTCAGAAACATGGCCCGATGCCGTTAATAGTCGATGACATTCTGGTCAATTTCGACGACGCTCGCGCCAAGGCAACTCTGAAATGCCTGAGAGAGTTGGCCGAGCAAACGCAGGTGCTTGTCTTTACGCACCATGCGCATTTGGTGAAAATTGCGCAAGAGCTGGACCAGACCACCATCGTCCATGATCTTGCGAAACCTGCTTAACTCACGCCCCATAATCGATCGCGTCCTTCACGTTGATCCCCTTTTCGAAGATGTAGTTTCTTCGCTCCTCGACTTCTTCGCCCATCAGGCATCTAAAGAGGTCGTTGGCTCTTTGGGCGTCTACCAGGGTGACTTGCAGTAGGACGCG
>SIAJ01000166.1 GCA_009691845.1 Gemmataceae bacterium
GGCGAGCACGGCGGGCTTCGTCTCTTCCAGCACGCAATCGAGCCGTCGTAGGACGGTGAACGGCAGGATGACCTTGCCATATTCGGACTGCTTGTAGTCCCCACGCAGAAGATCGGCGACCGACCAGATGAAGGAAGAGAGGTTAGGATCGTTCATGGGCTGGGAATCATGGACTGAGGGTTAGCTTTGCTGACAAGTCACGAGCCATTCGCGGGGGTTGGGCTTGTTGTAGGTTGCTGTCGGAGATTTGACGAACGCGGCCGCGCCGAAGGCGAGACAAGGCAGTAGGGGGTATTCGATTTCTGGCAGGTCATTGCAATCCATTACGGTGCGAGCGGAAGGAAGAACGAGGAACGGAAGTCACTGGATTTGCCTTTGGGACGAATACGGCCTAATACGGGCTGTGAGTTGGACCTCCAGGGATGGTTACTCGTTGCCTAGTGTCGTCGGTACGGTCCTTTTCTCGGGCAGATGCTATGATCTTCGAGAAGCCCGTTCTCCAATTCATGGAGTTCTTTCTTGGCCAAGATTTTCATCAGTTCCACTTGCTACGACCTCGTCGATGTGCGTGCTGAGTTGGAGCGGTGATGCATGATTCTCACTCGGGAAGCTAGCGGATTTCACCTTCGAGATTTCTTATTAAGTTCGCAAAGGTCGTTCGCGGCGCGGGGGCAGATAATCGGCGAGCTATCCCCCTTCGCTCCCCCCGGCCAGCATCCGAGCCAGGGCGGCCCTTTCGGAGGGGGTCAATCCAGCGGCCAATTTCGCCAGGAGCGAGACGGCGGAAGAGGTGGAATTCTCGGAAAGTGCGTCGGATTTCACGTCGGCGACCGATGAAGTATGCGGTATCTCTGCGGAAACGGCAGGGTTGTTCGACTCCTGTCGGGCGTATCGATCCAATTTCATTTCCCCGGCGTTTCTCGGGGTTTCCACCTTTTCCAGCCTTTTTTGCTCGCACGATGGTACTAGCGTCCCTTCCAGACTACCTATTTCACCTAGAGACTGCGTCGGATTCTGCGTCGTCCGTGCGTCGCCCTCGGATTGCTTCGGCTGAATCGCTTCCAATGATTCCTTTCCTTCCACGGCCTTCGCGAAGTCCGAATCCGTGACTTGAAGGTAGTGCTTTGCAGCGATCCGGGCACTGTTGCCGATCCATGCCGTGACGACGTGCAGGGGATGCGTTTGGGCCAGTT
Organism: Gemmataceae bacterium; assembly: GCA_009691845.1. GTDB lineage: Bacteria > Planctomycetota > Planctomycetia > Gemmatales > Gemmataceae > SIAJ01. Next base: position 1,194 of record SIAJ01000166.1, read on the forward strand.
CCGTTTCCCGGCTTGCCCGCATATTTTGAAACGGCTTCGGCCACGGGATCAGCCCGGCCCGATAGACGATCCTCTCGAATGTCGTTCGCAGATTCGTGTCGTGACAGCACGTCCGCTTGACGACGAAGACAGTTCCGGGTTCAGCGTTGTCGAACGCGGCTTCCAGGTGCGGACGGAGTTCGAGGAAGATGGGAACCCATCGTCGGCCCCCGTCGGCATGGTGGGCGGTCTTCGGGGACTTCACAAGGAACCGGCCACGTTCCCAATCAACATCGGCCCACGTCAGCGCGGCGAGTTCAGAAGGGCAGCGAAGCCCCCCGAAGCGGGCCAGTGCCACGATCAACCGCCATTCAGCATCCGGGCAAGCGTCGATGATCTTTCGAGTGTCCGCTTCTGTCAGGTAGTACATTCGCTCCGGGTTTGCCATTGAACCGGCCTTCACTCCGTCGAACGGGTTCGAGGTCACGAAGCCGGCGCGTCGAGCGGCGTGGAAGAATTGCTTCCCGTACTTGATTAGCCGAGAGACGTAAGCGGCCGAATAGTGCGCTCGCATCGCGGCAACGAACTTGTCGGCATCCCCGGCAGTGATTTGTTTGAGCGCCCGATCTCTGCCGAAATAAAGGTTCAGCTTTGCCCCGGCCTGTTTCAAGTTTGTCAGCGTTCGCGGCTTCGCGTCGGCACGAAGTCCAACAACGTGTTCAACCAATCCCCCCATCGTCGAGGATTCGGTTTTCACCCGTTTGGCGATCAGCCCCACTGCGGCCAGCTTGCCCGCAAGATCGTCTTCGATGTTCGCGACCCACTCGGCGGTTTCATTGTCGAGCGAACTGCGGGAACCCTTGGCAGAGTTCAGGGCTTCCACCCTCGTCTTTAGGTCCCGTGCCGTCTTCATTTTCATCTTGCCGAGATAGATCGACTTGCGTTCCCCATTCCCATTCACGAACTGGATTTTTCGATTCCCGTTCTTGGCGGTCGATATGGATGCCATCGCGTTCCCCTTATGCGTTACCTGCCCACCGCGAAAACACCGTAAAAAAGAGTTACTTCACGCGCAGTGAAGTGGCCATGAAGTAACTTTTATGCCCTGTTTTTCCGAGGAATTCGTTCAAAACAGCCAGAATCGAGTTTCGCGACCGTGAGGCTCCTATTTTTTCTCACGACGCGGACTCTTTCTCTTCGTGGCTTTTTTTTGTCTCGATTCCTTGACTGGCTCCATCTCGGCCTCGTCCTCGTCATCCTCGTCGTCCTCGTCGGGCGGCTCGGGCGGCTCCTGCCCGAACCGCTTCAACACCATTGCCCATACACGCCGCAGCCTCGGCGTGTTCATCGCCGGGATCGAATCGGGCAGGTCGTAGGTGTCAACGTTGCTGATGTGATCCAGCCGCGTGATTTCCTTGCCACCGTCCTCTTCCTCTCTCTCTTCATCGGTCATGTCATCTTCGTGTTCGGTTGTGCGTTCCAGAATTCGCTTCACGGTCATCGGCGTGAATTCCTTGCCGCGTCGGGTCGTGTAGCCTTCGCCGTTCAGCTTGGCGGCAATCTGTTGAAGGGTTCCCCCTTCGTTCTTCTGTTGCTGGATGATCGGCAACAGGTCGGCAAAGGCGTCCATCGCAGCCTTAGAACGGACAGCAATAGAGGCCTTAGCCCCGTTCGCCGCGCCAGCCCGACGACGTTCTTCGCGACCATCCCAATGGCCAGGACGGGCCGATCCGAGGAGCATCCCTCGTGCCTTCGCGGCGGCCAATGCGGACTTCGTTCGCTCGGAAATCGCTTTCGCTTCGGCTTCGGCAACGGCGGCCAGAATGTGAACCGTCAATCGGTTCGCACTCGGGTTATCGACCGCGATGAACTCAACCCCTGATTCCATGAGGCGAGACAGGAAAGCCACGTTGCGGGCCAGACGGTCAAGTTTGGCCACAACGAGAACAGCCTTCGTCCGCTTGGCATGGGCCAGAGCGCGGGACAGTTCGGGACGGTCGGCCCGTTTGCCCGATTCGATCTCAACGAATCGACCAATAAGGGTTCCGCCCGATTGACTCGCATAAGCCTCGATAGCGGATTCCTGAGCCTGAAGCCCCAGGCCTGACGCGCCTTGTCGTTCGGTCGAAACTCGGCAGTAGGAAATCAGCTTGGCGGTCATATTTGGTCCCCTCATTTGCTTGTGAGGGTAATTTATCATTTGCCTTAATGGACATCAAGGCAAATATGTTATTTCTTCTTCGGGTTCAATTTGAGCAATTCCGCCAGGGCCTTCCCCCTTCGTATTGCTTCCTTTCGGTCTGCGTCGGGAACTTTCGGATTGTCGGCCACGGACCGAATATGTCGCACGATCTGGCGTTGTTCAGCCTTCGGCAGAAGTTTCAGCCGTTTGGCCTCGGCCCGGTCTTCTTCGTTAATCGTCATGGATCACGTCCTTTGTCGTTCGCCGTCGCAGTCAACGATTCTTCACCCGGCGATGTATCGGAACCGGCTTGCCTTGTGCGTCGCATGACTGCCCTTCTGGCCTGCCTTGAGTACGCCGTCCGCACTGAGGACCGTGAGCCATCGCCACGCTGTTGTATGTGGTACTCCCAGCAGGCGTCCGGCGTTACGGCAGTCGAGGAAGAAATCCGCGTTCCCGGCCCGTTGCTGGAGTGTTCTACACAAGCAAGCTAGAGCCAGAATCCTCGGGTCTTCGTACAGTGCTGCGACGTGAGCCGGGGGCTTGCTCGCCAGGGCTTCTCGAAACGCCTGTTCAATGGCCCCCTGCCCGGCGGGATACTTCACTCTGCTCCATGCCATCACGAAGTCGGTCCAGGTGTCGAGGAAGTCCTTTGTCTGTATGGCCGGTAATGCCCGTCGGTGCCACTCTTTCACAATAGGCCGAAGGCGGGGTGGCTCTGCCGATGCGAGTGCGGGAACGGCCTTTAGCCATCGAGCAAGATCAAAAACTCGGTGGTGTCGCTCGCCAGCTCGACTCGGCAGTGTCGCGGCAATCGCGTTCTGAACGGCAGGGTCGTCCACGTCCACTCCCCCCGACCCCGCGCCAATTGCCTCTGTTTTCCTCTGTTTTTCTCTGTCTGCTCCGTCTGCTCTGTTCTTCTCCGTTCTCTCTGTCCTCTCTGTTCCACGCGGTAATAAGCCCGCCTCGACCGGGTCTAACGTGGGCAGGTTGCCAGCGGGGAGGGGAATCAGCCATTCGTAACGCTTGCCGCTCGGATGAATCGATGGCGGCAAGCAAACGTAGTGACCCGCTGTGGCGCGATATTCTCCGTCACCAAAATCATGAAACCCTTCCGGCCCCTGACAGTAAACGTGGCGACCGCGTGACGTTCCGACTGTGGGTAGCTTCGTCGCAAAGCGTGGATAGGATGCCGACCATTTGTCAAAGGTTTCCATCCGATCAAAATCACGGACCGCCAATCCGCCCGACGCCGGTCCGAGCAAAACGCCAAGGCCGGTGATTTTTGGCGACTCGAATAGCTGGCGTAGCACAATCTCGTTCGGCCTGTCGGTTTGAAATCCCGACCACTTCAATCCCCTCGGCGGTTTCTTGCCTACCACTGGGATAATGCACCAGCCACGGCGGGCATATTCGAGGGCTTCTTTGAGAAGGGTATTAGTCACGATGACCCTCCTCCGCCGTCTCGGCAGACGCGGGGTTCGCGGCCAACCATTTCAGCGCGGCGGCCTCGTTTGTGAGAAGCCAGACACGCACGTGGCGAGCATGAGCCACAGGCCTGCGCGATCGGATGTGGTCTCCACCGCGCAGGATGCCCAACATCGCCAGGCCGTTGATAGCGGCCCCCGTGACGGTCGGGTGGATACCCGGTGGGATCGGCACGACAGCCCGAACGTCGTCAGAAATAACAGTTCCCGTGTCGAGCGCGATTTCCACGGCGGCTCGCTGCAATCGACGTATGATGGCTGGCCGCGTCGCAGAGAGGATAGCCAGGGCAGCATCGCGTCGGCGTTCGCCTTCCGCTTGCCCGTTGGCGGGCGATGGTGGGTCAGGTATGGTAATCATTGGAAAAGTCCTTGTGTTGATGCAACAGGTCGGCTGACGGGCTGACCTGTTCGCACTTAGTTGCAACCCTCCGACGCAAGTCGCTTCACTTCGCTATCCGGGATCAATCTGCGTCTCCCGAATCGGATTGTCTTGACCTTGT
>SIAJ01000167.1 GCA_009691845.1 Gemmataceae bacterium
ACGCGGTGCAATCACCAGAGCCGTCCTGATGACGATCTTCCGAACCCTCAAACGCCGCAGCCTCGACCCGCTCAAGACGCTGACGGAATCGCTGCGAACCGCCATCACTACAGGCCAGCTTCCACCGCTACCCGTAAAAAACGCTTCAGGGGACTGAAGTGTTACTCGGTTTCTTATTCGTAAAACTGCACGCATTGATTCGAAGATCACGAACAACTCGGCGGCTCGAAAGTCCCAAATCGACCTTCTCGATCCCAAACCCCTATGAAGTGGTTACCAAGTGTTAGACGCACGCGCGTAGCAGATCACGATCCACAAGTTCACTCTTCAGAGATGAGTATCCACTTTCCCCATCTGCAGAACAAGTACATTATTTCGCATTTGTCCGGAATTGCTTCCAAGCATTGGGAAGTAAGGCTTGCCACGACCTCATGTCCTTGCCTAACGCATGAGATCGCTTCTGCTGGATTCACTGCCCCAAGCACTGTTGTCCTGGTTCAGCGTGAACTGGAAAACCGCCCGGGCTGAGTTAAAGAGTTAAGGGACCTGCTCACTGTGGGTCTTGGGCATTGTACCGGTTTCGAAGGAAGACATTACCGGTTCCCTGGGCGATGGGGTGGGGTGCATCAGCGGCAGTGGGATTCCGAGCTTGGCACACAGGTCCACTGCGGCATCGTAGGGCAGTTGCTTCGTGGCCCGCGCCCACAGGTCGATGGCGTCGCCGGACTGGCCGCACTTGAAGCAGTGGAACACGTTTCGTTCGAGATGAGCCGTGAAGCATCGTGCGGTGCCGCGTTGGGTTCCGTGCAGCGGACACGGACCGCGATGCTGTGAAAACCGTGTCTGGCCGGTGCAGCCGAGCAGTTGCAGGACGGCGGCGATGTGGACGACGGCCTTGATGGCGGCGAAGTCGATGGCCGGTCTCGCCTCGACGGATGGTAATTCGTTAACGCGTTTCTCGGCCTGGACCTGTCGAGCCAAGCGTCGTCGTTCGCGGGCCTCGTCGAGCTTGCGATCCCGTTCGTCTTGAATCTGCTTGGCACGTCCCTCCAGCTTGTCTTTGGGCGTGACATAGCCGATGGCCGAGTGCAAGCGAACTTCGTTGTAATGAACGGTGTAATCGGCGACGACGCGACGGGCATCATCCAAAGATAAAGGAACGTTGATGCGTATGCAGTCCCCCTTCAGGTTCTTGTGCCAGCGTTCGATCTTGCCGTTGGACTGCGGATAATAGGGCGAAGTCTTGACGTGCGTCATGCCGGCGATGCGGATGAACTCTTTGAAGTCCTTGGCGATGAACTGCGGACCGTAGTCGGAGATGATGCGAGGCTTGGCGTCGGGATAAGCCTCGCGGGCGCGTTGCAAGATGATCTCGACGTCGGACTCCTCCATTTTTTTGCGGATTTCCCAGTGGACGATGACACGGCTGCAGCCGTCGAGTATGGAGCAGAGGAAGTAAAACGTGCCGGCGATGTTGAGGTAGCTGATGTCGATGTGCCAGTGTTCGTGGGGCACAAGCGGCTGCACGAAGCCGGTGCCTTTCTTGGAGGGAACGGGCGTCGAGCCGGCGAGAAGTCCGGCAGCCTTGAGGACGCGATAGGCGCTCGACGGGCTGCACGCGACGACGTCGGCGTCGAGCATCATGAAAGTCAGTCGGCGATAGCCTTCGAGCGGATTGGTTCGGGCGAAGGTGCAGATGGCTTGTTTTTCGTCGTCGGTGAGCCAGTGGTCGGGCAAGGGCGGCGTTGGGCGGCCGAGCGGGTAACTCGTTCAAGACGTGTTTGAAATAGTCCCATGGGTTCACGGCGTGACGCGGGCCGGGAGTAAGTGGCCGCTTTCTAGCGGAACCGAGTTCGATGCCGCCGAGGATGAGGGCCAAATCGGTGGCCGAGATTTCGACGCCGTTGGCGGCAGCCTTGCGGAACTGGAAGGTGCCGCGTTCGTGTTGATCGCGGTTTAGAATGGGGCCACTTTCGCGGACAATAACGAGCCACTTTCTCTTCACCATGTGGCCCGCGCAAAGCCGCGATTTTGGCCCTATCGCTGTCCGCTGTTGACAACCTGACCGAGATTCAGGCCGCTACGCCATGCGCATAGAATGGACAGCTACACAAAAATCGCTACCAAAGTGCTGCCCGAGTTCGGTAACATTCTTGAATGAGGCAACACGGCTGGGAAAGATAGTTGTCGTTAGACAAAGGGACGAGGAAGACGGCCATGTTCTGAAGCAAGGCTACTTTGACCCTACGTGGCGAGCAAGAAAATCGCGAATCTCTTCGATGTCGATATTGCCACTCACCTGCCGCTGACGTTTATTGAAATGAGATACTGCCCCGACCAATTCTCCGAATTCGTTTATTACCGGCCCACCACTATCGCCGGGGTTGATGGGGGCGTCGGTTTCGAGAATCATGCAATCCAAGTGCCCATGCTCCAATTGCTCGTTTCTTCTTAGCCTACCACGCACACTACCTTTTGTGAGACGCCACAGGAGGTTGTCGTCCGCTCCCGAGCCGCCAACCGAATAGACCACGGAGCCCGTTGCCGCCTGCTTGCGAGCCAGCGGGATTGCGGACGTGCGAAGTGGGATTTTCTCCACACGAATCAGGGCAAGATCCCGTTTTGGATCACGGTCAATGACCTCGCCCTGCACGCCGACCTCGCGAGGCTTGCTCAGATAGATGCGTGTATCGGTCACCAACTCGCCCGATTTTTCGTATAGCGGGAACAGGACGATCACTTTGTTCTCACGGCCTACTACATGGTAATTCGTGACGATCAACCTATTTGCTGTATCGACTACAAACCCAGTTCCTTCGCTGTTTTGCGGCGTAAGGACTAGCGCGGCACAGCGAACCAATCTCGGGAAGAGGTTTTCGCCTTTTAGTGGCGTGTCGCTTACAGTCTGCTTTTCGTTCGCATTGCCGCTCGGTCGCCATGCAGTGATATTGTTCGCGACACTGTCACTCGGTTTGCTTGGCCCTCGCGTTTCCGTGTCGATGCGGGGATGCGGCTTTCCGCGCGATATGGCCACGGCGACGACGGTGCCAGCAACTCCTACCGCTACCACGACTGCAATGATGAAAATCGTAAGTTGGCCCGGATTTGCTCGTCGCCTTGCAGGCAGGTTGGTTGCCGGTTGAGTTTCGATTAGGCGTTGAGCCGATGCGGGGACGGGAGGAGGCGAGTCCCCCTCTGTGCCGCGCGAAGGTACCTGCAGCCGTCGCCCGCACTCTTGGCACAGCGATTTCTTGCCTGCATCGTGTGCGTCGGCCGTGTAAGCAGTCTTGCACCGTGGACATGTGAAGCGGATTGACATGGACTGTTACGCCTTGCTAATCGGAAACTCCCCCGCGTGATACACAGAGACTTCACTCCCACCCGTTGCGATTCGCATTCAAGGCAGCGGCGAGACTGCCGACAATCACGAAGATCAGCACCATTAGCAGAACGAAGATCGCCACCGCGATTATTCCGGTTACCAGTCCCGCAATAGCAAGTCCGCGGCCTTGCGTCCGCATGCCGGCCGCGCTGAAGCAAATCGCCAACACACCCAGGATTAGCTGAAAGCCAACAAAGACGATTCCCGCGTAAGGGATAATAACGAAGCAGCTACTCAGGAGTGAGAGGATTCCCAGGACCATGCCTGTAATGCCTAGCCCAACGCCAGGCCGGCGGTCTTGCACCGAGTTCTGCACCACCGAAGACCGATCTAGCCGAATGCTTGCTCGATTGTTCGACGCTACAAGCCCCGCTTGATCGAATGGCACCCACTCCGCCATCCCATTCGTCCAAACGGAGGTTGCTTCGTTTATCGTGCCGCAATCGTGGAGGTCTATCAGCTCGCGACGTCCGATTGGGCCAGTGCGATTGTCGGATGCGTCCAGATAGTACCATTTTTCCGCGGGCGCAGTCGCTTCCGTGCGCGCTACGCTCTTTTGCGGTGCGGAAGCGGGTTCCCGCACATCAGGCAGTAATCCAGGCAGGTCCGAAGCGGGAAACCAGGCCGACCGATCCGATGAAAGCTCGTGAATCTCACTGACTTGGCTTGCGCTCGCCATGCTTCGCAGCCGTTCGAAGCTGAATGGCCCGCTGATCCGTCCGCGGAAGCGCACAAAGTACGAGTGTTGCTCAGGCGACGTCATCTTGCCATACTCGAAAATTCGTTGATCATTTCTTTAATACCATAATCAGGAATACGACCAGAGCCACCGTTCCGAGGGAAATCCCGATCACTCCGAGGATCACTTGCTTGATGGTTCTTCGGCCCTCGTGCTTATGCATCGCGTCGTCGAACCGCCCCTGGAGCCCTTTTGGAATCTGTGCTCCGGTTTGCTTGGCATGTTCGTATGCTCGATCGAGTTCTTTCTCCGTCGCGCCCCTGCGAACTGTCTGCTGAAGCAATTCCACACTCTCTTCGCGGCACTGCTCTTCCGCTGACTGTTGCTCTAACTGGCTCAATTTCATCGAGAGAACGGCAAATCGATCCAAAAGTGGATGGCCCGGGGCTAGGATCGCAGCGCGAACAACCTGATCGCACGCTGTTCGCAGTCGCTGTGCGTTTTGCAGATCAGGACTCTTTAGAGCCAACGTAAATCGGGAGAGTGCTTGCGGGAGGTACTCTGTTGCCGCCCGTGAGATCACTGGCGGAAGCGCGGGTTTGCGCCAGCCGGGAGCGGTCAGCGCCGAATAATACTCCGCCATTCGGCCACGCTCTCCAACAGCGATGTCGGCATCCATGCACCGGACGACGTCTTCACGAATCACTGCCTCAAGGGCAATCAGTTGCTCGGGCCACACAGGGCAATTCGGATCCTGGGAGCAAAGCAGTCGCAATACTTCCGCACGTTCGCCGACCGGCGCGCGATTTCTGTTCAAATGTCGCAGTCTGCGCACACTGGGCTCAATCGCAGAATACTCACTGTAGATCTGGTTCAGCCCTTTGGCACGCGCGACACTAAGTCTTGGGGCTTCCGTCAGTCCGTAGTGACTCGTCAATTCCGACCAATCCCGCCGTTCAGGGAACGATAACCAAGACAGCACATCGAGTAGGGGAGGCTCCAGCTCAGCGAGATAGAGTGCCTCACCGCGGTATCCACTCCTTGCAAACTCTTCGCAGCGGCGCAGTCTTGCCTCTGCTTGCTTGCAGGCTTGGGCATAATCGTCCGCGAGTATGCGCATCCGCTCACTGAGCGTCTG
>SIAJ01000072.1 GCA_009691845.1 Gemmataceae bacterium
CCGCCCATGAACGCGAGCGGTGCGGGCCGGCGGGCCGCAAGAGCCTTCACCCAATCGCGATTCCCGACCTCGCTCGATAGTTTGTACCAGCGAACTCGCAACTTGTCGGGCCGGCCGTGGGCGGTGAGGACGACCTCCGGGACGGCCGCCGTCTGATCGAGAAACGCCCGCGAATCGTCGATCTCCACACCGGGGTATTCGCGACGAATCTGGAACATCGCGGCCACCAGTCGCTCCCACGTCTGTGGGCTGGTGGTCGTGTGAATCCAGGCGATTTCGTAGTCGCCAGCCGGGACTGGCGACGGCTCGGCGGCACGCGTGCGGAACATCTCGCGCAGAACCAACAAGACGCTCACGCCGAGAAGAAAAACCAATGCGAATAGGAGGATCCGACGCATGCACTCGGTTCCGTGAGCCGAACCATACAACAGGGCAGTGGGTAGCCTTACCCACTGTCGTATTCCGTTCCTCGTGAAACGCACCCCCTAAGCCATGCCAGTACCAACCATTATTATCTTCGGAGCGTCCGGCGACCTTACCTCGCGAAAGTTGATCCCGGCTTTGTTTCGCCTGGATTCGACGGGTTTGCTGAAGGAAGAGTGCCAAGTAGTTGGCATGGCACGAACAGAACATACCTCAGAGGAATTTCGCCAACTTGTCGAGCCCAAGGTCAAGGAGGCGATCCTTGCATCCGGCCAGAGCTGGTTCGCGGGAACCTGGAGCCGATTCGCACGCCGGCTTCACTACGTCGCTGGAGATGCGGCCCTGCCCCAGGGCGTACGCGTCCTCGGCGACTGGTTAAAAAATCGCGAGGCCGATCCGGGCGGTGATCGACTCTATTACTTCGCTGTCGCTCCCGAGCTGTACACGGAGATTGCCGCCCGTCTCGGCGAGGCTGGCCATAACCGCGAGGAACGCGGCTTCCGAAGGGTCGTCGTCGAGAAGCCGTTCGGCCGAGACCTGGCATCCGCCCACGAGGTCAACCGACAGCTCAATGAGCATTTTTCCGAAAAACAGATTTATCGCATCGACCACTATCTGGGTAAAGACACCGTCCAGAACATTTTGGTCTTTCGATTCGGCAACTCGATGTTTGAGCCGCTGTGGAATCGGCGTTACATCGACCACATCCAAATCACGGTCGCCGAGAAAGTCACTGTCGGCAAGCGAGCCGGATACTACGACACGAGCGGCGTGCTTCGCGATATGTTCCAGAGCCACCTGCTTCAAGTTCTCTCGCTCGTGGCCATGGAACCGCCAAGCCAATTCTCCGCCGACCGACTCCGCAATGAAAAGGTCAAGGTTCTCGATTCGATCCTCATTCCAAGTCCGGGAGAGGCACTCGCGTCGATGGCAACCGGACAATACACGGGTTATCACGACGAAAAAGGAGTGCCCCAGGATTCGCGCACGCCAACATTTGCTGCCGTTCGGCTGCAAGTTGACAACTGGCGATGGAAAGGTGTGCCGTTCTATTTGCGTAGCGGCAAAGGCATGACAAACCGTTACAGCGAAGTCACGATCCAGTTCCGCGAGCCACCGTTTCGCTTGTTTCCGCAGCGACTCGGCCACGAGCCGGAGGCCAATCGCATCACGATCGTCCTCCAGCCCGATGAAGGAATCAAGCTGAGTTTCCAGACCAAAGTGCCCGCCATCGAGGGGACCGAACTGCAGGCGCGGGACTTGTTCTTCGACTACAAGGGCACTTATGGTTCGTTGCCGGAGGCTTATGAACGACTTTTATTAGACGCGATGCAAGGCGATGCCTCGCTGTTCATGCGTGGCGACGAGATCGAACGTTCGTGGGAAATTATCGACCCATTCGTGAAATCCCTGGCAGAGGCAAATGCCCCTAAACCTGAATCGTATTCCATCGGCAGCGATGGCCCGCCGAGTGCAAATGAACTACTGGCGAAGGAGGGACGGGTCTGGCAAAAATTGGGGTGAGTACTCTCTTACGCCGGCCCGCCCAGGATCAAGTACACCGCCGAGACAGCGTTGAACAGGCCGTGAACCACGATCGGGCCGACCAGGCTTCGGGTCCGGAGATAGAGGTAGCCAAGCCCCAGCGCCAGCACCATAAGCGGAATCGGCGAAGGCCAAACATGGGTATGCATTGCAGCAAAGAGTGCGGAACTGGCCCAGATTGCTCGCAAGTCTTGCGATGAGCGAATTCGCAAATAGCGCCGGAGTCGATGCAACTTCGGCAACAGAAAATCGAACGGCACCAACAGCAAGAAGAACCCGGCCGGAATCAGGTAGGCCGCCGAAGCTGCGACCGGGTCGGCCTCGAATGCCGTTTGAACCTGTGCCGGGCGACTTAGAAAATCCGTTCCGAACGTGAAGGCCACACCTACCCCAAGAGCCCCCAGCAGGATCAATAGCGGCCGATGGCGTGGCAGTACCGTAAATGCCGTATCCGGCGGCACGGGCTTCCGCTGGGCTAGCCACGGCAACAACGCACCGCGGAAAAGCCATTCCTCGATCACGGCCGCGATCACGATCGTCTGTACCACAAACAACGACCATTCCCACGGCCCAGCGAGTTCGCCGATGAACGTGAGCGGATGTTTCTCTGGCTCTTGCCCCGTGAGTGCCCTGTGCCCAAGACTGGCAAGTACGAAAACACAGAACGCGGCCGGTGTAATCATCAGCCACGTCAGATACCCGGCCACAAAGCCGAGAGGCCAGGTTCGCAGCCTGCTACTGCTCCGAACCTGGAGTGACTTTCGCAGCAAAACCATTGCGATCAAGGCCAGCGGAAATGCGAGTGCCGACGACCAAAGTCGTCGCATAACCGCTGCCCCTTTTTGCGCCACGGACGGGTTTTCGGGCAAATCGAGCGGAAAGTTCTCTCCGTAAAAATTCTTGAAGAAGCCACTCTGAATCAACAACGACTGGATGAATCCCGAGCCGACTTCGAACAGAAAGAACAGACCGACTGCCGCCAACACGCCGAAACCCGTCCATTTGGGGAGCGGCTGGCGAGGCGACAGTCGGCTCGTATTTCCCAGACGAAAGACGAGAACGATTAGCAAGGCCAGGGCTGCTCCGACGAGAGCGACGGAAAGGCCAGACGTGAGCATCAACCGAAGTACCAGCGAATCGTCCCCCACGCCACCCCCTTAAAATGAACCACCCGGACAGTATGCTAACGAAAGCCCGGCGTGTGAAGCCCGGCCCCTGTTTCCAGAGCCAATTCGCATCCAGAGCCTTTGCCCGTGACCATCCTCGATACCATCGTCCAACACAAACAAATCGAGATCGACGCGGCTCGCCGGTCGATCCCAGAACGTGATCTGGAAGCCCGCCTTGACACAATCCCGCCGATGCGGGACTTTACAGGCACTTTACGAAAACCAGGCATGCGGATCATTGCCGAAGTCAAAAAGGCGTCTCCTTCGGCCGGTGTGATCCGCCAGGACTTCGACCCGGTCGCCATCGCCAGGATTTACGAAAGCCACGGAGCCGATTGCCTCAGCGTGCTGACGGATTCGCACTTCTTTCAGGGCGAGCTTTCGTACCTCACGGCGATTCATGATTCGGTCCAGCTTCCCCTCCTTCGCAAAGACTTTGTCCTCGAGCGCTACCAACTGTTGGAGGCCCGAAATGCCCGAGCCGATGCGGTTTTGCTGATCGCGGAAATCCTTCCAGGCGATCGACTCAAGACGCTTTTCGACCAGGCCACTGAACTCGGACTGCACGTGCTGGTCGAACTTCACGATGCCGACCAATTGAACCGAGTCGTCGATTGCGGGGCCACGCTGATCGGTATCAACAACCGAGACTTGCGAACTTTTGAAACCCGCCTCGATCACACGCTTGACCTATTACCGCGCATTCCTGGCCGATGTTCCGTCGTCAGCGAAAGCGGCATTCGCACCCATGCGGATGTCCAGCGTCTGCAACAGGCCGGAGTGAAAGCCATCCTCGTCGGCGAATCGCTGATGCGAGCCAAAGACATCGGGGCCGCCCTCGATGCTCTTCGAACCGGGTGATGCACTTCATTGCTTGCATGGCACGGAGTCAAGGTTCGTTGCAGGTCGCACTCTTCGGCGCGGAAGGTGGCCTGAAGATCGAGGGCGAAGCGAATCTGAACTTGTTCGACAACGAGGCTGGTTAGTTCGACTCGGCAAAGATGACGGCTCTAGGCTTCACCGATCAGTCGCTTACATAATGAGACAGACACGAGGCCACCGGAAGATCCTCCTGTAGCCTCTTTGCTCACGCCGAAAACCAAGGATCAGTTTGGCGGTTGTTCGATTCCCTCCCAGAATCCAAAGTTGTAGTTCAAGCCGTTCCGCCCAGCGCCGACCGAGATACTCAGAATGCAGTCCGTGAACGGTGAGTCGGAATCCTGGCTTGTACCGCCCAGGTTGCCGACCGTGTTATCCCCGTTGGCGTATGGCACGTCATTCGGAGTCAGACCCGACGGGTCCGAGGCCCGGAAAATGGAGTAGTTCCCGACTAACAGGCCCGTGAACTGGTAGAACCCGTTGTTGTCCGTCGTGGCATTCAAAACGACGGGGTTGCCGAGATAATCGGTACCCTGGAGTTGCTTCACAACACCGCGAATTCCCAATTCGCCTTCGCCACGCGTGCCTCCTAAATCCGTGTCGAGGTACACGTAACCGGAAAGGCTAGCAGCACCAACGGGATTTCCGGTAGGCAGAGTGGTTCGGACCGCCCACTCTTCGAAGCCCGCGTTGCCGGTCCAGGTCCCGCCGAACTTCGAATACAGGTACACGTAGCTATTTGCCGCCTGGCCCGCGAAAGCTGCGTCGGGGATGAGTACGTACGCATCGCCGTCCCCGCTGCCGGCGTTGAGTCGGTAATTCATTTTCACCGTCACATCTCCGGCACCATCCAAATCGAATAGAGGCAATGAACCGCCCATTGTCTTCGTAGTGGAAGTGTAACCCGAAACCGTGGGAGATCCGCCGACGTAAAGTCGCACCTCGTCCAAAGAGAGATAAGGGGAAGCAGCCGAAGTTTAACGAATTGAAACGGTCAAATTTACGTGGCCAAAATTGGGCTATTCACGCGAAGGAGCAAATCCCTGGAGGCCAGGCCAAAACCTGGTACCGTTGGCTCTACTCACTGTTCGTGATCATGGGGGTCGCGGCCCAATCGCAGCCAATTCACCTAAACCACTGATTTCTCAATGCGGCCAAGCCACTACCAAGAGTTCATACCACGGATTTCACGGATTTACACGGATAAAGAGACAAAGTCAGGCGTTTCTTATCCGTGTAAATCCGTGAAACCCGAAGTGAAATTGCTTTTGGCTGCTTCGGATCGACCTCAAGCGAAGTTCAAGGATCCCGGACGGCCATCACGTTTCAATAGCGATAGACTAACTGTGATTCATCCCGGAGGATTTGATGTCCGATTCGGTTTCTTCACGCCCATTCAACAAGCTCCTGGTTGCCAACCGGAGCGAGATCGCCATCCGAGTATTTCGTTCCTCCCACGAACTTGGCATTCGCACCGTCGCTATCTACTCGCACGAAGACCGCTTCGCTCTGCATCGGTTCAAGGCCGACGAGGCCTATGCCATCGGCGTGCCCGGCGAACCCATCCGTGCGTATCTGGATATTCCGCGTCTGGTGGCCCTCGCGAAAAGCATCGGCGTGGACGCGATTCATCCGGGCTATGGCTTCCTCTCCGAGAACGCGCATTTCGCCCGGGCCTGTGCCGAAGCCGGGATCACTTTCATCGGGCCGAAGCCGCACATTCTCGAACAGCTAGGCGACAAGGTCGCGGCCCGCAAGATTGCTCAAGAGGCAAATGTCCCCGTGCTCGGAGGCAGCAACGAGGCGGTGAGGAGCTATGACGAAGCGAAGAAGATCGCGGAAAAGCTGGGCTACCCCGTGATGGTCAAGGCCGCGATGGGGGGCGGCGGCCGTGGCATGAGGCCCGTGCAATCGGCCGATCAACTGGAAGCCGCTCTTGACCAGGCTCAACGCGAGGCCGGCAGTGCGTTCGGCATTCGCGATGTGTTTCTCGAGAAGCTCGTTCGTCGGGCCCGGCATATCGAGGTGCAACTCCTCGGCGACCGGCACGGCAACCTCGTCCACCTCTTCGAACGCGATTGCACGATCCAGCGCCGGCACCAGAAAGTGGTCGAACTGGCCCCGGCCCCGAATCTGCCGACGAAGACTCGCGACCAAATGCTGCAAGCCGCCCTGGACATCGGCCGGGCTGTCGGACTCGATAATGCCGGGACTGTCGAATTCCTGCTCGATTCCGAGACCGGCGAATTCTACTTCATCGAAGTCAACCCGCGTATTCAGGTCGAGCACACTGTTACCGAAGTCGTGACCGGCTACGACATCGTGCGTTCGCAAATTCTGATCGCGTCCGGCAAGCCCCTCTCGGACGCAGAAATCGGCCTGGGCGATCAGTCACAAATCCGAGCACACGGCTTCGCAATCCAGTGCCGTGTGACCACGGAAGACCCCGCGAATAATTTCGTCCCCGATTACGGCCGCATGACCGCCTACCGCTCCTCGGGTGGAACCGGCATTCGTCTCGATGCAGGCACGGCGTTCTCGGGTGCCGTGATTACTCCCTTCTATGATTCGCTTCTCGTGAAAGTGACGACAAGTGGGATTCGCTTCTCGGATGCCGCCCGGCGAATGGATCGCTGCTTGCAAGAGTTCCGCGTTCGTGGCGTGAAGACGAACATTCCGTTTTTGTTAAATCTCATCGGGCATCCGAAGTTCCTGGCCGGCGAAACGACGACGCGGTTTATCGACGAGACACCGGAGTTGTTCCAGTTCAAGTCGCGCCGCGATCGCGCGAGCCGGTTACTCGGCTACATTGCGGAGATCATCGTCAACGGGCATCCGGAGGTGAAGAGCACGCAGTACGCAGTACCCAGTACTCAGTCGAAAACCTCGCTTCCTCACTCCTTACTCCTCGCTCCTCACTCCCCGATTCCCGACGGGACCAAGAACAAACTCGATGAGCTGGGCCCTGAGGGTTTCGCCCGTTGGGTTCGCGAGCAGAAGAAGTTGCTCATCACGGACACGACGATGCGCGATGCGCATCAGTCGCTGTTTGCCACACGGATGCGGACGTACGACATGCTGCGCGTGGCACCGCGTTATGCACGAATTCATTCGGACTTCTTCTCACTCGAAATGTGGGGCGGAGCGACCTTTGATACGTCGATGCGATTCTTGAAGGAGTCGCCCTGGGATCGCCTCAGCCAATTGCGGAATGCCGTCCCGAATGTTCTGTTCCAGATGTTGTTACGTGCGGCGAATGCGGTGGGTTACACGAATTATCCAGACAATGTCGTGTCGACCTTCGTGAAGGAATCGGCCTCGACTGGCATCGATGTGTTCCGCATTTTCGATTCGCTGAACTGGCTCGAAAACCTGCGGCCGGTGATCGCGGCAGTACGAACTGAAACAAAGTCGCTCGCCGAAGCGGCCATCTGCTACACCGGCGACATTCTCGATCCGAAACGCGACAAGTATTCGCTCTCGTACTATGTGAATCTCGCCAAGGACCTGGTGAAGGCGGGCACGCACATCCTGGCCATCAAGGACATGGCCGGCCTCCTGAAGCCCTATGCCGCCAAGAAACTGGTAAAAGCACTGCGAGCCGAGATTGACGTGCCGATCCACTTCCACACGCACGACACGGCCGGGGGGCAGATTGCCTCTTACCTGGCCGCGGCCGAGGAAGGCGTGGACATCGTCGATTGTGCGTTCGCCTCGATGGCCGGCCTCACCAGCCAGCCGAGCTTGAATGCCCTTGTCGAAGCGATGCGATTCACGGACCGTGATCCAGGTATGATTTTCGACGACTTGCAAGCAACCTCGGATTATTGGGAAGGCGTTCGCAAGAATTACACGCCGTTCGAAACCGCCCTGAAGGCGGCATCGTCGGAAGTCTATCTGCACGAGATGCCGGGCGGGCAATATGCGAACCTGTATCAACAGGCTCAATCGCTCGGCGTCGGCGATCGCTGGCACGAGGTTGGCAAAACTTATGCGGCCGTCAATCGGCTCTTCGGCGACATCGTGAAAGTCACGCCGAGTTCAAAAGTAGTTGGCGATATGGCCCTGTTCATGCTCGCAAACAACCTCACGGCCGAGCAGGTACTCGACCCGAATCGCGATCTGGCGTTTCCCGAATCGGTCGTCGAATTCTTCGAAGGCAAGCTCGGCCAACCGCCAGGCGGCTTCCCGGAAGCGTTGCAGAAAAAGGTGCTGCGTGGCCGCAAGCCGTTCACGCATCGGCCGGGGGTGACGTTGCCGCCCGCGGATTTCGCGGCCATCCGGACGGAACTGGAAAAGAAGTACGAGCGGCCAGCCACCGATTGGGATGTGAACTCGCATCTCATGTATCCGAAAGTGTTCGCGGATTACGTGGAGCACCGGAAGCAATACTCGGATACCTCGATTCTGCCGACACGAACGTTTTTCCACGGCATGGAGGCCGGCGAAGAAGTGAGCGTGGACATCGAGCCAGGCAAGACACTCATCATCAAGTTCCTTACGGTGGGGGATGCGCACGAAGGCGAGCGACAAGTTTTTTTTGAGTTGAACGGCCAACCGCGTGAAGTGCAAGTAACTGACCGCACGCTCGCGGCCGCCGGCGTGCCGCAACGAATCAAGGCCGAGCCAGGCAATCCGTTGCACGTCGCCGCCCCGATGCCGGGAGCCGTGGTCAGCGTGATTGTCGCCATGGGCGAAGAAGTCGCGGCCGGACAAAAATTGCTGACACTCGAGGCGATGAAGATGGAAACCACGCTTTATGCGGAACGAGCCGGGAAAATCGCCGAGGTGCTGGCGAGACCACTCACGCAGGTGCAAGCCGGGGACTTGTTGGTGCGATTTGAGAAGTGAAGGTGCTTTTTCGGAGCCGCGACTGTGAGGGAGCAGACAATGAACAGCCCCCTTGTTGATCGCTCCCTTACGGACGCGGCTCTGATTTCAAAGCCCGGATTCTCGCTTTTTTTGAGCTGTCACCCGACATAAGTAGCTCCCATAGGCATCTTTCCGTTAAGATTGGTAATCCAGGCTGACTTTGCAGCCGAAACTCGTTCTCCTATCCAGGTTATTCGACATGAGTGTTCTTCCTACCCTTAGCCGCTTAATCGCGGTCTGCATACTTGCCACTTCGTTGACCGTTCTCGCGACAATGCCGAGTTTTGGCGACGCGCCCAAGGACGGTCACGGTCGGCATCCCGCAGCCCTGGAAAAAAATATCACCGGGCTTCAGGAGAAATTGAATGGCCTAAAGGATGGGCGGGCTCCCATGCCACGGGTGCTTCCGCCTGCCGAGATTGTGATTCCTCAGACATGGGTCAACAAGTTCCAGTGGCGTGGCGTCGGTCCGGCCACGATGGGGGGCCGCATAACGAGTCTCGCGGTCTGCGAATCCGATCCTTCCACGTACTGGGCGGCGACTGCATCCGGCGGATTGCTCAAGACCACGAATAACGGCACCACGTTCGAGCATCAATTCGATCGCGAAGCAACCGTGTCCATTGGGGCGGTCGCCGTTGCGCCTGCCAACAAGGAGATCGTCTGGGTTGGCACCGGCGAGGCCAATCCGCGAAACTCGGTTTCGTTTGGCGACGGCGTTTACAAGAGCGCCGATGGCGGCAAGACCTGGAAGAACATGGGGCTGAAGACCTCTTACCAGATCGGCGACATCGTGGTTCATCCGACCAAGCCGGACGTGGTCTACGTGGCCGCCCTCGGTCGGCTTTACAGTGCGGGGGGCGAACGCGGCTTGTTCAAGACGGAGGATGGTGGCAAAACCTGGAACAACATTCTGCCGCAACTCGATGACAAAACGGGCTCCATCGACATCGCAATGCATCCGACCAATCCGGACATACTGCTCGTTGCCGCGTGGGAACGGCAGCGCGACGAGTTCGACAGCTTCCGAGGCGACGCCCGCCGCACGACACCACCCGGAACCGACGAATATGCACCGCTCAAAGTCCATGCGGGGGGGAGCGCGATCTTCAAGACCACGGACGGCGGCAAGACGTTCACGAAACTCAGCAAGGGCCTGCCGACCGTGAAACTCGGTCGCATTGGCCTGGAGTGGTCGCGCAAGGATCCGAAACTCGCTTTCGCGATCGTGGACACCGAGAAAGCCGGGACCGGCAAGCCACCGAAGCCTGCACCGCGAGTATTTGTCGCCATGCAGAGTGAAACGAGCACTGGGGCCGTGAAGGTTACTTCCGCAACCGCCGACGGACCGGCCGCGAAAGCAGGAATCAAAGAAGGGGACTTGATCACGGCGATCGATGGCAAGGAGATGAAAACCTACGAGGCGATGATCGACGAATTCTACAAGCGTGAGCCAGGCGGCAAGGCTAAGTTTTCCGTCACGCGCGGCAAGGACAAGCTGGAACTGGAACTCACCTTCGGCAAACGGCCCGACGAACGAGTCGTGCTCGGCATCACCCTGGGCGAACCTGCCGAGGGGGGCGTCACGGTTTCGGATGTCAACGACAACGGGCCTGCAGCGAAAGCCGGTTTACGCGGGGGAGACATAGTCGTCAGCATCGACGAGACTGCAATCAAAACCCGCGATGATGTCTCCAAAGGCGTGCAGGGGAAGAAAGCAGGCGACAAGCCCAAGGTTGCTTACATACGCGGCAAGGAGAAGGGGACGCTCGAGATCACGCTGGTAGCCGAGTCGAGTTTGGCGACCACCCGGCCACACGGCCATCCGCAGCTTGGCGGACAAAACGCGAACGTTCAAAATCAACAGGGGGACGATGGCTTCCAATCGGGCGGCGTATTCAAGAGCGTCGATGGCGGAGAAACCTGGACCCGGCTTAATAGTTTCAATCCCCGGCCGTTCTATTTCTCGGTCGTGAAAGTGGATCCGACGGATGACAACACACTCTACGTTCTCGGTCTCGATCTGCATCGGAGCACGGACGGCGGCAAAACCTTCAAGTCCGATGGCATCAACGGCGGCGTTCATTCGGATCAACATGCACTGTGGATCAACCCGAAGGATAGCCGGCACTTGATCCTGGGAACTGATGGCGGCTTCTACGCCAGTTTCGACAAGGGTGCGAAGTGGGACCACATGAGTCATGCCGGCGCGATCGGCCAGTTCTATCACGTCGCGGTCGATAATCGCACGCCGTACCGAATCTATGGCGGGCTTCAGGACAACGGCAGTTGGGGCGGACCTTCGCGGTCGGAACGCACGCTCGGCTCGACCAACTTCGACTGGACGACCGTTCAATGGGGAGACGGCTTCATATGTCGAGTCGATCCGCTCGATCCGGATGTGGTGTACGCGGAAAGCCAGGATGGCAATATCACGCGGAACAATCTTTCCACGGGTGTCGTCACCGGCATCAGGCCGCAATCGAAGCCTGGTCTTCAGCCGTTTCGGTTCAACTGGAACACCCCTTTCATCCTGTCCAATCACAATTCGTCGATCTTTTACTCGGCAGGCAACTATGTGTTTCGCTCGTTCAAGCGTGGGGCTGCGCTCGAAGCCGTGTCCCCCGAAATCACGCTCACAAAACGTGGGACTGGCACGGCTCTCTCGGAATCGCCTCGCAACGCGGACATCGTGTGGGCCGGCACGGACGACGGCGGAGTTTGGCTGACTCGCGATGGCTGCAAGACCTGGACGAACCTGAGCGATAAGTTCAAATCGGCCGGATTGCCCGGTCCACGCTGGGTGTCGAGCATCGAAGCCTCCAAGTGGGTCGATGGCCGTTGCTACGTGGTCTTCGATGCCCACCGCTCGAACGACGACAACCCGTACGTATACGTGACCGAAGATTTCGGGCAAACCTGGAAATCACTGCGTGGCAATCTCCCAACTGGCCCAACGCGAGTGCTGCGTGAAGACATCGCCAATCCGAACCTGCTTTTCCTGGGAACCGAGTTCGGCTGTTACGCCTCGATTGACCGGGGCGGAGCCTGGACGCGGATCAATGGCGACAAGGGCATGCCAACGGTTGCCGTTCACGAGTTTGCTCAACCAACAACCGCGAATGACCTGGTTGTAGCCACGCACGGACGATCAATCTGGGTTCTGGATGTCACACCGCTGCGACAAATGACGGCCGATCTCGTGCGGGGCAAGACCGCCCTCCTGAGTCCGTCGCCTGCGATTCAATGGCGGCAATCGTCGCCGCCGCCGTTCTATCAATCGACGCGGGCGTTCTACGGCAAGAACCCGCCACGCGAGGCCTTTGCCGACTACGTGATCGGTAAGAAGGCGGAAAAAGCGACGCTGAAAGTTCTGGACGTCCGGGGCAACGTCATTCGCGACGGTGGTGCGAGCACTGAGCCAGGTTACTACCGCGTCGCCTGGGAACTCTCACGTGGCGGACCACGACGAGGCGCGGGGGGAATACCACCGAAGGATGGCAATCTTAACCCTCTCGCTCGCCCCTCGTCCAATGCACTCGTTCCCGGTGAGTACCGGGTGATACTGACCGTGGATGGAACGGAGTACGTGCAAACGCTAACGATTGAAGCCGACCCAAGCATGCCGAAGCTGGGCCTGGGTTCGGGCGATCTGCTTGGCGAGAGCGACGAAGAGATGAACGAAGAGGGTCGGGAACAAGAGCGACCGAAGCGGATGGACGATTGATTTCCTTCAACTCCCCGCCTGCTTCCCGTTCTCGTGGCGGCGGCGGGCGGCCAGTTCTTCCGGGGCTGCCGACTCCAGCCGGCGGCGGGCGATTCCGAAGTAATAGATCGCACCGACAGCGTACATGATTAGCGCCAGCCATAGGACGATCGGCTTCTCCGCTTGGTAATACCACGCGTAGATTCCTGCCGCAAACAGACTCATCACGAGGACCAGTGCCGGCAGCACCGGGTACAGAGGCACTTTGTACGGTCGCGGCATGTGCGGGTCTCGCTTACGCAATACGAACAAGCAAACCATCGCCAAAACATACCAGATTAGTGCCGTGAGGTTGCACGTCAACACCGCGACCAGCACGGCGTCCCCGTTGAAATAGCCCCAGACGACGAACCCTGCCACGACCAGGCTCCAGAAGAAGATCGACATATCCGGAGTGCGCCGAGTCGGATGAACGTGGCCAAGAATTTTCGGCAAATAGCCGGCCCGCCCAAGCGAGAACGATTGCCGGCTCACGGCGTAGATCATGCCGTTGTAGCTCACGATCATGCCGAAGATGGCCACGATCGAGAAGACCAGGAGATGTGCCGAGTTCGGCCAGTTCTCCGCGTAGATGAACGGCAGTGGATAGAGCATGTCGTCGGCCCCGGTCTTCTTGAAGTCGGAACCAGCGGCACACGCAAAGAACCAGGTCAGGAGGACGAGGACAACCAAAGTAATCTGAGCAAGCGTCAGGCCGCGTGGAATCGTCTTGTGCGGCTCGCGGGCCTCTTCGGGTGCCAGTGCGATAGTTTCGATCATGACCAGCCACCAGATCGCGTACGGGATGGCCTTGAGCACGCCGGACCAGCCGTAGGTTAACATCGGGTCCGTGAATATCCGTTCCATCCGGACGTGTGGGATGCAAGCAATCCAGAACCAGACCAGGGCGACGATTGCGCCGTAGGTCATGCACTCCATTAACTGAGCCTGGCGTTTGCTGCCCCACCACTGCACGACGGCGAAGACTGCAACGGTGATGAGCGCCGCGATGGTGGTGACGAGACCCTTGTCCAGGTCCTTGAAGAAGAGATCGCAGACGAAGTAGATGTATCCGCCCGTAGCGAGAGCGGTTCCGATGGTGGCAAAGAGCGCCTCCAAAAACATCGACCAGCCCATGATGAACCCGAACGCGGGGCTAACCGCTCGTCGGCCATACGCCAGCGGCCCGCCGGCAAACGGCATCGCCACAGACAACTCGCTTAACGCGAGGACCCACATCATGTAGAGAGCGCAGACAAAGAGGGTGGCCAGCAGCATCCCGATCGGGCCGCCTTCCTTCAGGCCCTGGTTCCAGCCAAAGTATTCGCCCGTGATCACGACCCCGACACCGAGCGCCCAAATGTGCAATACGCCCATCGGTTTCTTGAGAGCGTGTTCCTTCAGGAACGCCCGCTCCTCCGGCCGAAGAGTCTCTCCCTGAAGATGGGCTTCACTCACCACCTCGTCCACGACCCGGTCCAGTTCGGAAGACGAACCGGGTACGTTTTCGAGTGCTTGCTCTGTACTCATACGATGTCCTGGCGAGCGAAAGGAGGACATTCTACATCGCACCAGGCACTGGGCTCCCACGAAAAATAAGTTTCCCCACACTCTTCCTGGATACGAGTATGGCTCCGAATAAACCGTGCTGCAGGAATCGACTTGCGGGGCATAGAAGTTGAGAGAGCCGGCCATCTCAGCAAAGCTCTTGGTGGCCTGGCTCTCAAAATCACTTCCCCAGACGCCGCCAGTTACAGTGACCGCCGCGACCGCATGACGTGTAAGCCACGGCCATGGCTATCGATACGGTAACCGCACCGGCCGCGATCTGGGCCATCTTCTTGACTTGAGAGGCCGACGTCTCGCGGCCGGGCATCTCAGTGCATTTGTCGGCAACGACTTGTGCCATTTTGTCGCCTTTGGATTTCCAGTTGTCCGTGGTCGCCGCCGCTTCCTTGAGGGCCTTTTCGGCGAGTGCCTTTATCTTGGCTCCCATGCCTTCGGGATTGATTTCATGGCTTCCTCGGATTGAGCTTCGTAGTGGTTTCGCTTAGCGCCCTTCCAAGAGAAAGTCATTTGAAACTGTCGCATGGAATTTCCACATTTTTCTTTGGCCCCACACAGAGTGCCCAAGGTTTGCTATTCTCTTACACATGCGGCTTGCCCTACTCGCAATGTTCATGGTCGTGCTTCTCGGCTCCCACGCGGTTGCGGAGCCGGTAGATTTCGCACGCGATGTTCGGCCTATTTTTGCCAAACGATGTGTCGGCTGTCACGGGCCGAAGAAGCACGAGGGCGGGCTCAGGCTCGACCTGAGGCGGACGACCTTCCAGGGTGGGGATTCCGGACCGGCATTCGTTCCAGGCACTTCAACCGGCGAAGCACTCAAGCGGCTGGTTTCCAAGGATGAAAAACTCCGCATGCCGCTCCACGAGGAGCCGATACCCGCAAAAGAGATTGCGACTCTTCAGGCCTGGGCGGAGCAAGGGGCGAAGTGGCCAGAGGAACTGGCAGGCCAAGATCCAGCGGCGAATCACTGGGCCTTCCGCTCGATTCAGCGTCCTGCGATTCCGACTGTGAGTAACAGAAGCCGACTCCGAAATGCGATTGATGCTTTCGTTCTCGCTCGACTGGAAGCAACGAGTTCTACCCTCGCTCCCGAAGCCGACCGGCGGACGCTCGTTAGGCGTTTGTATCTCGATTTGCACGGACTGCCCCCTTCGCCGGGGGAGATCGATCGATTCGCCCAAGACGCGTCGCCGAATTCTTACGAGCGGCTCGTCGATCGCCTGTTGGCCTCTCCTCATTTCGGGGAGCGCTGGGGCCGGCACTGGCTGGACCTTGCACGGTTCGCGGAAAGCGATGGCTACGAGAACGACAATCTGCGGCAGAACGCCTGGCGATTTCGCGACTGGGTTATCGAGGCCGTCAATCGCGATCAGCCGTTCAACCAGTTCACGATCGATCAACTGGCTGGCGACTTGCGGCCTGGTGCGACGCTCGAGCAGAAAGTGGCCACGGGTTTTCATCGCAACACGCTTTGGAACAGCGCGGCCTCGGGCGATAAGGAAGAATTTCGAACACTGGCGATCAAGGATCGAACTGACACGACCGGCATGGCTTGGATGGGGCTGACTCTCGGTTGTGCTCAGTGTCACGGCCACAAGTACGACCCGATCGCGCATCGCGAGTATTACCAGCTCTATGCGTTCTTCAATAAGACCGATCACGATGAACTAAAACTCGGGGATAGCAAGACTTCCGCACCCGTTCTACGCGAAGGAACGCGGCCAACGCGTGTGCACACACGGGGAAGTTTCCTGCAGCCGGGCGTGGAGGTTTTGCCGTCCACGCCGGTGTTCCTTCCGCCACTCAGACCGCGTGATGCGAAGGCGGACCGGCTCGATCTGGCGAACTGGCTGGTCAATCCGTCGCATCCGCTCACCGCACGCGTGGCCGTCAACCGTTTTTGGATACACCTGTTCGGCACCGGCCTCGTTCCCACTCCCGAAAACTTCGGCACGAACGGCACGCCGCCCAAGCACCCGGAGTTGCTCGACTGGCTAGCGTCCGAATTCGTTCGGCAAGGTTGGTCACGCAAGGCGATGATTCGTCTGATCGTATTGTCCGAAACCTACCGGCAATCTTCGGTCGCGGGGATGAAAGAGACTGACTCTGCGAATTCTCTGTTCGGTCGACAAAACCGTTTTCGCGTGGAAGCCGAGATCGTGCGTGACCTGTCCCTTTCGACTAGCGGACTGCTCGTGACGACATTCGGCGGACCGTCCATTGTGCCGGCGTTTCCCGAAGGATTTCTCGATCAGAAGTTCACTGCCGAGGCGTTGAAGATGCCAGGAGCAGACCGACATCGTCGCGGCATCTATATTCACGTTCAACGCACGCTTCAACATCCGACTCTCGCGGCCTTCGACGGGGCGGATGGCAACCAGCCCTGCGCTCGACGCGATCGGAGCACGACTCCGCTTCAAGCACTCACGCTGTTGAACGACCCGGTATATGTGGAATGTGCACGTTCTCTCGGCAATCGATTGCTTTCCCCCGGCACAACCGAGGAGCGATTGCGTCACGGATTCGAGCTTTGTCTCAGCCGGTCGCCAAAGAATCGCGAGTTGGTCGTTCTCAAGGATCTCGTGTCCACGCAACTGAAGCTCGGCATGAAGGAAGAAGTCGTGTGGTTCGGCATCGCGAGAGTTTTGTTGAACTTAGAAGAGTTCACAACCAGGGAGTGACCGGCATGCTTCACGATCGTCGGCAATTCCTGGCCAAGACTGGTGGCGGTCTGGGGCTGGCCGCACTGGCCACGCTCCTTGCCGAAGATCGCTTGCTGGCCGACACGGACCCGTTGCGTGTCCGACCGACTCACTTCAAGGCAACTGCCAAAAGCGGCATTTTCATCTTTCTCGTCGGCGGAACCAGTCAGGTCGATTTGTTCGATTCCAAACCGGCCCTGGCCAAGCTGCACGGCAAACCAATCCCTGAATCGTTCCGTAAGGGAGTGCGTCTGGGACAAACGACATTCGCGGCCCCGGTGATGCAATCTCCGTTCATGTTCAGGCGGTACGGCCAATGCGGCATGGAGATGTCGGAGTTGCTCCCACAGATCGGCGCGTGTGCCGACGACATTGCTCTCGTGCGTTCGATGCATCATGCGGCCTTCGACCACGCGCCGGGCGAGATCATGCTCTCAACTGGAAAAGAGCAACCCGGCCGCCCGACGATGGGTTCCTGGTTGACGTATGGTCTGGGCAGCGAGAACCGCGATCTGCCTGGATACGTGGTGTTGTTGAACGGCCGCTCGCCGAAGGCGAGAAGTCTGGTTTGGGGGAACGGCTTCCTGTCCGCAAGTCATCAAGGCGTTATATTTCGCGGCAAGGGCTCGCCGATTCTCGACCTGGCCACGCCGAAAGAATTTTCACCCGAATCGCACCGAGCCCAATTGGACGCAATCAAAACTCTCAATGAATTTCGCCGCGAAGAGACGGGCGATTCGAAGCTGGACTCACAAATTGCCGCCTACGAGTTGGCCTATCGCATGCAGTCGGCCGCCCCCGAACTGGCCGATCTTTCCAAGGAGACGAAGGCCACCAAAGAGGCGTACGGAGAAAGCGGCTTCGCTCGCAGCCTGCTGTTGGCACGCCGACTGATCGAGCGGGGCGTGCGCCATGTGCTCGTGACCCATCCGGAATGGGACCTTCACGAAAAGATCAACCAGAGCCTGCCGGGCATTTGCCGCGAAATCGACCAGCCGATTGCCGCACTACTCAAGGACCTCAAGGGTCGCGGGTTGCTAGACTCAACACTCGTAACCTGCGCAAGCGAATTCGGCCGCACGGCCATCACTCAAGGGAAAGACCTGGCCACGGCCGGCCGCGATCATCATCCACACGCCTATAGTATTTGGCTCGCGGGCGGCGGCGTAAGAGGCGGACAAGTCATTGGTGCGACCGACGAACTCGGCTGGAAAGTGACCGAGGACCCCGTCCACATGAACGACTTCCACGCAACTTTGCTGCACCTGTTCGGACTGGACCATAAGAAACTGACATTTCGCCACCAGGGACTCGATGCCCGTCTCACAGATGTGGCAGGCACGGTGGTGAAGAAACTTCTTCACGCATAAGCTTTCTGTACAAATTCGCTCTCCCGCACCAGATGACAATTCGAGTAGGCTTTCAAGTTGGGAGCCCGCACAGAGAACGGCACAAGTTTCAGTCCTTCCCTGTTCAAGACCGTCTGGAACCTTGACGTGCACTTTCCGGTGATCGTTCTCAAGCCAAAATGTCTTCAATCACAACTCCCGAAACATCCGTGAGGCGATGATCGCGCCCGCCGTAGCGATAGATCAGTTTTTTGTGATCGAGGCCCATCAGGTGCAGCATTGTCGCGTGCAAATCGTGGACGTGAACGCGTTTTTCGGCCGCTCGATATCCGAACTCGTCCGTGGCACCGTAAGCCATGCCACCCTTGATTCCTCCGCCGGCCAGCCAGACCGAGAATCCCCAGTGATTGTGGTCGCGTCCGTCCCCACCCTGCGAGGCGGGCGTTCGTCCGAATTCTCCACCCCAAACGACCAGTGTTTCATCCAGCAGCCCAGTACGCTTCAGGTCCGTGAGAAGGGCGGCAATCGGCCTGTCGGTCGCATCACAAAGCTGCCGATGCTGACCGTCGTTGTTCCCATGCGTGTCCCACGGCTGCCCTGCCCCGCTGTAAATCTGCACGACGCGAACGCCCCGCTCCACGAGACGACGAGCGATTAGGCAGCTTGAGCCGAAATAATTCACACGCCCATCGGTCCCCTTGTAAAGAGCCTGGACGGAAGCTGGCTCGCTCTTCCAATCAAAAGCTTCCGGGGCAGCAGTCTGCATGCGGAAAGCCATCTCGAACGAGGCAATGCGGGCGTCGAGCGGGGCCTCCGCCTTTCGTTCTTCCTGATGGATCGCGTTCATCTGTTGCAACAGGTCGAGTTGATTCCGCTGGGCCGTCGCCGAGAGCCCCTTATTTTCCAGATGGGGAATCACGTCCTTCGGGCTGAAATCGACCGGCAGATTCAGGTGACAGCCCTGGTAAACACCAGGAAGAAAACGGTTGCCCCAGTTGGCGGCACCGTTGACCGGCAGCCCCGGACAGAGCACAACGTAACCGGGAAGATTCTGGTTTTCAGTGCCGAGGCCATAGAGCAGCCAAGAACCGTAACTCGGTCGAAGTGCCTGTAAATGCCCACTGTTCATCATAAACATGGAAGGTTCGTGATTCGGCACATCGGTATACATGGAGCGAATCACGCACATTTCGTCCGCATGACGGGACGTTTCCTTAAACAGTTCACTGATCTCCAATCCGGACTTTCCGCATTTCGAAAACTTGAATGGCGAAGGCTTCAGGCCGAGGGTCGTGTTCTCCGTCTTCAAGCCCGCGATCATGTCCGGGCGTTTGCCTTCATGGGTCTTGAGTGCCGGCTTGGGATCAAACGTGTCAACTTGCGAAGGTCCGCCGTTCATGTAGAGGTGGATGATATGCTTGATTCGAGGTTTGTAGTGCGGGGCTTTCAGCGCGAGGTAGTTGGCCGCGGAGGTTGGCGGCCCGGCCAATCCGCTCTCGTTCAACATGCCCGCCAGCCCGGTGATGCCGAGACCTGTACCCATCCGGGCAAGAATTTCACGTCGAGTCTGCATCATCTTTCCTCTCTCAGTCGACCCAGGTGAACTCGTTTGAAGCCAGCAATGCCTGAGCGAATTGCTCCAACGTTGATGGAGACCCGACTTGCTTTCCTCGTTCACTTCGCAGGAAAGTCGTACCGATCGATAGCTCGCGAGTGGAAGGCGCACGACCAAATGCCAGGCGGTAAGCGAGAGTGACTCGGTCTTCGCCGTTTGTGGCAGCTTTTTCGATGTTGGCCGCGAAGGCCTTGGCCGATCGCAGCATGAAATCGCTGTTGAGCACGAACAGTTGTTGCTGGGGAATCGTCGTCGCTCCCCGCTTTTCACTCGACACGTTCGCATCGGGAAAATCGAACATGACAAGCAGTTTGTCCGGGTCGATCCGGCTGATTCGGCTATAGACCGTTCGCCGAACATGCGTGGCCTCCAACAGGCTCAGCGAAGGCCCACCGAGCGTCGCATCGAGGCGACCGGAGACAGACAGAATTGCGTCCCGCCATGCCTCCACATCCAGCCGATGCTGGGTGAATCGCCAAAGGTAATGATTCTCCGGATCGATCTCGGCGAAAGCCGGGGAATGCTGGCTACCTTGTTGATAAGTCGCGGAGAGCAGGATCTCACGATGCAGCCACTTCATGGACCAGCCCGCATCGACGAATCGAACGGCCAAGGTATCGAGCAGTTCGGGGTGAGTCGGGGCATCGCCGGTCTTTCCGAAGTTGCTGGGAGTGCCCACGATCCCGACCCCGAAATGATGCTGCCAAATGCGATTGACCATCACGCGGGGGGTGAGCGGATTGTCCGGGGAGCAGACCGCGTCCGCGAGATCGAGGCGAGTGAACGTTGGTTTTTCGGAAAGTTTGCGGTCTGTCGAATCGAGAACTCGCAGAAAGCCCGGAGGAGCGGGTTCGCCGAGCGAATCGACCTTACCACGCACGTTGATCTTCATCGCCTGGCCACCCCCGCTAATCCCGTGTGCCTTGGGAAGTTGCGAGACTTCCGCCTGTTTGTGTTTCGCAACCGTGTCCAACTGCGAGGCGTGCTGCATCTTCCCTGACTCGGGGAGAAGTGCAAGAACTTCATTCGCGGGGGGAGCGAATGGCGTGACTCCTCCTCCCAACCAAACGGCCTTCAGGAGTTCATCCTGTCGTGGAGTGAGTGCCGGCTTTTTCTCCTTACCGCCCAACATCTCATGAGCGGCGATGGCAGCCTGAATTTCCTCGGTCAGTTGATCGGTCGCCTTTTGCAGATTCTCAGGGATCGCAATCGACTTCGCGACATCCAGTGCCTCCTGGGCGATGGACAACCAGTTTTTCAAAGCGGGAAGTGCTGGCTTACCTTTGCTCGAGGCTTCGATAACCTTCGTCCAGCGTGTGAGGAAATATGGATCGAGCCGTTCTCGCTTGATGATCTCCGCATTGTTCATTTCGAGTTTGTGCTTCTTGCTGGCCACGAGTTGCCAGGCCACCTGCAGGTACTTCCGCACATCCGCGAGGGCAGCTTTCCCAAGGACTCTGCTTTGATCCATCAAGTATTGATTCGCGGTCGCTTCCAGTTCCTTCAACTTCGCTTCCCACTTGCGTCGAATTTCAACCGCTTCGTTCGGGGCGAGAAACAGTTCATTCAGATCGCTCCCCTTATATGCGGCAGCGAGCGAATAATAGTCACGGGTCGGAATCGGATCGAATTTGTGATCGTGGCAACGGGCGCATGCGACCGTCAAGCCGAGCAATCCGCGGGAGAGCGTGTCGATCCGGTCGTCCAACTCATCTGCCTTCACTTGTTCCGCCACGGATCCCTTGTGATACTCGGCACCCAACCCCTGAAAGCCGAGTCCTGCCAGCTTGAGAAAGTAATTATCGACCGGTTCCTTCATCATGTCGCCAGCCAGTTGCAGACGGAGGAAACGATCGTATGGCATGTCCGAGTTGAACGCCTGCACTATCCAGTCGCGATACTGAAACGCATGCGGGCGCGGGGTCGGAAATGCGAGGGCCTTGTCCTCGGCATAGCGGGAGACATCGAGCCAATAGCGGCCCCAGCGTTCGCCATAGTGCGAGGAGGCGAGCAGACGATCCACGACTTTTGCAAACGCAGTCGGCGATTCGTCCGCGAGGAACGAGTCCAGTTCTTCCATTGTCGGTGGAAGCCCGATCAGGTCGAACGAGGCCCGACGAAGCAGGGTGCGTTTGTCAGCAGCCTTCGCCGGTTGAATCCCGCGTTTTTCCAGGGCAGCCAGAACAAATGCGTCGATCCCGCTTTGACTCCAGCCCAATCGTTTCACCGGCGGGGCGGGATATTTCTTCGGAGACTGAAACGCCCAGTGTTTGCGGGCGGCTTCCCAATCGACCCCGGCCGCCGGTGTGGAACTCTTTCCATCGCGAGGATCCGCTGCACCAGCCTTGATCCATCTTTCAAAATCCGCAACGACAGAGTCGGCGAGTTTGCTCGTCGGTGGCATCTTCAGTTCAGTCGAGTATCGAATCGCTTTCAGCAACGTGCTCTCGGCCGGCTTTCCCGGAACGATGGCCGGGCCAGTTTCCCCGCCGGTCAACAATCCTTGGCGAGTATCGAGTTGCAGTCCACCCTTGAGTTTCTTGTTCTTGGCCGCCTCGGCCGAATGACACGAATAGCACTGCTCCACAAGCACGGGTCGAATTTTTTTCTCGAACAATTCCAGCACTTTCGCATCCGGCTCGGCTGCGATTCCGCGACTGGAGATCGCGAAGAGTCCCATCACGATCAGGAGAATACGACTCTTGGAAAACATGGATTGACTCAATCGTGGCAGAAACCAACAGGCGGAAGAAGGCGAACCAATGGCGTGATCAATCTTGAAAGGTGATTGTACTCGATGCACACCGGAATTATCAAGCAAATTGAGAAGCTGCTGGCGATCGAAAAAGCATGCCACCGAAGCACAAACCTACAGCAATCCCTACGCCACCCCAAAAAAATCTAGGCCGAGAGGGGCAAACTGAGCGAAGAAAAAACGGGGGAAGGGGGATGAGGGTCGGTGTGCTGGCATCTGGGGCCGGAGAGCAGGCATCGCCGAAGTAGAGATGAATCTTGGACAAAACTGAGGCGGGACGGCGCAAGCAAGGGGTCCCTGGGGATTCACGTCACGCAGTATACACGTATGCGCTGTAGGCCGATCCCACCGAGTTGCGGGGTCCCATTCGTAAGAAATACCCTTTTTCGGAGCTGATGCCAAAGCGAGTCGCGTTCGCGCCGAGCGCTCGCATGTCTACCCAATTCGATGTGCTGCCATTCCCCCACGGAATCCAGAGCTTGTCACACCCGGTCCATCGTTTCAGGACAACGTGCCATTGTTACCGGGCGTCGTCGTCCAACTCGAACCTGTTGGCGTTCTGTCCGCCCGAGTTGGAGGCAAGGTAGTAATCGGTACAGTCGGCCGCGTTGCGGGCTTCAACGATGAAATAGAAGCCGTTCTTCGGGCGGCTGCAAGCTATCGAGAAGCCTAAAAATGCGGGCCTGATACTGAATCCCGCAAATGACCTGCTGGCCAAACTTGACCTAACAACGAGTCATGTGGATCGTTCGATGCCGATCGCGTTATTCCTTGTGGAAGCTTTGCAGACGGTTCCGGAATGTCCTGACTCCGACGACCGGAAAGACACACTCAGGCCAAAATTCCTTTGATCACCTCGCCATGCACGTCTGTGAGTCGTTGGTCCCGACCGCCGTGTCGGAACGTGAGTTTGGTGTGGTCGATGCCGAGTTGGTGCAGCAGTGTGGCATGAATGTCGTGGACCGTGAGCGGGTTGACGACCGCGGCGTTGCCGAACTCGTCGGTTTCACCGTAGGCCATGCCGCCCTTGAAACCGCCGCCTGCCATGCAGAGCGTGAACCCATTGACGTGATGATCACGCCCGCAATTAGAACTCACAGCAGGCGTGTGTGGCGTACGGCCCATCTCCCCGGCCCAGAGTACAATCGTCTGGTCGAGTAAACCTCGCTGTTTCAAGTCGGTAATCAGGGCTGCCACGGATTGCTCAGTCACTCGAGCGTTCTTTTCGTGGTTCACTTTCAACATGCCGTGCTGGTCCCACGGCGAATTATTCCCGTCGAAGCTCGGGCAGGTGATCTCGATGAATCGCACACCGGCCTCGACCATTCGCCGGGCACGCAAGGCCTGGGTTGCATAGTATCGTTGGTGTTCGTCCTTCGAGTCGAGCCCGTACAGATTTCGGATGGTCTCCGGTTCGCGGCTAATGTCGGCAAGTGCGGGCACTTCAGTCTGCATGCGGAAGGCGGTTTCGTAGTTCGCGATGGCCCCCTCGATCGACTTGGCGTCTGAAGCGACCGTGGCGAACGCAGCATCCTGCTCGGCCAACAAGGCAAGTGTGCGGCGCTGGATTGCCGCGATGTCCTTGGGAGCGATGTTGTCAACGGGCACGCCTTTGGCCCGCATCATCGTTGCCTGATGACTGGCAGGCAGATAGGAACTGCCAAAGTTTTCCAAGCCGCCGTTCGGCACCCAGTCGTTGTTTAACACAACATAACCGGGCAGGTTGTGATTCACCGTTCCCAGACCGTACGACACCCACGAGCCGAAACTCGGAGCCTGTCCCAGGCTGCGGCCGGTGTGCAGGAGTAAGTTCGATTGCCCATGCAACGGCAGTTCGCCGACCATCGAGCGGACAACGCAAAGCTCGTCGGCCACCTTCGCCAATTTCGGAAAAAGGTCGCTCACCCACAGGCCGCTCTTGCCGCGCTGCTTGAACTCCCACGGACTCCCAAGCCAAACTCGATTGGGAGCCGATTGCGACCGCTTGGACACTGCACTCTCGCCGATCTTCTGCCCTTCGTGTTTCTTGAGCATTGGCTTGTAGTCGAATGTGTCGACGTGGCTGGGTCCGCCATCCATGAAGCAGAAAATAATGCTTTTCGCTTTAGCAACATGGTGAGAAGCGGCACTCGCCTGGTTCGCAAAGAGGCCATTGAAAGCGAGCCAACCGAAACCGAGCGAGGAGCGTTGCAAGAAGCCACGCCGGCCGAAGGAGGAGGAAATGCGTCCGGGGCATGGCCAAGTTTGAGTATTGCGATTCACGTTCGTGAGCCTCCAGCCTAACGGTAATACAGAAACTCTTTCGCATTGAAGAAGGCATGTCCGAATTGGGTCCACGCGGTTTCATCCTTCATTAGATCGGCGTGACCAGTCGAAGCAAAATCCCGGGCTGCGGCTGTCCAGCGTTTTGACTCGGCATCCGATGGCTCACGGGCAAAGGCTGCCACGAACATGGCACGCACGCGTTCTCCGGGCGTAGCATGCGGTGATTTCACTAGGTGCTGCCCCCATTGTCGAGCCATCTCCTTCACAAACGGGTCGTTCAACAGAATCAGCGCCTGGGCCGGCACGTTGGTCTCGTCACGCCGCCCAGTTGGGAGTCGCAAGTCCGGCAGGTTGAATCCGACCAGAAACTTGGGTGGCTCCATGATCGACATCTGCAAGTAGATCGACCGCCGCCCGTTTCCGTCAAGTGGCCCAGCGAATAAACGCTTGGATGGATCTTCGGCAACTCGCGGCGGGAAAATCGGCCGGCCATAGAGTTGTGAATCCAGTCGTCCCGAGACGGCCAACATACTGTCGCGGATTGCTTCGGCTTCAAGCCGACGCGTGGGATAATGGTGGCGAAAACGATTCGCAGGATCGCGAGTGCGTCCGTCGTCGCTGACTACGCCCGATTGCTGAAAAGTCTGCGTCATCAAGAGATGGCGAATTAGTTTCTTCGTCGACCAGCCTTCGCGAACAAACTCGCCGGCCAAATAATCGAGCAACTCGGGGTGAGTCGGACGTTCGCCCAGCCGACCGAGATCGTCCGGCGTGGCGACGAGTCCTGTCCCCATGAGCCACTGCCAGACACGATTGACGTAGACGCGTGCCGTCAGCGGATGATCGGCCTGAACCAGCGAGGTCGCGAGTTCGAGTCGGCCGCTTCCCGAACTCTTCGCCACCTCGTTACGGTCGGAGAACATCCGCAGAAAATCGGGCTGCACCGTCTCGCCGACAGCATCCACATTGCCGCGAACGTTGAGCGTGTATGCCGCCTTCGCCGTCTCCCGCTCGTCCATGCTGTTCACGGTTCGGGGAAAGGCGATCCCCTGCTCCACCCGGCGATATTCGGCAAGCAACTTCGCCAAGCCGCTCTCGGGCGCGGCGGTGTTAGAGAGCAACTTGTTCGTGAGCAGCCAATCGAGTAATTGCTGATCACCGGGGCGACTCTTCTGTTCGTACCAGCGGAGCACGGCTAGAGAAAACCAACCCAAAACCCGCTGTTGGACATCTTCAACCGTCTTCGGTGCCGCCCCTTCGTAGAGCGTCTCGAAGGCATCCAGCGTATCCAGTGGCGTTGCACCACCGTCGTGTGAGACGACCCCGGTGATGCTAATCCAGCTTCGCTTGTCGAATCCAAAGTCGTTGTTCGGCAACCCGGCCGCGAGTCCGGTTCGTGGTGGAAAATTCGGGTTCAGCGATGAGGTCGCGAAATCGTACGTGATCCGGGTGACCCCGTTGCTGCGTCCCTTATCCGCGAAGGTACGCCACTGAGGTTGGACGTTCGTGAGGAAGGCAACCTCTTCGCCCTGGAAGGCGTTCTCGTGCATTTCGAGATAGCCGCCGAACTGTCCACCCGCGAGTTTCAAGCTGACGCGTTGACCTGGCACAGTGTGGTCCGGCGGCATTCGCACTGCACCCGGCAATTTCGACGACAAGGCATGCGTGTGGTAGCCACGCGGGAGTAAGCGAGCGAATACGGAAT
The DNA here is from genome assembly GCA_009691845.1 of Gemmataceae bacterium. Taxonomy (GTDB): domain Bacteria; phylum Planctomycetota; class Planctomycetia; order Gemmatales; family Gemmataceae; genus SIAJ01. Next base: position 26,594 of record SIAJ01000072.1, read on the forward strand.
CCCCTTCCAACGCGATCAACGGCACACCGTCTTCTACATACCCGAACTGGATGCCGTCGCCTTCGGCTATCCAACCCGCCGGCATGGTCGGCTTGGCAAAATCCGCGAGCACCGTGAACGCCTGGTTGTGCTTCTGGCGCTCAGCGCGCGTGGTTCGCCACTCCGTGGCGAGAGTATTCCAAGCAGTGGCGATGTCCTTCTTCGGAGACATGAGCCGAGCCAAGGGATAATGGATCTCCTCAATTGCTGGTGCTTTCGCGTCTTTCGGCGGAAGAAATTTCTGCCAACTACTCGCGGGCCAGGCGTCAAGCTTCTCCGCCGCCTGAAGCCAGATATCAGCGATCCCTGAGCGAAGTTTCGCACGCAGCATTTGCAACTGGAGGATCGCGACGTCATTCTTGCCGGGGGCATCGACCACGCGGGAAGTCCAGCGCGGCGTTATAAACACAGCACCGAGGGCATAGTAATCGCGTTGCGAGACCGCTTCGAGTTTGTGGTCGTGACAGCGTGAACAGGCGACCGTCGTAGCCAGGAACGCCCTCGAAAATGCCTCGATCTTGTTGTTCACCATGTCCTGATGAATGCCGTTGAACGCGAGGCTGCTGCCGTGGCGGTGCTCGCCCATGTGGTAGAACATCGGGCCGATCAGGCTCTCGTTGATGCCGAGTTCCGAGTTGATTCGCGGCTTGTGGAGCAGATCGCCCGCGAGTTGTTCGCGGACAAACTGATCGTATGGCAGGTCGCCGTTGAAAGCCCGGATGAGGTAGTCACGATACTCATGCGATCCTTTGGCCGGATTGTCCCATTCGTAGCCGTAGGTGTCGGTGTACCGAATCACATCCATCCAGTGCCGGGCGAAGCGCTCGCCGAAGTGGGGCGAGGCAAGAAGCTCATCCGCCAAGTTCTCGTACGCTTTCTTCTCGTCCTTTTGAACGTCGTTCAAGAAACGATTCCGCAACGCAGGCGTGGGCGGCAATCCCGTGAGGACGAACGACAGACGACGCAATAGCACTTCGGGTTCGGCGTGTGAGGCGGGCTTCAGCTTCGCAGCATCGAGCCCAGCGAGGATGAAGCGGTCAATCGCCTCGTGCCCCCACGGACCAGCAAAACCCTTCGGGGGCCCAACGGGCCGAAGCGGCTTGAGGCTCCACCAGTCGAGCCGTTTCTGGTACACGATCTCCCAGTCCGCATTTTTCGGGGTCGTAATCGCTGCGCCCGCATCCTTCCTTGGGTCGATCGCACCTTGCCGTATCCACTCTACGAGGATCTCCACATCCTTGGACTGGAGCGCCTTCTTCGGCGGCATCTTCAGGTCTTTGTCCTGATAGCGGACTGCCTTGATGAGCATGCTTTCCTCGGGCTTCCCGGGAACAATCGCTGGCCCCAAGTCGCCACCTTTCAACCAGGCCGCTCGGCTATCCAGTCGAAGCCCGCCCTTCTGCATTTTGTCGCCGTGACACTCGATGCACTGAGCCAACAAGAGCGGCCGAACCTTGGATTCGAAGTAAACAAGCTTCTCGGGGGTTTCCGCAAGCACCATGCTCGACGGCGTGCAGGCTCCCGCCAAAACAAGGACCATCGCGAAAACAAAGACTCGACGAAACATCGTGCTCCTCAAACCAACCGGAGTCCAGGCAGCCATCTTAGCCTATATCTGCCGCCGATGAAGTACCATTCTACTCCTTCACACAGAGTAATTACCTTGCGATTGTCTTCGTCGGGCACGAGCGATTTGTCGGCGCCAGCACCACGCCTGAACGATTGCGAGTCAACAAAGGTGATGCAGCCCTCTCTGCCTGCTGCTTGTGAATGCGCACAAGGCCGGAGCTACCCGAACCCTATCCAGAACAGGTCAATTCATAGTTATTAACCGGCTCGCCTTGCGATCCCGGCACCTGCCCGTGAGTGCTAGTGCTCTGTCACAGAACAGATGATGGATGGTAAACTCTTGGCGTGGTATCAGGGAAGCCCAAAACGCCAGGAGGGTGTCATGGAAAAGCGTTATCGTGTGACGTTGACAGAGCCGGAGCGTGTCGATTTGCGGAAACTGGTCCGCGTGGGCAAGGCCGCAGCCCCGAAACTCGTTCGAGCGCGGATCCTTCTGTTGGCGGATCAATCCGCAGGTGGTTCGTCGAAATC
>SIAJ01000168.1 GCA_009691845.1 Gemmataceae bacterium
GGCCGGTGCGGGCAGCGACTGATGGACTTGGAAGACCTCAGCGTCCTGGGCCATGTGCTGATTCATCTGCTCGGCGGCTCGTTCGCTCGGCGCGAGGTTCAGAAGCGCCCGCAGATCCGTGGCGGCCTCGCGGAACGACTCCTTGACGCACGGCCGCTGCAGCCAGTCCATCAGCACGTACGAAAACTCTCCCGCCGGGAGACCCAGCCTGGCATCCAGCGGGACATGCTCGATCTTTTGCCCTTCCCGCATTCCGTACACCCGCCGCTCGATCACAAGCTCACCGAAGACCGAGACGTACCTGCGTTCCCTGGGGCCACTGAGGCGGCGGAGTTCCGTGGCGTCGATCTCGATGCTCGGACCCGCATCCCCGTCTCCCTGCCCGTGCACGAAGGCCCGCAAGAGTGTCAGCCCCCGTCCCAAAAGCTGGGCGAACAGCTCCCGCTCCACCCGGTCAACGGGCTCCCCGGGATCTGCCGCCTGCTCCACGTAACAGCGGATTTTTTCGAGCCGTGCCTCGGCGTTGAGAAAAGCGCGTTCTTGTGACACGATCACGGCGTTGGGCCTCCGTGAGGATGGGTTGGTTTTTCACACACCCCTCCATTCTCCGGGGCCCAGCACGTTTTTCATCTGCTGGCGCTGCATGCATGCAGTGGCTCACGACCGGGAAAATAAGGCCGAAACGACCGCTTCGCCTCCCCGGACGGGCGAGATTTGCGAGTTACTCCCCGTCGAATTCGCCCTGTTTCACACAATGGGACGCTTACCAGAGCCGGAAGTCACCCACAGATTCTGCTGAGGAGGCTTGTTTCACCCCCTACGAACACGACTTTCGGTTATAGCTCTAAGCCTCAGGAGGGCTCTCTCATGCTCGAAGTCAACATGCTCGCACCCGTGTTCCGGCGCCTACTAGGGATTCACCTGGTTCTGTATCTCCTGATAGTCTTGGGCTTGATTGTCCTTTCCTCATCCGCAGACGCGGAGTTCGTGAGGAGTTTCCAGTTCGACGTGGTTGGCCGATTGCCCTCCGCGGAGCATAAGATAGTGTTTGCCAACAATACGGGACTACGGGAAGAAGACCTCTACGCGGTCTCCGGCGGCTTGCTCAGGCAACGGACCTTCAGAATTGACCAAGGTAACTCGAGTTATCTCTACCCAAACATAAATGATGTGGACGGTCAGCTTGACCATGCCCAAGACTTCATGATGGAGGCCCGGCTTCAGGTACTGGCGATTCAGGGAAGAGGTGGGGCGTACTTTCAGGCGTTTGACGGAGTGAATGGCTACCGGGCATTGTTCACGCCTATCGGGGTTGCTTTGTCAACCAATATCGGGGATATCAATATCCCCGCCGATGTCTTTCAATTCCACAGCTATCGTCTGGAGTCACCGGCCAATAGCAATGCTCTCCGTTTCTACGTTGACGAAGTACTCCGATTTGAAGGGACGGCGGAGCCCACTACTACGCTGAACGGGTTTGGCTGGGGCGACGGTATTACGGCTCGTGGAAACTCTGCGGATGTAGACTGGGACTACCTGCGAATTTCCAATGCCCCTGTCCCAGAGCCCTCCACCTTGACGCTGCTCGGTGTCGGTGCCGTTAGTCTACTGGGTTACGGCTGGCGCCATTTTCGGAAAGGAAAAGGAGTTGGAGGTTTTCTGGAATGACGCTGGGCCGAAACAGACACTGCAGCGGACCGTGTAGGTTGATCGTGGTTCCACGGCCTCGCGCGAAGTACGCGCCCTTTCGTGGTTCTGCCCGGCCACTGAGCTTGATCCTTCTGGCTTTTTGAGGAGGTGGTTTCTATGTGCGCTTGTCGATTTGAACTGATCTGCGCTCTCTCTGTGCTCATTTCAATCGTCAATGGATCGGCCGCCAAGGCATGTTCCATCCTTAACGGGAGTTTTGAACTACCTGGCACAGTTGGCAATGCTGGGCCGGGTCGCGAGCAGTATCTGGCCGGCTCAGTGGACCTCACGAATTGGAGCGTTATGGGGGACGGAGATATCTTCCTGCACAAGGCCCCAGATATTGGTGCTGGCCCCTCATTTAACTTTGCTGAGGAGGGGGACTTCTATTTGGATCTGAGTGGATCGTACCACAATTCAGCCCACGCCACCGTTTCCCAGGACTTCGACACTATTCCACTCGCCACCTTCCAGTTATCGTTTTACATCGGCTCATCTAGCCAACAGCCGCCTGCGGCAACCATAAATGTGCAACTCACCGGGGCTGCGACTCTGCTTAACACGACGTTAACTCCCTTTGCCGCCTCGACAAACATCAATTGGTCACTTCGGACTTATTCCTTTGTCGCAGATTCCACGTCGACGCGATTGGGTTTTTTAGATGTGTCGACGAACGATGACAACACGAGTTTTGTGGACAAAGTCTCCGTCGTTTCCTCCGTTCCCGAGCCGTCTTCCTTGATGCTGCTCGCCGCTGGTGCCCTAAGTCTGGGGGGGTTTCGGCGAACGACGGCGGGCCGCAGTTGCCCAGCGCACCGCCGAATAAGGGCGTTGCAGTTGACCGGGCCGGCATTACGGAGTTCGAAGGCGCCACATTCCTTGCAGCCGGCCCGGCATGTAAACGCAGTCGGTCTGGCGATGGTTCGCTGCAGCCGAGGTAACTAATGAATCCAACCGTTTACCTCGAAACTGCGATCATCGGCTATCTCGCGATGCAGCCGAGCCGGGTTCTGAGGATCGCCGCCAACCAGCAGACCACGCAGGAATGGTGGAACGAGCATCGCCATCGGTTCGCCGTCCCACAGCTATTGTTAAATGTTGTGTTCGTGAGGCCTGATTCAGGCGGCGTTCTGCATAACTCCGTCGGTGAAGATTCTTCCTTCGAGAACAAGAACGATCTGGTGATCCGCTTAAGTCGTCGCCAGCGTCGGCTGGCTAACTGGGCGAGCTTGAAGATCATGGTGAGGCTGGCCTTCCTCGAGCTGCTACCTTTTTTGCGGCGATGGCGGAAGCGGATCGTAGCGAAGTTGCTCTCGATAAGGTTTGTCGTCCGCAGGTGGCCCCACTGCTCCGCCGAGAAGTCGTAGAAGGCCAGGAGGGCATCCCGATGCTTTGAGAGGCGGCTGTACGCCGCCTCGACCTTCGCCCCATACTTCTCCAGGAAGGGGTCGAAGGCTTTGATCGCCGCACCCCTTGTCTCGGCAAGCCAGATCTGATGAAGGTCGCTCTTCGCCTTCGCCGGCAGAGCCGGCGGCATCTTGTTCAGCACGTTTACGGTCTTGTGCACCCAGCACCGCTGTTCCCTGGTCGTGCGATAGACCTCTCGGAGAGCGGACCAGAAGCCCAGGGCCCCGTCATCGACGGCGAGCTTCCGTGGCTTCGTGAGCCCCCGCTGCTTGAGGTCGAGGAGCAATTCCTGCTCTCACGGACGCCGTCCATGATGGCGATCAGCTCCTTCTGGCCCTTCGGCCGTGGCTCCCATGAGGACGAGCAGGCACTGCTTCTTGTTGCCCTCGTCTTCCAGCCGCGGGCACCACGGCCTTCCGGCCTCTCTCATCGCCCCTGTCGGCATGTTCCGCGAGGGAGGTCTCCACTTCACACTCCAAGTCTCTTTGCAGCATCTGCCTGGCACCATCACGGACATATCCGAACATGCTCCCCAAAGCATTGGCACTGCGGCTCTCGTCGGCGATCGCCTGGCCCAGGGACTCATCCCGAGCCATCTCGATCGCCTCCTGCCGAGCCCGCCGGCTGGTGTGCTTCTGAACCGATGGACAACTGAAATCAGGAACCGTAAAACCTCACACGATGGCGTATCCTTTCGCCCCAACGTGGGGCAGCTGGTGGGGTAGTAGCCCCAGCAGGACACACCGCCTTTTTTCATGCGCTCAACAAACACGACTTTCGCTTAGAGCTCTAAACTGCAAAAGTCGAGGCCAGGTGGATGAGCTGTTCGCCGATGGCCGACGGCGTCGGGTCCGACCAGCCCACCGATGAGCAGGTGCTCTACGGGCAACTCGGCGCGTTTCCGCCAGGTATGTCAGCTCTCGAGGTTCTCCGAGACGATCTTGTGGAGCGGCCTCGTCTCGGGGCGACGTCGCTGGTGAGGGCGGGACGACGCCGGTCCGCCGTGCGGGTTGAGTCGGCTTCGCGCGGGAAGCCCAGTGACCGCGGCGTCTATGTGGGGACCTGGGGTGGACGGCACACGTAAAGAGCTGTGCCCGATCCGCGAGACGGAGCGGCATGAAGAAGCAAACCACGACGCCCGGGGTGGCCGGGCCGTCCGTATGCCCTCGGGAAAGATCGTCACCACCCAGCCCGCTGTACGGGTCGAAGCCTAGGTGATATCACGGACGGCAATTCGGATCCGCGTGGAGGACAACCCATGGGGCAACTGATCGTGCGGAATCTGGCGGACGAACTTATTCAAGCGCTGCGGAGGCGTACGGCTCGGCATGGCAGATCGGCCGAGGCGGAGCATCGGGAGATTCTTCGGGAAACCCACGGCTCGGAGGTGACGCGACGATCGTTCAAGTCGGTCCTCGCGAGGATGCCCGATGCCGGCGACGACGCCGACTTCTCCCCTCAACGGGACATGCCCAGGAAGATCCGGTCGTGACTTGGCTGCTCGACACCAACGTTCTGTCTGAGCTTCGAAAAGGTCCGCGAGCTGATGCCGGGGTTCGTCGCTGGTTCGACAAGGCCGTCGACCTCGACCTCCACACGAGCGTACTCGTCGACGGTGAACTTCGCCGCGGAGTGGAGTTTATCCGCCGCCGTGACCGAGCGCAGTTCGCTTCAACGGGGCGGCACCGCGATGGTCGGCCGCGATCACGGGGAGGGGCCCGATCAGGTTTCGATCGACCGCGGCCACTGATACCGCTGCGACTGGTTCGGCGGCGACACCGGCGACAACTGATCGATCAGGTCCTGGATGACCCGGCGGTACGCGATCAGCGCCGCGTTGCGGGGTTCGTCCGCCCCGCCCGGGAAGAACAGGTTCGCGTCGAGCCCGTACTCCGGGACAAACGGCACGTACGGCCGCGAGAACGAGAAGGTGTAATAGAATTTGACCATTCCACCGATCGTGCCCGTCCGCGGCAGGTACTCAAACAGCGCCGCCTGAGTGAGCGGCGT
>SIAJ01000014.1 GCA_009691845.1 Gemmataceae bacterium
CTCTCCTTGTTATCATTCCCCCATAGATCAACGATCACCAATTTGGAGCCTTCCGCATGAAACGTGACGTATTCACTTTGCTGGCCGCAATCTTCCTCGGCACATCCACCACCGCCATGGCCGTCGACTGGATGCAGTTCCGCGGACCCGGCGGCAGCGCTCGCAGTGACACCAAGGGCATTCCCGACAAATGGTCCGAGACTGAGAACATCGTCTTCAAAACCAAGTTGCCCGGCATGGGCACTTCCAGCCCGATCACCGTCGGGGATGCCATCTATCTCACCTGCTACAGCGGCTATGGCGAATCCGGAACGGCCCCCGGAGAGCAGAAGGATCTCCTGCGGCATCTGGTCTGCCTCGAGCGAAAGACCGGGGCGATTCGCTGGACCAAGGATATCAAGCCCGAATTGCCCGAGTCGGCCTACAAGCCAGGTAACGACGCTCAGCACGGCTACGCCTCCAGCACACCAGTCAGCGATGGCAAACACATCTACGCCTTTTTCGGCAAGTCGGGTGTCTTCTGCTTCGACCTGAAGGGCGAACAGGTTTGGTCAGCGAAAGTCGGCACCGGGACAACCGGTTGGGGCTCCGCGACTTCGCCCGTCTTGTACAAGGACCTGGTGATTGTCAACGCGGCCGTCGAAAGCGGTGCGATGATGGCACTCAAGAAATCCGATGGCAAAGAGGCCTGGAAGTTTGCCGGCACCGGCAGTGCCTGGGGTTCGCCAATGCTGGTCGAGGCCCCCGGCGGCAAGACGGAAGTCGTTCTGAGCCTGGCGGGAAAGACGGGAAAAATTGTCGGCCTCGATCCGGAGAGTGGCAAGAAACTGTGGAGTTGCGAAGGAAACAACGACGGCTACGTGGTCACCAGCGTTGTCTCCAACGACGGGATCGTGTACGCGATCGGCGGGCGAGCCAACCGCTCGGTCGCCATCAAGGCCGGCGGGTCGGGTGAAGTGATGCCCGTTTGGGTCACGCGCCTCGATTCGCGCGTCAACTCGCCTGTCTACCACGAGGGCCATCTCTATTGGCTGAACGAACAGCGTGCTCAAGTTTCCTGCCTGGAGGCGGCCACCGGCAAAGAGGTTTACACCGAGCGGATCACGGGAATTGGCCGGGCCTATGCCTCGCCGGTCTACGCCGACGGCAAGATCTATTTTGTCAGCGATACCGGTTCGACGTTTGTTGTCGCCGCCAAGCCGAAATACGAACTGCTTGCCACCAACAAGCTAGGCGACACTTCGCGTACAAATGCCTCCCCCGTCATTGACGATGGCCGGTTGCTGATCCGCACCGACAAGCATTTGTACTGCGTCGGAAAGAAGTAGCAGAACGCTCCACTTGGGAACGCCAATCAGGACTGGGCGTTCCCAAGCAGCCTCCATCAGGGCCCCACCTCGCGTGGCAGCAATTCGTGAATGGACTCTGGCACGGGAAGCGTTCCGGGCCGCTCTCACATCGATCGCGGCAGACGAGTCGAAACAGGTTTGCAAAAAAACTCGACCCAGCCAGGAAACCGGGTCGGACTGAAATGAAACCCCTCGTTTGCAATGAATCGTGGTTAGTCGAAACGTTGGAGCGACATGATGCAATAGATCAAGACGGCGGCCATTATGGAACCGATGACTCCCAGCCAGACCATCACGATTAGCAGTCCGCGCACCCAGGAACGTTGTGGTGGCAAATCACGGTCGGCGTAGTCGTCGCGGTCGTCCGTCATAGTCCGGCCCTTTCAGCAAGTCCTTCACCTGCACCCCCAACACTTCGAGTGGCTTTGCGACGAAACGTCTCCCCGCAAGAAAAATCTGTCGCTCTAAAATGAAACGAAAGCGTCGCCATTGAATCAGGTTGGCGGCGACGGCCTGTCGGACCGGCTGTTCCTGGCGACAAACACCCCGCCGACGAACCCACCTCCGATGGTGCAACCGATCACCGTAGCAAGCATCGGCCCGAGCCCATCCAGCAATTGTTGAAACAGAACGTACGCCACGAGGATGCCTGCCATTACCCCAACGATCAAGCCGAGGAACACTCCAAGCAAAGCACCCAAGAAAATTTGCATGTTTTGCCCTCTCGCCAGAGCGAGTTTCCGACCCAGACCGGGTAGACGATGTCAAATGGTCGTCGAAGAAAAGCCGCCGTCCACGACGATGTTCTGGCCGGTCACGAAGCTGGAGGCTCGCGAAGATGCGAGCCAGACTACCGCGCCGGCGAGTTCCTTGGCCTCGCCGAAACGGCCCATCGGTGTGTGGCCCACAATCGACTGGCCACGCTCGGTGTAGGTGCCGTCGTCCTTCAACAACATGCGGCGATTCTGCTCGGCGGGGAAGAAGCCGGGGCTGATGGCATTCACGCGCACGCCCTTCGTGGCCCATTCGCGGGCCAGCCAGAGCGTGAGATTCAGCACTGCCGCCTTCGAGGCCGAGTAAGCCACCACGCGCGAAAGCGGGATGATCGACGACATCGAGGCGATGTTGATGATGCTCCCCTTCCCGGCCGCCACCATGGTTTCGCCGAAGACTTGCGTCGGCAGCAAGGCCCCGCCGACGAGATTCAGGTCGAAGACGCCGTTCCAGCCTTCGATGGGCATCTTGCAAAAATCCCCGCCGGGCATGATGGTCCCTTCGGGCTTGTTCCCGCCGGCACCGTTCACGAGGACCGAGACCTTGCCGAAGGATTTCAGAATCGTGTCGCGGCACTTCGCCAGCGAATCGCGGTTCAAAGCATCGGCAGAAGCGAACATGGCTCGACCGCCCGCTTCCTCGATTCGACGAACGCAGGCCAGGCCTCGCTCCTCGCTACGGCCCACGATGGCGACGCGAGCACCGGCATCCGCAAGTGCCTCGGCCATCGCACCACCGAGCACGCCCGTGCCGCCGAGCACGACGGCGGTTTCATCGGAGAGGTTGAAGAGGTCGGACTTCATGATGACTCCACGGTTTTTCATAGTAGTCCGCACACTCCGTGTGCGGACAGTCGGTACTCGGAATGTGCCAACCACGATTCTGCAAGGTCGGCACACGGAGTGTGCCGACTACTATTTTTCAACAAACAGCGGCTTCAAGTGTCGATCGTACAAATTCCCAGTCACGTTGCGCGAGATCGATGCTTCGCAGGTCTTCAACATTGCCAGGTAGCGATCCCCCATTTGGGCGGCGACCTTGAAGCCGACGTGGATCAACTGACGCAGGTGCATGTTGAACGCGGGGTTCTTCGGGTCGTGTCGCAGGGCGGATACGAACTGGTCAGCCGACCAGTCGGCCACAACTTCAGGCGAAGGCAACTTGCTGGCATCAATGTCGATCACGCTGGCGTAGGGGGCACAGAGTTCGTCCTTCTTCTTCAGGGCTTTTACGTAAATCTCCTTCGCGAGATCCAATCCCTCGCCGCCGGCCTCGGCGAGGCCGATCACTTCCTCGAGCCAGGTTGTTCCCGCTGTTTTGAGATGCAGGCCAGCCCCAAACTCCTTGATCGCCCGGCGAATCGGCTCGTAGATCGAGAACTTGTCGCTACCGGAATGGACGCTGAGCTTGAGGTTTGCGGGCAGGCCGAACTTGCCGACCGCGAAGGCAATGACGGCGAGGTCTTCGCGGAATTCCTTCTCGAACTGGGCCAGATCGCCGACGTAATCGACGCCCTTGTTGAATCGGCCAGTGAATTTCGGAGCGATGGTTTGAACGGGAACGCCCTCATCGGCGAGCGCGGCGAGGATGAGTAGCAATTCAGGAGGTGTTTGCGGGGTGTCGGTTTCATCCATCGAAACCTCGGTTATGATGTTGCCGACTCCCTTGGCCGCGACGATTTTGTGATAGATCGCCCCGGCATCTTGCACGGCCTTCAGGTACTTGTTGGCAACGCGTTCGACTTCCGTGCGCGTGATGGTGAAAGGCTGTGGGATACGAGGAATACGCACTTCGCCAATCAGGTCGGTATGTCGATCGACAAAGGTCTTCACGCTCGTGGGATCAGCAGGCTGCCCAATCGAATCCGCCACGTCGATGGTAAAGAAGTCGCACGGAGACAGGAAGCGGCCGACCGTTTCCAGACGAATGTGGTCGGCATCCAGGTGGTACGGTTTGGTCCACCCGAGTTTGCGAACCGCTTCGTCGGCGGCGATCCGCGTGATCGCGGGCTCGGAGCCGATGATCAGGTGTTCGCGGTTCGATTTGTTCCAGACCGGAATGACTTCGACCCCCTCGGCGAGAGCAAGCTGGCATGCGCGAAGCTGAGCCTGGGCCTGATGTGCAAAGCGATCGCCGACGCCGATGGAGTATTTTTCAAGTGTCAACATGCCTGGAGCCGCCGTGAGAAAGGCTTTGCTTCCAGGATATGGATGAAGGGAGAGGGTCAAGCGGCACAAATCAAGGCTATCGATCGGTCACCCGGCATCAATCGAGCATCAAGGCAACGAGATTTCAGGTTCTCTACTCGCCCGCTTCACTTTTACTGGCTGAAGGCTTATCCTGACTTTCCGCCCCTGGGCTCTCCTCGAGCAATCACATGACGCGTTCTTCGTTTATCCTCAAAACTGCAGTTGGCCTTTGCTGCATCTCGGCCATCGCGACCGTCGCCTTGGTGGCACGCGAGGAACGGCCCTCCGGCGACCAGATGGTCGATGCTGCTGACGGGTTTCTCGAAAGCCTATCACCGGAATTGAAGGCCAAGGCCAGTTTTGGCTACGACGATCCCCATCGCGTGGGCTGGTTCTTCACGCCTCAACAGAGCAAGGATCGGAAACCGACTCGTAAGGGCGTGCGGTTCGAAGAATTGAATGCGGATCAAAAAAAGAGTGCGCTCGCCCTGCTGCGAACCGGCACGAGCGCGAAGGGATACGAACAGGCCACGACCATCATGAGCCTGGAAGAAATCCTGCGTGACGTGGAAGGCACCAAGGGAGCAATGGTCCGCAACCCGAACTGGTACTTCATCAGCATCTTTGGCAAACCTTCCAAGACCGGCAAATGGGGCTGGCGCTTTGAAGGACATCACATGTCCGTGAGCTTCACGCTCGAGAAGGGCCAGGTCGAATCGCCGACACCGTTCATGTTCGGGGCCAACCCGGCCACGGTGAAAGGAGGACAAAAAGATGGGCTGCGCACGCTGCCCGAGGCGGAACTCCCCGCCAAGGAACTGATCGAATCCCTCGACGCCGACCAAAAGAAACTCGCGTTCCAGGAAAAACATTTGGGGGAGATCGCGGAAAACACTCCGTCCGCCAAGCTCGACAAGTTTATCGGTATTCCGGCTGGCAAGTTCACCGACAAGCAGCGTAAGATTCTGACGAAACTTCTCGAAGGCTACGCCAACCGCATGCCCGCGACTGTGGCCGCCAAGGAGTTGAAAGCGGTGAAGGACGCGGGAATCGACAAAGTTCACTTCGCGTACAGCGGTTCGCTCGAAGCCGGTAAGGGATACACGTACCAGGTACATGGCCCCTCGTTCGTCGTGCAGTTCTTGAACGTCCAGCCCGATGGTTCCGCCAATCCGGCGAACCATATCCACAGCGCCTGGCGGCGATTGCCAAGTGATTTTGGACTGGCGGAGAAGTAGCGTTCGACCTCAGACGCAAGTGACGGAAGACTGAAAGGCAGCAGAAAACTAATCTCCATGAATCTCTTTAGTGAGGGCCGATTGGAGAGAACGATTAGCGCAGATTAGCGTTCTGATGTGTTTGTCCTGAGTCGTCCAAAGAAGACGGGACTTATTTGGGCTTGCTGCTCTTCTTGGTCGAGCGAATCGGCTTCGTCCGGACGGGCGGAACGGGAATGTCGAGCTTCGGCTCACGGCGTGCTTCGATTGTGCGTGCTAGCTCCATGAAGCGTGACTGGCTGCGAATCGCCGCCTTGCCATCTTTGAATTCCAACCGTTTGTAGGTCCCGTCCGATTGCAGTTCCCGAGCTTTCACGTTATCGGCCAGACTCGTTTCGAGGATTTCACGGATCACGCGTTCCCGGAGTTCCGGCGGCTCGATCGGGAACACGACTTCGACTCGTCGGCTGAGATTACGATCCATCCAATCCGCGGAGCCAATGTAGACGAGAGCGTTTCCTCCGTTCCCGAAGTAGAAGATCCGGCTATGTTCGAGGAACCGATCCACGACCGACCTGACACGCACGTTCTCGCTCACTCCGGGAATGCCAGGACGCAGAGCACAAATACCCCGGCAGATCAGGTCGACTTTCACCCCAGCCTGACTGGCGCGATAAATCGCCTGCACGATTGCGGGTTCGAGGATGCCGTTCAATTTCGCAACGATCCTCCCGCCCTTGCCGGACTTTTCGAGTTCGATTTCCTTGTCGATCTTCTCGATCATGAAGTCTTGCAGCCGGGAGGGAGCGACGATGAGCTTCTTCCAAACGGGCAGTTCGCTGTAGCCGGTGAGATAGTTGAACAGCGCAGACACATCGTCTGCGAAATCCGGATTGGCCGTGAAATAGCCGAGGTCCGTGTAGGTGCGTGCCGTTTGCGGATTGTAGTTTCCGGTGCCAAGGTGAACATACCTGCGAATACCGTCGTCGTCTCGTCGCACCACCAGGGCAACCTTACAGTGCGTCTTCAGGCCAACGAAGCCGAACACGACATGGACGCCCGATTTTTCAAGCTCTCGCGACCATAGGATATTGCGTTCCTCATCGAGGCGGGCCTTGAGTTCGATGACGGCCGTGACTTGCTTGCCGCGATCGGCCGCACGCTGCAAGGCCCGCACGATCGGCGAGTCCGAACTGGTGCGATAGAGCGTCTGCTTGATGGCGAGCACGCGATCGTCCGTGGCCGCCGTCTCGATGAATTCAACGACGTGGTTGAACGATTCGTACGGATGGTGCACGAGAATATCGCGGGCGCGAATTGCACCCCAGATGCTCGGCACGTTCGTCAAGTCTGCGACCGACTGGGGCACGTGTTCCGGATCGCGCAGGTGCGGGTAGCCGGGCAAACTGTGAACTTGAAACAAGCTCGTCAGGTCGAGAATTCCCGGAATGCGGAACACGTCGGCCGCCGAGTCCAGCTCGAGCGAAGTGGTCAAAAACTGCACGACTTCGTCGGGCGCATCGGCTTCGACTTCCAGGCGGACGGGGGTTCCTCGGCGACGTTTGCGCACCGATTCTTCAATCGCCTTCAACAAATCTTCCACTTCGTCGTCGTCGATTTCAAATTCGCTATCCCTCGTGACTCGGAACATGGTCGCGTGATCGATGGTCATGCCGGGGAACAAATCTGCGAGATGCATCCGTATCGCGGTCTCGAGCGGCGCATAGACGAAGCCCTTCTCGGCTGGCAGTTGCACGAACCGACGCAACACGGCCGGGACCTGCACGACCGCGAACAACTTGTCCGGATGCTTGGGCCGTTCCAGAACGACCACCAGGTTCAAGGACTTGTTGGCCAAATGCGGAAACGGATGCCCAGGGTCGATGGCGAGCGGAGTCAGAACCGGAAACACGTCTTTGCTGAACACGTCGCGAAGGTGCGTCAGTTCGAGTTCGGTGAGGTCACTGATTCCACGCCGAAGGATGATGCCTTCCTGTTCGAGAGCTGGCAGCACCTCGTCCGTAAGAATGCGATACTGCTCCGGCACCAGTTCGCCGACCGTCTGGGAAATGCGTTCCAACTGCTCGAAAGGCACCATGCGATCCGCACCCGAAGATCGCAATATTCCCGCGTGAGCCTTTTGCATCAGGCCGCCAACGCGGACCATGAAGAACTCGTCGAGATTGCCCGAAAAGATCGCCAGGAACTTCAGGCGTTCGAGCAACGGAACCTGTGGATCCTTCGCCTCGTCCAGGACGCGACGATTGAACTCGAGCCAGGAAAGTTCGCGGTTCAAATAGAGCGAAGGGTCGTCGAGTGCGGGCGGGGGGTCGGTCGGCATGGGCATCGAGGAGGGGAACTCGTGTCGACATTAGGGAACATGAATTAGGTCAGTATAACGCTTTCTGAGTAAACAGAGTAGCGTCATTCCTTCATCAACGGGGGTTATTTCATGCGTTCCAGCATAGTCGCGGCTCTGATGCTCGCGTTTTCGCCGTGGGCCGTGGCCGATGGCCCAGCCGACAACATCCCGGACAACGTTCGTCGAGTTCCGCCGTTGCCGAAGGACCCGGTTGACGCCAACTCCAAGAGTGAATTGCAGAAGGGCGTCGATGCCCTGGCGAAGGAAATCGAGGCGACTCGCGAAGCCATCAAGGCCCAACCTGCGTTGCTCGCACGCTTGCCCGATGTCCAGATTTTTCACAATGCCGTGCGTTATGCACTCACGTACGACGAGATCTTCGACGCCAAGAAAGAGGTGCCGATCGCACGCGATTTGTTGGCAGCGGGGCTGTTGCGGGCGAAGATTCTTGCGGGTAAGCAGTCGAATTGGCCTGCCGACAAAGGCCTAATCGTTCGCGGTTACATTTCCCGGATCGATGGTTCGGTTCAGCCCTACGGTCTCGTCGTGCCGGCATCGTATCAATCCGGAACGGCCCGAAAGCATCGGCTGGATATCTGGTGCCACGGTCGCGGCGAAACATTGAGCGAACTGAACTTCCTGAATGACCGCATGAGGAACCCCGGCCAGTTCGTGCCGAAGGATGCGTTCGTGCTTCACCTGTATGGCCGCTATTGCAACGCCAACAAACTTGCCGGCGAGATTGATTGCATGGAGGCGATGGAGGACGTGAAGAAGAACTATGCGATCGATTCGAGCCGCGTGGTGATACGTGGCTTCAGCATGGGTGGAGCGGCCGCCTGGCAGTTCGCCGTGCACTATCCCGACCTCTGGTGTGCTGCCGCCCCGGGTGCGGGCTTCTCGGAAACGGCCGAGTTCTTGAAGGTTTTCCAAAAGGAGACTGTTCAACCGACCGACTACGAGAAGAAGCTTTGGCATATGTACGATTGCCCGGACTATGCGGTCAATTTGTTCAACTTGCCCACGGTGGCCTACAGTGGCGAAATCGACAGTCAGAAGCAAGCCGCCGACGTGATGGTTCGAGCCTTGACGAAGGAAGGCATGGAACTGACGCACATCATTGGCCCGAAGACTGGGCACAGTTATCACCCGGAGGCGAAGAAAGAAGTCGATCGTCGAATCGACGCGATTGCTGCCAAGGGGCGAGATGCATTGCCTCGTAAAGTGAAGTTTCAAACCTACACCCTGCGGTACAATCGCAGCTTTTGGGTGACGGTTGATGCGATGGAACAACACTGGGAAGCTGCGAGAGTCGAGGCCGAGTTCGCGAACAACAGGGTCATCGTGCGGGCGAAGGGCGTGACCGCACTCACGCTATCGATGCCATCGGGAAGCAGTCCCTTCGATTCCACGAAGCCGCTCGAAGTCCATTTTCCTCCGGACGACAAGCCCCTCGATGGACGTAATGGCACAATCTGCCAGGCCAAGCCGCAATCGGACCGCTCGTGGACTTCGCACTGGCAGAAAGGCCCACAAGGCTGGATCGAAGTTCCTTCACTGGACGGAGAGTTGCGAAAACGGCATGGCCTGCAAGGGCCGATTGACGATGCGTTTCTGGATCGCTTCATCATGGTCCGGCCGACTGGCCAGGCTTGGACCGAGGCGACCGGGAAATGGACTGCCAACGAGATGAAGCACGCGATCACGCACTGGCGGCAGCAGTTCCGCGGCGAGGCACTCACGAAAGATGACAAGGACATCACCGAGGCGGACATCGCAGCCAGCAATCTGATCCTCTGGGGCGATCCGAGCAGCAACGCGATTTTAGCCAAGATTGCGGACAAGCTGCCGATCAAGTGGACAAAGGACGGCGTGGAAGTGAACGGCGAGAAGTTCTCAGCAACGCATGCGCCTGTGTTGATCTATCCGAATCCGCTGAATCCGAAGCGATACGTTGTGCTCAACAGCGGCTTCACCTTCCGCGAGTACGATTACCTGAACAATGCGAGGCAGGTGCCGAAATTGCCCGACTACGCGATCGTGGATGCGACCACGCCGATGACCTCGCGCTTGCCAGGGAAGATCGCCGCGGCAGGGTTCTTTGATGAGAAGTGGCAGTTGAAAAAGTAAGGTTGGTAAGCCGCCGGGTGAAGCAACATCACCCGGCGGCTTACGCCGCTCGGCTCGCCTAGATCAAGAAAGTAGCTCCACGCCTTTGTAAACGCCTCCGAGCACTTCCTTGCTCGAAACGCCGAGCCACTTATCGAGGATCGAGGCATACACCTGACGGAAGTCGATGCCGAACTTGAGATTACCGTCTTCGAGTTCATTCAGGTTCGGGTGATCGCCGACGACGCCAGACTTTACCTTGCCGCCGACCAGGAACATGGGTGCCCCAGAGCCGTGGTCGGTCCCCTTCGAGCCGTTCTCCTTGGCTCGTCGGCCAAATTCAGAGAAGGTCATGATCATGAGCCGATCCTTGTGCCCGCGTGCAGAAAGATCCTTGTAGAAGGCGGTGATCGCACCTGATACCTCGGCTAATAGGTTCGCGTGTGTCCCGATGTTCGCACCTTGATTGGCATGTGTGTCGAAGCCGTCGATCGACACATAGAACACGCGAGCGCCCATGCCAGCATCGATGAGTTGGGCACAGAGTTTCAAGCGGTTGGCCAGGCCGGTTGCAGGGTACGGAGTCTTCGGCTCGTAGTTCTTGCCGATCTCCTGGAGCTTTTGACTGCTGGCATAGGTGTTCAAGGCGGTCTTCTGAACGAAGTCGAGCAGACCGGGTTTGCCACCGGACTTCGCCGCCCCTTCGATGACGGCCTTGCCGGCCTTGTCGGCCATCTTCAGTTGGAAGTCCGCGATCGATGTGATCGACGGCACGCGGGCCGGCGAACCATTAAGAGCAAGTGGGGCCGATTCGTTTCCGCCAGCCACATGGAAGGCCGGCACGTTCATTGACTTCAGTGCCTTGCCGACCCAGCCTTCGGTGAGCGACTCCGCCGTGCTGGCCGCGTGCCAGATGTCCATCGAGCGGAAATGCGATTGGCTCGGATTCGGGTAGCCAACGCCCTGCACGACGCAGAGGGCTTTGTCCTCGTGCAAGCCCGCCAGGCCGTCAAGGGACGGGTGCAATCCAACCTTGTCGTTGAGCTTTTTGACTTGCTCGGTCGGAATCTTGATGGTTGGCCGATATTTGGCATACAACTCGTCGGCGAACGGAATGACCGTATTCATGCCGTCGTTGCCACCCGTGAGCTGGACGACGACGACAATCGTGTCCTTTGCGCCAGGCTTCGCGGCATCGGGTGCCGCGAATGCCGTGCGGGCGAGAAACGTGGGCACCGTGGCACCGATGCCGATGAGAGAGGAGGACTTCAGAAAGTCGCGACGAGTATTCATTTCTAGTTCTCCGTAGTTCGCATGCAGGTTTATTCTCAATCCACCTGGTATTCAGGCAACGTCATCACCAAGTGGCACAGGCTAATCACGCGATGCTCGGCCACATCTTGTTCGGTCCAGTAGGACGGCAACTTCTGCTTTGTGGAAGACTTCGCGTACTCGAAGATCCGCGTACGTGTCTCGGCCGGCACGTCACCCTGAAGGAAGAGCTGCAAGAAGAACTCGGCCAGTTCCTCGCCAGTCTTCTTGCCGTGAGCTTTTGCGAGAACGAATGCCGTGGCAGGTTCCTTGTATCCCGAGGGTCGGCGGGCGAGTTCGAGTCCGAAGTTCTGGCGGAAGAGCAGGGTCTGCCCGTTCAACCAGGTTTGGCCGCCGTCCCAGCCCTTGACCGAGGGCGGATGAAACACGTTCTGGCCGAGTGTTTCGAGGGCCGTCGTCAAGTTCACGGCCGAGTTCTGCGTACCCATCTTCGATTCCAGCGCCCGTGCCATACCGAGCACGTAATCGACCGGGCTCTTGATTCGGCCACGATAGGCGTGCTCGCTGAAGAATAGATTCGAACGCAGCATCGTCTCGACCAGCTTGCCGGAATCGTATCCGTTCTGGAATTGCTTGGCGAGTGGTTCGATCAAGTCGTCCGAAGGAGCGTCGGCCTCGTTGATCAGGAAACGATAGAGTTTGCGAACGATGAACCTCGGGGCCGCCTTTTGTTCGAGACAGATCTGGACAATGTCGCCTCCAGTCCAGTTGCCGGTTTGGCCGAGGACCTTCTTCTCGGTGGCATCGAATTGGCTCTTGTTCTCGCGGAACTTGCCGTCCTGGATTTCCCAGCCCGTGAAGGCTCGGGCGGCTTCGCGAATGTCTTTCTCCGTGTAATTGCCGATGCCGAGCGAGAACAACTCCATCAACTCGCGGGCATAGTTCTCGTTCGGCTCGCCCTTCTTGCTTTGGACAGTATCGAGCCAAATCATCATGGCCGGGTCGCGGGAGATGCCTTGCAGCATGTCCGAAAACTTGCCCAACGCATGTCGGTACATCAATTCGTACTGGCCGACCATGAAGCCAACGTTCTGAACTTTCGCGTTGCTGGTGGCGAAATGATTGTGCCAGAAAAGGGCCAACTTCTCCCGTAGCGGGTTGCCGCCGTGGAGCATTCGATAGAGCCACCAGGCCGAGGCCTGTGGTCCCGCATTAAACTTGCGGGCGGCCTCCGTGAGGAATTTCTCCGTGTCGGCATCGTAGAGCGGCGATGGCTCACCCCCCTTAAGCAGCCGATCGATAAGTGGCTGCGGGCCAAGCTTCAGGCCTTCCTGCAAGTCCGCCCAAGAAGCGCCGAACGCGGCCCGGCGGAAAACGTGGCCGACCTTCTTCAGGTCCCACGGATTCGCGGCGCCCGGAGAATACAGCTTCCAGGCGGTCTGTGGATCGAGTGTCTTGGCCATGAGAGAACCGAGTGTTTGCGAAAATTGTAGACGGCACACTCTGTGTGCCGACCCCCGCACACGGAGTGTGCGGGCTACATTGGGGTTACTTCTTCGTCTTCCAAACCAAGTCGAAGCGAAATTCCTTTGGTCCGTAATCGCTTTCGATCGAAACAGAGCCAAGCTTCTGCAAGTAGGCAAACAGTGCTTCCGCTTGCAGTTTGGCCTCGCCAACTTTCAGTCCCTGACCCACGATCACGCCGGCCAGGGTCTGTTCAAGCGAGCCATAGAGGTAGTAGCCGAGGCCATTCGCATGAACGCGCATCTGCATGTTCTGGCTCATCGGCTTGGTCCGGTCTTCCTTCTGAATCAGGCCAACGAGTTCCTTGAAGATGCCTTTGTTCGACGCGATGACGTACTGATCTTGAACCACGCCGATGGTTGGCTGGTAATTGAACCGATAGCCCTGGGGATCCTCCGTGAACTTGCCTTTTTCGGGGAACGAGTAGCCGAAGGTCTGGATCCCGGCGATTTCTTCATCCCAGGAACGCAACGAGACTTGTTGGCCAAGCGCAACGACTGCTGCTCGAATCACACCGGTCATGGTCTTGGCGAATCCTGGTTCACGCATCGAGATGACGATCGCAAACGCGGGTAGCCGCTGGCTTGGTTCAGTCTTGTAGCTCTCGACTTTCTCCGGTTGCAAAGCCACGAGACGATAGTGAACACCAGCCTGACTCAAGAACTTCGGCAAGGTTGTGCCTAACAGAACCCGCGAGATTTGCTTCTCGCCTTCCTCAAAATCCTTGGCCGACTGCGGCGGGAAGATTTCTTCGCGCTTTTTGTATAACGTGTCGAGGTCAAGGTAGAAGCTGTGGCTAAAGACAACACCCTTTGGCTCCAGCAGCGGGAGCGAACCACCCACCTTTGGATCGCGGGGCAAGTGAAGTTCGACGTCCGTGGCCATCCCTTCGCGGCCAGCCGGCATGCGGAGCGAGATGCGAAAATCCCCCGCGTCGTGATAGAGGCCGGCAGCGATATAGTCGGAGCGGCGAGCGACATCCAGATACCCCGCCGCGATGAGAGTTAGAATCACCTCGTTGCGTGGCGTGGCGAACAGGTCCTTCGCCTGCGGCAGTTCCTTGATCGGCTTCATGTTGACCCACAGCCAGGCGTGTGGATTGCCCGGAAGCGATTTTTTCGTTTCGACCGGTGCCCGGCCGGTGGCTGCGTTCTTGGCTTTCGGATTCTTGGCGTTCGCCTCGTTCTGATCGAGGACCAACTTCATCGCCTCGCTTTTGGTCGCCACGACCAATGCATCGCCCATGCGAGCGACCAGCAGCTCCTTGTCGAGTTGAACCACCTCGACGCCGGCATAGGTCTTGCGTGCGGGCTTCTCCTTCACGCCCTGTTGAGCGAGTTCTTCCTCGAAGAGGGCCAATCCGAGGTCCATGAATTTTGCGACGACCTTTTCATCTTGACCCTGCAAGATCAAAGTGGCCGGGGCGTTGTTGGAACCAAAGTTCAAACCGGCCGCGATGCCATCGCCCATGAGCTTGTCAATCAGCTCGGGCCATGGGGCACCCAGTTCCTTTTCGAAGTGGGAAAGCAGTTGGAAAACCTTGCGGGCATTGGCCCCGTCGAGAAAATCGCGAACAATTTGTAGGTTCTGTCCCTCCTTGGCAAGGTCGTGCTTCAGGATGGCTTCGACCAGAGCCCGCGGCTTCTCAACCTTCAGAACGACGTCCGTCGATTCGGGGAGAAAACGCAGCGGGTCTTTCGCGTGCGCGGAAGCAAACAGAACAAGTGTGATGGCGAGGGAGAGAAGTCGGCACATCGGTGAACGCCCTCGAAGTGAGCGATGAAGAAAGTATCTGACCGGGATTACCTTATGCATTTCAGGCGAGTTTCAAGAATTCGGTTGAGGGAACGCCGTCGGACCTCCTGGCGACGAAAGACTACAATGAGTCCCATGTCCATCGGAAGCACGCAATGACCGATCCACTGCTCGGGCCATGCTCGCCCTTAGTCCCTCCGCTCTACCAGAGTTCCGTCTACAATTTTCCGGATCTGGACGCGCTCGATCGAGTGATGAACGGTGCGGAACCGGGTTTTATCTACTCGCGTGACGGGCATCCGAATGCTGCCTCACTTGCCGCCAAACTGAGCCAACTGGAAGCGGCTCGCTGGACGATCGTTTGCGGGTCCGGGATGGCAGCATTGAGTGCTTGCTTTCTCGGTACGCTCTCGGCCGGCGATCGTGTCATCGCCAGCGAAAGCCTGTATGGACGAACGACCAAACTCCTTCGCGAAGAACTCAATCGTTTCGGTGTGAAGACAACCAGCGTGAACGTGAGCGATCTCGAAGCGGTTCGCAAAGCATTCGCGGAGCCTGCTCGAGTTCTTTACGCGGAGACGATGTCGAACCCGCTCTGTCGCACGCCCGATCTTCCCAAACTCGCGGAGATTGCACATGCTCATCGTGCCAAGCTGGTTGTCGATAACACGTTTGCAACTCCGGTGCTCGTTCGGCCACTTGAACAGGGTGCCGATCTGGTCATGGAGAGTTTGACAAAAATGATCGGCGGGCACTCCGATCTTTCGCTTGGCTCGGTTTCCGGCAACGATCCAGCACTCGTCGCTTCCATCAGTCAAATCGTGAGCACCTGGGGCTTGGCCGCGCATCCATTCGACTGCTGGATGTGCGAACGGGGCCTGGCCACTCTGGAACTTCGAGTGCGGGCTTCGTGCGCGAACGCCGCCCAACTCGCGGACTGGTTGCCGCGGCAAGCTCAAGTCAGCCGTGTCATCTATCCCGGCCGAGAGGATCACCCGGATCATACCGTCGCCAGGCGAATTCTCGGCCAGGGCTTTGGCAACATGCTCTGCTTCGAACTGAAAGGCGGCCGTGAAGCCGTCAATCGCTTCATGCGTCAGGCCACGGGTATTCCGTTCAGCCCTTCGCTCGGACATGTAGCCACGACGATCAGCCATCCGGAGACCACGTCGCATCGATATGAGAGCCCCGGGGAGAAACTCCGACAGGGCATCACAGATGGGCTCATTCGCATGTCCGTGGGCGTGGAACGATTCGAGCGAATACGCGACGAGATCGCAAATGGACTTTCGCTCGTCTGAGTTGCCCCGACGGCTTAGAATGATGGAGGAGATCACCATGAGTAACACCGATGAAAATTGACCTGTACGGCATGACGTTCGACGGACCGGGACTGACCTACTATTTGTGGTCCCCCTGGCGGGCGTCGGCCCTGGAACATCGGCTATTCGAAGCAATCAAGGCATTGCCGGCCGTGGAGTTCGAACAGGCACCAGACGAATTGCGGCTTCATCTTTCGGATGCGAAAGTCTACAAAGCATCGATTCAGATGTGCGAGCGGGTACTGAAGGGCTGGCAGGAAGAAGCCAGCGATAGCGGCACGGATCGCAGAGTGTGGCGATGGATGGTGGAAGCCGACAGCGACATGCACGGCTACGATCATACGGGCGAGAAGGCCAGTATCTGGGCGTTTCTGCGTCTGACGCTTGAGCGAAGCGCCCCGGCGGAAGGCGATCGGGCCGAGGACATCGATCTGAACGGGTTCGGATACCGGGTCTGGCGATCCGACGAGGTTCCCTGATCAAAGTAGTCGTCACGCTCCGCGTGACGAATTTTGGATTTGGCTTCGCGTGGGACTTTCCTCACACGAAGCGTGAGGAGTACAGGTGTGAGCACTGCTGTAGTGGACGATGTCGTTGCCGAGATCAAGAACCTCAAGAAGAAGATCGGGGCCACGATTCTTGCGCATTACTATCAGGAAAGCGAGATCCAGGAACTCGCGGACATCACGGGCGACAGCCTGAAGCTGGCGCGAGAGGCGACGAAAGTCTTGTCCCCTGTGATCGTTTTTTGCGGCGTGCATTTCATGGCCGAAACCGCGAAGATGCTCAACCCGCAAAAGAAAGTCCTGCTGCCCGACCTGGAAGCCGGTTGCAGTCTGTCCGACTCGTGCCCCGCCGACAAACTGGAACGATATCAGGAGATGCTCCGCATCAACGGCCGGAAGTTTCAAACGGTCACGTACATCAACAGTTCCGCGGCCGTGAAAGCCCTTTCGGATTGGGTCGTCACCTCGGGCAACGCCGAAGAAATCATCCGGCGAGTTCCGGAAGAGTACGAAATCCTGTTCGTTCCGGATCAACATCTCGGGCGCTACTTGAGTGAAGTCACGGCTCGGCAAATGATCTTGTGGAATGGCTCGTGCATGGTGCATGAGATTTTCAGCGTTCACGATTTGGTGCGGCTGAAGCAGAAATTGCCGAACGCCATCACCATCGCGCATCCAGAATGTCCGAAGAACATTCTGGAACACACGGACTTCATCGGTGGCACCGAGGCCATGATCAAGCACGTGAGCCAGTTCAAGGAGCCGACCGATTTCCTGGTGGCCACGGAAGCGAACATGCTCTGGCAACTCGAGTCGAAGTGCGCTCGGCATCGCTATCACCCGGTTCCGGGCATCACCTGTGCGTGCAACAAGTGCCCGCACATGGCCCGAAACACGCTGGAAAAACTGCGCGACTGTATGTTGACGGGCAAGCCGGAAATCACCTGGCAACCGGAGTTTGACAAGGCCCGCGAAGTGCTGGAACGCAGCTTGCTGAACGTGCCGGCCAAAGCGGTCAGCGGTGGGCACCCGCATGGGGATTAAAAATTCGAAGGAAACCAATGGGGACGAATTGGTCCCATAGCCCAGGAGAAACGGATGCCTCATCGAACAGCTTGGCTGCTGCTAAGTCTTCTTTTTGTGGCCGCTCATTCCTCGGGTGCGGAAAGCAAGCCCAACGTCCTCTTCCTCTTCGCCGACGACATGCGGGCGGATGCGATTGGGGCTTTGGGCCATCCCGTCGTCAAGACACCGACCCTCGATTCTCTCGTTCAACGCGGGTTCACATTTCAGAACGCCTATTGCTTCGGCAGCCACTCGCCAGCCGTGTGTAGTCCAAGCCGGAACATGCTGTTGAGCGGCCGAACTTATTTCCGCTTCAAGGGACTGGCAACCGCCGACCAGCCGAATTTCGCCGGCTCGTTCAAGGCGGCCGGTTACGAGACTTACCATCATGGCAAACGAGGCAACACGGCCATCGCGCTTCAGAAAGTCTTCGATCACGACAAGTATCTGGAGGACGACCAGGCTGAACGTCGTTCTGGTGAGACTGGCAAAGAGATCGTCGACCCCGCGATCGAGTTCCTGAAGGCGCGCAAGACGGATAAGCCGTTCTGCATGTATCTCGCTTTCGCTAACCCACACGATCCGCGTGGTGCGTCCGAAAAACACCTCAAGCTGTACGACCGCAAATCGATTCCGTTGCCGAAGAACTTCAAGCCTTATCATCCGTTCAACAACGGCGAATTGCTCGTCCGCGACGAGCAACTTGCCCCCTGGCCACGCACCGAGAACGCGGTTCGCAGACATCTCCACGAATACTACGCCGCCATCTCGGGCCTGGACGAGCAAATGGGGCGACTGCTCGTCGCCTTGAAGGAACTCAAACTCGACCAGAACACCCTCGTCATCTTCTCGGCCGATCATGGCCTGGCGATCGGCAGCCACGGCTTGTTCGGCAAACAAAGCCTGTACGAGCACAGCATGAAAGCCCCGTTGATCGTTGCGGGTCCCGGCGTGCCAAAAGGAAACACCCAGGCCTTCGCGTATCTGCACGACATTTTCCCGACTGCGTGCGACCTGTCTGGCATCGAGATTCCCAAAGGCCTCGACGGGGTTAGTCAGAAAGCGGTCATCAATGGCGAGAACAAGCAGAAGCGAGACATAATCTTCACTGCGTATCGAGACGTCCAGCGCTCCGTTCGCGAAGGCGATTGGAAGCTGATCCTGTACCCGAAGATCAACAAGGTCCAGCTTTTCAACCTGAAGGACGATCCAGACGAATTGACCGACCTTTCCGACGACCCAAAACATGGTGAAAAGCGGCATGCCTTGTTCGATCGCCTGAAAACACAGAAGGCGCTCTACGCGGACAATTCTCCGCTGGTTGCTGAGAAGCCCGAGAAGGCCGAGGTTGATGAGAAGTTCTTCAAAGTCCCTCCCGTGAAAAAGAAGTGATGTCGAAGCCTTATATCCGTTGACAGTTTTCGAAGGACCATTGCCGATGCCGCTGTTGCCGAATCGCTTTTTGGTGCGTCTCAAGTACGCGTGCCCGTATGTGAAGAACATGCCCATCGACGATGACGAATCCATCGTCGACTTGCCGGACGCCACACGCATCGATCCTTTCGCGGACATGGATGGTGCTCCCCACTTTGCCGATGTTCGGCTCGGCTGGAACGAGACCGGCATCGGTCTGTCCGTCACCGTCAAGGGCAAGGACAATTTCCCCATCGGCGATGTCGCACGCCCCCGACAATCCGATGGCATCACTCTCTGGATCGACACCCGTGGCGACCGCACGGGCCATCGGGGCACTCGAACATGCCACCAGTTTCACTTTCTCGCAGCAGGTGGCGGGCCGAGCAAGGATGAGCCCGCGTTCGTGCAATCGAAAATCCACCGGGCGTTGGGAGATGCCCCATTGGTATCCGAGTCTGACGTGCCATTCCGATATGAGAAAACCAAGGCGGGCTATCGAATTGAAGCCTTCCTCAGTGCGAATGTGTTGACCGGCTTCGATCCCGAGCAGTACCCGAAGCTCGGCATGTTCTACGCGGTCCGCGATTTTGAGAAGGGGGAGCAAACTCCAGGAGCGGATAGCGATTTTCCGTTCGCGGAAGATCCATCCTTGTGGGCAACTTTGGAATTGCTTCAGAAATGATCCAGCGACAGGTCGACGAGCCGCGACCGTGAGGAAGCGACCCAGCGAATTCGTGCCTTACAGTCGCGGCTCCGATGGAAAATCGACTTTTGTCCGAGACGTCAACTCTGGGATTTCTTCTCTTTCAAGGGCGTACGCATTTCCTGACGGCTGATGCCGAGAGATGTCAGGATCGGCAAATAGACTTCCCGATAATAGATGTCGGGGCTAAACAGATCGAGTTCGCGGATTGCTGCCAATCGAGTTTGGCTCTCATCCAACAGGTCGTTGATGGCCGGCATGTTAAAGTCGTGCATCACCCGTTTGAGTTGGTCAATCACAGCAGTGCGATCGTATTCCAGGTAAATCCGAAGGCAATCGCGAAAGAAGCGATGATGTGCCTTCTCGTCGACGGCCAAATAGTTCAAGAGCTTTTCGAGAGCGGGGTCGCTGCCGAGTTCGCCGACGCGGCTGCGTAAATTGCGATAATTCAGAAACGTCGCTTCTTCCTGAACCATCGAGTACACCAACATCGCCAGATGGTCGTCATGCGGCAGATTCCACTCACGGGCGAAGACCTTGCCCTCCATGTCGGCCATGTATTCTTCGGATCGACTTCCGGACTTGAGCAACCACTCATTCAAGGCCATCGAGTGCTTGGCTTCCTCGTAGCCCCAGTTCGCATAAAACCACGTGCGTGATTTGCTGTGACGAACCTTCGGCAGGATCTTCGAAGAGTAGTCCGGGAGAAACAGTTCGACGGCACAGAACGTTTCAACGATATCGGCCACGACCGGTTTCAGGCCCGGGTTGCATTCAGCCCAGGGAATATCGTCGACCAGGTTCCAGCGCCGCTTCTTCTCTGCGAGGTCGAAGAAATCGCGAAAAAGCTTCCACATAGCCCGTTCGTGTTCCGGCGGAAGCGTGATCGCGGGTGAGTCCATGGGCCCAGTTTGTGAACGAGGGAACGGGATAATCCAGGCGGGAGAGTCGTCCTGCTTGGCCTGCTCCGGTTGGTAGAGGGATACGGAATCGGTCCGTTGAAGCGAGAAATTCGCTTGTTCTCGATTGTATTCCGTCGGCCGTGGCATGGTCATGTTGGTTCTCCCCCTACAGATCAGAAATCGCCGCCACCAGTTCGAGTCGGACCGCCGAGCACACGCGTGGGTTCCTCCGCACGGATCGGTTGCTTGAGCGCCGGGCTCTTCGCCTCGGCACGGAATCTTGCCTCGCCTGGAACTAGCCCTTCCACCTCGATGACAAACGTCGCTTCCGCATTCGGAGCCAGCGTCGCCAGCATCGGGAATGTCACCTTCTGGCCTTCGATCTTCCCCTGCGCGCCTGGCCCAGTAGCACGGACCGGCCGCATCAGTCCCGGAACTTCCGCGCCCACTTCGATCTTGGTCGCGGCCATCGTTCCCGCGTTCTTCACGCGAATCGTGTACGTCGTTCGCTGGCCGATGCCGACCGGATCGTTCGAATCGGTCAACGACATCTGCAAGGCAGGCACGCCGACGATTTCAATCGAGGTCGTCGCTGGCCTGCCAAGCGTTGTCGGCTTGATCAGCGATACCGATGGCGTGCCGGAGACGTTGGCCGACAGCGTCGCTTTCGCCGCGGCCTTCTCGCAACGCACCGTGATCGCGATTGTTCGCTCTTGCCGGCCTGGCGCGGAACCGAGATCCCAGACGACCTGCTGGCCAATTCCCTTGCCGCCATCCGTTGCTTTCACGAAGCGGACTTCAGGCGGAAGCGTGGCCTTCACGACGAGTTTCTCGACAGGCACTTCGCCCGTGTTGCGGATGACGAGTTGCCAGATCACTTCCTCGCCGATGAATCCTCGTGGTGGCCCGACTGCCGTCACGCCCAAGGCGGCTTCCTGAATGTCAATCGTCGCGGTCTGCGGCACGGCTTCGAGGTTGTCCTTCCCAGCCGCACCGGCTTCGATTGTCAGCTTGCCACTCTTCTTCGCCGAGAGCGGCAACGGCAGTGTCCGCGATTGTCCTACTGCCAGCGAGGGAATCGTTTCGTCGAAGGTCTTGGCCTTCGATGCCGTTTCGAGGCCGTCATCGAATCGAGCCTGGACGCGAACCCTCTCCACAGTCGTTTGGCCTTCGTTCGTAATCCGGATCTGGAAAGGCAATGCCTCGCCAACCGTGCCCGACTTCGGCCCTTCGAGTTGCAAGGTTAGCTTGGACTCCATCACCCTCACGGAAGTCGAACCACGCCCGGAGACGCCGTCCTTCGTGCGTACCTCAGCCGAAAGTGTTGCCGAGCCGATCCTTGCCGGACGATAGATGGCCTGGACCGGCTTGTTCTTCGTGGCCGCGGCAATCGTCCAGATGAGCGTGTCGCCGTCCACTACGGCACGTGGCTCGGTGCGGATCAGGTCCATCCCTTCGGGCACTCGGGCCGTCAGTGTGATATCGCTGGTACCGACCTTGCCCACGTCGTTCAGTTCGTAGCGGACCATCGCCTCTTGATTCAAGGCAAGCGTTCGCGGTGCCGAGACTTTCACGCCGATCTCGGTTTCCTGCCAGGTCACGGTCGTTTCGCCCTTGGACACGACGGTGAACTTGGTCGGGTCATCCGGGTTCGGCTTCACGATCTCAATGTCGACGCGAGTTTTTCCCGCCGATGGCAACGGCTGTGTGATCGTCACGCGAGCAAAGCCTTCTTCATTCACGGTCGTCGTGGCCTCGGTCACATCATCAACCGGACCACCGCGAGCCGTGAGAGCCGCGGCCGGCCCGTCGGCAATCTTGTAGCGGACGCGATAGCCTTCCGCCAAGCCGCCGGCCTTCTGTACTCGCGTGGTCAGGGACAGCTCGCCGCCTGCACGGGCCGTGACTGGGGCCGGGAATATCAGGCCCGCCTCGGTCCACTGGATGCGTGAATAGGCTCGATTCCGGCTCCAGTCGGCAACGGCAGGTGCGTAGGCCGTGACGACGGTTTCGCCTTCAATGGCTCCGGAGACGACGCACCAGGTTTGCCCTGGGCCAATCGTGAATTCGTCGCCCCCCTTGTTCAGGCTATGTTCGAAATAGTCGGTCTGGCTGTAGGCGAACTTGTTGTCGACCTTCATGCCGCGACCTTGCGTAAAGCCGCTCTCGTCCACTTCGATGATGCTGCCGACGCCTTCGACCATCCACTCGACGCGACGGGCCCGACGCGGCACGCCCTGGCGATCGTAGACGGTGGCAATGAAGACTTGCGTTCCACGAACCGGCGCGGTGCAGACGCCCGGCCGCATTTCGATGCGATAGGCATTCGGGTCGAAGTCCGCGAAGTAACCCGGCCCAATTGGCTTCGAGTGGGTGCGAAGTTCGGCCCCGCCAGTCAATAGGTATGGCAAGTAGCTGGGCCCCCCCGACAGGCAGCCGGACACGAACGCGCAGGCCCCCACTACGAGGAGGGAGAAGACGATTCGAGTTGCGACTTTCTTGAACACCGGAAGCACCTCCGGGCGCGGGGGGTTCCGCGCGACTAGCGGGCTATAAGCCAAGCCGGGGAAACAGGCAAGGCGAGTTGTGAGTGCGGCGACCGCCGTTTTGGCAGGCAGGCGACCCATTTCGGGACATTTTGGGACACGCCTCTCGGCGGTCGCCCAAAGGATGCCTTTTTTGGGTTGCAAAGTGTTGCATCCTGTTCCACCCCCGCTCGAATGTCCACGGGCACCAACTTCTACCTAGACCTGTATTTTGGAGGGGTCGAAGGTAAACTCGACTTTGGGAATTTTTGGGTTTTTTTCGGGATGTCAGCCAAAAAGCCGAGAGCGTGGGATTGGCCGCGGTGTGGCACGACATTCCGCGTGATTGTCGCCTTTCGCGCTGCGAAAGGCCTGCTCTCACGGATGAGCTTGTGCAACAATCAAGAAGTGTGGCGGTAGGCCTCCAGGCCTGCCGGAAAGGTCACTGGCACGTGCCACTAAATGATTTGGAACTGTCGGGAGGCCTGTAGCCGAAAAGATTCTTTTACAACCGCGAAGCGTCGTGACACAATCGGTCACCAGCTTTCCGTGTGACGGTTTTTGTCGGCACACAGAGAGTGCCGACTACTTTGGCGAGAGTTGCAATGCCTGCTCCATTCACGGCCGCTTCCCTCCGCGACTTCTACGCGTTCGAACAACATGTGAAAACATGTCGGGCCCATCGCGGGCTGGAGATGGTGCCGCAATGGTATCAAGTGCCCGTCTTCTACTTCTCGAATCCCGTTTGCATCATCGGCGACAACGACCCCGTTCACGCTCCGCAAGGAAGTGCCGCTCTGGACTACGAACTTGAATTAGCCTGCGTGATCGGCCAACGGGCCCGCGATCTGCCGGCGGACGATTCGTCGCTTGAGTGCCTGGCCGGCTTCACGATCATGAACGACTGGAGCGCCCGCGACCTACAACGAGCCGAGATGGCCGTCGGCCTGGGGCCAAGCAAGAGCAAGGATTTCGCGACCTCGCTTGGCCCACGTTTGGTTCCGTTCGCGGATCTGCGGGACTGCTATCGCGACGGCCGGCTGCACCTGGATATGACGGCCACGGTCAACGGAAACGTCTACTCGCGGGGTAAGGCCGGCAGCATGTATTGGACCTGGCCGCAGTTGTTGGCCCATGCCAGCCGCGACACCGAACTTCAACCAGGCGATGTTTTGGGTTCCGGAACCGTGGGCACAGGGTGTATCCTGGAATTAACGCCCGAAGCCGTTGGCGGCTGGTTGAAACCGGGAGACATCGTGGAATTGACCATCGAACGATTGGGGACGCTGAGAAATCCTATAGTCGCTCGGCACGATCTGTCATCAATGTCCGAGCCGCGCACGTAGCGAAGCGGAGTAAGCGGGCGGCGGCCGTCCAACTCATTGGGATCTATTGATATTTTGAGGCCAAACTATGCCATACTACCAACGTCTCGGCTCGATTCCTCCCAAGCGACACACCGCCCATCGCGTGAGTCCGGGATACAAGGGCGAAGGCCTGTACTACGAGGAAGTCGTCACCACGCAGGGCTTCAGCCGGGCCTACAGCATCGTCTATCACCTCAAGCCCCCCACGCGGGTGAAATCCGTCGAGCCTGCCGGACGCATCAAGGTCGAAACGGTTGCCGACCTTCCACTCCGGCACGTCCATACGAAAAGCGGGGCCATGCCGGCAAAAGGCGACCCGGTAACGGGACGTGTGCCTTTGTTCGCCAATGCCGACGTTGTGATGTCCCGTTGTCGGCCAAGCGAGCCACAGGCCGAACTGTTCCGCAACGTCTCGGCCGACGAGATCGTCTTCGTTCATCGCGGCAGCGGCCGCTTGATCACGATGTTCGGCATCGTTCCCATTCGGCCCTTCGACTACGTCGTCATTCCGCGCACCACGACCTATCAGCTCGAGTTCGACGCGGGGAGCAAGCCCGATCTGCTCGTGATCGAGGCGGTCGGCAATCTCGGTTTCCCCCCGCGTTATCTGAACCCCGATGGCCAGTTCCGCATGGGCGCACCATTCGCGGAGCGCGACTTGCTCGGGCCACGCGAAACGAATGTGATCGATCGCGAACACGACACGCCGATTCTGATCAAGGATGGCGAACGGCTCACGCGTTACGTGATGGCAAATCATCCGTTCGACGTCGTCGGCTGGGATGGCATGGTCTATCCGTTCACGTTCAACGCGGACGATTTCGAGCCGATCACGGGCACGGTCCATCAACCGCCGCCGATTCATCAGACGTTTGAAACCAATGGCTTCGTCGTCTGCACGTTCGCACCGCGAATGCTCGACACGCACCCGGACGCGATCAAGGTGCCCTACGCGCACTCGAACGTCGAATCGGATGAAGTGCTGTACTACGTCCGCGGAAAGTTCGGCAGCCGACGCGGCGTGGAGGAAGGATCGTTCACGCTGCATCCAAGAGGCATCCCGCACGGCCCGCACCCGGGTACGATTGTCGCCAGCCGCGAGATGACACGCACCGACGAACTGGCGGTGATGGTCGATACGTTCCGGCCGCTTGGCGTGACGCGGCAAGCGGTTGAGATGGACGATCCGAGTTATCCGCGTTCGTGGTTGGATTAATTCGGTGATTGTGGACGTTCGCTTCCAGGTTGCGGACGAACCTATGTGGGAATGGGCCTCCAGGCCTGTTCCAAATGATTTCGTGGCACTTGCCGGCGATCCTATCGGCACGCCTGGAGACCTACCGCCACATTTAAGGATTAATGCACATTCGGTCCGCGGACGTGAGGGCACACGAGACCTCGAGAAGTAGCGTATCAGAGCAGAGGTCGACCCTCACGTTCGCGGAGCGAACGCCCACGCGCTGCAACACCTCTGCCCCTCGCCAAAACCGTGCGAGGGAGTAAGAATCCTTCGCAGTCGAACTACCGTCGCTCCACCAGCGCAAGGAATCCCTCATGCTTCGCACCTTTCTCACTTCTGTTGCGTGCCTCTTCATTGCTGCCCCTCTCGTCGCCGGCGATGCAGTGCTCGTTCACGACGGCAAAGCGACGGCCGCCATTTTTGCTTCCGCCCGCGTGATGGACGATGCGGCGAAGGCCCCGGAGCCTGCCTCGGTTTGGACGAGTACGAAAGTGGAGGACAATCGCCGGCGTTTGCGGGAGTCCGTTCGCGATTTGGCCGCGATTCTCGAACGCGTCAGCGGCGTGGCCGTGCCGATCGTTATTGGGCCGCAGCCAAAGGGCGATGCCCGATTGCCCATTCTGATCGGTGAACTGGCGACGGCCAAGCCTACGAAGGCGTTTCCTTACGCTCAGGGATTCCGGATCGTCGCTTCCGAGACCGGCGTTGCCCTGAGTGGCGAATCGGACCTGGCCACCAGTTACGCCATCTACACGCTGCTCGATCAACTCGGGTGCCGTTGGTACATCCCTGGCCCCATGGGAGAAGTGTTGCCAACATTTCCCACGCTGAAAATTCAGCAGCAAGACCTGAGTTCCGGGCCGGCGACGATCTACCGAGGCCTGTGGTACTGCGACAGCAACTTCGGCCGCCGTAATCGGCTCGGAGGCTTGGCCATTTCAGCCGGGCACAACATCGAGTTCGCCGTTCCCAAGGAATTGCGTACGAAACACCCAGAAATCAAGGCGATTATTAACGGCAAGCCGCACGACCATCTGATCAAGTGGACGCACCCGCTCGTAGCCGACGCGTTGTCGAATGCGTGCCTGGACGCCTTGAAGAAGGACCCGGAACTCAAGACGTATTCGCTCTCGCCGGACGACGGGGCGAGCTGGGACGAATCCGACGATGCGAAGCTGGACGCGGGCGATCTGGATCCGATCCTGAATTGCGTGGCCAAGGCCGATCGTCTCAT
Source organism: Gemmataceae bacterium (assembly GCA_009691845.1). Taxonomy (GTDB): domain Bacteria; phylum Planctomycetota; class Planctomycetia; order Gemmatales; family Gemmataceae; genus SIAJ01. The sequence continues at coordinate 26,832 of SIAJ01000014.1, forward strand.
GGTGCTCGCCAATCGGGTGGCCACCAAAGTGAGCGCGTCGCATGCGGATCTGAAGTTCGGCATGTTGGCCTATGCCGATTACACGCGGGCACCGGTGCGTGAGAAGGTTCACGCGTCCATCGTTCCGCAAATCGCCCCGATTACATTTAGCCGTGCTCAGCCGATGACGGACGATGGCGAGCCCAACAATAAGACCTTTCGCGGCCTGGTTGAAGGTTGGGCGGCCAAGGTCGAGGCCACGAGTTTCTACTTCTACGCGTTCTACCTGGCCGAGGTTTCTGCACCGAACCCGATGATCGGCAAGTGGTCCGTGGACATTCCGTTCATCTACAAGCATGGCAAGTGCAAATACTGGCAGCCGGAAACCCTGGCGAATTTCGAAACCTGCATGCACGCACACTACCTGGGACTGCGGATGGCCTGGGACACCACGCAAGACCCCAAAAACATCATCGATGAACTGCACGCGAAGTTTTACGGACGAGCCGGCAAGGAGATGGCAAGCTACTGGCACTTCATCGACGATTGCTGGGTGAAGACGCCCGAATACGCAGGTTGCGGGTTCGGCTATCTTCGCCGCTGGACCCCCGAACGGCTGAAGCAAGCACGGGAGTTCATCGACAAGGCGGAGAAGGCCAGTGGCACCAGGCGGGAACGCGAGCGCGTTCAACTGGCCTCCTGGTCGCTCACGTTGTTCGAAAAATTTATGCAAATGCGCCGCGATTTGGCGGCCGGGGAGTGGGGAACGCTGGCAAACCAAGTGTCCGAATACCGGGATCTGTTGATCGACCTGGGCGAGCAGTATCAGGCGGAATATGCCTTCGCCCGCATGGGCTGGACCGGGAAAAACACATTGAACGTTCGCTATTTCGATGCGTTCTACAAAGAGACGCACGAGGACGCGGCCCGGATCGCCAGCAAGTTCGACGTGCTAACCAAGCCGCCCATGCGAACGTGGAAGTACCAGAAGGATCAGGACAAGAAGGGCGAGGCGAACGGCTGGGCCAAGGCGGATTTCGCGGACAAAGACTGGAAAACGACCGACGTGGCCGTCGATACCTGGTCGGCCCTGGGGATGCACAACTACATGGGATCGGTGTGGTATCGGACGAGCGTGAACTTGCCAAAAGCGTCTGCTGGAAAGAAGACCTACCTCTGGATCGGTGCCACGGATGGCCGGGTGAAGGTGTTCGTGAACGGCCAGCACATCACACAAGCGGATGCCAAAGGAATGAAGCAAGACACGTTCGCGGGCTACTGCCAGCCGGCCTCGTTCGACATCTCGTCCGCGCTCAAGGCGGGCGATAATCGCATCAGTTTGTGGTGTACGCGGGAGATTGTGAATGAGTTGGGTACGGGCGGCTTGATCGCGGCCCCGGTCGTTTATCGCGAGAGATAATGACACTTCTCGCTGGACGCGACAGACGAATTTTTCCGTGTTGACCCCGGAGGGGTCTCAGACATTAGCCGGTGGTCGAGCGCCAGCGAGACCACCGGGTCATAGAACGCTGATGCATGGATCGAAGTTTTGCTCTTGGAAATGTCCTGCGACCCCTTCGGGGTCGGTGGGTTGGGAATCCGGGCTACCGGTGGTCTCGCTCACGCTCGACCACCGGCTAATTTCTCTGACCCCCTTCGGGGTCAAGAAGAATGGAGCCTGTCGCGTTCACCGAGGTGTCTCGGAACATAAAAAAGGGGATGCCGAATGGCATCCCCCTGCATCTGAACCCTGTCCGTGTTATGGCTTGAGTTCGATATTGTGCGTTTGCTTGCCGCCAGCATGGTCGAATGACATGCCATTATCAACCGCGTTGTACTTGACGGGTGCAAAGGCACCAGTCTCGCCAGCGCTCATCCCAGCCGCCGGAACCTTGCCAGTTCCAATAGTAGGCATGCCGAGCGAGCGGACGGCCACCTTGTACTTGCCGGACGGAAGATCGACACTGTAGGTCCCATCGGTCTTGATCAAGACGGGAACCTCTTTGCCATCGCTGCCGACGAAGATCACGCTGCCCGCGACGGCCTTGCCATCGAGTGTCACCTTGCCGCTGACTCCATTCTTTCCCCCGCCAGATGAGCTATCGCAGCCAGCAAGAAAGAGAAGGGAACTGAATACAAGGGCTGGAAGTGCCAAAAATTTGCCGGTCCGGTTGGTCGTCATCGATGCGCTCCTGAAGAAAGCGAGAGAGTAGGAAGAAAAAACCATCGGCACTTCTCACCCCGTAATTCAGAGTTGTGAAGTGCCGATGGTACGTGTGGCAGACCAAACTAGCTTACCAATCGGCGGAAATCACTGCGCCGTCGGCCGGAAGGATAACGGCTCGCCAGGTGTTGCCGTTGATACCACCGGATACGCCACGAACGCTACCGTCCATCATCACGACCTGAACGGTGCTGGAGTGCATGGAGCTAGGGTAGTACGGGTGAGCAATAATCGGAGGCGATGCACCGGTACCTGCCGACTTCACACCAACCAATGGCAGATAGTTCTGGGGAGCATTGCCGGTCCAAGGTCCGTAGCTGCTGGCCCACTGGTTCCAACCGAAGTGGGTGCCGTCGTTGTGATGCGCCCAGAGAGGAGCCCAGTTGTGGCGGGTTTGCGAGCCAATTCGCTCGAGGATACCGATCGTATTCGAGGTGCCGTCCGGGATGTTGCCGATGCCATAGCTCGACACGGTCGTCCACCAGCCCACGGTAGGATCATACGTTCGCATAGGTTGGCCCGAAAGTCCGTCATGAGCCGTCACGAAATAGTTCGTGGAATAGCTCGTCACCGCCCAACCGCCCTGATCCGTCCACTGACGACGGCCACGCGCGTGGCTGGAGTCCGAAGGGCACAGGTAGGTCTTGATGACCTGCAAGTGTGTATTGTTTTCATAGCAGTAATTGTAGCCGTTGGCTAGCCGGTACACATTGTCTTGCTCGATGTACGGCAGCATCAGATGGAAGAACGTCTGGTACTTGGCAGTGCTGCTCGTGTTAGTCAGCTTCATCTGCGGAATGATCTGGTCTTGATTCGCACCGGCGTAGTTGTGAAAGCCGAGGCCTAGCTGCTTCAACTGATTGGAACAGGACATTCGATTGGCGGCCTCGCGGACCTTCTGGACCGCTGGCAACAACAGACCGATGAGGATCGCGATAATCGCGATCACGACCAACAACTCGATCAGCGTAAATGCCTTGCGCTGACGGTACACACTCAGACTCGATCGCATGACTGATCTCCTCGAGCAAAAAAAATGAAAAGGAAATGGACGTAATGTCCCTTATACACTCGGCAAAACCAAAAAGCGAGAGAAAAAACTCCGATTTTTCATTTCTTGGTTTGCCATCCATTCTGCACCGGCGGAAGGGCCAGGCCGCCAAGGTTCTATTTCTGAATTGACCGCGAGCCTCGACCCGAGCAGTAGAGCGACAACCAAATAGCAGAGTTCCCCAAGTCCCATTGAAAATCCCAGAGCCGACCATCGCCATAAGCTGCTGATATTCAGCCATTTATGACTTTTCTGCGATCCCGAAAAATATTCGCCCCACGCACGAGACATTTCAGCATTCCCCTCGCCGTAATCTCGATCGAACTCGGCCTGGGCATTCGGCGCAATGAGTTTTCCGGGGCAACTGGTGGGCGTTTTGTCGAAACCTGGACCAAGCAAATGGTGGCGAACTAATCAGCTGCCGGTAAGGACCCGCGGAGCAACGATTTGCCGAAGTCAGAGATCGGCTCTCTGCGACCCCATTCGGAGTCGATCGTTTGGGGATTCACGCAACCGGTGGCCTGCGCTTCGCTCCGATCACCGGGAGGCTTGCACTGGGATTAACGCGGTTGAACGGCGAGCAAAGTAGTAGGCACACGGAGTGTGCCTACTACTTTCAACTCAATTCCACGACCGCTTTGATCACGCCGGTCTCCGGCTTCGTGTAGGACGGGAACACGTCGATCAGCCCATCGAATGGCGTGCGGTGCGTGATCCACGGCCGCGTGTCGATCTTGCCTTCTTCGATCAGATTGATGATGCGGCGGAAGTCCGCAGGCATGGCGTTTCGCGAGGCCAGGATCGTCATCTCGCGTCGATGGAACAGCGGATCCGGGAAGCTGACCGGGTCGGTCACGATGCCCACTAACACAATTCGGCCTGTGAACGCGACGTACTCGAAGGCCCCACTCATCGACTTCGTGCTGCCGGTGGCATCGAACACGACCGGATAGAGCGTGCCATTCGTGACGGCGTGCATTTCCTTCAGAGCCGCCTCGGGCGTGGTCATCGTGATCGTGTTCGCAACGCCCATCGTGTTCTTGCAGAAGTCGAGCCGCTTCTGGTTCATATCCAGCACGGTGATCGTCGCTCCTGTGAGCTTGACGAACTCGATCACGGAAAGCCCAATCGGCCCGGCTCCAACCACGAGCACGTGGTCCCCCGTCTGTGGGCCACCGCGATCGACGGCATGACAACCGATACCGAGGGTTTCGACGAGTGCCAACTGATCGAGCGTCAGCTTGCCCGAAGGATGCAGCTTGCGAGCAGGAACTATGAACTGTGGCCTCATGCCACCATCGATGTGAACCCCCAAAACCTGCAGGTTCTCGCAGCAATTTGGCCGGTTTCGTTTGCAGGAGAAGCACTCCTGACAGTTCATGTACGGCTCGACCGAGCAACGATCGCCGACGCGAATATTCTCGACGCCCGAGCCTACGGCAAGAACCTCGACCCCGAGTTCATGCCCCGGAATTCGCGGGTAACTGTAGAAGGGCATCTTGCCGAGGTAGCCACTGATGTCGGTCCCGCAGATGCCGATGCGATGAACGCGAATGAGCGCCTCGCCCGGCCCCGGCTTGGCGGCTTCGGGAATGTCGATAGTTCGGAACTTGCCGGGCTGTTCCAGCTGAATGGCACGCATGTAGAGAACTCGTGAGTCGGGTGTAGGCGCGTGTTAGCGCGGTGGCGGCGGGTTGCCCAGCGAGCGGTTCGGGTTCTCGACCACAGGCGTGCGAGGCTTGGCGGCGTCGGCGTGTTCGAACGGATCGGGAAGATTGATGCGGATAAAACCCGTGGGCTCGGTTCGCAGCGGCAGGCTAGGGCTGATGACGCTCTGGGCCGTGAACTCGACGGTTGGATCGGCAAGCGGCGCACGATCGGGCACCGGCTTTGTGCTCAGGATTGGCAATTCAGCAGGCAGATTCGGATCTCGTCGTTCGATCTTCGTCAACGGTCCGGTTGGCAACTCGGTTCGGGCAGGCAGTTGCGGTTCGGCTCCGCCGATATTATTCGGCACTCGATCGGGAAGCGAAGTCGGCCTGGCATCCTTGATTGGCGGCAAGGGCAACCGCGGTGGCGTACTTGCCGAGTCCGGCAACGTTGGCATTGGCCCATTCAGGAATGCGGGCAAACGTCGTTCGTTCTGCCTCGCTTTGTCCGCTTCGGACAAGCCACGCGGAACGCCTGGTGCAAGCGACTTCGAGAGTGCTTTGCCTCCGGCATCGTCCGGGAACGGGAACGAGCCGCCATCGGGGATGGGGTCGCTTTTGGCCACGCCGGGTGCTTCGGCCCCCGGTTTTTCCTTGACGGCGGGAACCTGGTCCGCGCGATCCACGGCCACGGCCACGGCCTCGGCCACGATCGGCGGCGACGACTGGTTGCAACTGAGTACGCTCAGCGAGCCAGCCGCGAGAACGGATCGGAGGATGCGAAAATGGTTGTGCATGGTAGGTCTCTCTACTTGACGGCCTCGATGATCAACTTGATGGCCGTGCCTTCTTTCGGCATCACGGTCGAATCGACATCGAGCTTCAAGAACTTTTCGTCTTTCATCGTCAACGAAGTCTGACAAACGGTCTCGTCGGTCACGGGATAGATGGCGATCAAAGTGCCAGTCACGTCGGCCCCATACATTTCCGGCTTGGTCGGATCGGGCTTGGACATCACGGAGCCAGTGAAGCGGAACTTGACTTCGCGCGGGAACGCCTGCTTGGTCTTCGGATCGATCAGGAAACGGTGAATCGACAGCTTGCGCGTGCCGCCACCGTCGGGGATTTCGAGGAAGACTCTCACTTCCGGGCCGACGGCTTCGGTGTTCTCGCCACGCGCCGGCTTGCCGGGCTTCAGATCGAGCGAGACGAGGGCCTTGTGCACATCGCTCGGGTTCGCGTCGATGGTGACCACGGTTTCGTGGGCCTTCTTACCCTTGGGATCGGGCCAGCAGGCCACGACTTCGATGGGATAGACCTTATCGTGCTGAGGCAACTTGCGGGGAGCGACCTTGGCATCGATGATGACGGCCTTCTTCTCCTTGTCGATCTTGATGCCGGCCGGATCGGCGGCGAAGGCCGATGACGAAAGCATGCCAACGATGCCGAGAATGAACAAGCGTCTCATGAGTCCCCCTTCGTAGCACACGCGGCTCGCGTGTTTTTTCGAACCGATCACACGCGAGCCGCGTGTGCTACTTCGCACCAATGCAAATCACAGCCGTCGGCTGCCTGGCGAACGGCCCTTCCAGATTGCACGTGGCCAGGTACAGTTTGCCGCCGTGGATGGTGATGCCGCCGTAATTCATGCCAGGCATCTTCACGGGATCTTGGCCAACATCCAGGGTCCACTTGGCGGCCCCAGTCTTCAAATCGACCGCGTGGACGATGCCCTTCAGGTCCGCGACGTAGGCAATATCGCCGACAACCGCGGGTGACGAGAAGAAACCGCCCTTCGCATCGTAGATGATCTTACGCGATCCGTCCTTGAGGTCGAACGATCGCAGCTTTCCATCCGTGCAGGTGAAGACGGCCGCGTCGGCAGTTGCCACGGCACAGCCGAGTATGCCGCCGGGGGTGGCCTTCTTCCATTTCTCCTTGCCGGTTGCCAAATCGAGGGCAATGATCTCCCCCTTGGCCCCGTCTATTTCCTTGGGATCGTACGAAATCGTGCTGCCCGTCACAAGCACGGTGTCGCCCGCCAGTGTCGGTCCGCCCCATGGGTTATACGTCAGTGGGGCCTTCCACAGTTCTTTGCCGTCCGCCGCATTCAGGCAGAATAGGGCCCGTTCGCCTTCCTTCTCCTTGTCGAGAAATGCCGAGGCAACCAGCACCTTATCCCCCGCAACCAGCAGCGGGGCATCCACATGCCAGCGTGTTTTGCCCTGCGTCCAGATTGCCTTCGGGCTTGGCTTGAGCAGATCGTTCTCCGTCGGGGGTATGGCAAAGTCGGGGTCTTTCTTCTTATCCTCCTCGTACTTTGCCTGCAACTTCTTCCAGTGAGCCACCTGAAGGGCGGGCACGTCCTTCACGGAGAGTTCTTTGCCGTCGAGCAGGACCGTGTTGAGATCGACGCACATCACGCCTGCCGCCCCGCCGCCGAAGTAGACTTTGCCGTTCGAAATGCTCGGCGAACCCTCGAGATGGACCAGCCTGCCGGGCACCGTGAGAGCCCACAGCAAATAGCCGCCATCGGCCGGCAAGCAATACAGCACCGCCCCATCGGTCTGATGCATGCCGTCGCCGAAGATGATCTTGCCGTCGGCAATCGCCGGCGAACTGACGGTCGGCAACTTGATGAGCGGGGCGGCCTTGGTCCAGCTTGGCTTGACGGCCTTCAGATCCTTTGGATTCAACGGGATGGCATTCACCACACCGCTGTTGAAGGCCCCGAGCGCGGGAAACAGAATCTCGGTCCCGCTTGGCACCGGCGAGGCGACGTAGTGCTCGGTCGACTTGCTGAACCAGAGCACCTCCGGCTTGGCCGGCCCGGCCACGTTGTCCGTGTTGCCTGTCCGCCGATTATTCCCGCGGTACGTGGACCAGGGGGCATCCTGGGCGAGTGCCGGAAGTGCGAAGATCAGGAGTAGCAGTATGCGAGACATCATGGGGTCAATCGTTGATGGTTAGCGGCAGGGCACGAGCGGGGCAGATGGACCGGGCAGGAAGTATTCCCGTATTCTCTCCCAAAATCTTATGGCTCCGACTCCTCGGGACACCCCTCTTTGCCATGCCAGTCAAGCCGACTGCGGCTGGGTCGCTCGTCGCGGCTACAACGCCGACTTCCCGACCGAGGTCCTTACCCTAAAATAGGGTTTCATCTGCGCCGGCCATGGGCGAAAGGCCGGGTTGCTCAACGCTACCGGATGCGACTGCTTGTGAAATGGCCATCTAGCTCGAATCTTCAGGCTCGCCACTCGCGTTACATCGCTCAGTCAGATGGGAATCGAAGCGGAGGAACTCGACGATGCGAATCGGCCACTGCCAGATCGAAGTCAAGGCCGGCGACTTCGATGCCAATCTCACGAAAGTCGTCGCGTACCTGGAGCGTGCAACCAGGGATCGCGTCGAGATCGTCTGCTTCCCGGAATGTGGACTCACCGGCTACCACGACACGGAAGAAGCGGCTCGCAAGTCCGCGTTCACGATCGATTCTCCCGAAATCATGAAGGTGCTCGATCGCACCATGAAGTTCGATGCGGTTGCCATCGTCGGCTTCAACGAACTACGTGGGAAGGATCTCTTCAACACGTCGATCGTCGTCTACAAGGGGCATCTGCTCGGCCACTTCAGCAAATGCACGGCCTACATGCCGTTCCACAAACAGGGCCGCGAGTTCCCGATATTCGAGCACAAAGGCGTGAAGTTCGGCGTCATTATCTGTTCGGATGGCGGGTACATCGAACCGGCCCGCATCCTTGCACTCAAGGGTGCCCAGATTATTTTCGCACCACACTACAACTACATCAACAAAGAGGGCTTGCTCGGGCACTATCGCCACGTGCGAGCGGATCACACGGCACGGGCCGTCGAGAATCACGTCTATTTTGTGCGTGGCAACAACGTCGTGAAGGGCCGCGATGCGGGCATCGCGAAGTCCGATGGCGTCGGCTACGGCGACAGCTACATCGTCGATCCAGCGGGTCAGTTTGTCGTCTTCAGCAAGCTGCACCAGGAAGATTTGATCTTCGCGGATGTCGATCCACCGGCACCCGACAAGGCCTGGGGAGTCGGCAAGAACTTGTGGAGTGCCCGCGAATTCGGCGGCATCCTTGCGGAGGTTGTGAAGGAGCGCCTCAAGAAGAAATAGTTGACACGACGAACAGGATCGACAGGATAGATCAAATCCTGCCTTTGATCCTGTCAATCCTGACTAATACCTCTGGATGCCGACACCATGTTCCTCTTCGACGCACACCTCGATCTTGGTCTCAACGCGGTGGACTGGAACCGCGATCTGCGCATGGATGTCGCCGACATCCGCGTGCAGGAAACCGTCTTCAACATGACCGACCTGGGCCGGCAGACGAATACCGTCAGCCTGCCCGAATTGCGAAAAGCCGAGATCGGTGTTTGCGTGGCCACGGTCCTCGGCCGCATTGAACAGCCGATCAACCACTCCTTCGGCTTCACAACGCCCGAAGCCTGCTATGCCATCGCTCACGCTCATCTCGCGTACTATCGTGCCATGGAAAAGAACGGGCACATGAAGATGCTCCGCACCAAGAGCGACCTATCCAAACATGTTGATGCGTACAAGAAGGATCCGGCGAAGGCCCCGCTAGGCTTCATCCTCAGCATGGAGTGCGGCGACCCGGTACTCGATCCGGACAACATTCACGAGTGGTATGAGAACGGCTTGCGGGCGATCGGCATTACACACTACGGCCCGAATCGCTACGGCGGCGGCACGCGGAGCGAAGTTGGCCTGGCTGCCGAAGCGTTGCCGCTGTTGAAGAACATCGAGAAGCTGGGCATCGCCCTCGACCTGACGCATCTCTCGGACCGAGCGTTCAATCAGGTGGCCGACTACTTCACGGGCCGGGTGCTCGCCAGCCATCAGAACGTCCGCAAATTCTCCGACTGGCAGCGTCAATTCTCGGACGAGCAGATCAAGTTTCTGATCTCGCGCGACGGCGTGATGGGCATGGCCTTCGACGCGATCATGATGCAACCGGGCTGGATTCGTGGCACCACGAAGCCGACGGTCACGATCGAGCGGGCCGTGGACAACATCGACTACATCTGCCAGATGGCCGGCAACACCAGACATGTCGGCATCGGCAGCGACCTCGATGGCGGCTACGGTTTCGAACAAACCCCGTCCGACCTGAACACGATCGCCGACGTGCAAAAGGTCGCCACGATCATGGAAAAACGCGGCTACAAGTCGCAAGACATCGCGGCCATCATGCACGGCAACTGGCTGCGGTTCTTCGGCGAGGTGTTGCCGGGGTGAACATCGTGGAACTGCGGAGAGCCCAGTGATCAAACTTACGGAGACAGAGATCGATATTCTGGAAGAGGCGCAAAAGGTGCGGCTACCCAGGCTATATCGTCAAATACTCACGAAGATCGGGTACGGTGAGACAGACTGGGCGGAGATTTATCACCCGGCCAGCGTGCGTGGGTTGTAGAGCCATTTTTCGTGGACCCAAAGCAGTTATTCTCGTGGTATTTCCCATTTGGCCACCGCTACGTGACGCAAGAAATTTGGGTTATCGACGTTAGTAGAGAACGAGTCGCCTCAATGTATCACGAGACACTATCTGACGACTGGCCGTATGAAGATTGGCAAGAGTACGATGATTGGGTAGAAGACTATCTGACTGGTGAACTGAGTGCGCTATAGCTTCATGCAGGACTACGATCCTCGGCAGTAAGGGTTGTCCCTCACCCACTGCCTCGCATTCCTCGTCTTTCCCCACCTTAGACACGCCGCCTTGACAGTGTATATACACTTCCAATGGACGACGACGATCTCGACCACCTGTTCGATGACTATTTGGACTGTTCTTTTGCGCCCAACTATGAGTAGAGGCCAAGCGGCATCCGGACTTTCCTGACCGAACCATCTTTTGGGGCGCAACCCGTGCGGGTCGTTGGTTGTTTGTCGTCTGTGAAGACTGGGCAGAAGGCGAACAGCGATTTTTGAAGCCGATCACCGCCTTCGAGCCCGATGAAAGGCGAGCATACTGGGAGCAACAATGAGCAAGAAACGCGCAACCGATGACGAGTTGGCTGAAGAGGCAGGCCGCTGGGATGCTGGAAGTCTGACGCCTAAGGGTTGGGTGGATGCGCCGGATGCCGTACCGAACGCGAAGGAATCGGTGCCCATCAGCCTGCGTGTGCCTGCGCCGATGTTGCTGATCCTGAAGGAATACGCACGTCGCGAAGGGGTTGGTTATCAAGTCTTGATGAAGCGCTGGCTGGATGAACGGATTAGCACCGAACGTGATCGAAGAAAAAAACGGCCAGCCAAGCCATCGGTTCCCAGCGGGTCTTGAGAAATCGATCCAAGAATCACCCGCGAGCAATTAGTCGATCACTCGAGTAGCATGACGACGAATGATATGCTAACTCCTCCCTCATACATGCACCGCTGCCAGGGGCCAAGAGCGATGAATCGAACCTCCCTTTCTCTTCTCGTCTTCTCTTTCACGATTGGATGCCTGCAGACAGCAGTCGCTCAATCAGAATCCACGCCGACCGGCGACCTGGCCAAGAAATTGGCTGACGTGAAGTTCGAGCAATACTCGACGGCACCGGGTTACTCCGAAGGTCCCACCTGGCGTAACGGCGAGGTCTACTTTTGCAGTGGTGCTCTCTGGAAAGTCGATGCGAACAAGAAGCTGCACAAGTACATGGAGATCAACCCGGCCGGCACCGTGCTCCGGGGCGATGGCCACCTGCTCATTGCCGACAACAAGCACAAGGCAATCGTCGATCTCGCGCCGGACGGCAAGCTAGGCGTCGTTGCCGATCAGTTCCAAGGAAAGCCGCTACGAGGCTTGAACGACCTGACCGTGGATGCCAAGGGAAATGTCTACTGGACCGATCCCGAAGGCTCGTCCGTCAAGACCCCGGTCGGCAATGTCTATCGCGTACGTCCCGATGGTCGTGTCGATCAAGTGGCGAGCGGCCTCGCTTTCCCAAATGGTCTCGACGTCGATCCCGCGAGCAAGTTCCTGTATGTGATCGAATCGCAGACGCAGAAGATCCTGCGTTATCCGATCACCGAGGATGGGCTTGGCAAGGGGGAACTCTTCTACGATCTCCGCGGGTCCGGCGGCGATGGCTGCGTCTTCGATGCCGAGGGCAATCTCTGGGTCGCGGACTTTCATCGACCCGATACCGGCAAGGGCCGCATCACGGTGTTGAGCCCCGAGGCCAAAGTTCTGGCCTACCTGCCGTTGCCGACGAAAGTCGTTAGCAACATCGCTTTTGGTGGTAAAGGCCACGACGAAATCTTCTGCACCACCGGCGACCCGCCAGGCGTGTTTCACGCGAAGACCGGAGTGAAGGGTTTTGCCGGCCATCCCGGCAAGCCGATGGCCATCACTCAATATCTGAACGTGGCAGTCCTGAAGCCGCACGTGGATGCCGAGGTCATTCGCAAGCTGGTGAAGGCCTCTACCGAAGGCAAGGGGATCTCGGTCGAAGGGATCACAGAATTAAAGGTACGTCAGGATGTGAATGCCCTGATCGTGGAGTTGGAACTCTACCGGCCGCAATACCGGCGCGATCTACTGCTGCTTGAGGAGATCAAACGATTGGGCGGCAAGGCCCGTCTCGAGGTGTTCGCCGCTGATTGGCTCCGCTCGATGCTCCCAGAAGAAGACCTCGCGATCTTCGCTCGCATCGTCGAGATTGAACTGAACGAGAACTCGGACGGCCACGCCACGCCGAAACCGAAAGCGATGAATGATCGGGTGACGGACGAGTGGTTGAAAAAACTGTATGGACAGGAGCAGCTACGGGGACTGCAACTCTCGGGCACGGCCGTCACCAGCGCCGGGCTGGTTCACTTGAAAGATCTCACCAAACTGGAACGGCTCAGTGTCTGCCTGACGGCCGTAGACGATGAAGGCCTGAAGCATCTCGCAAAACTGACCAAGATGAAGCGGATGGCGGTTTGTTCCTCGAAAGTCACCGGCTCGGGATTCGCGCATCTGGAAGGCATGAAGGAAATCGAATCGATCAATCTGCATTCCTCGCCTGCAAGCGACGCGGGGCTGGAAGCAATCGGCAAGCTCACGAGTTTGAAGCGGCTGGAAATCGTGCACACGAAGGTAACCGATGCCGGGCTGAAGCATCTCGCAGGCATGGTGAACTTGCGGCAACTGCACATTCACGGCCCGGAGACCACTGCGGCTGCCTTGCCGTACGTGGGCGGACTGAAAGAGCTTTACGAACTCGACGTTTACGACAAGGCGGCGAGCAACGCGACCTGCGAGCAAATCGGCAAGCTGCCGAAATTGCGGCAACTCATGCTGACAAACGGGCCGGTGGACGATGCGGGCGTTCGCCATCTGAGCGGGCTTGCAACCTTGGAAGAACTCTCGCTCGATTCGAGCAAGATCACGGATGCATCGGTAGAAACGATCGCGGGATTGAAGGGGCTTCGCAAGTTGCGGATCCGGGGGACGGGCATCTCGGAGGGTGGTTTGAAGAAATTGCAGGCGGCGTTGCCAAAGGCGGAGATTTCGAAGTAGGCAGGAGAGCAGCGGAGCCTGCAGCCCAACTCGAGACGGCCCCACATCTGCTCCCGGTTGCGGAAGCTAGGGGCGACTATTACCGATCATCAATCTGGGCCAGCGAGGCGAATTTTTTGCCTTCGACGTAGGCCAGGAACGCTCCGCCTCCCGTGGAGACGTGGGTGATTTTCGAATCGAAGCCGAATTGCTCGACAGCCTCGGCGGTTTCGCCGCCGCCGACAACTGTTACGGCCGAACTTTCCGCCATTGCCTGGGCGATTCCCTTGGTGCCATTCGAAAACGCCGGCTTCTCGAACCAGCCGACCGGCCCGTTCCAAATCACCGTGCCGGCAGTCTTGATCTTCGTGGCGTAAGCGGCCAGCGTCTTCGGGCCGATGTCCACGCCTTCAAAACCCGTGGAAATAGGCCCCTCGAAGACCTGCGTTGCCTTGAGATCATCTGATTTCGCACACAAGGAATCGACGGGCAACGTGATCTTCTGGCCCACGTGCGGCAGAAGGGCCTTGGCGGCCGCGACTTCTTCATCGGCAATCTGCATGTTGCCGACCGAGACTCCCTGTGCTTTCAGGAACGTGTACGTCATCTTGCCGCCGATCAATAGATGATCGACCTTCGCCAACAACGCGTGGATGAATTTCACCTTGTCGGAAACCTTCGCTCCACCCATCACGGCGAGCAACGGCCGTTTGGGATTCCCCATCAGCCCCTCGATGACTTCGAGTTCCTTGGCGACCAGGAAGCCGAGAACTCGCGGCTTGCCCGTCATGGCCGCGGGCACGGCGACCATCGACGCATCCTTGTCGTTGTGGCAGGTACCGAAAGCGTCGTTCACATAGACATCGCCGATGGCCGCGATCGCGTGTGCGAAGTCGGTGTCGTTTTTCTGCTCGCGGGCATCGAAGCGGAGGTTTTCGAGCAGGAGCACTTCACCGGCCTTCAAGGCGAGTGCAGCCGCTCTCGATTCCGAGCCGATTACCTCATCGCCCGCCTTCTTGACGGGCCGTTTCAGCAACTCGCCAAACCGGGCCGCGATCTTGTCCATCTTGAGATTCTTGTCTGCAGTTGCTTCGCCCTTCGGTCGGCCAAGGTGGCTCATGGCAATAATCGCGGCCCCCTGGTCGAGCAGATACTGCACCGTCGGCAACGCACCCCGAATGCGGCGATCGTTCGTGATCTCGCCGGTGGCCTTGTCCAGTGGCAGATTGAAGTCCACGCGGATGAGGACTTTCTTGCCCTGGAGGTTGGTCAGATCGTGGATGGTTTTCTTTGGCATGGAAGCACCGAGGTGGAACGTTTAGCGGGCGAGCCAACGGCTCGCCCGCAAGTAATTCTCGTTTGATGCGTTGGGTCGAACGCTCAACGGAAACGTGATTAACCCTTCGAGATCATGTGCTTCAACAAATCCACGCAACGATTCGAGTAGCCCCATTCGTTGTCGTACCAGCTCACGAGCTTGAAGAAGCGGTTGTTCAACTCGATGCCGCTGGTCGCATCGAAGATGCTACTGTGGGCGTCGTGGATGAAGTCGGTCGAAACCACTTCGTCGGCCGTGTAAGCGAGAATGCCCTTCATGTAGGTCTCGCTGGCCTTCTTCATCGCTTCGCAAATGGCCTTGTAGCTGGTTTCCTTGGTGGTTTTGAAAGTCAGATCGACGACCGACACGGTCGGAGTCGGCACGCGGAACGACATGCCCGTGAGTTTGCCCTTCACGGCCGGGATCACTTCGCCGACCGCCTTGGCCGCACCAGTTCCGGAAGGAATAATGTTAATTGCCGCCGTTCGGCCGCCCTTCCAGTCCTTCTTCGACGGGCCGTCAACGGTCTTTTGCGTTGCGGTGTAGCTATGCACCGTCGTCATCAAACCTTCTTCGAGGCCGAAGCCTTCCTTGAGCAGGACATGCACCAAGGGTGCCAGGCAGTTCGTCGTGCAACTGGCGTTGGAGACGATGTGATGTTTGGCGGGATCGTAGGACTCGTGATTGACGCCCACCAACAGCATGGCGTCGTGGTTCTTGCCTGGAGCCGAGATGATCACCTTCTTGGCACCGGCCAGGATGTGGCCGTATGCTGTTTCGTGCGGCTTGAGCCGACCCTCCTTGATGTTCTCTTCCTTGGACTTCTTGTCATCCCACAGCTTGCTCGAACATTCCGTGTAGAGGCCGGTTGATTCGATGACGTAATCGACGCCGAGGGCTTTCCACGGCAAGGCTTGCGGCCCTTCGCGGACGGCCAGGCACTTGATCGGATGACCATTGACAATGAGCATGTCGTCCTCGGCGGCCCCGGGCGATTTCTCGCTGCGGACGTCGCCGGAAAACTTGCCCTGCGTGGAGTCGTACTTGAGGAGGTAAGCCAGATTGTCGGCAGGCACGAGGTCGTTAACGGCAATCACATCCAACGATTTGCCGAGTAGCCCCTGTTCGCACAAGGCCCGAAACACGAGCCGGCCGATGCGCCCGAAACCGTTGATTCCCACTTTCACCATCGAAGTGCTCCCGGGCGTTTCCGCCGCGACTCCATAAAGGTCTGAATTTCGCTCAGCCATTACAAATACGGTTGAGTGCTCTTGAAGTCGAGGGAGGAGGGTTCGCCAAATGGCTGAGCGAGAGCTAAAACATTCGTGGAGGCCGTTGGCCTCCACGCTAAACGATCTTCTTTCTCTTTGTGAGTCATGGTTATGTCCAATGTGGTTCGCGTTGCCGTCACCGGTGCGGCCGGTCAGGTTGCTTATACGTTGCTTCCCCGCTTGGCTTCGGGTGAAGTGTTTGGGCCGAACACGAAGGTGATCCTGCAACTGCTGGAAATCCCGCGATCTGTGAACCCGAAGGCGATGGACGCCCTCGAAGGCGTGGCCATGGAACTCGACGATTGTGCCTTTCCGACGCTGCAATCGATCGTCGTTACCGACGATGAGAACCAGGCCTTCGATGGCTGCGACTTCGCCTTGCTGGTGGGGGCCGCCCCTCGCGGTCCGGGTATGGAACGCAAAGACTTGCTCATGAAGAACGCCCAGATCTTCCAAAAGCAGGGACGAGCGTTGGCCGCGAAGGCGGCGAAGAACGTGCGGATTCTGGTCGTTGGCAACCCATGTAACACGAATTGCCTGATCGCCTATTGCAATGGCCGCGATATTCCCGCCAAGCAATGGGGCGCGATGACCCGCCTCGATCACAACCGTGCGGTCTCCGCTCTTGCGAAGAAGGCAGGCGTTCAGAACGAGGCCGTCACCTGCGTGACCATCTGGGGCAATCACTCGAACACGCAGTTCCCCGATTTCACCAACGCCAAGATCACCGGCAAGCCGGCCGCGAGTGTCATCACGGATCGCACCTGGCTCGAAACGGTTTATGTCCCCCAATGCCAGGAGCGTGGCAAGGCCGTGATCAACAAGCGTGGGCTTTCCAGTGCGTTTTCCGCAGCCAACGGAGCCTTGGATCATGTCAAGAGTCTGCTGGCGACGACCCCCGCGAACGACTGGACGAGTGCGGCCCTGGTTTCAGAAGGACAGTACGGGGTGCCCAAGGGACTGGTGTTCGGCTATCCCGTTAAGTCAGACGGGAAGGGTAACTTCACTGTCGTGGAAGGGCTGAGCCTCGACGCATTCGGCAAGGCGAAGTTTGAGGCGACTTTGAAGGAGTTGCTCGAAGAACAAGACGCGGTGAAGGAACTGCTGCCGAGTTGAATCGAAAAACCGGGTCGTGTCTCAGTTAGCCCCCCACAAGCCGGGGCTAACTGAGACTGTCTTGTTTCCGCCAGCATCGCTTTACTTCCGGACCCTTTCCGCTATATTCTCCTCTATGTGAGACAGTCCGTCCATCCCCAAGGTATGGACGCGTACCCAGAACGGGAATGTCGCTCGTGCTCTCCCGGACGCGAAGTCCGAACCGCGACGAACCCCCCAAGGTCTGATCTACATCCAACGTGTTGCGGGATGTGCGTACCATCCCGATGATCGTTTATTCCCTTGAATGCCGGCCGAGGCTCTCCGGACCATATCCATGCTTGAGAAACTGCGAAACATTGGCATTATCGCCCACGTCGACGCGGGCAAAACCACGACGACCGAGCGCATCCTCTACTACAGCGGCACCAAGCACAAGGTCGGCGACGTCGACGATGGCAACACGACCACGGACTTCGATCCGCTCGAACGACAGAAGGGCATCACGATCAACTCGGCTGCCGTCTCGATCGACTGGGGCGATATCGCGATTAACATCATCGATACCCCCGGCCACGTGGACTTCACGGCCGAGGTCGAGCGCAGCTTGCGCGTTCTCGACGGCGGCGTCTGCGTGTTCTGCGCCGTCGGCGGCGTCGAAGTGCAGTCGGAAACCGTGTGGTTCCAGGCTAACAAGTACGGCGTGCCTCGCATCGCCTACATCAACAAGCTGGACCGTCTCGGTTCGGACTTTTATGGTTGCGTCGAGCAGATGAAGCAAAAGCTTCAAACTGTCCCGGCCATCGTCACGATTCCGTGCGGCGAACACAGCGAGTTCAAGGGCCTCATCGACTTGATCCGCATGAAGTTCGTCGACAAGGATATGTCGGACGCAACGAACCGTAAATACACCCTGACCGAGATTCCGGACAGCCACAAGGATCAGGCCGCGGTCTACCGCGACATGCTTCTCGACGTGGCCTCCTCCGCGGACGACGTCCTGACGGAAGCGATCCTGGAAGGGAAGGAAGTTACCGAGGACCAACTCATTCATGCGATCCGCAAGGGGACGCTGGAAGGGAAGTTCAACCCGGTCCACTGCGGAACATCGAAGATGTTCCACGGCGTGCGGGAACTGCTCGACATGGTTGTAGACTTCTTGCCGAGCCCGCTGGATCGTCCGCCGGTGGACGCCATCGTGCCGAGGAGCAAGGAAAAAACGATCCGAAAGCCGGACCCTTCCGAACCGTTCTCCGGCCTAGCATTCAAGACGGTCGCCGAATCGCAGGGCGATCTGGTGTACGTTCGCGTTTACTCGGGTGAGATCAGGCAGGGCGAAACCTACTTGAACACCACGCATGGGAAGACCGAGCGGATCGGCCGGCTCTACCGCATGATGGGCAATGACCGGCAGGCTCTCGAGTCCGCCGGCCCAGGCATGATCGTGGCGGTCGTCGGCTTGAAGAACACGTACACGGGCAACACCCTGTGTTCGACCGACGCGCCGGTGGCGCTCGAGTCGATCAACTTCCCCAAGCCGGTCGTTTCCTCGTCGCTGATCGCGGCGAAGTCGATCGACGCGGGCAAGCTGGGCGACGCGTTAGGCCGGATGGTGCGCGACGACCCGACCATCAAGTTCCACACCGACGATGAGACGAAAGACCAAATCATCAGCGGCATGGGCGAGTTGCACCTGGAAATCTCGGTCGAAAAGCTGAAGCGGGCTTTGAACCTTCCGCAAGGCGATCCGGCACTGAGTTTGTCCAAGCCGCGGGTGGCTTACCGTCAAACGTTGGCCCGAGCGGTCGATCACGAAACTCGGTACATCAAGCAAACGGGTGGTAGCGGTAAGTATGCCGTCATCTGGGTTCGCTATACCCCGCTCAACCAGGAAGGCCTGGATGAGTGGAAAGCGAAAATGGCCGAGGATGGAGAGCCGCCGGATCCGAATAACGTCTACTTCGAGAGCAAAATCGTTGGCGGCTCCGTGCCGAAGGAATACATCGGGCCGGTGGAAGCCGGCATCCGCGAGATCGCCAAGAAGGGGGCCAAGTACGGCTTCCCGGTGGTCGATTGCGAATGCATCTTGCACGACGGCAAGATCCACCCGGTCGATTCATCGGCCGATGCGTTCCGGCTGGCGGGCATGGAAAGTTTCCGCGAAGTGCAGATGATCGCGGGCATCAAGTTGCTCGAACCGATCATGACCGTCGTCGCGGTCGGACCGGAGCAGTACCAAGGGGCGATCACGGGCGACATTAATCGTCGCCGAGGGATGATCGAGGAACTCAGTTCGGACAAGGGCCGTGGCACGATCCGCGCCAAGGTCCCGCTGGCGAACCTGTTCGGCTACACCAACGACTTGCGCGGTGCGACCTCGGGCACGGCCAGCTTCTCGATGGAGTTCAGCCACTACCAGGAAGTAAAAGAAGAGTTGGCCGACATCCCGAAGCCGGCAGTGAAGAAATAGTTGGTGGTCAGAGACTGCGGATTGAAATGCGGCGGGCCGAGGCGAATGCCTCGGCCCGATTGCATTCGTGGTGGTTGCAGCGGGGAGGCTGGCCACTGCTACTCTCGACAACTCATTGCAAGCCCGTAGGGTTCCATCGCACTCCTTCGCGACCGGGACAACTCCGATGAACCACCTGCGACGCTATTTCTTCGCTTGCTTGCTTTGCATGCCAACCGCGGCAATCGCTCAGGAAAAGGCTCTCAAAGTCACCACGCCCATGAGCCCGCCGGCCTGGGCCTTGCTCCAGCGTGAAGTGCTCTCCGCGAGTGCGGAGGCCTGCCGGGAGTTCTATCGCCGCTACTTCGACGATCGCGGCTATTTGCTCTGTGTCGAACGCTGGGGCGGCAACGATGGGCCGGACGACGCCATCGAGAACTGCAACGACTGGCCGATTCTGCATGCACTCGGAGCCTCGGACGAGATTCGCACGCTCTACGAAAAAGCCTGGGAGGGGCATCTTCGGCAATACACGCTCGCCAAGACGACGCACGTGCCGTTCGCCAAGGATGGAATGTATTACAAGGAATTCCCGGTCCAGTTCGATTGGCTACACCATGCCGAAGGGCTGACCGTCTTCCAAATGCAGGGACTGTCTCATCCGCAACAAACGCAGTTCGAAACGCGAGCCCGCCGCTTTGCCGGCTTCTATCTCAACGAGGATCTAGGGGCACAAAACTACGACGCGAAGCACAAGATTATTCGCAGCATGTTCAACGGCAGTCGTGGCCCTCTCCTTCGCAAGGCGACCGCACTCGACTGGGCCGGCGATCCGATTGAAGTCAAGGATCGCTTCCTGCCCGGCCACGGTGAACGCAGTTACGAAGAGATGCTCGCCCACTTCAAGGATTACAACGACATTATGGGCGACCATCCGCAGAACTTGCAGGCGACCTCGCTCGCTCTCACGGCCTATATGAGCACCGGCGAGGCGAAGTACAAGGACTGGATTCTCGATTACGTCGGGGCCTGGCGGCAACGCATTTTGGACAACGACGGCATCATCCCAACCAACGTGGGGCTCGACGGCAAACTTGGCTCCGCCGCAAGCGGCAAGTGGTACGGCGGCGTGTACGGCTGGGGCTTCAGCGTTGTCGTGCCACAGACGGGAGCGATTGTTCACCGGAATACGCATCACCTGGGGTTAGCGGGATTCGGCAACGCCTACCTGCTCACCGGCGATGATAAGTGGCTCGACCCCTGGCGAAAGATGATCGACAAGATTAATGCCCAAGGCAAGAAGGAGGGCTATCCGCACATGTTTGGGGACAAGGGCTGGTACGACTTCAAGCCGGACAAATACAAGCACGGCGCCGAGGAGATTTGGTACTGGTCGATGAAGACCGAGGATCAACAACGGCTACCACAAGACGGCTGGCTCGCCTTTCTTCAGGGAAAGAACCCAACCTATCCCGAGCAGACATTCCGCAACGAATTAGAAGTCATCCGCAAAAAGGTGGCCGAGATGCGAGCGGATCCGACGACGCCCGACACCCGCCTGGCCGACGACTCCATGAGGTTCAACCCGGCCAACGCCGCCAATCTTGTGCGGCTGATGCTCGGCGGGATTCATCACGGTAATCGCACCCTGGTGCTACATAGCCGTGTGCGCTATTTCGACCCCGACAAACGACGGCCAGGCCTACCGCAAGATGTGGCCGCCCTCGTCGAGAAGTTGAGCAACGACGAGACCGTGCTCACACTCGTGAACGTTAGCCCCGTCCATGCTCGTCGAGTGCTCATCCAGGCGGGAGCCTATGGCGAGCATCAGTTCACCACGGCCACTTCGGGATCGACCAAGCTCGCCGTGAACGGCCAGCACCTGGAAGTGCTCCTGGAACCGGGCACCGGCAGCCAAATCAAATTGGGCACGAAGCGATATTCGCAGCAGCCAACCTTGGCTTGGCCTCGCTAGAGGGGGTCAGAATGAAACTCAAGTATCTGCTCATGATGATTGCGATTGTCTCTGTCATCGCCGTGGCCATGATGGTTCCTTGGTTGACATCGAAACAAGGACCGCCCTCGCCGAATTACTCCCCTTTTTTCACGGGAAGAATCGAGTCCATCCGATTGGATCCGGAGAGCGATCATCTGGTGGTTTCGTGCCTGAACCAGGAACCGCGAGTCCTGGAACTGTCGATCCCGGCCACCACACCGATTTATTTGCGGAACGGCGAGAAGACCAAAGAAGTTCGACCCGGTCAGATCGTAACTGTTTGGGTTAGTTACTTCAGCACCGACCCTGGTCCTCCGAAGGTCACTGTCGCTGGAGCGAAATTCATCATTATCGAACCAGAAGATTGAGTCAAAGAGACCGGACGTGCTCTGAAGAAAAGCCACATCTTCCCGATGGTTTTGTGGGGACGGACCTCCGGTCTGTCCGTCCCATGCCCGAAGAATGCTTGAACCAGACCGAATTGGGCACCCCGAGTTGCGACAGACCGGAGGTCCGTCCCCACGAGTTCAACACTTGAAACAGGTTTTCTACAGCGCAGACCTGACCCCGTTATTCTCTCCTCCGCACAGCCGGAATCACAACCGCCTCCGTGACGCGGCGGGTGTATTCGTCCGCCCATGTCCGGACGGCGTGATGGCCGTCGGAGAAGGCTTCGTCTGGCAGCCAGGCTCGACCGTCTTCGACGATAATGCCTCGGCTCTTGAGTTCTTCGACGAAGCCGCGGATCTGCTCGTTCGTTCGCGGTGTGTACCATTCCCGAAACGCTGCCCCTTCCGGCGTGACGAAAGCGGACGGCACCGTGCCATGTTCGCGGCACGATTGAAGCAAATCGCGAAAGCAAATCGCTGCGGTGTCGTCGAAACGGCTGTGCTGCATTTTGTCGAACAGCACAGCCTTGCCTCCTGCAATTGCCGCGGGGTATTTCTCGGGAAGGTGCTTCTCGAAGAACGGTTTCTTCCAGCCCAGGTCGATTTCGTTCCGACGCTCGTGAGGGGTCACCGTGTTCGGCAGCCACTTCGGTTGCAGTCCCGCGAGAAGCTGAAAGCGGAAGCCGAACCACGGATTCATGTTCGCCTCGCGCCAATCCTTCTCAGTCTCTTCGGGAAAGCCGTAACCGCGAACGAGTTCGACTTCGCTCCAGGTCATGCGGTCGCCGCGAAACGCCGACATTTCTTCTGCGAGCTTGTCCGATCCGGAGAACCGGGCAGGCAAGATTTCGAGCACGACAATATCCGGCCGAATGTTGCGATCGAGCAAGCGTTGCCAGTGAACTCTTTGGCCAATCGGCCCGTTGGCCGGCACATGCAAATTGTGGGCGATGCACTTGCGACCGGTTTGTGCGAAGACCCTCTCTTCAACGACGGCTGGCCGAATACCGTAGCCTGTGCGCGACGAACCGAGAAACACGATCGTCAACGGCTTCGGATCCGGGGCACTCGCAACCCGCGACTTGAAATGCTCGGCAGGCAGGTCGAACATCGGATCGCGCAAGCCGGGCTTCTTGAGAATGAATCCCGCCAGGCCGAGATTGAGCGCAACGAGCACCGACACGGCCGAAAGCACCGTGGAGCGAGCCGGGCGTCGTCGGCGCTGTGTCACCTCGGGCTCCGTTCGCGTAGCGCGGGCAGGATCAACTCGCGTGTCAGCCGGGACGTGTAGCTCGGGGCGGCTAGGTCGTACATGTGATGCCCATCGGCAAAGGCCGCGTCGGGCATCCAGGCTCGGGCATCGATCACTCGGCCGTCGGCGCCGTGTTTCGAAATCTGGATCAGTTCTTCCACCGCCCGAAGTGCGGCCGGCCCGTACCAGGAGCGGAAGTCGCTGTTCTCGGCCGTGAGCACCACGACCGCGAGAATTCTCTCCCGTTTGCAAAGTGCGAGCGTCTCGCGAAGTGCGGCCACCGCCGCGTGGCCGAGTTCCATTTTGTTCAGGTTCTCGAAGTGGCCGCTCTTCGCGCTTTCGAGTTGCTTGACATGCTTCTCGGGTGTCAGGCGCTCCTCGTAGGGTTGCCAGCCGGTCTTGTTTGGGAACTTGCGAGTCTCGGCAATTACCTCGGGTGGCGTCCATTTCGGCTGAATCATGCCGAGCAATTGAAATCGAAATGCGAACCAGGGGTTCAACATCGATTCGAGCCATTCATCGCGGTACTTCGCGTCGCTGTAGCCCAACTCGGCCAGAGCTTCGACTTCTTCCCAGGTCAAGCGATCGGGCCGAATATGGCCGATCTCGCTGGGCTTGCCGCCGTGTGCCGCGAATTGCGATGGGACGATTTCGAGCACCAACACGTCCGGCTTGATGCCGCGTGCGATCAACCGGCGCACGTGCAGTAACTGAAAGATCGGTCCACGGCCCAGAACGGCGTCGTTGAACGCGAAACATGGCTTGCCGGTTGCCTCGGTCACGACTGTTTCGACCGAGGGGGGATGAAACGCGTTGGCCGTCCGCGAGGAACCGATGGCCACGACCGTGACCCGGCCCGGCACATCGGCAATGAACTGTTTCGCGAGAACGTCTTCCTTGCTGCTGTAGAGAGGATCGCGGAAAGCGGGCCGGCGTTGGATGACCGCAATGAACCCGGCGTTCAGCAGCAATAGAGCGAAAACGGCCGTCCACACGGTCGCACGCCCCCGTTGCTTGTTGCCCCAACCGCGCATGAATGTTTCCGCAAGTGTACTCATCACGCTCCGCGCGATGACGCCAGAACTATCGAAAAACGTCACTTCTCGAAGGCGACAGGTGGACCCCGGAGGGCTCACAGAAGCTTGACATTACCAAGCCGTCAAGCGTCCTGTGAATCGGCGGTCTTCGACCCCTCCGGGGTCGGCGGGTATGATTGCTTTGCATTCCGGTGGTCTCGCTAACGCGATACCACCGGCTAATGTCTTCGACCCCTCCGGGGTCAACACGGCAATTATCTGTCGCGTACAGCTAAAAAATCTCCGAAAGACCCCATTTTTCAGGGGTGGGTCTGTCAAGTTATCACACGGAGCGTGATGAGGACATTACTCTCAGAACACAAAATAGATGAACGCCTTGGTGGTATCCGGCGACAATACCTGAGCGGCCACGAACAGGATTGCACAGCCGGTCCCAATCACCGGTCCGGGCAATCGCTTCCAAATCCAGAGCCAAAGGCCCGTGATGCCGATCACGTGCGCGAAGATCACCAGGTACAGCGTCCACCAAAGCCGATTCTGGTCCATCGGCAGTTTCAGGCCGGGACTTGGGATAAACATTTTCTGAAGTACCTCCCAGGCGATTTCCAGAGACGGTTGTGCGAACACCATCGATACGGTGATGAAGAAGAGCGTCACCAGCAGACGAATGAACGTGCCGAGCTTGGTTTCGAGAGCCCACTTCAAGGTCGGGCGAACTTCGGCAAACTGGCGGAACGCCCGATGCACAATCAGCATGAACGCGTGTACGAGTCCCCACACGAGCCACGACCAGGTTGCTCCGTGCCATAGGCCGCCAAGGCCGAAAGTGATCGTGAGATTTCGGGCCGTGAACCAGAACCCGCCTCGACTTCCTCCGAGCGGAATGAAGATGTAATCGCGGAGCCAGTTCGAAAGGCTAATGTGCCAGCGTCGCCAAAATTCGGCGATGTTCTTCGAGATGTACGGCATCCGGAAGTTGACCGTGAGCTTGTAACCCAGCAGATGTGCACAACCGAGGGCCATGTCCGAGTAGCCGCTGAAATCGCAGTAAACGCGAATGGTGAATGCGATCACGGCCATCCATACAGCCGCACTACTCAGCATCTCGACGGGGTTATCCGCAACGATTTTCGGATCCCAGACGCGATCGCAGTAAATGGCCATGCAGTCCGCGATCGCCAGCTTCTTGAACAAGCCGAGCGCGATGAGTTGCACGCCATGTTGGGCTCGCACCCAGCTCCACTTCTTGGGACGGTGAGCCTGCAAGAGGAAATCCCGGCCACGGACAATCGGCCCGGCAACCAAGTGCGGAAAGAACAGTATGAACAGGAGAAAGTTCGGCAGGTTGCGCTCGGCCTTCAGCTTGCCCATGTAAACGTCGACGGTGTAACTGATCGCCTCGAAGGTGTAGAACGAGATGCCGAAGATCATGAACACGCGAAAGAAGTTATCGGCCTCGGGAGAGAAGCCGACCACCTTGTAAGCGGAATCGAGGAAGAAGTTCGCGTATTTGAAAAAGCAGAGCACGCCGAGGTTCACGGAGATGCTGGTAATCAGGAAGAGCTTCGCGACTCGGCGCGTCTTCGCCTGGTTGATTCCAATTGCGAGCAGCCAGTCCAGCGTGGCCGTGCCGGTCACGATCAGTGCCAGCCACTGACTCCAAGTCGCGTAAAAGAAGAAGCTGGCCGCGAGGAGCAAATAGATACGTGCTCGCGGCCAGGGCATCGCCCAGTAGGTCGCAAAGACCGCGAGGAAGAAGAAGAGATACTGATGCGTGGTAAACAGCATTCCGACCGGCCTCGAGCGCGCGTAAAGACAGGCGGGATATAAGCGATGTGGGGAAGAGAGTCAATGCCGGTCGGGTCGAGAAGGGTTATCTGAAGTGTGTAGTTTAACTGAACTGCTGCAAGGTTTCGGCCCCCGTTCGGTTTGATCAAGAGGAGTACGAGAAGGAGAAAGAGCATGAGAAGGACTTTGGCATTGTCCTACTCCTTCTCTTTCCTCTTTCTCGTCTGCACCCGAAGGGCACGCCGGACCGTGGCAACTCCGGCTTTTTGAAACTTCTGTAACGGGGGTTCGCCCGTGGCCTTCCCGTCGTCTACAACAATAGAACGATTGCCCTCATGTAACATGGATCGGAATTCCCTTGTCTGGGGAGTCCATTCCACGTCATAATCTGGTTTGAACTCTCCAGCTTGCCCTGCTGTTTCGAGGATGCGAACGATGATCTCCCTCTTCCGACCCCGCGTGCTCCTCGGTTTCCTCTTCGTGAGCATCGCACTTGTGCTCACCATGTCCGTTCAGGGCCAGCCTGTCGGAGTAGGGACGCCTGCAATCATTAAGAAGGGCAAGGGAAAAGGCGGCAAGGACGACCGCGACTGGAACGAGCCGATCACGCTCCCCGTGGAGCGTGAGGCCAAGAACAAGATCGACGCGGTCAACAAGTACCTGCTGGGCGATCCGACCAAAATCACGGCCAAGCTCTGGGAAGACATTATCTCCGTTTTGCAAGGCATGTTGGACGATCCGGCCGACCGGTTCGTCGAGATCGATGCCAAGGGAAACAAGGTCAGCGTCAAGCGGGAAGTGAATCGCATTATCGGTACGTTTAACGACGATGGCCGGCAGTTCTATCAGCGGATTTCAGGCCCTTCGGCCGAGCAAAAATTGAAGCTGGCCGAGGAAGAAAACGACATGCTCCTGATGTCGGAAGTCTCCACGCGTTACCTGCACACGAAGGCCGGAGCGACGGCAACCATCAAGATCGGCCTCTGGCACCTTGACCGTGCTCGCTATGCTCAGGCCGCGCACGCGTTCCGAATGTTTACGCTGCGGAATGCCAAGGACGAATTGCCTCCCGATCTCTTGTTCCGGGCCGCACTCGCCTACAAACGACAGTCGGGCACCGACCCGACCTTTGCCAAGGAAGCTGCGAGATTCTGGGCCCTCTTCGAGAAAGCCAGCAACAAGGGGCAAGTGAACCTCGGACCGAAATCGTTCACGTTCGAACAACTCAAAGGCGAATACGAAAAGGCCGTGGCAGCCGGGCCGAAGCTGTTTCACAGCGAATGGGGCCTGTTCCGCCGCGACCCGTCCAACAACGGCGTCGGCTCGGGTGGTACGCCGTTCCTTGAACCACGCTTCACCTACGGGTTCGGCATGCCGCTGGACGACATCAACTTCGATCAGAAAAAGTCGGGCTTCGAGATCATCAAGGATCGCACGGAAAAAGCCCTGAAGCTCATGGAATCCAAGGGCATGGCCCCGATTCCTGGCTCCTTCCCGCTGGCTTCGGCCGGCAAGATCATCTTCCGTGGACTGGACGGCGTGTACTGCGTCGCCACCAAGGAAGACAAGTCGATCGACCCGCCCCTGAAGCCGGGCGAACTTCTTTGGAAGACCGAGACCGATAATGGCCTGTTGCAGATGATGAAAGACCTCGGGCCACGCACGATGGCCGACAATTTCCTCAACCACTACACGGCCCAGGGACCACACTCGATCCTGCTTGAGAACCCGTTGCTCGGCTCCCTCAGCCACGACGGTCAGACCTGCTACTTCATCGACGACCTGGCCATCCCGCCCCATGCGATGCAGTGGGGCCAGGCGCAGTTCAACGGCGCTTTTCAGCCAGGTTTTGGCGTGTTCAATGAAGCCGCTAATTTTAGCCGGCTAAAGGCCGTCGATATGGAGAGCGGCAAGCTGAAGTGGAAAGTCGGCGATCGCGTCAGTACGGCGGTTACGAGCAACCCGAATTTTCCGGGCGGCCTGGTCAAGCCCGGGGTCGGTGGTCCCGCAGTCCCGGAACCAGTCGCTCCCGTGGGTCCTGCGATCAAAGAGACAACCGAGAACCTGCTCGCCGACTGCTTCTTCATGGGCCCGCCGCTGCCGCTCGCCGGCAAGCTGTATGTGGTGATCGAAAAAGACGGCGACCTCCGGCTCGTTTGTCTCGACCCGAGCAAGATGGAAAAATCGACACGCAATCCTACCCAGGACGTGCCGACGCTGGTGTGGTCGCAGGTTTTGGGTCAGCCGACTGGCAAGTTGCCGCAAGATTCGTTTCGCCGTTTTCAGGCGATTCATCTGGGTTACTCGGACGGCATCCTGGTCGTTCCGACGAACGCGGGCGCGGTGCTTGGCATCGACCTGTTTAGCCACAGCCTGCTTTGGGCCGCGAACTACAAGAGCAACAAGACCTCCCAGCAACCGATGAACGAAAACATGGGCCGCGGCGGGGTGGGTCCTGGTCTTCAGCCCACAGGCAGCCTCGGCTACGAAACATCCCGCGAACGCTGGCACGCGAGTGCTCCGATCATCTCGGCCGGCAAGGTGATCTTCACCGCCTTCGATTCGGACACGGTGGAATGCGTTGATCTGCAAGACGGCCGCCCAGGTTGGAAGTCGTCCATCGCCAAGTTGGAATCCGACCAGTACGTCGCCGGGGTATTCGACGACAAGGTGATGATCGTCGGCAAGGGTTATGTCCGGTTCCACAACGCGTCGACGGGTCAGCAAATTCGCGACTCGTTGCCGACCGGAATTCCGACCGGCATCGGCGTGGCCACCGATGGCACGTACTTCCTGCCCATCAAGGCCTCGAAGGACAAGAGCAACGAACCGGGCATCGTCGCCATCGACACGAAGACGATGCTCATCAAGGGAACCAGCCGCTCCCGCAAGAAGGAAGCGGCCGGGAACCTGCTCTTCTACGACAACGACGTTTATTCCGTGACCCTGAACTCGATTTCCAGCTATCCGCAGCTGGCGACGAAGATCAAGGACACGGAAACTCGCCTGGCGGCAAACCCGCTCGATCCGATCGGCCTGCTCGACCTGGCCATGTTGCAGCACGACGATGGTCGTCTGCAGCCCGCCATCGAGAACTACCGCAAAGCCATCGTCAACAAGCCGAACGAAGACACGCGAGCCAAGTCCCGAGAAAAGCTTTTCGAGGCCATCACGGAGTTGTTGCAGAACGACTTCAACGCCGGCGAGAAGATGCTCGACGAATACAAGACGCTCTGCGAAGTCGAGATCCCGAAGGAATCCACCGAGGCTCAGCGCAACATGCTGGCCGCCGAGGAACTTCGCCGCAAGTCGAACTTCTTCTGCCTCGTCGCCAAGGGCAAGGAAACCCAGGGCAAGCTGCTCGACGCGTTCGATGCGTACATGCAGTTCGGTACGCTCGTGGGCAACAAGGAGATGATCACGGTCATCGACGAGCCGAACACGAACGCCCGCCCAGACGTGTGGGCGCGTGGCCGCATTCAGAGCATGATCAAGAAGGCGACCGCCGTGCAGCGCAAACCACTCGAAGACAAAGTCGTTAGCGAGTGGAAGAAGGTCCAGGAATCCAACGATCTCGAAAAACTGCGTGGCTTCGTCAAGGTGTTCGGCGGCATGTTCGAAGCCGGCACCGATGCCAAGATCGCACTGGCCGACAAGCTCTCCGCCACGGCCAACGAGGATGATGGTCGCGAAGCGGAGTACATGCTTCTCGCGATTCGCAATGGCAGCGACGAAGCACTGTCGGCTGCCCGAGCGACGGAAGCACTCGCCCGGTTGTACATCCGCAAGGGCCTATTGGACGATGCCGTCGGCATGTATGCCGAGTTGGGCAAGCAGCACGCCAAGATCGCGATTCGTGACGGCAAGACCGGGGCCGACTTCTTCAACGACCTGATCACGGACAAGCGTTTCCTGCCGTACCTGGAGCCGCCGACGACCACGTGGACCTACCCCAAGCTCAAGGGTAGCGAAACGCTAGCCGGCGGGGCCGTCGGCGGTCGCATCAACACGATGGACGTGGAACTCCCGAACGACGTGTTGCCGTACTTCAAGCGCAATCGTCTCACGCTCGACATGAACGGTGCGCAGGGTTGGTCTCTGAAAGTCATGGACCGCATCACTGGAGAAGATAAGTACAAATCGCCCGGCTTCGGCTCTCCGCAATGGCTGGGCAATTTCCAACAAGTGAACATGCCGTACAAGTTCGTCCAGGTGAAGGGGCATGTGGCCGTCGTCACCATGCACGGCCAACATCCGCAGACGGGCTTGCCATTGGCAAAAGTTTATGCCTTCGACCTCGCTGACAAGAAGAAACTGTGGGAGATCGATCTCTTCGGGGCCAGCCCGAACCCGATCCTCAATAATGGCCCAGCCAATCAACAGATGGAGGCCGATGGTTTGCGTTTGACATACCAGGACGGCTGGTCCACCAAGGTTGGCCAGCAGTGGGTGGTCGAGACGACCTACACGGTCGTGTTGACCAAGGACGGGCTGATTGCCAAGGACAACGCACGTGGCACCGTGCTGTGGAACAAGTCGAATGTCTCGCCACGCACGCACATGCTGGGCGACGGCGAGTTTGTGTTTCTTTACGACGTGAACCCGGATGGCAGCGTCTCGCCGGTTCGGTGCTTCCGAGCGGCCGACGGCGTGGAAGTGTCCGTGCCCGATTCGTCCGGTGCGTTCACGAACGTCAAGCGGGCGAAGTTCTTTGGCCGCAAGATCCTCGCCTTCGACGAAGAGGCCGGCAAGAAAGCGGTCCGCCTGTACGATCTGGTTTCCGGCAAGGACGTTTGGAAGAAGGACCTCGGGGCCGACGGCTGGCAACTCCGCAGCCAGGACGATGCCTACACGGGCTTCGTGACGGCAACCGGTGATGTGATGGTGCTCAACTCGCTCGATGGTAAGGAAGTCTTCAAGACGACGCTCAACGAGAAGAAGCGAGCCAAGCACCTGGAAAAGGTGAACGACGCGATGCTCTTCTCGGACGGCGATCGGTTTTTTGTCATGCTGAACCGTCCGAGCGAAGGCAACAACCGCTTCGGCTACAACCCGGTGTTCACGCAGGCAATCCGGTCCGTGAAAGTGAATGGCCACATGTACGCATTCGATCGGACGACAAGCAAGGAGTTGTGGCACACCGACGAGCAGTTGGAAGATCAGAACATCTCGATGGAGCAATTCGGCGAGTTGCCGATCATCATCGCGGCCGGCCACCATCAAAAGGTGAATGCCAATGGGCAGTTCGAGGGCAATCAGATGAGATTCGTCGCCCTCGATAAGGCGAGCGGCAAGTACAAGTTCTACAAGCAAGGCGCAGCCCAGGGACAGTACTACTCGATCATCACGGACCCCAGGATCGGGACGATCGAAGTGTTGAACTACAGCGGCCAACGGGTGCGGTTCGTTCCGGACGACGGCAAGAACCTCGGCCGCAGTGGCGAAACGGAGCCGAAAGAAATCGTGACGCCAGGCGGTCCGCCGATTCTGGTTCGGCCCGCGATTGGGATCGTCCGCCCAGCGATCATCCTGAAGCCAGCAATCAAGGTGATCAAGGATTGAGGGTAATCTCTTTCCGGGACCATAGTAGTCGGCACACTCCGTGTGCCGACTTTTTCATTTCAAGTCGTGTGCATTCCCGAGAAGCGGCCGATTCAAGCCCCGGGCTATCGCTACAATGCGACTGAAAGCCACGATGCGGAGTTCCCCCATGCGATTCACTCTCCTCCTCGCCCTGCTCGCGTTTCCCGCCCTCGCGGACGAGAAGCCCAAGCCGAACACGCTCACGCCCAAGGAAATCGCCGACGGCTGGATCTTGCTCTTCGATGGCGAGACGACTTATGGGTGGAAGGTCGAGGGGGAAGCGAAAGTGAAGAATGGTCAACTCATATTGGGAGGCGACAAGGAAACCATCGCGACGTTCCAGACCACCTTCAAGTATTCTCAGGTGAAAGCAACCAATATCGACGGTGAAAATCGAAGTGAACTCAAGGCGATCGACGAGGATCTGACTGCAACTGGAGGGGGCAGCAATGCAGGTTCTACCTTTGCAAAGTCGGTTTCGCTCCAAATCGCGAATGGACAGTTGCGTTTAACAGTTCCCGCTGGAAAGGCCGCCCAACTCTCCGACATCCGATGCCTACCGACACTGTCTACCAAGATCTTCAACGCCAAAGACCTAACCGGCTGGAAAACCTACGACCCCGCCAAGGCCAAGGTTGCCGACCCGAAGATTAAGGAAGTCAAAGTCACCTCGAAATACACGGTCACGAAAGAAGGCTGGCTGAATGTGAAAGTTGGGGGTGGCGACTTGCAGACTGAAGGGCAGTGGGCCGACTTTGTGTTGCAGTTCGAGTGCATCTCAAATGGCAAGCACCTGAACAGCGGCATGTTCTTCCGCTGTATCCCCGATCTGTATCAGCAAGGCTACGAGGCCCAGATTCGCAATGAATGGATGGGGGACGACCGCACCAAGCCGGTCGATTTCGGCACCGGTGCGATCTATCGCCGGCAGGCGACACGCAAGGTCGTTTCGACCGATGGCGAATGGTTCACGATGACCGTGGCCGCCCACGGCCGACACATTGCGACGTGGGTGAACGGCTATCAAACCGTCGACTGGACCGACGACCGCAAGGACGCCGACAACGCCCGGCAGGGATTCAAGAAGAGCAAAGGTGGGCTAAGCATCCAGGGCCACGACCCAACGACGGATTTGAGCTTTCGGAACATCCGCATTCAGTCGCTGGATGCGAAGTAGCGACATGAAGAGTTTTTTGACCACGGATCTACACGGATAAAAACCAATTGCATTATGCATCTATCCGTGTAGATCCGTGGTCAAGTGTTTTGGTTTTTTGCCCGCTTTCATCACGGCACAACAACCCGCAGTTCGTCGATCTTGCGGTATAGCGAACTCAAGCCAATCCCCAGCTTTCGGGCCGCTTCTTTCTTGTCCGGCAACTGATTGAGAATCCGCTCGATGTGCATGCGTTCGAATCGTTTCAACGCCTGGCCAAGATCATCGACCAGACTCGGATCATCCACGATTGGTGCCAGGTCCGGGGGCAGATCGCCGGGAATCACCAACGGCCCATCGCCGAGGATCACGGCTCGTTGCAGGGCATTGTCCAGTTCGCGAACGTTTCCCTTCCACGGACAGGCCAGCAGAATTCGCATGGTCTCGTGGCTGACGCCATCGATGCGTTTGTTGAGCGTCCGGGCATGTTTCGCCAGCAGGAACTCGACCAGTTCCGGAATGTCTTCCCGGCGCTCGCGGAGTGGTGGCAGCGTCAAGGCGACCACGTTCAGGCGATAGAAGAGATCATCGCGAAAGCGCCCGGCCTGCACTTCGCCGGCCAGTCCCTTGTTGGTGGCCGCGATGATGCGACCCTCGACTTTCACCGGCTCATTCGCACCGACCGGCATGATCTCCTTCTGCTCGATCGCCCGCAGCAGCTTGGCCTGAGTCGCGAGCGGCAGGTCGGCAATCTCATCGAGAAATACCGTCCCATCGCCGGCATGGACAAACATGCCGACCTGATCGCGGTCGGCTCCCGTGAACGCTCCCTTGCGATGGCCGAACAATTGATTCTCGAGCAGATCGTTCGGAATGGCCGCACAGTTCACGGCCAGGAATCGCTCACCACCCGATTGATCGTGAACGAAGCGAGCCAGGACTTCCTTGCCCGTTCCGCTTTCGCCCTGAATGAGGACCGTCGATTTCGTCGGCGCGACCTTGCGTGCAAGTTGATACACCTTCGACATCGCGAGACTTTTGCCGACGACGGCGTCCGCTGGTTGCTGCTGGTGCAGCGCTCGCCGGAGCCACTGGTTCTCCCGGCTCAATTCGCGCAGCTTGAGCAACCGGCGAATCTTGCCGAGCACCTCGTCGAGCAAGATCGGCTTCATCAAGTAATCTTGAGCGCCACGCTGGAAAGCCTCGACGGCACTTTCCACGGTGCCATACGCGGTGATCAGCAGTACGAAGGTTTCCGGATTGACGACCAGAATCTTCTGAAGTGCCTCGACGCCGTCAATGCCCGGCAGATTCACGTCGCACAGAACGACGTCGAAGAAACGTTCTTTCGAACGGCGAACGGCTTCCTCGCCGGTGCCGACGGCCTCGACGGAGAAACCTTCATCGGTGAGAAACTCAGCGAGGGTATCGCGAATGACCGGTTCGTCGTCACAGACGAGTATGTTGGCACGAGCGGATGACATGCGGGATATTCTAGGCGAGCGGAACTCCGTAGGGAGTCCGAGTCGGCTTTAGACCACGAACCGCTTACTCCGCTCGCAAAGCCTCGCTGCGTGCACGGCTCGGACGATCGCGAAACGGAGTGCTTTCGCTAAGCCGCGACCAATTCTTCCGCTTCCGTCCTGCCCACTTCGATCACGCGGGAGACTTCGCCTGCCAGAGCCGCATAGTCCTCAGCACCGGAGCAACGTGGGGCGTACTCGAAGATGGTCTTGCCGAAGCTTGGGCTCTCGGCCAGCTTGACGTTCCGACGGATCTTCGTCTCGAAAATCTTGGCCCCTGCCCACGGCACGTTGGCCGAGCGGCTCGCATCCAGGAACCCGCGCAAATCGCGGACGACTTCCTGAGCGAGTCGGGTGCCGCCGTCATATAGGCAAAGGATGATGCCAGTTACGCGCAAGCCGGGATTGATCCGTCGACCGACCAGGGCGGTCGTTTCCAGTAGTTTGCTCAAGCCGTGCAACGCAAAGAAATGCGGCTGTAGCGGAATGAATACCTCATCTGCAGCCGCGAGAGCGTTGATCGTGAGCACGCCGAGCGATGGAGCGCAGTCCATCAGCATGTAGTCGGTCTGCTCGGTGTCCTGTGCGAGTGCTTCCCGCAGAACCACCTCTCGACCGACGACGCCGGCCAACTCTACTTCGGCGGCCGCGAGATTGATGTCCGACGAGATCAGAGTGAGGTTCTCGCCAACATCGCGGCGAACGTCGGCCAGCGAGCGGTTCCGCACGAGCACGTCGTAAATGCTCGGGCGATCCCCGTCAGGCTCGACGCCAAAATGCGTGCTGGCATGGGCCTGCGGATCGAGATCGAGCACGCAGACGCGTTCACCCTGGCGAGCCAATGCGGCGGCGAGATTCACGGCAGTGGTCGTTTTTCCGACTCCGCCTTTTTGGTTGATGACCGCGATCCGGCGCATGGTAATCCCTCCTGAATTGTGCAAGCGTTCGCGGACTATAGCTTCTCGCCTCGCCCTGAACAGGCCAGACTCCCTTCGTTCGAGCCGTTGGCTCGAACGCTAAACGGGAGGCGGATTCTCATTTTTGCAACTCAGTTCGCCCAATTTGCCTTTTTCGCTTGCATCTGCCGATGAACTGGCGAAGATAACTTTCCCACTTTCTCTCCATTGCTCTCTTTCAAAGGAATAGGCCATGTTCTCTCGATCCCGCATCTTGTCGGCCTTGACTGCCTTGGCACTCGTGCCAGCCTCGCTTGCTGCCGACGATGCCATCGCCGGCATGAAGAAAGGCACTCCCGATCTCAAGGCAGCCGGTGCCCTGGCGTTCGGACCCGATGGCGTGCTCTTCATTGCCGATGCACCCAACGCAACCATTCATGCCGTCGCCACGGGCGACACCAAATCGGCCGGTGTGAAGTCGATTTCGATCCCGAAAATCGATGAACTCGTTGGCGGGCTGGCTGGCACCACCGGTTCGGACATCATCATCAACGACCTGAAAGTCAATCCCGTGAGCGGCAACGTGTATCTCTCGACCGCATCGGGCAAGGGCCCTGGTGCCAAGGCGATGATCGTCAAGATCGGTGCCGACGGCAAGGCGAGCGAAGTCTCCTTGAAGGATGTGATGCACGCATCCGTGAGACTCGCGAATGCCGGCAAGACCGCGGCCATCACCAGCATGGCTTACCACAAAGGCGACCTGTACGTGGCTGGCCTGACGACCGAAGCCTGGGCCAGCAACTTGAAGATGATCCCGTTCCCGTTCAGCGAAGCGAGCACGAAGGGAACCGGCGTCGAGATTTATCACGGTGCACACGGTGCCTACGAAACCAAGTCTCCCGTGCAAACGTTCATGGCCTACGAAATCGCCGGACAGACGCACCTGCTCGCGTCCTACGTCTGCACGCCACTCGTCAAGTTCCCGGTCGCCGAGTTGAAGAAGAGCGAC
Organism: Gemmataceae bacterium; assembly: GCA_009691845.1. GTDB lineage: Bacteria > Planctomycetota > Planctomycetia > Gemmatales > Gemmataceae > SIAJ01. The sequence goes on from SIAJ01000014.1 coordinate 63,031, forward strand.
AAGGTCCGTGGCACGACCATCGCCGAGTTGGGTAATCGCAATCGCCCGCTCGACATCATCGCCTTCAAGAAGGACGGCAAGGATTACGCGTTGATCTCGAACTCGGCCCGTGGCGTCATGAAGGTCTCCCTCGATGGCGTGGAGAAGATCGAATCGATCACGGCCCGAGTCAACGGCACGGCCGGCCTGAAGTACGACTCCATCAAGGAACTCGATGGCACGTCGCAACTCGATAAGTTGAACGAAACGATGGCCGTCGTGATTCGCAAGACGGACAAGGGCACGTCGCTCGAAACGGTGACGCTGCCGTAATTGTGGATCTCCTCCCCCTTCCCTCCTAGGGAAGGGGGCCGAGGGGTAGGTGAAAACTTTGACGCGTTCGAGTACTCAACCATGTCCCGTCTTCTCTCCTTCGCATTCGCCCTAACTTCGATCGCTGTCGTTTCCGCGGCTCCGACCGCCAATATTGTCGATGGCAAGATCGTCATCACGGGCCTCGATTTCACAAAACTCTACGTGGTCGTCGCCGAAGGCAGCGAGGCGGACATTGCCGCCCGCCCGGCCATGGTGGGCGATTGGTCGGACGATAAGCACGGTGGAACCTTCACGCCGAAATTCCCGTTAAAGCCCGGGATCAAGTACCGCATCGTCAGCGATACGGAAAAGCTCGAAGTGTCGATTCCCCGCCCCAAGCCGGGAATGCTGCCTCGCGTTAATACCGTACTTCCGACCGCAGCGGATTTGCCCGAGAATATCTTGCGGTTTTACGTGCAATTCTCGGCCTCCATGCCGAGGGGCGACGCGTACAAATATGTCGAAGTATTCAAGAAGGATGGCACGAAGGTGGAACAGCCGTTTCTTGAACTGGACAACGAACTCTGGAACGAGGATCAAACGCGACTCACGCTGCTGATCGATCCGGGACGCATCAAAAAGGAAGTAAAACCCCGTCTCGACCTGGGGCCGGTATTCATGGATCAAGGCAACTACACATTGGTGGTCAGCGGCAAATGGTCGACGTCCGATGGCCGCACCTTGGGCAAGGATTTCTCGAAGCCGATTCGGGTGAAACCGGCGATTAGTGAGGGTATCGACCCTAAAACGTGGAAACTCTCATCGCCTGTCAAGTTGAACGACGCGGTTCGCATCGCGTTTGGCCGACCGATCGACCATCCGCTGATGATGCGTTGCCTGACGGTCATCGATTCCAATGGCAGAGAGGTTGCAGGCCGAGGCGAGGAAATGCTGGTGGGTTCCGGCTGGTCGTATTTTCCAAAAGAGCCGTGGAAACCAGGCGAGTACAGGGTGCATGTCGATTCGCTCATCGAAGACGTTTGCGGCAACCGCATCGGCCAGCCGTTCGAGATTGATTTGTTGAAGCCGATGTCGAAGGAGAAACCGAAAGATATGGAGTTGGCGTTTACGGTTCCCAATCGGTAGTCCCGCCGTTCCATAATTTCCATTATGCTTCGCATCGCATCCATCGTTTCCCTGATTGTGGTGTCTTTCGCGAGTGCCGCCCCGCCCTCCGCGGACGACCTCGCCTTCTTTGAAAAGAACGTTCGTCCCATCCTTTCGGAACAGTGCTGGTCCTGTCACGGGCCAAAAATGCAGAAGGCGGGCCTGCGGCTCGATTCGCGGGCGGCCATGCTGAAAGGAGGCGAGAACGGTCCGGCCATTGACCTGAAAACGCCGGAAGCAAGTCTGCTCCTCAGTGCGGTTCGTCACGACGGGGAGTTGAAGATGCCCCCGAAGATGAAACTTACCGCACCCGCAATTGCTGCCATCACGGCCTGGGTCAAACGCGGTATCTCTTGGCCTGAAAACGAAGCGGTTACAACTCCCAATTGGCGACAGCACTGGGCTTTTCAGCCCGTTACCGATGCCAAGCCGCCGATTAACTTGGCCGACCGCTGGTCGCGAAACACGATCGACCGCTTCATCCGGGCGAAGTTGACCGAGAAAAAGCTGGAACCATCGCGTGAAGCCGACAAGCGAACGCTCATTCGCCGTGTCACCTTCGACCTCACGGGCTTTCCGCCGACTCCCGAAGAGATCGATACCTTCCTGAAAGACACATCAGCCGAGGCTTATGCGAAGCTCGTCACTCGGCTTCTCGATTCGCCCGCGTATGGCGAGCATCTCGCCCGCATGTGGCTCGATGTCGCTCGCTTTGCGGACACGAAAGGCTACGTTTTCTTCGAGGAAAACAACTATCCCTGGGCCTACACCTATCGCGACTACGTGGTCGAATCGTTCAATAAGGACCTTCCTTACAACCGCTTCGTGATGGAGCAACTGGCCGCGGATCGGCTGGTGTCGGACGACAAACGTCCGTTGCGGGCCCTGGGATACATCACCGTCGGCGGGCGGTTCATGAACAATTCTCACGACATCATCGACGACCGCATCGACGTCGTCACTCGTGGCCTGATGGGGCTGACCGTGACCTGTGCCCGCTGCCACGATCACAAATTCGATCCGATCCCGACGAAGGATTACTACGCCCTCTACGGAGTCTTCGCGAGTTCCGATGAACCGACCGTGCAGCCCCTCTTCGAGCCACCGCCGAAGACCGAGGTTTATGACAAGTTCGCCAAGGAAATGACCGCTCGCGAAACCAAGCTGCGCGAGTACGTCAAACGCAAACGCGATGAACTGTCTGCCAGCCAGCGAAAACGGGCGGCCGAATATCTTATCGCGGCCCACGCCTTGAAGGACGTGCCGGGCCAGGAAGACTTCATGCTCCTCGCCGACGGCAACGATTTGAACCCGAAGATGATCGTTCGCTGGCGTGCGTTCCTGAATCGGACGAAACGCACGAAAGACCCGGTCTTTGCCGCCTGGCACCGGTTCGCGAATCTGTCGGCCGCGACCTTCGTGAAGGACGCCCCTGCTGCGGCAGCGGACCTGGCCTGGGCGAACGAAACCGTGGCCCGCAAATTCGAGAAGGCCCCACTCAGCATGGGCGAAGTTGCCACGCGATTTTCGGAAATCCTGGCGGAGACACAGGTCAAGCTCGATGCCTCGCTCCTGGCAGGCGCTTCCGCAGTGCTCTCGGTGGATCGCGATATTGCCGCGATTCTTCGCGATCCCGATTATCCGCCCAACGTGATGGTCGGCGATTATGGCGATCTCGATTTGCTTCCGGATCGGCCGTCGCAGGGGGAAGTGCAAAAGCTTCGCAAGGAAGTCGAGCAATGGCGATCTACGGGGGCCGGTGCTCCCCCACGAGCCATGGCGATTGTCGATTCCGCCAAGCCGGTGACGCCGCGAGTCTTCAACCGTGGCAACCCGTACAATCTCGGGCCCGCGGTGCCGCGACAATTTCTGGAATGTCTGTCCGAGGCGAAACGTGAACCTTATGCAAACGGCAGCGGCCGCCTGGAGATGGCGAAGGCCATCGTTGATCCAAAGAATCCGCTCACGGCCCGTGTGTTTGTCAATCGCGTTTGGCAGTCGATGTTTGGCCGCGGCATCGTCACTACGCCGGGCGACTTCGGCCTGCGCGGAGATCCCCCATCGCACCCGGCACTCCTCGATCATCTCGCGTTCACGTTCGTGGCCGAGGGTTGGTCCGTGAAGAAACTTGTCAAGCAAATCGCTCTCTCGGCAACCTATCGCCAGGCGTCGCATGGCGAAGGCGGAGCGAAAGCCGATCCGGACAATGCGCTCCTGTGGCGGACGAATCGCAGGCGTCTCGGCTTCGAGCCGATGCGGGACGCGTTACTTGCCGCGGCCGGAAAACTCGATCGCAACGTCGGCGGGCCATCGGTGCAGAATTTTCTTGCGGGCAATGCGACTCGACGAACGCTTTATGCCCACCTGGATCGCCTGAATGTGCCGGGCGTCTATCGCACCTTCGATTTCCCCGCCCCTGACTCCACGACCGCTAAACGCGATCAGACCACCGTGCCGCCGCAAGCGTTGTTCATGATGAATCATCCGTTCGTCGCAGAGTGTGCCAAGAACCTGCTCAACCGGCCCGACGTGGCGAAGATGGCAGATACGAAGAGCAAGCTCGCTCGTCTGTACGAGATTGTGTATGGCCGCGAACCGAGCGAACGCGAGTATGGTTTCGTGGCCGAAATCGCCGGGGCCGACGGCAAGTTGCCAGCAAGTTTCGTTCAGGCCTTGTTGATGTCGAACGAGTTCTTATTTGTGGACTGAGCATCCAGCGTACAGACCAGAGGTCCGTACCCACGTACTCATAAAAATCACGGCAGGCCTTATGCCTGCCGCCACTCGATGGGCCAAAAATGCGCTACCTGCTCCCACTCATCTTTGCCGTACCCGCATTTGCCGATGCCGACTTGATCGTGCATAACGCGAAAGTTGTCACCGTCGATGCCAAGTCCTCCATGGCGGAGGCAGTCGCGGTTCAAGACGGCAAGATCCTCGCCGTCGGCACCAGTGCGGACATACTCAAGCACAAGGGCCCGAAAACGCAACTGATCGATGCCGGCGGCAAGATGGTTCTGCCCGGCCTGATGGATTCGCATGTGCATCCATCCGGAGCGGCGATGAGCGAGTGGAAAGAGCCCATGCCCGATTTGCGTTCGCTAAAAGAAATCTTCGCGTTCATCCGCAAGAAGGCCGAGACGCTACCCGAAGGCAAGTGGATCGTTCTCCGCTATGCCTTTCCCACCCGGCTCGACGATGCACGCTTTCCGACCAAAGCGGAATTGGACGAAGCAGCGCCGAAGCACCCGGTTCTCTATCACGCCGGCCCGGCCGGTGTGTGCAACAGCATGGCCCTCAAGGTTTCGGGTGTCACGAAGGACACGCCGAATCCGGGCAGTGGTGTCGTTGTAAAGGATGCCACCACCGGCGAGCCGACCGGGATGTTGCGGAGTGCGTATGGCGTGCTGAAGGGCGTGCCCGGCGATGCCGACGACGCCAAGCCCGCGGATCGCCGAGCGGCCATCAAGAAACTCTTTGCCTTTTACAACGAGCACGGCCTGACGAGCGTTGCCGACCGCAACGGGTCGAAGGGAGATCTCGATCTGTTCCGCGACATGCACAAGACGGGGGAATTATCGCTGCGGATCAACATGTCACGCGGCATCGGTACGGGCGGCACCCGCGAGCAAGTCGCCAAGCGATTCGACGATCTGCCCGGTGCCGACAAGAAGGACGGCCCAACCGGTGCCGGCGACGCGTGGGTCCGCATCGGCCCAACCAAGATGTTCCTTGATGGCGGCATGTTGAACGGCACCGCCTACATGCGGCAACCGTGGCCGAAGGGCCCGACCTATCAAGTGACCACCGACGACTATCGCGGCCTGCTGTTCATCAAGCAAGAACAACTGCGCATGGTCGTCGAGGAGGGGGTCAAGCGCAAATGGCAGATGACCGCCCACACCGCAGGCGAAGGGGGCATGGACGAACTGCTCGACGCCTACGAATTCGTCGATCGTATCACGCCGATCAAGGATTTGCGGATGTGCATCACGCATGCGAATTTTCCCTCGCAGCGAAATCTCGAACGCTGCAAAAAGCTCGGCGTCGTTGCCGACGTGCAACCGGCCTGGCTCTACAAGGACGGCACGACGCTCTTGAATGTGCTCGGCAAGGAACGCGTCCGCTGGTTCCAGCCGTTCAAGAGCTGGCTCGATTACACGGTCATCGGCGGCGGCAGCGACCACATGCTCCGCTTCGATGAGATCAAATCGACCAACCCCTGGGACCCCTGGCTCGGCATCGCCGTCGCGGTCCATCGCACCACGGAACGCGGCACGGAAATGTTCCCGGAAGAAGCCCTGACCCGCGAGCAAGCCATTCGTCTCTACACGATCAACAACGCCTACATCACCCACGAAGAGAAAACCAAAGGCAGCCTCGAACCCGGCAAACTCGCCGACCTGATCGTCATCGACCGCGACGTACTGACCTGCCCAACCAAAGACATCGCGGGCACAAAAGTGCTGCGGACGATCGTGGGCGGCAAGACGGTGTTTGAGAGGAAGTAACAGCGACTCGCCTCATGGGAACATGCGCTGTCGAATGGAATTGCGTCCCCTTTGTCCTGCACACAAAGGCGGACTGCGTCGTTGCTTTGAAGCGAAGCGTTACTCCTTTTTCGCAGGCCGCGGCCGAGCGTGTCGCTCGATGCCGACTTTCACGAACAGCGTGACCAACGCGAGAAGGGTAAGCAACGACGCCAGTGCAAACGAGGCCGGCGTGTTGTAATCCTGGAAGAGCTTTTCCACTCGCAGGGGAACCGTGTCGGTCTGCCCGGTGATTCGGCCGGACACGACGTAGATCGCACCGAATTCACCCATCGCACGGGCGTTGCAGAGAATTACGCCATAAAGCACGCCCCACTTGATATTCGGCAGTGTGATCTTCCAGAACATTTGCCAGCCGCTGGCTCCCAGGCTTCGGGCCGCGAGTTCCTCATCAGGGCCGATCGCTTCCAGCACTGGGATCAACTCGCGCGCCACGAACGGAAAGGTCACGAATGCAGTTGCCAGCACGAGGGCGGGCGTGGCGAAAATCACCTGGTAGCCATGCTCACGCAGCCAGGGGCCGAAATATCCTTGAGCCCCAAAGAGCAGCACGAAGACGAGTCCCGCAACGACCGGCGAGACCGAGAATGGCAAGTCGATGAGCGTGATCAACAACGTGCGGCCACGAAACTGGAAGCGGGCGATGCACCACGCGGCCGCCACGCCGAAGACCAGATTGAGTGCGACGGCTACCGGTGCCACCGTCACGGTGAGCAAGATTGCGTGCCGGGTGTCCGCATCGCCGGTCAGGCTGTGCCAGTATGTAGCAAGCCCTTTTGAAAAGGCCTGCGAGAACACGTTGACCACCGGCACGACGATCAGCAAGCCAATGATTGCCAGGGTGGCAAGGGTCAGCCCGCCGCGAACCAGCCAGTGGTCTTCCCGCGATCGTCGAAACGGTGCGGGCGTCTGCGTCTCTTTTTCAATCGCATCAGCCATGACGTTTGCTCCATTTTTCGAGCACGTTAATCAGGGCCAAGAGAACGAACGACGCCGTGAGAAGAACCACGGCGATGGCGGTTGCTTCGCGGTAGGCAAACTGTTCGAGCCGCGAGACAATCAGCATTGGAGCGATTTCGGTCTCGAAACGGACGTTGCCGGAGATGAAGATAACGGAACCGTATTCGCCGACAGCCCGGGCAAAGGCGAGTGCGAAGCCCGTAACAATCGCGGGAAGCATGGTTGGCAAAATCACGCGCATGAATGTTTGAAGTCGATTGGCCCCGAGGATCGAGGCCGCTTCTTCCGTCTCCGCGTCGAGGGCTTCCAACACCGGCTGTACGGTTCGCACGACGAAAGGAAAACCCGTGAAAACCAGAACCATGACGATACCCAGCTTCGAGTGTGCGACTTCGATGCCCATCGGCACCAGGAATTGACCGAGCCAGCCGTTCTCGACGTAAAGCGTGGCATAGACCATCCCGGCGACGGCCGTCGGCAACGCGAACGGCAGATCGACGAGTGCATCGAACATTCGCTTCAACGGAAAGTCGTAACGCACCAGCGTCCAGCCGACGATCAAGCCGATGAATACGTTGATGGCCGCGGCAACCAGTGCGCAGCCAAACGTGGTTCGATACGCGGCCTGTGCCTGATCGGTCCACACGGCCGCCCAGAATTCCGACAGCGACAGCGACGACGCCTTCAGGAAGCAGGCCCCGAGTGGAATCAGCACCAGCAGGCTCAGATAGGTGACGGAGTAGCCAAGGCTCAGCGAGAACCCCGGCAACACCCGCCGATTCACCGACGCCATCAGCTTTCGCCCTCCGTGAGCATGAGACCCTATCGTGTGTGAGAAATCACGCGCTATTTCGGTCGCGACATGATCTGGTCGAACACTCCGCCCTCCGCGAAGAATCGTTCGTTGGCCGTGTCCCAGTCGGGGGCGATCTCTGTGATCGGGAACAAGTTCTCGTTCGGCAAGCCCGGAAAATACTGCCGATTTCGTGCGAAGGCCTTCGGGTCGGACGGCCGATAGTGGTGCTTGGCTACGATGTCCTGGGCTTTATCCGTGTACAGGAACTTCATGTAAGCGTCCGCTGCTGGCTTGGTCCCTTTGCGGCGAGCGTTGACATCGACCACGGCGACCGGCGGCTCGGCACGAATGCTGAGCGAGGGATAAACGATTTCGAGCGCCCCGCCCGCCTCCTGCACTTCCAGAAAGGCCTCGTTCTCCCAGGTGAGATGCACATGGCCGATGCCACGCTGAGCAAAGGTTGTCGTGGCCCCGCGAGCGCCCGAGTCCATGACCTTTACGTGCTTGTACATCTCCTTGACGAACGCAAGTGCGGCGGGCTCCGATTTCGTTCGACGCAGTTCCGCACCCCACGCAGCCAGGAAGCTGAGCTTGCCGTTGCCCGAAGTCTTTGGATTCGGCGTGATGACCTCGACGCCGGGTTGAACGATGTCGGCCCAAGCGCGGATGTTTTTTGGGTTCCCTTTGCGGACGACGAACACAATGGTGGAGTAGTACGGCAGGGACCGGTGTGGCAGGCGCTCGACCCAGTCGTCGTCGATCAGGCCCCGCTTGCTTACGGCACTCGTGTCCGACCAGAGTCCGAGTGTCACGATGTCGGCCTCGAGCCCATCGATCACGGACCGCGCCTGGCTAGCCGAGCCTCCGTGCGACATCTTGATCGTGAGCTTGATGCCGGTCTGCGCTTCGTAGTCCGCGATGAACTTCTCGTTGACATCTCGCCAAAGTTCGCGACTCGGATCGCAGGCGACGTTCATCAACTCCGTCGGGGCCTTCTCGCGGACAATGCCCCCGGCCGCAAGCCAGATGGCCGAGCCGAGAACATAGACCGCGATCAAACTGCCGAGAATCTTGCCGAGCATCGGCTACTCCTGCCTCTTCAGAGAACTCGCGCTTGTAATCCTTGCAGTCAGAAAAAACAAGCTGATCGCCAAGTTAAACAAAATGATTACTATGTTGAGAGTATTAATAGTGTTATTGACTCTTGGCAAGTGGAGGCTCATGAAATCCGTCGCACATCGTTCCGGAGCAAGTTCCCGACGTTCTTTGAATAAAATGTCCCTTATGCCTCTCCGTGTCTCCAACGTCCGCCTTTCAGTCGATGCTCCCGAGTCCGGGCTGAAGGAGCGGTTGGCTCTCAGCTTGAACGTGCCTGGGGGCGAGATTCGCGAATGGCGGATACTTCGCAAGTCGTTGGACTTGCGCGACAAACACGACATTCAGTTTGTCCATACTGTCGAAGTGCTGGTGCCGGAGGCGGACGAGAAGCGCATTCTCGAACGTGCTCGCAAGCAGTCCAATCAGGTCGAAGCGTTTGTCGATGAGCCGTTTCGTTTGCCGGACTCCGGAGCCGAACCGTTACGTCATCGACCCGTTGTCATTGGCTCCGGGCCGGGTGGGCTGCTCGCCGCATATTTCCTGGCGGAATGGGGTTATCGCCCGATCGTTCTCGAACGGGGCACGCCAGTCCACGAACGCATTCGCGATGTGCAGACCTTTGATTCGGGCGGCCGGTTCGAGCCCGAAAGCAATTATCTCTTTGGCGAGGGCGGGGCCGGCACCTTCAGTGATGGCAAGCTCACCTGCCGTGGCACGGGGCCGGATGTGCTTCGCGTCCTGGAATTGTTCGCGGAGTGCAAGGGTCAGCAGCCGGGCAAGCCATCGATTCTTTACTATCACCGTCCGCATCTTGGCTCGAACCGTTTGCCGGCCGTGGTCAAAGCGATCCGGCGGAAGATCGAATCGCTCGGCGGCGAAGTGCGTTTCAAGACCCGCGTCGAGGATTTGCTCATTCGCGATGGCAAGTTGGTCGGCCTGGCTACGTCGAGTGGCGAAATCCCAGCCGATCTCGCGATTTTGGCCACCGGCCACAGTGCCCGCGATGTCTACACGATGATTGTGAACCGTGGCGTGCCGGTGGTCCAGAAGCCGTTTCAGATCGGTGTGCGCGTCGAGCATCCGCAAGAACTCGTCAATCGCATGCAGTTCGGGGCACGACCTTACGAGGAGCAACTCGGCAACGCCGACTACTCGCTAGTGGTGAAGGGCTTTGCCGATGTGTTCACGTTCTGCATGTGTGCGGGTGGGCACATCATCCCCAGCGTTTCGCAGTCCGGCTATTTTGGCACGAACGGGATGAGCCTCTCGAAGCGGGATTCGCCGTACGCGAACAGTGGCCTCGTCGTGACCTTGCCAACAAGCGAGTTCGGGGCCGATGATCCGCTGGCTGGGATGCGAGTTCAAGAACTGTATGAGAAGCGTGCGTTTGAACTCGGCCGCGGCGAATACTCCTGCCCGGTTCAACGGGCAACGGACTACTTGCAAGGGACTCGTTCGTCGTCGGTTCCCCCGTTTAGCTACCCACGCGGGGCCGTGACCGCGAACCTGAATGAGGTGCTTCCCCCGTACATCGCGAAGGCATTGCTCGCCGGCTTGCCACGAATGGATCAAGCCTGGCGAGGAAAGTTTCTGCGCGATGCGGTGTTAGTTGGACCGGAGTCTCGCGGCAGTTCACCGGTCCGTATTGTTCGCGATGAGTCGTCACGCGAGTCGCCGATTCACGGGCTGTATCCCGTGGGTGAAGGAGCGGGCTATGCCGGAGGCATCGTGAGTGCTGCGGTGGACGGAGTAAGAACGGCCCGCGCGATTATTGGTCGCTTTGCCAAGAGCGGGTGAAATTCTCGCGAATCTGGAACCAGGCACTTGTAGTCACAACCCATATTCGGATAAGCTGTTACGGAGACTCGCCCGCATCGGAATTACCCCGTGAAACAACTTCTCTCCGCCGGCGTCGCCGGGCTCGTACTCGTTGTCGCCGTGGCCTTGTCGCAACAGGCCCCGAAGAACCCCGACTCCAATACTTCGGCTCTGAAGATCCAGAGCGAAGACCGAAATCCCTGGACGAACCTTCGGCTCAACAACGCCCCCGAGGACTTTCAGTTCGCCATCGTTTCCGATCGAACGGGAGGCCATCGCGAGAAGATCTTTTCCAAGGCCATCGAACAACTGAATCTGATGCAGCCGGAATTTGTGCTTTCCGTGGGCGACTTGATCCCAGGATATTCCAAAGACCGCGAAAAGGTGCTCGATCAATGGAAGGAGTTTCAAGGCTTCACTTCCAAGCTGCAAATGCCGTTCTTCTATGTGCCTGGCAACCACGATGTGACCAACGAGGAGCAGGAGAAGATTTGGCAGGAGAAATTCGGCCGCCGCTATTACAGCTTCAACTACAAGGGCGTGCTGTTCTTGATCCTCAACTCGGATGATCCTTCCGAGTCGTCAAAAATGTCGGAAGCACAAGTGAAGTGGGCAAAACAAGTGCTGGCCGAAAATGTCGAAGCTCGCTGGACGATCATCTCGTTCCACAAGCCGATCTGGACTGGCGACAACGAGAAGAACGGCTGGGGCGAAATTGAGAAGACTCTCGCTGGTCGCAATTACACGGTCTTTTGCGGCCACGTGCATCGCTATCAGAAGTATGTTCGCAATGGCATGAACTATTACCAACTGGCCACGACTGGCGGCGGCTCACGTCTGCGGGGTGTCCGCTACGGGGAGTTCGATCACATCGTTTGGGTGACGATGAAGAAGCCTGGGCCCGTGCTGGCGAACATCATGCTCGATGGCATCCTGCCTGAGAATCTTCAGCTTCCAGAAACACACGAGCCTGTCACGGTGCTCGATCGCAAGGCCACGCATCCGGCACGTGGTTTCGTTTATCTCGAAGGTGTGGCCGCGGCCGGGGCGACCGTTGGCTTCCACTTGAAGGAGGCCGGCAAGAAAGCGCCGCGATTCCTTGGCGACGCGGTCGTCGAGGGGGATGGTTCGTTTCTCGTCAGCAGCTATGCAGCCTTCGATGGTCTTCCCGCCGGCGACTATGCGGTCACGGTCAATTTCGACGGGCGGTACGGTCCCGTCGGGGAGAAGAAGGGCTTGATGCCCGTGAAGTACACGAAGGCAGATACCACGCCGTTGACGGCCACCGTGAAATCCGGCACGAACGAATTCACGTTGGATGTCCGGGCAGATGCGATGACGGATGTGCCGGTCGAGAAGAAGTGAGTTCGCTTCAGGCGAGCGGTGCTCCGTAAGGAGCACCGCTCGCCCTTCGGCCCGGAATATACCGATACGCCAGTGCCCCAAGAATGAGCAGGCCCCCGATCCATGTCGCTTCTGGCGGCGTGTCCGTCTCGGGCGAAATCAGGTAAGCCCACAGCGGATTCAGTAGCGGTTCCAGCAGGCTGATGGCACCTGCTTCCTGCGGGCTTACCGACCGCAATCCTCGGGCAAATAGCCAATAGGGCAATCCCATCTGCACACAGCCGAAGATGGACAGCAAGAGAAGTTGCCGCCAGGTCGGCGTTGTGAGCCATTCGAACCAGTAGGTCGGCCCCCAAATCACACATACCGCCAGGGCAAGACAGAAAGCGCTTCCCAGATGGTTCTGGGCGATTAGCCATTGCGGCGACTCATCGCGCATGGCTCGCAGGCACAGGATGATGAACGCATAGGTGATGCCGCTGCCAAGCCCCATCAGGGCGACATCGATTCGCCCGCCAATATCCTCGCTCCCTGCAACGATCACGATCATGCCGGCCATGCCGATGAGTAGAGCGATCAAGCTCTTTCGATCGGCCACCTCGCCCAGCACAAATACGGAGACAAGGAAGACGAAAAATGGGGCTGAATTTTGGAGCAAGATCGCATTCGCGGCAGTGCCCAGCGCCATCGCGGACAGGAACAAAGCATTCATCACCGCAAAGGTCACCACCATGGCGGGCATCAACGGTCGAAAGCGGATGTCCCGCCTTCGCAATATTGGCACCAGAAAAAGGCCAGCGAATAGCGCCCGAAAAAATGCGATCTGTAAGGGGGTCAATTTCGGATCGTGAACTACAAGAGGGGTCGGATTCTGAAGCAAACGGGTGAGCATCCCGCTCAGGCTCCAGAGAATCGACGCAAGCACGATGCACCATCGGCCGTTAATTGCGGAATGAGTTTGGCTTGGCGAGGACATGGGGCGGATCAGTTGCCCCAGAGGAAGTGGAGGATTGTCGATACCGTTGCAATCAGCACGATGGCCACGCCGATTCCAAGACCGACCACCGCGAGGCCGCTACGCGCCTTCTTGGTTTTTTTTTCCGGTGGAGGAGGTGCCTTGTGTTTGAGGCCGCGGAATTCCTCAAACGTCTTGTAGTGTCGGCACGTCTTCTGCCCGGCCTTCGCCAGGAAGAACTCATCGGGAAGCACGCGTTCCTGAAACCATTGGACAATGTCCTCAGTCCGGGCGCGGCCACGCTTCCAACCCGAGCCGTGACGATATTGATAGATCCAGATCGGCCCGTCCTTCAGTACTCGTTTTTTTCGAGCCACTTTCATGTCCGGCCGGGTGATGGCCAAAGCCATTTCCGTCTGGAGCGAGGAAGCAGCCGGCTGGTTTTCTCCGGCAAGTCCAGACGCAGTCAAGGCGTCGACCAACTGAGAGACCGTCTGAAAGCGCTCCTTGGGCGTGCGTGCCAAGAGCTTGGCCAGGATGGCGTCGATCCCTCGGGGAAGGTTCGGATTGAGGTGGCTGGCGCGAACAAACGATCCGTCCTCCTTCAATCGCGCGATCTCGGCAATGTTCTTGCCGGGAAAGGGAACTTGGCCCGTGACCAGGTGGTAGAATGTTGCCCCGAGCGAAAACAGATCGCTGCGGGGATCGACCAGACTGGCATTCAGGCTTTGTTCCCAGGGCATGTAGAACGGAGTGCCAATGCCCTGATCGAATAACGTCAACTCCAAAGTTTTGTCGAGTTTCTTCGCCACGCCAAGGTCCGCGAGTTTCGCCCGACCATCCTCCGCGATCAGGATGTTGCCCGGCTTCACATCGCGATGGACGTAGCCACGGTGGTGAAGTTCTTCGAGGGCCAGCGCGACATCGAGGATCACTTGAGTTGCTTCCGAGACCGGAAGAGGGCCAGTCCGTTCGAGTCGTGCCTGGCCGCTTTGGCCGCGAACGTATTCCATCACGAAGTAGCGAACGCCGGTGTCCGGATCTTGGCCGTGCTCTAGAGAACGTACGATGTTCGGATGAGCGAGCTGCTCGCCGAGTTCTGCTTCACGCTGAAACCGTTGAACGTAGGCCGAATTCCGGGCGAGATCGTCGGGAAGGATTTTCACGGCCACGGGAGAATGCCTGGCCTGGTCGTAAGCGAGATAGACCTCCGACATTCCGCCAACACCCAGACGGCGCAAGAGCCTTAGCCCACCGATCATCTTTCGGAGCGGTGCAGGAGCCAGATCGTCATCCTGGCTGCGTCGGAGTCTTGGCTTCGTTATTGACAAGGTGGCCACAGCATTCACCTTCATGCTGTTAGTTGCGTCCTCGAGGAGACCCGCGAGTCGGCGGGGCACCTTCCGTGATTGCAGGGAGGTGTTTTCGGGTGCTCATTTCAATCCTACTATGTTCTTCGCCTCGAATGCAGGATTCTTCCGGAAATCTCTGATCAAGGCGATCGTGTCGAGGATTCTGCCTGCTGTCCCTCCGACTCAATCCGCACGGGCAGTGTGCGTGGGCGGTCCTGCTCGGCCGCCATTTTCATCGCACGCGGGATTTCGCGAATGAACTCGGCAGGGGGCAACTCGGACATCGTGGCGACCTCCTCGAGTCCCTCCGGTATCAGGACGAGCCGGGCACGCTCCAGGAGAAATCCCTCCTTGAGTTCCGGGCGGCCATGCTTGCGCAGAAAGTCTTGCTTGGCATGGCCGGCCGTTTTTGCGAATCGCGTCAAGCTGGCGAGCTTTTTCAGGAACAACTCGCTGGTGATGGGTCGCCCGCCCAGCATCTGGGCGAGGCGGGGCAAATTCACTCCGACTTGCACCAGCGTAGCCGGGGTCTGACGATCCAGGCCGGGACCAAGACGAACCGGACTTCGGGGCCGATCCAAAACGACGACGAGTCCAGGATTCGCCATGGGTTCCGACAATTCGTTGGCGTGCCAAAAGATAATCACCCTACCCAGGGGACCTTGCTGAGCCAAGCCACGTGCGATCGCCTGCCGCCGCCCACGACTGTCTGGCCCGTTCCCTTGGAATAATGGGCCCGTGCCTTCTGACAGGCGAGGCGGCGGGCTTTCGGCGTTTAGATTCAAGATCACATCCACATCAAGTAATTCGCTCGCCAGACTTACTTCCTGAACATACCGGCTTGCCAGTTCGGCTGGTTCGCCGGGCCAACAGGCGAGTTCATGTTCCGGGCTATCGACCGCGATGAAATCTCCCGCGAGGTTACCAACCTCTTGCAATGATTGCTGGACCCAACCGAGAGTGATGTTCGCAGTGATCCCCGCGAGTTCGAAGGGCGCTCCCAAGCCCCCGATGCGCAGAAGTCCCTCTCGATGGGCCGACGCTAATTCAGCGGGATAAACCTCAGCGAGGCTGAACGAAGTCAGCCGGTCCGTAGCGGCCTGCCTTCGATTCCAATATGCACTTTCGTTGGCCTGGAGCCAACCTGGCCAACTCTTCTTCAGAATGGGCTCTTTCACGATCCGAACGGGCGTCTTTCGTTCCCGATACGCTCGTGCCAGGGCCGGGTGCCCGAGTTCTCTCACGATTTTTTCGGTTATCTCCGCGATCTCTTCTCCGGTTGTAGTCGTACCTTCGCGGTCTACCGAGAGAAAGTGCAAGACTCCCTCGGTCAACTCTCGGGCGAGTAAGGGATCGCCCACCCCGATCCGTTCTGCCACGGCAAACAGCGAACGCGTAATTTGCTCGGGCTCGAACGGCTCAAGCGTGCCATCCCGGCCACAAACGTTCTCAGGCAGCAGGCCACGTTCCACTCAAGTCTCCTGGGTCCCCGTCCTTATTATGATAACTCGTATGCCAGCAAATCTTACAGTCTTCTACGATGGCTTGTGTCCGCTGTGCTCGCGGGAGATTGAACATTATCGGCGTCGCGTGACCGCAGGCGCAGTGGAATTCGTGGATATCGCGAAGCCGGAGTTCGACGCGCTCGCTTTGGGACTCAATCCCGTCCAGGTCCATCGGCACATCCATGCCCGCGTCGGCGGTCAGTTCGTCACCGGCGTCGATGCTTTTCGAGAACTTTGGGGGGTGATTCCGGGCTTCCGCTGGCTGCGCTGGGTCACTGGCTTGCCGGTTGTTTATCCCGCCAGCAAGGTTTTATACGCCATCTTCGCCCGGCTGCGGCCATTGCTCCCCAAGCGAAAATGGAACTGTTCGGGCGGACAGTGCCGGGTTTAACGCTGGCTTAACCTTCCAGTTGGCTACAATTGATGATGTCGTCCGATCGGGCCTTGAGGCTCAATCGCACTCGCGTTAACCTGACTGCAACCCAGCCGATCGTACCCGCCCAATTCTTGAGGCCGCATGTTCCTTTTGAAGAGTCTCCGCGAGAAGGGCCATCTCACGGAAGTCGAGGTTCGCGATGCCGAGACGGCTCAGGCCGCGGAGCCGACACGCCCAATCCACGAGATCCTTCTCGAAAAGGGAATCGGCAGCGAGATGCACGTTCTCGAAGCCCTTGCCGAGGAATTCGGTCTCGAATTTGTCGATCTATCTCGTGCGGTCATCGAGCCAGCCACGCTCGCCGTCATGCCGGCCAAATTGGTCCATCGCAAGGGGCTGCTACCGGTCTCGCGAAATAACGGCAAGCTCATCGTTGCGACGTCGAACCCGTATGACGTGTACGCTCTCGATGAATTGCAAACGATCACCGGGCTGGAGATTCAGCCGGTTCTGGGCAGTCCACGTGAGATTTCCCGCCTCATCAAGCACCACTTCGGTGTCGGTGGCGAAACGGTCTCTGCTCTCGTGCAAGAACGCGAAGAGGTCGAACTCCTCGAAGGCATCGAAGCCGACGATAGCGAACTGGCCAAGCAAGCTCAAGAAGCCTCGGTCGTCAAGCTGGTAAACGAGATCTTGATCGAGGCGGCCAACGAGCGGGCGAGCGATATTCACGTCGAGCACGAAGAGAAATCGATTCGCATTCGCTACCGTGTTGACGGTATTCTGCAAACCCAGGTCCTTCCGCCGGAGATTAACAGGTTTGCTGCCGCAATCGTCAGCCGCATCAAGATCATGTCGCGATTGAACATCGCGGAGAAACGGCTACCCCAGGACGGCCGCATCAAGATGCGCGTGCAAGGTCGCGAAGTGGACGTGCGTGTTTCGATCATTCCGATGGTCCACGGCGAAGGTATCGTCATGCGTCTCCTCGATAAGGGGCGCATGGTCTTCAACCTGGCCAACTGCGGCATGTTGCCGGACACGTACAAGACCTTCAAGCAACTCATCGACCTACCGCACGGAATTTTGCTCGTCACCGGGCCAACGGGTTCCGGAAAATCGACCACGCTCTATTCGGCCCTGAACGAGATCAAGGACGAGGCGACGAAGATCATCACCGTAGAGGATCCAGTCGAGTACATGCAGCCGGGCATCAGTCAGATCCAAACGCAGGCGAAGATTGGCATGACATTCGCCCATGCATTGCGGAGCATCTTGCGGCATGATCCCGACGTAATCCTGATTGGCGAAATGCGCGACCTGGAAACGGCCGAGGCCGCGATTCAATCGTCGCTTACAGGGCACTTGGTCTTCAGCACGCTGCACACGAACGACGCCCCAAGTTCCTTCACTCGTCTCATCGATATGGGTGTGGAGCCATTTCTCGTTGCAAGCACGGTCGAAGGCGTGATGGCCCAGCGTCTCGTTCGCACGATCTGTCCCGATTGCAAGACCGGCTTCACGATGGCGGCCGACGACTACCCGACGGACTTCCCCTTCACTCCCGAGATCGTCCCGCTGGCACCGGTGAAGCACGATGGGCCCGTGCCGACGATCTTCAAGGGAACCGGCTGCCGTACGTGCCGCAACACCGGCTACCGAGGCCGAACCGGTATCCACGAGTTGCTCGTCAACAACGATGCACTCAAGGAACTGATCGTTCAGCGTGTCAACGCCGGATTGATTCGCAGAGAAGGCTTGAAGGCTGGCATGCAAACGCTGCGGCAAGCCGGCTGGCGCAAAGTCCACGCCGGCGTAACGACTCTCGATGAAGTGGGACGAACCACGGCTGGTGACATTGTCGGTTAGAACTCGTTTAGCGTTCGAGCCGGCGGCTCAAACGTAGGTGAGGGCCAATGCCTGATTTTGCATACGAAGCACTCGGAAAAACCGGCAGCCGCGATATCGGTACGCTCACGGCCAGCAGCGAGCGGGAAGCCGCCCTCATGTTGGACGCTCGGGGCCTTTTCCCGGTCAGCATCACTCGCAACAAAGACCGGGCCGCTGGCGGCTCGGTGCGGCGCGTGAAGGGCCGGGTGATCTCCGCTTTCTACGCCCAACTCGCGGACCTGTTGCAGTCGGGCGTGCCCTTGCTTCGGGCATTGGACATCCTGGAAAAGCAGAACTCGAATCAGGCACTTGTTTTCGCGCTGCGGGAAGTGCGTGCCAAAGTCGCGGATGGAGCCAATCTCGCGGATGCGATGAAGCCTTACCCCAAGGTGTTCAACGAATTGTCGGTTAGCATGGTCCGTGCCGGCCAGGAGGGAGGTTTCCTCGAAGACGTTTTGCGCCGAATCGCCGACTTCACGGAACATCAGGAAGACTTGAAAGCCAAGGTCGTCGGGTCGATGGCCTACCCCGTTCTGCTGGCGATCATGGGCTTCATTATTCTGAACGTGCTCGTGATCTTCTTCGTGCCCAAGTTCGAGCCGATTTTCGAGCGCCTGAAGACCAAGGGGGAACTCCCCAGCCTGACGATTTTCATCATCGGCCTTAGCCATTTCGGTCAAAACAATTTCTGGTGGATCATTCCTCTGGGGATTTCGGCAATCATTGCATTCGTCGTGTGGAAGCGAGGCGAGAACGGCCGAGTCGTCTTCGATCGAATCAAGCTGAGGGTTCCGGTAGGTGGCAAGTTGATCCTCTCACTGGCACTCGGACGGTTCACCCGCATTCTTGGTACGCTTCTTGCCAATGGAATTCCGATTCTGCGATCACTTGAAATCGCGAAGGACTCAACCGGCAACCGCGTGCTCGCCCAGGCCATTCACGAGGCGGCAGAGAACATCACCGCCGGGCAAAAGCTGGCCGCCCCGCTACGCCGTTGCAAGTACTTTCCCACCGATGTTGTGGAAATGATCGCGGTAGCCGAAGAATCGAACAGCCTGGAGAAAGTGCTGGTCGATATTGCGAACGCGCTCGAAAAGCGGTCGGCCCGCCAGTTGGAGCTCTTCGTAAAATTACTAGAACCGGTAATGCTGTTGTTCATGGCCGCGATCGTTCTGGTCGTCGTCATGGGCTTGCTGCTTCCCGTATTCAAGATGGGGTCGGCCGTCGGCTAATCCGTACTCCAGGAGAATCACATCATGGCGCGTTTCATGCTGGCGGCTTTCTGCGGTCTCGCTCTTCTTGTCGGTCCCGTGGCTGCGGAGGACAAGGTGCCCGTCGCACTCAAGATCGTCGTCAAAAAAGCGAACATCGCCTGGCCTTACGGGCTCGGACCGAAGGAGTTCGAGGCCAGGTTGAAAGAGTTGTCGAAAGCCAAGAATGCGCGATATCCCCTTTCTCCGTCAGTCGACATGGTTCTTCAATTCGCGAACACCACGAAAGAAAAAGTCACCATCTACGTCGAAGGCGACGCGAACATGTTGACGCTCGCGGTCAAGGGCCCCGGGGTCACGACGGCCACGCCGATGCTCGCAGTTACCTCGGACTTTCGGCTTCCAACCGCAGTCGAACTCGAACCGGGCAAGACCTTCGAAGTTCAGCTCAAGGGACTCGTGGACGGCTTTCGGAAATCGAGCCGGTATATCTATCCCCTCGCACCCGGCGAGTTCTCAATTTCCGCCACCTACCTGCTAGCCACAGCCGATGGTGGTAAGGGAGCCCTGCTCAAGAGCGGCGACGCAAAGTTCAAGATTGACGAGCCGAAATGACGGCCCGCAAAGATTTTTCGCCAAGTTCTCTTGATATCCGAATCAGTCCAGGCTTATGATTGAGATGTGGGTCGTGCTAACGTGGCACGGCAGGGTTAAAGCTCATCCGATTCTGAGTTACTCCGGACTCGGGTGGGGTGGCCTTGCTGAAAGGAGGTGGTCCTGTGACTATATCGGGTAACCAACGAAAGGTGCGGCTGAACTGAAGCCGCTGACGAGCTGCGTCAGCGCAGCCTCATCGAACGTAGAAGGCCTCGGCGTCTATCCGCCGGGGCCTTCCTTTTTCTCGCGGACAACCCGCTACTTCCGCATCAGGAAATGATGTCCTTGATCACGCGGCCAGCCACGTCGGTCAGGCGGAAGTCGCGGCCGTTGTGGCGGTAGGTCAACTTCGTGTGATCAAGCCCCATCAAGTGAAGGATTGTCGCCTGCAGGTCGTGGACGGTCACCTTGTCCTCGACCGCCTTGTAACCAAATTCGTCGCTCTTGCCGTAGTGGACGCCGCCTTTTGTTCCTCCGCCGCAGAAGACCGTTGTGTACGCATGTGGGTTGTGATCGCGGCCCGTGCTCCCCTGCGAGTCCGACGTGCGGCCGAATTCACCGCCCCAAATCACCAGCGTATCCTCCAGCAACCCGCGCTGCTTCAAGTCGGTCAGCAGGCCTGCGAATGGAATGTCCGTCATGAGACTGCAATCACGGTGGTTGACGAGGATGTCGCTGTGCCCATCCCACGGTACGTCGGCGACGGCACCGCCGGAGATTCGATTCGTTGGGCAGAACACCTGCACGAACCGCACCCCGCGTTCGACCAGCCGACGGGCGATCAAGCATTGCCGCCCGAAGCTCGCACAGTCCTTGTTGTCGAGCCCGTAGAGTCCCTTGGTCTTGTCGGCTTCCTTGCTGATGTCGAGCGCCTCCGGGGCGGCAGACTGCATCCGGTAAGCGAGTTCGAACGAGCGAATGCGGGCGGACAGGTCGGGCTGGTCGCCGTGCAGCTTCTGGTGCTCAAGGTTGCTCTCGCGTAGCAGGTTCAGCAGCGCCTTCTGGCGGGCGTCGGTCATGCCGGAGAGCGGTGCCACGTCGCTGATCGCCTCCTTGCTTCGGGCGTCCAGCAAAAGCGGCTGGTGCGTCTTGGGTAGAAATCCGGGCGACCAGATGCCGTCGTCGCCACGCGGCTTGGCGTCATGCATGACAACGAAAGCGGGCAGGTTGTCGTTGGTCGAGCCGAGGCCATAGCTCAGCCACGCGCCGAGGGTCGGATACCCCGGTCGGGACATTCCAGCGGCCAGTTCCATCGACGCGGGGGCGTGATTGTTTGCGATGGAATGGCACGAATGGACGAAGGCCATGTCGTCGGCGTGCTTCGCCGTTCTCGAGTAAACGTCGGAAATCCAGGACCCGGACTTGCCATGCTGCGCCCACTTGAACGGGGAAGCCAGGCAGTTGCCGCTGGTGGTAAAGAAGCCGGTCTTCGGGTCGGACCCGGCGAGCTTTTGACCGTTCCGTTTTTGAAGTTCAGGCTTGTAGTCGAACGTGTCCACCTGCGATGGGCCGCCGGTCATGAATAGCCAGATGATCGACTTGGCCTTCGGCTCGAAGTGCGGCTTCTTCTCGCCCGCACCGAGCGCGCCGTCCTGGGCGAGCAAAGACGCGAGTGCAAGCGACCCGCAGCCGAGGCCGGATGTCCGGAGGAACTCACGGCGGGAAAGGGGAAGCAGCGGACCGTTCATCTCGGCGTCTCCTGATTTCTGTACGCGGGCGTGGGAGCTAAAGTCTCCCTCGAAAATTTCTTACCGACCTTGTCGTCTTTCGCTTCGAGGTTGTGCAGGAATCTAGGTAGCATAGGCCTTCAGGCCTGTGCGTGAACTTAAGAAAGGAGGCCTACCGCCACATTTTTGGATTGCTGCACACGCTCTCCGCGAAAGGCGACCTTTATTCTTGCGCGGATCTCAATCGACGTAAAGGAACTCGTTCAAACACAACAGTACCTGACAGAAATCCGCTGTTGCCGTCTCCAGCCCCTTCGGCCCTTTCGTATCAGCCGCGGCCAGAAGGACAAAGTCCGTCATTCGCTGCCGCTCGCCTGCGGTGGGTGCGCGGCCCAGTGCGTGGCGGTAAGCTTTCTCAACGGTCTGCGCGACGTCCGCGGTAGCGGCGGGCTGTACAACGCGGGCGAGCTTTTCGGCCTGCTGGCGCACGAGGCGAGAATTCATCATCATGAGGGCCTGCGTCGTTGCCGTGGTCGATTGCCGCTCGCCGACGCTCTGGATCGGTTCGGGTGCGTCGAACGCCTGGAGCATTGGCAGCAGCCGGCTGCGCTTCACCGTGAGGTAAATGCTCCGGCGTGGGCTGTTCTCGTCGAGCGTACCTGGGCCGTACATCTTCGGGTCGAGCGAGCCGCCGATCATCAGCAGGCTGTCGCGCACGGCCTCGGCCTCCAACCGCCGTGGCGGAACATGCCACCACAATCGGTTCTGAGGGTCGGCTTTGTTCGCGTCCGCGTTGGGCTCGCTCCCCTGTTGATACGCAGCGCTCGTCATCAGGAGCTTGTGGATCGGCTTGAGTTTCCAACCCCCCTTGATCAATTCGCTCGCGAGGTAGTCGAGCAGTTCGGGATGCGTCGGCGGCTCGCCTTGCGCACCGAAATCGTTCGGCGTGCGGACGAGGCCCTTGCCGAAATGGTGCTGCCACAGTCGGTTGACGATGACGCGCGCGAGCAGGTGGCCCGCCCCGTCCTTGCTGTCCGTCATCCAGTCCGCCAGCGCCATGCGGGGCGGCTTCGCGGCAACTTTTCCGTTCGCCGCATCCTTGAGCCAGCGGGCTTCGTCGCTGTTCGTCAGCACCTGGACGAAGCCCGGCGCCGCGACGCCGTTCTTCTTCTCGGTTTCGCCACGGATGAGGTAATGCACGTCGCCACCTCGCCCGGAGGTCGCGGAGAACACAGGCTGCAGTGGGGGTTTCGGCTCCTTCGCCAGCGACCGTTCGACGGGGAGGAACGCCTCTTCGGTCATAGCGTCCAGCTTGCGGAACCAGCGGACGATGTCCGCACGGCTCTTGCCATCGAGTTTCCCGCCCTGCCCGGCGAGCAGTGTATGCATCTCGCCCACTGCCTGTGGCCTGGCCGCACCTTCGAGAGCGGCTTCTCCGGTCGAGAATGCTAACCGAACGCGTCCGGCCGCGTAGTCGCGGTCGAATTTCAAAACGACGGCAAGAGTCGTGCCTCCCTCAAAGCCGAAGGGAGTCTCGGCGACGAACGTCGCGGCCTGGTCCTTCCCCGCAAGTCCCAACCAGCCGGTTTTCGGATCGCCGTCCAGGGCCTTCGCCAGCGTGTCGGCCCCTTGCTCGATCGTCGCTTTTCCCGGCTTGAACTTGACGACGACCGGCTTCGCGCCCTTCTTGGCGGCCTCGACAGACGGCGTCGCGGTCAGAGTGATCTCGGTCAGCGTGAAGTTCCCGTCCAGCGACCGCCCGGGGCCGCCCTTCGAAAGCGAAGTGTCACGAAGTGCCTCGACGCGGACGGCGGTGATCTTCGTCTGCGCCGTGGTTGCCGTGAAGGTGTAAGTGTCCGTGTTCTCCACCTTGCCCGTCGCCAGGTAGGAGCCGTCGTCGAGCTTTTTGAGGGTCGTTTTACCGGTGGCAGTGGTCGGATCGAGTATCAGCCACGGTGCGGCCGGCTTGGCCTTCTCAGCCGCCAGCCAGGTTTCGAAGCGGCCTGGCAACGTCTCCTTCTCGAACTTCGCCAGGACTTGGGCGAGCGGAGCGTGAAGGGCGTCGAATGCCGCCTTCGCCTTGCGGTAGGTTTCGGGATCGGGGTCCATTTGCCGGGCGACCGAGTCGGTGCGGGCCAGGGTCGCGACCATGCGATAATAGTCCTGCTGCGGGATCGGGTCGTACTTGTGCTCGTGGCAGCGGGCGCACCCGAGCGTCATGCCGAGCATGGCCGTGCCGGTGGTGGCGATCATATCGTCAAGATGGTCGTAGCGGATCGGTTCGAGCGTCTTGGCAGTGGTCTGTCCGGGGTAGGGGCCGGCGACGAGAAAACCCGTTGCCGAGGCCACATAGAAGTCGTTCGGGCGGAGTTCGTCGCCGGCCAACTGCAGCCGCACGAACTCGTCGAACGGCATGTCCTTGTTCATCGCCTGAATGACGAAGTCGCGGTAGTGGTACGCTCCCTGGCGGTCGCCATCGAATTCGTAGCCGCCACTCTCGGCGAACCGTGCCACGTCGAGCCAGTGCCGAGCCCAGCGTTCGCCGTACCGTTCGCTCTCGACCAGCCGAGTCAGAAGCTTGGCGTAGGCGTCGGAAGACTGGTCGTTGACGAAAGCGTCCAACTCGGCCGGAGTCGGCGGCAGACCGGTCAGGTCGAACGTGACCCGCCGGATGAGGCGATCTCGCGCCAGCGGCTTGCTGGGAGTCAGGTTCTTCGCTTCCAGGCCGGCGAGGATGAAGCGGTCAATCGGGTTGTGCCCCCACGCGGCGTTCTTCACACCCGGGGGCGTCACGGCGGCGAGCGGGCGGAACGACCAGAACCGTTTACCCTCGGCCACATCGATGGATCGTTTACCCGGCAGCACGCCGCCATCCCGCGGGTCGGGCGCACCCAACTCGACCCACTTGGCGAAGTCCGCGACAACTTCGACGGACAGTTTCCCGTTGGGAGGCATTTTCTCGATCTTGCCCTCGTGACGCAGGGCGGAGAGAAGTAGGCTTTTCTTGGTGTCGCCCGGAACGACGGCGGGGCCAGCGTCCCCGCCCTTGCGGATGCCTTCGCGCGTGTCCAATTGCAGCCCGCCGCGCAGCTTCTTGGTCTTGGCCGCTTCGGCGGAGTGGCACTGGTAGCACTCCTTCACAAGCACCGGCCGAATCTTCGACTCGAAGAACGCCAGCCCCTTCGCATCCGGGGACTGTGCGTCGGCCATTGCTTGCAGGCAAACCATGCCCAGCACCACGAGAGCGGCGCGGAGGGGCGGCGAATTGTTCATCGGTAACCTGACGAGAGGCGCTGAGGTAGGGAAGGCAGTCAGATCCTTAGTTTACACGATGAGTGCTGGAACTCCTAGAGATTCATTGCCCGCCGGCCGGTGCCCGCATCAAACCATGTCGAAATGGAAGTTGGCCACAGGCGTCAGGCTGCCGACACCGGCCTTTACCTTCTTCATGGTCACGCCGTCGATCGTTACCGTGACGTTGGTAAAACCCAGGTCTGCGAAGAGGCCGAA
>SIAJ01000169.1 GCA_009691845.1 Gemmataceae bacterium
CGCTTCAATTCGGCCACGGCGGTGAAGCCGTGGAGATCGCTCGCATCCCAAAGTCTGGATCCACAAGGGTTTCCAACTCGGGTTTCGAGCGGGTGGGTCGGACTGCTCTCCTTCAACCCACTTTTTACAGAATGGTTCCATAAGTCAAGTTGTCAAAGAGCTTTATGGCTGCGAGCGACTCGGGGGGTTTTGGCGGCATATGACCGCTCGATCACAGAATTATCGCCCCAGAAGGGGCCGCCAAAGGCTCTTCCAGTGGCTTACCCCACGACTCGATCGCCAACTTTGCACGGCCCTCTTGCGGGCCCAAGTCCAGCACCACCAAACGGTCGTCCTTCAAGTTCAACACGTCCCAAAGTTTCGCCTGCATCACCACTCGCTCCGCAGGCGAAAGATCGCAGCGGAACACCGAATACTGTAAGGCGTCGCCGTGGCCTTTCAATATCTTGTGCGCTTTCGTTCGCCGTTTGTTGTCCACCACATCGTAAGCGACAATCAGTGTGTTTCGCATATTACCTCGTCTTGAATGGAGGGTACTCGCGGACTTCGCCCAACAGCACCCGACTCAAGAGTCTCGCCTGAAGCTGAATTACACGTCGATAGGACAACACGTAACCGAACAGCGGGTGTGTCACTTCCGAATTCACACGCCGTTCCCAGGCACCCAGTGTCGCACGTCGCCCCGCCGGGGTTAGACCGCACCCGCCGGCACGCGTCACAAAATGATCGTTACTCAACTCACCCGTGTTCATCAGGGACATCGCCACTGAATCCGCGAGCAGCGGGCGAAACTCTTCCGCCAAATCCAAAGCCAACGAGGGGCGGCCGTATCTCGGTTGGTGTAGCATCCCCAACATCGGATCCAGGCCCGCCGCCTGGATCGCAATATGGCATTCCTTCGTCAACAAGGCGTACAGGAACGAGAGCGTCGCGTTGGCGGGGTCCTTCGGCGGACGACGATTGCGGCCATCGAACTCGAAGCCCGCTTTCAACAGCTTGGCGAATCCCGAGAAGTAAATCTTCGCGGCCATCCCTTCGATTCCCAAGAGCGACTCTTTCGACCCGGCTCGTTCCGCTTCTGTTGCCGAGTCGTTCAGGCGATCCAGAATGCGTTCCGGATCATCGGGTAAGTTTCGACGCAAGATCGTTCGGCAGTTCCGGATTTTTCCGGAGATGAAAGCCTTCGCGATTGGCAACGAGAGCGCCGCATCGGCGGCGGCTGCGTATTGCTTGATTCGCACCTCGACGTTGCGATGCGTCAGCCCCGTCGTCATGGCGTGGAACCAACCCCCTTGCGAAAAATAGCAAATCGGAATGTCGCGCTTGATCAACTCGCTTTGAGCCTGCGTGGTCATTTGAATGTTGCCGTACAAGCACACGTGCGAGACATCGAGCATCTTGACCGACGCCAGTTTTTCGCCTTTGTATTCGATCTCCAGCCGCTCGCCTTTCTTGCGGATATAGGCCCCTTGCTCGCTGACGTGCAATGGCTTGGCATCTTCGCGTGGGACCAACGCCTTGCGAAGCTCGACCACCTTCGTGTCCTCTTCCTCCTCCAGCACTGGATGCGTGGCCAGCCAATTCGTTTCATCGGGAAGGCAAATACTCACGAGCGAACATCGCGGACATTTCGGACTATCGACCAGCGGCAACGGAATCTTTCCCGAGGCCGCGGTTCGTCGGAAGTCCGCAATCAACTCGCGTGTGCGTTTCACCAACGCGTAGTCGAATTCGATTTGCACGCGCTCCTTGGAGCCGGCGTAATAGACGATGCCACCGTCACACTGATAGCCTGCCGCCCGCAGCAACAAACCTTGGGCACACAACTGCACGCGCTCCGGCTCCCAGGCCCCCTCGTAGAGGTCGGGGGCCTTGCCGCGTTTGTAGTCGACGGGCGTGGCCTGATTGCCTTCCAGTTCGAGCACATCGACGACAGCGACCAGCCCCAGCTCCTCACTTTCGAGCCGCAACGATCGGCGATGAATGGCCTCCGGATGCTCGGCATCGCCGACGGGCAAATCGCGGCGATCTTCCTGATCGACATTGCGATGAACGAACTCGCCATGCAAGGTATCGGCCGACGAAGCCCATTCGCCCTGGGCCCATTCGAGATAGCCCAGACGCGGGCAATAAGTGAATTCGTTCAACATGCGGACCGGCACGGGCGGCCCGATGTCATCGATAGATGTGGGAACTTCGGCAGCAAATAAGTCTTCGAGGCCAGAGTAACTCGACTCTAAAATCGCAGAATCAGACGGCACATCAATCATGTGGAAACCCCAGGTGAAAGGAAGAAGGAAAAGCTTCCAAGCCCAACACCACAGGTCTCCAGACCCGGAACAAACCTCCGTGAAAAAAAATCTGACGGGTACTCGTCAGAAAAGTGATAATAACACAACCGATCAAAGTTCGGTAGCGAAAAGACCGAAGCCGCGATAACGCCCAGCACCGACTGCGAGGGGGCCGCGAACGGGATGAGCGAAGCGAACTCGGACGTGGTACTTGCGACCCTTCAAGTTCTCGGGCGATAGATATCTGTGAGCAAGATCGAGCCCTGCCCGGAAACCAACGGCCCGCCATTCTAGTTCCTCAATGCCATCTACAAGTTCCTGCGCCAGGCCTGATTGAACGAAAGCCTTGCGAAGAATCGCTTCGGCCTTTCTTGAATCGTGATCGTCATGGCCGGGCATAATGACAGGTGTCACGGTAGACCAATCGCGTGATTCCGAGGTGTACTGTTTGAGAACCCAATCCGAAGTTGAGAGCAGGTTCAACACACTAACGACCTCGCCGTTAATTGACACCAAATCCTGACCAGGGAGTCGACGACGAATCCAGTCGATGCGATTTTGAAAAGCAAGCGGCGCGGCGATCAATACCCGGCGGATTGACTCCACACGATTGAGCGCATGGTTGATCGTGGGCAGCGGAAGATACATGAATCGCTGATCGGCTAGTTCGCCTTTCAGCGGTTGGCCGTTCTCCTCGTGGCCGTGGACAAAGCCCTCTGTTGAACCGAAAGCCCAGCCTTCACAAACGGAACCAGTCGCGTGACGAGCCCAGGCCGCCACGTCGCGACACCTTCTCGGCGTATCGAAAGCGCGGTTGCCACTCGTCTCGGGATTCAAGATCTGGAAGGCACACCATGGACGCTGCGGCCTATGCCTAGCGTTGAAATCAGTGGCACAGTGATACCCAAGCACACCGAAGGCGGATAACGGCGGAACGGGCTTGAATCCATTCGCACCAAGACGGTTCAAAAACGATTCATGTTTTGAAACGAGTGCATCGAAGGTCCCCTTGATCGGCACCCGGTAGCCAGCAGCCATGGGATCGTCGGTTGGTCGCCATCGTTGACCAACGAGCTTGGCTGCTTCCTCCTCTGAGATGACGACTGCATTTGCAGCCACCATATCAATTCCCCAACCGAGGTGAGTGATACTGCACGCAGCCGAGGATAGAGTCGCTAGATGGCCTTGGACCTCAGTCGTCTGTGGCCCGGCCAGTTGCCAGACGTAATGAACACAGTCGCCTCCAACCAATCGAGTCGGCCGAACGTCCTTCTCTACGTTCAGCGAAGAAAATTTAGCGTCGATGTTTCCCCGTGCCCAAGCCGATGTGACAAGGTCGCCCGCATTGTTAGGAACGTACATCCGATAGCCGTTGCGCTCGGCTTGTATGCTTGAAGCAACGACAGTTGGAGTGCGGATTTCAAGCCACTTGAACGCCGGCCGAGCGTAGGCGGCAAATTGGCTCTCTCGCCATCGAGCTGCGGCTGCCGCAACGAGGGCTTGGAAGAGTCTCAAAGGTGAGGGAGGCCACTCAGGTTCCTCACCATCGCCCTTGCCGTGGAAGGAGGGCACCGGGTCGAGAAAGCGAACTGTCAAGCAGAAAGCGGAAGACATTATTGACCCTCGGGTTTAACGCCAGTGGAGTCGGCTAGATCCTTTGCGGCCTTCTTTGCGGCAGCAGCGAGCTTCTTTGCTTCAGCGTTGCGATTGGCTTTGGTATCCCCTTCGCCGGCGATGTCCTTCTTGGCGAGGTCTTTGTTGAATTCGACCGCCTTATCGGGGCCAACGCCAAAAGTCTTGGCGGCTGAATGAGCGAACTTGAGTGCGTCGGGGTGAGTAAGCTTCACCGCTTCACGAGTACCATCGGAGTGGATTAAAAAGAACTCACGTGGCTTGTCGATGTCCGGAACGAGGTTGCATCCTTGCCGAAGATACGTCGAAGCATTCGAGGTAAAGGCGACGAGTGATAGGCCCAGAATGTACTGACGAAGTGCAAGCGTTTTTTTTTCGTCCGAACCCGCACTGAGTAAGCGTAACGCGGCGAGGCTGAGCGTCGCATCCCGGCGGACTCCGCCCGTAGCGATCACGCCTCCGTGCGAACCTGTCGCCGGGACGTGGACGAAGCCTCGTGCCGCATAGGCATCTTTAGTCGCTTTGTCGGTCGTCTCTTCCAAGAGCTTATCGGTTATGTATTCCGTTGCGGGGTTGAACTGGGCGGAACGCCGAAGCCGTTTAACATCGAAAGCACGAACTGTCGAGGCGATCAGGCGAGGAAGCTTGGCTTGCGTGTCACGCGAATCCCAGACGCCGAAAACGAGCGATGTGGGGGCAATTTTGGCCATAGGCTCGGCATCCCCTTTAAGAACGGCTTTGAATGCATCCTGAAGTTGCTTCTGCAACTCAGTGCATCGGACTAGGGCATCTCCTGCGCGGTGGCCGGCCTCAAGCAAGCTCACGGCTTTCTCGCCGGCTTTCACGGTCACTTGTGGAACCAGCTTTGCATAATCCGGCTTGGCAAAGATGGGTTCGATGCGATTCGCTTGCGAACCGACGCTATCGACCAAGCAGACGTTCTTGTCTCCCTCGGGGGGGTC
Source organism: Gemmataceae bacterium (assembly GCA_009691845.1). Taxonomy (GTDB): domain Bacteria; phylum Planctomycetota; class Planctomycetia; order Gemmatales; family Gemmataceae; genus SIAJ01. The sequence continues at coordinate 4,886 of SIAJ01000169.1, forward strand.
GATGTTGTAACCACCGGGGAAGACTCGTTTGTCCTCGGCAGCAGCATACGTCGCGGGGAACAGTACGCCATCTGGCCCATCCACCGGAGTAAGGTGTTCGCGGATCACGATCGCCGCGAAGGCGTCGGT
>SIAJ01000073.1 GCA_009691845.1 Gemmataceae bacterium
GCGTCGTGATCCCGTACCGTGTAGGTTGTCTGACACGTTGGGCAAGCGAATCGAATCGACATGACTACCGCCTTGTGGTATTCCGCCCTATGGTGAGCGTGATCGCTGCTCCGGATAACCTTGAGTGAATGTTGTTGGGGAGACTCAATGTGTCACATTTCAAACAGTTTAACAGGGACCAAACGATGGTTTAACCATATTCCTGAACGCTGAGTACGTCCCACTTGCCAAACAATTCACGGCAAAATTTTGTACTCGAATAGTCCGGGTGGCACAGCTTCAAGTCGAACCTCCGCTCTGCGAATCTGACGCTGAGCTATTTAGGTCGTCTGGCGGTTGTCTGGGTCTTGCTCAGCTCGATACAGCTAGCCGGTTGCCTACGTTGAGTTTATCGGATCGAAAATGAAAGCATCTATCTCTCCGACGCCACTTCCCACACCTTGATCCTTCCTGAAGAACTTCCCGCTCCGGCCACTTTCGTCCCATCCGGCCCTTGAGGTTCTCCCGTTTTCTCACCTGGGATGCTGGGGCTATTCTTGCCCCCTGCAATAGAAGATGGGGCCTCTTCGCCCCTGTTGCCCGCTGAACTTGTTAGCGGTGGTGCTTTTGCGGTGCTGGTGGTTGTCGGACCGGCTACGTTTTCATTGGGCCGGTGTCGCAGGCCGGTCGAGCCAGTCTTAACGCCGTCGCTCCGCTTCAAGTTTGTAACGAGAAGAAAGATCAGGACGACAGAAATGATTGCTGAAAACCAGATTGCAAGTGGCCTAGCCCGAATTCTCGTAGGTGGCACGCTACGAGCGGTATCAGCTACAAACACCGTCATACACCCAAGGCATTTGACCTTGCTGCCATTTACACCTCGCGGTGATTGCAGCAGAACCCGGCATTCAGGGCAGGCGTATTGATGCGTCATGAACGTCCCTCGATCGCGTTATCGTTGGATCGGCGTAATCAGGACCTATCGACGAACCGGGACCTGCTCTGTAACGACTATGGTTGAGTTGCCGTTGTTCATCTTGACGGCGAACGTCGTGGAGAAGATTTCGCTTTCCTTTCGGCCACGGTAGCCCCGCTCGATTGCGGCAATGTGTTCTTCAATGTCCTTGGGGAGGACAAAAAGGAACGTCGAAGGCACAAAGCCCAATCTCAGTTCTTCGGCAAGCATAATCGTCCAATCGCGAGATCGGTTGATCCATAGGCAGCCTTTGGGTACTTTCTTCAAATCATCGACGACCACTCCCTTGGGCCGGTCCTGTCGAAGGTCGCTGTAAACCATTACGGTTCTCTCTTTGGGCGGCAAAGGGATTACCAAGGTCGCTCGAAGCGAACTCATCTGGTCGAGCGAGTCTCTGCCGGTTTCAAAATCAAAAAGCAGGAGCCACCGAATCGAACGGCTCTGAGACGACGTTGGGTCGTTTGGTTTTTTGGAGTCTTGATTGTTCTTCAAGAAGGCCCTGCGCAAATCCTCGTTGAGTTCGGCCAGTTTTCTCAGGGTCGGCAAAGTATCGACACTAGGCGCACCAGTCGCGACTGGAACGTTCGGAAGCCATTGACTGACCTCGTCCTTCAGCGGTGCCGGGATTGGTACTAACCGATCCTCCACGGATGGGTTGCGTTTGCCCTGAACGTCTTCGCGGCGATTTTCGTTACCATTGGCGTTATCGCCCTGCCGATTCTCGGCTTCGCTTTCTTCAGAGATAACAACACCTACCATCGGCACAGGGATCGCGTCGGTTTTCACGCTCCTAGCAAGCAACCACAACAGCACCACGAAAACAACTAGCCCAGCGACGTGCAACGCTAACGAGCCGATGCTCGAAAGTGGGAACTCGTGATGAGGGGAATACTTGCCCCAGAATTTCTCGGGCGGCGGAGCGAGTGCGAGACACAAAGGACAGCCTGATGTCGTGCCGAGCGAGAGCGCTCGTCGGCATTTGGGGCAAATGGCTGAAGTGATCATTTGACACCGCCATTGAGGTTCGTGGAAACGGTTGGCTAGTCGGTCTGATTCGGAAGCCGAAGCCACGAAGAGGAGAGCACAAGTCACAATAGTAGAGATCAAGATTCTATTCTAGCGCGTCTGCAAAAAGATCGCAGTCCAGGTTGCCAGGCCCGAAGTGGTAGTTGTCGAGTGGTCTTTCAAGCCATACTATCATCTATTCGCACGACCTTCCAGCACCCGTTGCTGGCTGGCCGTTATTCACTAACCATTGACCACCACCGAACATGTCGATCGATAAATCCTTGAAGCGAAGCAGGACCGGTTCCTCGAATCGCAGCGTCTTGACGCGGGCCGAGCGGATCAAGACCCTGCAAGAGGGCGAGAAGTGGGTCGAGGGACGTAGCCCATTCGGCTTGCCTAAGGTTCGTGTGATCAAGATCGTCCTCAAGAAGGCCAAGAAGGAAAAGGCCGCCGAGGGCGACGAAGCCGCCAAGCCGGCCGCCACTCCTGGCAAGAAGTAACGATTTTCGCCTTTCGCACCGCGAAAGTGCGAGCAGGCTACTTGTTAAGACGGAATGCAACCGCGAGGGGCAAGCCCGCCCTTTCGCGGAGCGAAAGGCGACAAAGGTCCTCGGGCCATCTTCTCGACCATTCGTATGCCGATCGCCTACCTCGCACTCGGTTCCAATCTCGGCGATCGACAACGCTTTCTCGATCGAGCGATTCTTCGTCTGCGGGCCATTCCCTGCTTGAGTGTTCGTCGAGTTTCCCCCTATTACGAAACTGCTCCGGTTGGCGGCCCGGCGAGTGCCGGCGCTTATCTCAACGCGGCGGCCGAAGTTGAAACGAGCCTTTCTCCCGAACATCTTCTGGCCGCACTGCTCGAAATCGAGGTTGTTTTCGGCCGCGTTCGATCGGAACTTAACGCTCCACGCATTCTCGACCTCGATCTGATTCTGTACGGCGATCTGGTTCGAACGAGTCCCGACCCCATCGTGCCGCATCCGCGTTTACACGAACGTCGATTCGTGTTGCAACCTCTGGCCGACATCGCGGCCGATGTGCGACATCCGATTCTCAAGAAGACGATCCGCGAATTGCTCGCTGCACTGGCACACGATCTACAGCCACCCAAACTCTTCCCGCGAACTGAAGCCGCAACTGGTCGCGAACTGGCCGGGCTCCGGGCGTTCGTCACCGGTTCGACGACCGGCATCGGGCGTGCCATTGCCATCGAGCTTGCTCGCGGCGGGGCGGATGTGATCGTTCATGGCCGCAAGTCGGTCGATGAGGCGACGCAGGTTTCGACCGAAGTGCGGGCACTGGGCAGCCAAGCCGGCGTGTTCATGGGCGATCTTGCAGACCCGAAAGCATGTAATCGGCTAGTCGAAAACGCCTGGAATCTCTGGGGCGGGCTCGACGTATTTATCCAGAACGCCGGCGTCGATCTGCTGACCGGCGATGCCGCCGACTGGTCGTTCGATCAGAAATGGGAAGCCCTGGTCGCCATCGATGTGACGGCAACGATGCGACTTTGTCGAGCCATCGGCGAACGCATGAAGGCTGGCAGTAGCGGCACGATTCTGACGATCGGTTGGGATCAAGCCGAAACGGGATTCGACGGCGAGAGCGGTTTACTCTTCGGCACCGCGAAGGGGGCTGTCATGGCTTTCACCAGAAGCCTGGCCCGAAACCTTGCGCCACAAGTTCGCGTGAACTGTCTGGCACCTGGCTGGATCAAGACGTCGTGGGGCGAAGGCGCTTCCGAGTCATGGCAGAATCGTGTGGCCGACGAAACGCCGCTCGCTCGTTGGGGACTTCCGGAAGATGTGGCTGCTACCGCGCGTTGGCTGGCTTCGCCGCAAGCGGCGTTTATTACAGGGCAGATCATCCGCGTGAATGGCGGCGTGGTTTGACGTTCGAGCCGTTGGCCTGAACGCTGAATGTGAACACTTCATACAATCCCTTTGTCGCTAGGGGTGCCCCGGCCGGATGTCGGGGCTGAGAACAAACCCTATTCTGCACCCGATCCGGCTCGTACCGGCGTGGGGAAGCGAACCCCTTCCGCCTGACGACCTTCACCAGGCAAACTCCATGACCCAGCTCGAATCCGCCCGCAAGGGCATCATCACTCCCGAGATGCATTACGTCGCCAAACGTGAAGATCTCGAACCGGAACTCATCCGCTCCGAGGTTGCTCGTGGCCGCATGGTCATCCCAGCCAACACGATTCACCTGCAAAAAGGCCTGGAGCCGATGGCCATCGGCGTGGCTTCCGTGTGCAAGATCAACGCGAACATCGGCAACTCGGCCGTCACGGGCAAGGTCGAAGACGAACTTGAAAAGTTGCACACGGCCGTGCATCTCGGGTCGGACACGGTGATGGACCTGAGCACGGGTGGCAACATCGATGGCATTCGCCAGGCGATCATCGACGCTTCGCCGGTGCCGATCGGCACGGTGCCGATCTATCAGTTGATTCAAGATGTGAAGGACCCGACCGACCTGACGCCGCAACAGATGCTCGATATGGTCGAACATCAGGCGAAACAGGGCGTCGATTACATGACGATTCATGCGGGCGTGCTGATCGAATACGTGCCGCTGACCAAGAATCGCTTGACCGGAATCGTGAGCCGTGGCGGGGCCCTGATGGCTCAGTGGATGATCGCCCACCACAAGCAGAATGCTTGGTACACGCACTTCGATGAACTGTGCGAGATCATGAAGGCCTACGATGTGACGTTCTCCCTGGGCGACGGATTACGGCCGGGTTCGCTGGCCGACGCGAACGACGAGGCCCAATTCGCGGAGTTGAAAACCCTTGGCGATCTGACGCTCAAGGCCTGGGAACACGGCTGCCAGGTGATGGTGGAAGGGCCTGGCCATATCCCGATGCACCTGGTGAAAATGAATGTTGAAAAGGAACGAGAGTTGTGCCACGAGGCCCCCTTCTATCTGCTGGGGCCGTTGGTCACGGATATCGCGCCGGGCTACGACCACATCACGAGCGCAATCGGTGCCGCCATTGCCGCGGAGGCTGGTGCCGCCATGCTTTGTTATGTGACGCCGAAAGAACATCTCGGCCTGCCGAACAAGGACGACGTGCGGCAAGGCGTGATTGCTTACAAGATCGCGGCCCATGCCGGCGACATTGCCCGTGGCCGCAAGGGTGCCCGCGATCGCGATGATGCTTTGAGCAAGGCCCGTTTCGAGTTCGACTGGAACAAGCAGTTCGAATTGTCGCTCGACCCGCAGACGGCCCGGGCGATGCACGACGAGACGCTGCCGAACGACGTGTTCAAGAGCGCGAAGTTCTGCTCGATGTGCGGGCCGAAGTTCTGCTCGATGCGGATCACACAGGACGTGCGAAAACTGGCCGAGGACGCGGAGCGGGTCGCACTGAGTTTGGCGATAGTTTAAGAAAAAGCAAAGCCCAGGGACGGCTGTCCCTGGGCTTTGCTTTGATCATTCAAGCAATTACTTCTTCACCGGCGAACTCGTCGATTTCTCGTCGCCGCTAATATCGAACTTGATGATCACGCCCGTTGGCTTGTCGTCCTGGATGAGTTCGGCCGAGCCGTTCACTTTGGTCGTGAAGGTCGAAGTACCGGAGTCGATCGTGCCATCGATGCAGCCATCGATCACGATCTTCATCGCCATCTTCGAGCCGGCCTTGCAGGGGATCGTGCCTTCGAGTTTCGTCATCGGTAGTTCAATCACGTACTCCATGACGCCGAACTGCTTACCATCCTTTTTGTAGGCTTTCACCAGTTTGCCCGTGGCCGTGGCCTTGTCGAGGTCGAACATCTTCGCCACTTTTTCATCCTCGCCCAGCAGTTTGGCAAACGTCTTGGAGTCGATCTTCCAGGTTTCCCCTTCAGCGACCGGCTTGCCCGGCAGGAGCAGCTTGTCCATCTCCGCGTCGGACGGTTTCTTGCCGGAAAAGGCTTGCGTGAGGTGGCCAGCCTCCTCGGTATTGAGTTCCTTGCCGTCGTCGATCGTGAAGCGGAACTCGTCTCCCTTCTTCTCGATCAGCACTTTTTGGCCGTGGAATTTGTGCTTGTCCGTGTCCTCGCCGGCTTTCTTGGTGGCCTCAGTGTAGGTGCGTTGCACTTTCGTCGGCCGCTGGCCCTTGGCCTTGGCCAGGATTTCCTCGGTGTATTTGTACTTCTCGATAATGTTCGCGTTCTTTTTTTGAAGGACGTTGCCGTCCGGGCCCGTAACAGTGACGGATTCCTGCTTGTTCGATTCCTGCGTGCGGGTGGCAATATCCCCCTGAGCGCCGTGCCGCATTTTGATGGTGTATTTTTCCTGGGCGATCAACAGGGCCGGCACGAATATGGCAACGGCGACAACGGCAAGGTTGCGAATCATCGGGTTCTCCGTCAAATGAGGGTGTGTTGGGACCATTGAGCCTAATTCATACTACTGCACTGCCTGGAAGGTTCCAGAAAAGCTGGCGGACAATTCTCTGGGGCGAAGGCTTCCAAAATGCAGATCACGAAATCGCGAAACCGGAACAGATGAATTGTTTTGAGACGTCTCTCTGGACGCGATAACGTCCACCCGTCTTAACCCCGCCGTGGTCAAGACGGCCGAAGCCTGTCGCGTTGAGCGAGAAGTGTCGTTTCTTTCGTGCTTTCGTGATCCTCTTGGTTTTTGCGACGAAGCTACGCCGAGTTCTTACTTCTTGTCCGGATTCTTGCCTGGCGGATTGTCTTCTGGTTCCGGGGCATCTTTGCCGTATTTTTCCTTGTACTGAGTGGCGTAGCGGGCCTTCAGCTTCGGATCGCAGCCGAAGCACTGGGACTTGCAGTAGTCGTGCTTATCGCACCAATCGCCTTTCTTCTTGAGGTCTTCTTCCGAGTGCAGGCACATCAAGCACTCCGATTCCGGGATGCCGTGTTCCGTACACCACCAGCCGCTGTGCTTGGAAGAAGGAGTGCCTGTCGAAACCGTGCCGGACTTTGAGGATGTTGTGCCGGTTTGTTCGACTTTCGTCCCCTTGTCATCGCAGCCAAGCAAGAAAATTCCTGCCATGAGTGTGAAGAAGCAGATTGTGTGTCGCATGGAAACTCCATTCCAGTTGGAGACGGGCGTTATCTGTAGCATATCGACCTAGCCCAGTGGAGAGAATTGATGGACCACGATATATTTTGGCAACTCGTCGATTCGACTCGTGGCCACGCGGAACGCGTCGAGCATCTGGCCAAGTTGCTGGAACCGTACACCACCGAGAATATTGTCGGCTTTCGGCTGCTGTTCGATGATTTCATGGACAAGGCGAATCGCGTCGATCTCTGGGGAGCGGCCAATACGCTCGTTGGCGGATGCACGGAAGACGGCTTCTTCGACTTTCGCGAGTCGTTGATCGAGATGGGCAGGGAGCCATTCGAAACATCGGTGAACGATCCGGATTCGCTGGCAGATCGGTTCAACCCGGGTGAGGCCATTCCGGCTACAGATGGCATCGTCAATGCAGCCCTGCTGGCCTGGACGACGGTGACCGGCCAAACCGAGGATGCCTTCTACGAAGCAGTTGATGCCACGGACACGCGAACGGATCGCGGCGATGCCGAGGAGGGCGAATGGTGGAAATTCGACGACAAGGAGGAAGTCCGCCACCGCTTGCCGCGACTGGCCGCCAAGTTCTTGCGTAAGGAGTGACCGGCGTGTTGTTCCTTGCTCTCGAAACTTCCTGCGACGAAACGGCAGCGGCGGTCTTTACCGACGAGCCACGCATCCTCTCGAATGTGGTCGCTTCGCAAAACGAGTTGCACGCACGCTTCCACGGCGTCGTTCCGGAAATTGCGGCCCGTGCGCATTTGCGGAACCTTCTGCCTGTGATCGACGAGGCGATTCGCCAGGCGGGGGTTCAACTCAGCGACATCGTTTGCGTCGCGGTCCACAATTGCCCCGGCCTGGTTGGTGCCTTGCTGATCGGCGTGAGTGCCGCGAAGATGCTATCCGTCGCTCTCGAAATCCCACTCGTCGCGGTCAATCATCTCGCGAGCCATATCTATGCCTGCCGCTTGGCCGCCGAGCGCGACATCTTCCCCTGCGTCGGTCTCGTGGTCAGCGGTGGGCACACGGCCCTGTTTCACTGCGAAGATGCGCTGACGATGAAATTACTCGGCGGCACACGCGACGACGCGGCCGGCGAAGCCTTCGACAAGGTGGCCTCGATTTTGGGATTGGGCTTCCCCGGTGGCCCGGCTTTGGAACGCGAAGCGGTTGCGGGAAATCCCCAGGCTTACAAGTTTCCGCGGTCGTTTGTGAATGAGCCGCGACTGGAGTTCAGCTTCAGCGGCTTGAAGACGGCCGTGCTTTACACGATCCACGGACAGAATGTCGCTCGCTCGCAAACCCCGCCTTCTGGCCAAAACCGTTCGGATCTGGCGGCAAGTTTTCAGCAGGCGGTCGTGGACGTCCTGGCCGCGAAGTGCAAGCTGGCCATCCAACAAACCGGGCTCAAGCGTTTGGCCGTGGGCGGTGGCGTGATCGCGAACAAGGCACTTCGCTCGGCTCTGGAAGCAATGGCACAACGAGAAGGTGCCGAGTTGTTCATCCCGCCGATGAACCTGTGTACCGATAACGCGGCGATGGCGGCACTGGCAGTGGAAAAATGGCGGCGAGGCGAATTCGCGACGTTGGAGTTGGATGCGGAGCCGAATTTTTTGTAAGCATCTGAGGCTGCTACGACTTTTGGCGGAGCAGAGCGAGGTGCTTTACAACGACCAGCGATTCGCTTGGGAAAATCTCGAAGACGATCGTCCAGGGATGAGTAAACCAGACACGTTCTCTCTCAGTCGCTCGGGACTCGCCAAGCTTTCAAGGGTCCGTTGCGAGCATTTCATTAATACGGTTAATGCTTGCTGATCGCGTCTCGCTGGGTGTGGCAACTACATAGGCATCCGCGAGCCGATCCAACGGGGTTGCCTTCCATCCAACCTTCATTGGCTGCGCTCCCGAATTGAGCGTAGTCGGTCCATCACCTCTTCTGCCGTGTAGCTTCTCTCTTCCCGCATCCGACGGGCCAGATCCTCATTCGAGGGTAATGGGCTGTCGAGGACGTAAACGACGGGCATGGAGTTTGGCACGAATTTGCCGAGCAGTTTTCCGGACGCGTCGTGGACTTCGGTCACATTATTTGCAGCCAAGAGCCTGTCGCCGAACGGGCCATCCACGATGAGTGGTGACATTTGCACTCTCCGTTTCGATCAGCATTTACGTGTTCAAACCAGTGGTATTCTACACGATGCGCTCGAACCGCGGAACCGTCTTCCCCTCGTGCGTCACCGTCTCCAAAAACATCGGCAGCGGGCGTACCCACCAACCGGTCTCATTGTAGAGCGGCCGGTAAACGACCATCGGTTCTTGAGTTTCGCTGTGTTTGGCGAGGGCGAGCACTTCGTACTCGCCCCCTTTGAAATGTCGATAACGGCCCGGCTCCACAGTCACTTGACTACCATCCGGTCGAGAAAGTTCTGATTCGTCGGCGACTTTTCCATTTGCTTCAACAGTGATTCCATGGCCTGGACCGGCGGCATGTCGATGAGATGTCTCCGCAGCAGCGTAATGCGGCGCAGGGCTTCGGGCGGCAAGATCCGTTCTTCTTTCCGCGTGCCGCTTTCGCCAAGATTGATCGCGGGATAGATGCGTCGATCTGCCAGCTTGCGGTCGAGCACGAGTTCCATGTTCCCCGTACCCTTGAATTCTTCAAAAATCACGTCGTCCATACGGCTACCCGTTTCGACGAGGCAAGTGCCGATCACTGTGAGCGAACCCCCCTCTTCGAACACGCGAGCCGCCCCGAATAATCGCTTGGGAATTTCGAGCGCTCGGCTATCGACGCCGCCGGACATCGTACGGCCACCGCTTCCCGTTGCCTTGTTGTAAGCGCGAGCCAGACGGGTCAGACTATCCAGGAGAACAAATACTTGTCGTCCCTGCTCGGCAAGCCGTTTGGCACGTTCGATCACGAGTTCGGCAAGGCGGGTGTGGGCACTCGAGTCATGATCGCTGCTGCTGGCAACAACCTCTCCCTTCACGGTTCGCCGCATCTCCGTCACTTCTTCCGGTCGCTCATCTACCAGGAGCATGATCAGATGCATTTCCGGATGATTCTTCGCCACGGCCGCGGCGATGTGCGAGAGCAGAACTGTCTTTCCCGTTCGCGGTGGGGCGACGATCAGGCCGCGCTGACCCTTGCCAATGGGCGTGAACATGTCCATCACTCGGGCCGTCAGCGGTCCGCCAGGCGTTTCGAGAACGACCTGCTCGTGCGGGTCGATCGGAGTCAAGTCGTCCCACTCGCGGAAATGTGCCAGCTTCGGCTCGAGATTTTCGATCCGAGCCACATCCAGCAGCCGCGGGCCGGTCGATCCACGTCGGGCCGGCTCCACGGAGCCTCCGACAAGCATTCCCTCGCGGAGCGAATGCTTGTGGATGAGCGGGCCCGAGACGTACGGATCGCTTGGCTGAGCGGCGTAGTGGCGGGCGGGATTTCGCAGGAACCCAAATCCCTTGGGGTGGAGTTCCAGGACTCCTTGGGTCGTCGTCAATGGTTCAGCAATCATGTCCTATTCCAGAATCCACGCAGCAAGCCAGCCGGCCGGAGAATTGCCTTGGCCAGACAGGTTCGCTCGAATGTAGAGAAACAAACGGGTTGGTCGATCAGAGAGCCATCTCTGTTCACACGCCAAGGGCCAGGCGTGTGACGCAAACTTCCGGGAACGGTTTCCTCCACACGAGGATGTTCAATCAGTTGCTCAAGATTGTGTGGAGGTGACGGGTTGGGCAGCAACCGTCGCGACAGCAATGCATAGGCATTTGACAGTATGTTAGCACGCGTTGCAAGGGGAGAACAAAAAATCTTTTCAGATCGTCCCTTTTGCACTCAAAAACCAAAGACGATTGTCAGGAAGTAATCGAGATCATTCGCCTTCTTGCCGAACCGAGGTTCGTTGTAGCGATCCAGCACCCCGACGCGTATGAGCAGATTTAATTCTTGGTCGAGGAGAACTTCAATGGCCGCACGTCCACGAACGCGGTAGCGTGCGAAATTTCGTATCTCCGGGTAATAATCGGCCGACAGGCTGATCTTGGTTCGTGCCGTCAGTGCATAATCGAGGTCGGTGCCGAACTGGAGTTCGGGAACCCATTCGTCGATCGACCCGCCGTACTGCCAAGCGGTGCCAAATCCACCGCGAAGCTTGAGCCGCGTATTGTTCGCGTTGTAGGCCGTCAGGGACAGACCGTTGTGCGCGCCGAGCAAAAAATCCACCGTGAGAAACTCGTCGTATTCCAGTGCGCCTTGAGCGTACCAGGCCAACGAATTACTGAAATATACTTCGTTTCGGACCGAAGCGAGGGCTTTTTGCTCGATCGAGTTCTCTTGGTACTTTGTCAGAACGTACACGGCATTGAAGTCGAAATAGTCGGAAGGATCGTCGTACTTCACGCCGAGGCCCGAGCGTATTTTGAGAATATCGACGTTGCCTTGGTTGCCGTTCAGACCGAATTCGATGCTGCCGCTCCAGGGCGAAACCTGTCGATCCAGCCCGGTCATGATCTTGCCGTCGAGGCCAACGATCGGCCCACCAAGCGGCTTCGGCATGTCGTACGGAGACTGGCCAGCCACCGGCCCAGCCAGTGCGAAAGCAAGCAGCAGTCCCAGCAGGGCTGGTCGCGTCGTGCCCAATCGGACTCCGTCGAGGGTGAATCTAGGGGGAGTGAATAACCTGGATTCTCAAAAAGAAAAGGGCAAGTTGGCTGGCGGGGAGTAGGAGTTCATTGCTTTTGCATTGGGAGACTTTTCGCGAAACGCGACCAGCTCCATCTGTCTTGACCCCGGAGTGGTCGCAGAACGTTTCGATGATCTAAAACGTCAAGCTTCCCACGCAGCGGCCTTGTGCGACCACTCCGTGGTCGGCCGGAAGTACTCGCACTTTCCGGTAGTCTCGCTGACGCTCGACCGCCGGCTAACCTCTGCGACCCCTCCGGGGTCAAAGCAACGAAAGCCAGTCGCGTCCAGCGAGAAGTCTCTTCTTTCATCCTCAATTCTTTGCTCTATTTCGCCGCTCGCCAAGGAAGATTCGACGGCGAAAAACACACAGGCGTGTGAAAACAGTGGGCCAAAACTTCACTTCGGAAGGTTCGAGATCATCCGTCAGCAGATGGGAGGTTCCGTCGCCACCCGGGTCACTCTGCTATTTTGGAATTTTCATCCAAGTTCGCTTTACATTCGCAGCTTCCGCGCTATCTCCTGTGTGACGATTCGAGGTGGACTCCACCTTGGCCTGGAGGGTCTCAAAATATCCCGAAATTTCCCGCCTCTCCCCAACGCGGAGAGTGAGAAAGAAACACTTGGCTTTCCGCTACGCAACCTGCCTTGGTTCGCGTATCCTTTCCAAACCTCTCTGCACTCCGGACTCATCACCATGCGCTGCCTTGTTCTCCTGCTCGGGTTGGCATCCATCACGTTCGCTCAGCAGCCAAAAGCTGTTCCGCACGCGATTCAAAATGCCCGCGTTGTCGTCTCGTCTGAGAAGACATTGCCGAATGCCACGGTCATCCTGCGCGATGGATTGATTTTCGAGGTGATCGAAGGAGACACCAAACTCCCACCTGACGCGATTGTGATCGATGGCAAAGGACTCACCGTCTACGCGGGCTTTCTCGACGCGGGCAGTTCACGCGGGTTCGATGCCGCCTTGCGCCGAAACGCCGGCGGTCCAACGGCCCCCGAAGATTTGGCGAGCGATATTCTCGCAGCCACCAAGCCCGACAATCGCAAGGGACTGACTCCCGAATTTGAAGTGCGTTCTGCTCTCAAGGCCGACGAGGATGCGATCGCCCCCTGGCGTAAGCTCGGCTTCACGGCTCACCTCGCCATGCCCGATGGCGGCTTCATCAGCGGGCAAAGCACGCTCGTCTCGCTCAGTGGTGCGACCCCACGCGATGCCGTTCTGCGGCCGATCTTCGCTCAACATGCCATGCTCAAGGGCATGCCTGGCGGGGAATATCCGCGAGCCTTGATGGGCGTGATCGCTCACTGCCGACAGGCACTGCTCGATGCCGGCTGGCACGCTCGGCGAGTGAAGGCCTTTGAGACACGCAAGATGGTAGGCCCTCGTCCGGCATTTGATCCGGCCCTGGAAGCGTTGAACGTGGCTCTCGAAAGGAAATTGCCCGTCGTGTTCGAAGCCGACTCGGCCGACGAGATTCATCGGGCCCTCGACTTCGCCCAGGAATTCAAGCTAAAGCCGATCATCCTGGGCGGCCGAGACGCTTGGAAGGCGAAGGATCGCCTCAAGGCCACCGAGACGCCCGTCGTCCTGCGGCTGAACTTCACCGAAGCGGGCGACAAGGAAAAAGAACTCCCCGCACGGGTTCGCGACGACAAAGAACGCGAACGCAAGGAAGAGCACGCGAACGCGGCGGAGTTGAGCAAGGCGGGCGTGAAATTCGCTTTCGCCTCGCATACTCTGGCCGGCGACAAGGCTCATGAGAAGTTCGGCACCAACCTGCGGTTGGCAATCAAAGCGGGCTTGTCGCCGGTGGCAGTCCTGAACGGACTCACGCAATCCGCGGCCGAAATTCTCGGCGTCTCTTCGCAGATCGGCAGCATCGCCAAGGGTAAGTCGGCCAATCTGGTCGTCACCGATGGCGATTTTCACGATGCCAAGTCCAAGGTCCGCTACGTGTTCGCGGATGGCATCAAGTTCGAGTACGAGGCCGAGAAGAAGGACGGCAAAAAGGAGGAGCCCAAAAAGAAGGACGAGGCCAAGAAGGACGAAGCCAAGAAAGATCCGCCGAAGACCGTTGTGAAGGAAGACGACACCGAGATCGAGGCCGACCGCATTCCCAAGATCCGCACACGCGGCAAGACGCTGATTCGCAACGCCACGATCCTGACGGCCACGAAGCCGGCACGTCTTGAAAAAGCTGACATCCTGGTGGAAGCCGGCAAGATCAAGGCGATTGGCCCGAACCTGCCTGCCCCCGGCGGGGAAGTCCCCGTCATCGATGCCGAAGGCATGTTCATCATGCCAGGGATCATCGACACGCACGCACACTTCGCCATTGCTGGCGGGGTCAACGAATTCTCGCTTTCCGTGGTGCCCGAGGTTCGCGTTCGCGATGTGCTCAATTCGGACGACTTGCAAATCTATCGTGCCCTCGCTGGCGGCGTATCCACTGCACGTCTGCTACATGGCAGTGCCAATGTCATCGGCGGGCAGGACGCTGTCATCAAGCTGAAGTATGGCCAGTCCGCGACGGATCTGCTCGTGACCACCGGACCTCGCGGGGTGAAATTTGCACTGGGTGAAAACGTTAAGCGTTCCGATGGCCGATTCCCGAACACACGCATGGGCGTGGAGGCCGTGCTGATTCGGGCCTTCAGCGAAGCTCAGGCCTACCGCAAAACGTGGGACGATTTCAAAGCCAGCAAAGACACGCTCCCCGAACCACGCCGCGATTTACGGCTAGAAGCCCTCGTGGACGTCTTGAAAGGAGACCTGCTGGTTCATTGCCATTGCTACCGCAGCGACGAAATCCTCATGCTGCTTCGCGTGGCCGATCGATTTGGCTTCAAGATCAAGAGCCTGCAACATGTGCTCGAAGGCTACAAGGTCGCGGCCGAGATCGCAGCCCACGGTTCGAGTTGCTCGCTGTTCTCCGACTGGTGGGCCTACAAGATTGAAGCCTTCGACGCGATCCCATTCGCGGCCGCGTTGATTCACGAAGCGGGTGCGATGATCTGCTTGAAGTCGGACTCGAATGAACTTGTGCGGCACATGTATCAGGAGGCCGCCAAGCTCATCAAGTATGGCGGGATGAGCGAGGAGGAGGCCCTGAAAGCGATCACGATCAACCCCGCGAAGCAACTGGGAATTGAGGCCCGCACGGGCAGCATCGAAGTCGGCAAGGACGCGGACCTGGCGATCTTCAACGGCCATCCGCTGAACGGGTTCTCGCGTTGCGAAATGACGCTGGTCGAGGGTGAGGTGTACTTCCAGCGTTCCGAAAAGCTGACGCCGTTCAAGCCGGCAGCCGAAGCACCCAGCCAGCCGACCGTGGTCACGTTTCCCAAGTTCAAGCCGGATGGCCCAATTCTGTTGCGAAGCGTCACGCTGCACAATCCCGGCAAATCGCCGATTGTCGCGGACATCCGGATCGTGAAAGGGAAGATCGACAAGATCGGCCGCAATCTGGATGAAGACGGTGCGACCGTCCTGAACTCGAAGACGCTGCACGTGTTCCCCGGGCTGATCGATGCGGGCACACAGGTCGGTTTAACCGAGATCGGCTCCGCGAAGGAGACGCAGGACTTCAGCGAAGGGGGCGATTTTCAGCCCGATCTTCGTGCGGCCGTCGCGGTGAATCCGGAAAGCGAACTCATTCCCGTGACACGTGCGAACGGTGTTCTCTCCGTGGTCGTGCGGCCAATCGGCGGGGTGATCGGCGGCCAGGCCGGGCTGATCAACCTGTCTGGCTGGGTGCCGAAAGAGATGGCCATCATCGAGCAACTGGCACTCCACATCGAATTTCCGAGTGAAAGTCCCGTCTTCCGCAACGATCCTTCCGTGGCCGGCATGGGTCGTGCGATCGCCAAGAAACAGCGAGAAGAAAAGATTCGCAAGCTGAAAGACCTGTTCGCGGAGGCGAAGCGTTACGAAGCGAGCCGAAGCACCGACTCCCCCATGGTGCCCCGGCTGGAAGCGATGCTGCCATACGTTCGCGGCGACAAGCCGGTGATTGTCTCGGCCGACCGCAAGTCCGAGATTCTGGAAGCTCTCAAGCTCGCGGATGAACTGAAGTTCAAGATGATCCTGAGTGGTGCCACGGACGCGTGGAAGGTGGCCGACGAACTCAAGAAGCGTGATGTGCCGGTCATCATTGGCCCCGTGATGGATCTGCCAGTCGAACGGACCGACCCGTACGACGCCCCCTACGCGAATGCGGCCAAACTGTACAAGGCAGGCGTGCGGTTCTGTATTCGCAGCACCGGTTCCAGCAACTCGCGTAACCTGCCGTATGAAGCGGCCATGGCCGCGTCGTATGGCCTGCCTCCCGATGAGGCGCTGAAGGCTATCACGATTTACCCGGCGCAAATTTTGGGTGTGGCCGACCAACTGGGAAGCATCGAGGAAGGCAAGCGAGCGAACCTCGTGCTAACCAACGGCGACCTTTTGCAGCCCAGCACGCAAGTCTTGGGACTCTTCATCGATGGCAAGCCGCTGGAGCCGACGAGCAAACACACGCGGCTGTTCGAGAAATACCGCGAGCGATTGAAGGAGGTCAAGGAAGGCCGAGCGCCGTTGGGGACGAAGTAGGAGAAAGTAGCCCGCACACTCCGTGTGCGGGGTTCGGCACACTCCGTGTGCGGACGACTATGGGAAACGGCTGGAGCCGACGAGCAAACACACGCGGCTGTTCGAGAAATACCGCGAGCGCCGTTGGGGACGAAGAAGGCAATACGTGGCGGCAGGCCTCCAGGACTGCCGAAAAGCCACGCTCGTGCCCCGTGGCCGAGTCTCTCGCAGTAGCATGCACTCAGGCCTGGAGGCCTAATCCACTTTAGCAATGCAACTCGCTCCGCATGAGCCGATCACTTTAGGGGCACTTTCATGCTCAATTCACGCTCATTACGGCTTCCTCTTGACAGTACCTGCCAATCTTGCCTAAAGTACGCGTCCGATGTTCCGGCTGCACGATGCACTGGGCTCGTTGGCGGCCGCGCGCAGGATGTATACCTATGGCCACGGAACAGGCCCCTCCTCGAAGACTCTGGCAGTTGCCGACGTTTCTGGTCGGCGTGGCCGCGCTCGTCGCGCTCTGGCACTACGGCGACCGCATTCGGCCATCGCTCTCCGAACGCTACGAGAGGGCGATGCTGGTCTTGCGGCCGGCCGTTGATCGCTGGCCGCCCGATCCGGATCAAGTTCAAGCGGCACTTCGCAAGCTGCCGGATTCCGACCCGCCTGCTGAACTGGCACCGAAAGTGAAGTATTTGAAAGGCAGTGCCTACGTCGCTCTCGCGGAAGCCTCGACGTCGCCATCGGAGGCTGCGGAATACTGGCCCTTCGCCCTTCGCAATCTGGAAGAAGCGGCCGACCACGATCTGCCGGTTCCCGATCAGAAAAAGTTGCGTTATCGACTGGCCCGCACCTGGGCCCACACGCCCGGGACCGATCCCAAACGAACGATCGAAGCGTTGAGCAAATACGTTTCCGCCGGAGACGATCCGTCCGAGGGGCACCGCCTACTCTCGGAGTTGTATCGATTGACGACGCCCGCAAATGATGCTGGCGAACGTGATGCGTTGCAAAATTTTCTGCGCCACGCATCTCCACGTGCCGATGCCAAGATGCTCAACGGTGCCCGCCTGCGTCTGGCCGAGTTGCATGCCAGGCTTGGTTCGCCCGAGGACGCCCGCAAGGTGCTGGATCGTGTCGGGGCGGAGTCACCGCCCGAGATGTTCGCGGCAGCCAGATTGCGCCGAGGTGGGTTGTACTGGACCGAAGAAGACTACGCGAAGGCCGCCTACGAATGGGAACAGGTTCGCGGCATGAAGGGTGCCACGGAACCACAACGTGTCGAAGCGCTGGTTCGGCTTGCCGAGGCCTACGTGAAACTGGGTCGCAGCGCGGACGCCGAACGCATCGTCCAGGAGATGGGCAAGCCCGATAGTGCCGAGGGACGTGCTGTCACGTTCCGCAAGGCCGAGGTGGCGCTGCAAGATCCGAACTCCGATATCGCAACCGCGATTGCTGAACTGGAAAAGGCGTTCGCTGGTGCGGATGTGGAATCGCTCCTGCAGTTAATCCCCGCAACCGATGCCCGGCGTGTCTGCGAGGCAGCGTTCACCAAGGCTCGCACCAGCGGCGATTTTCCGCTCGCACTTCGCGTGACGAAAGCCTATGCCCGCGTGGCTGAGATCGGTGATCACTATCGCCTGATCGCAGAACTGCATCTCGCCTGGGCTGAGTCGTTGGCAAAAGACTCCGCGACCGCGCTGGAGGCAACGACACACTATCGGGAATCGGCCGAGGCATGCATGGCCGAGGCTCAGGCAGAGAAGACAGTCGTTGGCCGGGTCGATTGGTCACGCAAGGCCGTTCGCGGATATTTGAAGGCAAACGAACCCGTGAAGGCCATCGGTGTCCTGACGGACATGAGCGTGCGGTTGAGCGAGTATCCTGCAGCCAAGGTCGGCGAGGTATGGACCGAAGTCGGCGAGGGCTTTCAGGCGGCCGGAAACACAAAACAGGCGATCAAGGCGTTCCAGAATGCATCGCTACACTCGGGGCAGAATCGGGCGTCGGTGAAACTCGCGGCACTGGAATTCGAGGCCGATCCGATCAAGGGTGGTGCCGCCGCGATCGAAATCATCAGCGCGGTGTTCACGAGCAAACCGGAATCGGACCCGGCAACTGTCGAGGAGGCCCGGTTTCTGCTCGGCGAGATTCACCTGATTCGCAAGGAGTGGGAACAATCCGAGTCCGCGTTGAAAGCGGCCATCGAAACCCATCCGAACAGCCAGAAGATTGCGCGAGCACGCTACCAGTACGGCCAGGTGTTGCGACACTCGGCCTATGAGGAAGCCCGGAAGATCAAGACGGATCGGGCGGTCCTTGAACAAATCAGGACCGAGCGAATCACTTTGAGACAGCCCAAGCTCAAGGCCTTCGAGGAAATCCGCCTCGTCGATGGCATCGATCGAGTGCAGAAGAAGTACGAAGAGAAAATGCGCCAGGCTTACGAGGAGTTCTGCAAGGCGGAAGATTTGCTGCTTTCGAGCCCCGACACGGCTGACCCGTCGGTTGTGCAACGGACGTCGTTCTGGGCGGCCGATTGTGCCTACTGGCTCGGTGAATTCACGGATTGTGCAGCCCGATGCGACAAGCTCGCGGTTCGCTATCGCGGGAGGATCGAAGAGTTGGAAGCCAATCGCGATCTGCATCGGTGTTGCACTTTTGCCATCGAGGCGACTCGGCTGGCCAAGGACGTCGATGGTACTGCTTCCTGGACGAAACGAGGCAAGGATGCCAAGACCAGGCTGCAGGACGCTCTGAGCAAATTGCCCCTGATTGAATTCGATGGCACAAGCGAATCGCGACGCCGGGAATATTGGGAAATGTGGTCGGCGAGCCGGACGCCCTGAGGTGTCCGATTATGCAAAATCCAGCATCGGACGCCTTACGGCGTTCCGCTCGCCTTCCGATTTCTGAAGAGCATCAAAGTGAGCCCGGCCATCAACGCAAAAAAAGCCCAGAGGTACGCTCCATACACCTGAGCGTATTTGCCCGGCGAATCCGGCACAATTCCTAGTTCCGCCGTTGCATCGGACTTCACCGCTGGCTCGAACGCGGCCATGTAGGCTGTTGGTCCCACGGCCACTTTCATCGCGTCGAACGTGCCTTGCGCCTTCAGCGACTCGTTGCCAAAAACGCCCGAACTCGTTGACAAGATCAGGAGTCCAACCAAGCTGACGACAACCATGGCAGCACGCCGTTGTCGCAACGGGAACCAGCTAGAGAGTCCGTAACACAAGACCGCGAAGGGCAACAGCAGCGTGACGCAATGGTGTTTCCAGGTCCGTTCGCTGAACATCAGCATGGCAACCAGAATCAGCGAGTACTCGGCCGCGAGTTGCCAGCCTTGACGGACCTCGGCCGCTGCAACGCCCGGCCGACGAATCGGCGCTCGACAGACCAGCACCATTAACACAAGAAACAGCACCTGGCAGCCTTGAACGATGCGTTTGATCGTCCCGCGATCGAGGTCCGCGAAATTGTTGTAAGCGAGCGGCGTATAAATCGCGTCCACCCAGCCAGAGAACGAGGGAGCATGAGTGAGCAATCGCGTGAGCACTCCCGGCAACGACTGGTTCTCCTTCTCCGGCGTCACTTCTCCACGCTCCAGATACGGGTCGATCATGCCTTTCTTCCAGGAAGTCAGGGCGTCCCAGTTGGCATCCCAGCCATCGACGAGCGAACCCTTCTGCACTGCGAAAAAGACGGAAGGCACCAGCAAGAAGAATAGGACCAGGCCGATTGCAGTCCCGACCAGGACTCCCCAGCCGCGTTTCCAGAGGAAGTAAATCACGAACAAGGCCGGAGTCACCTTGCAGGCAATCGCGAGTGCCAGGAGCAATCCCGAAAACAGGCTACGTCCGCGCGAGAAGGAGTGGAGCGATGCCATGACCAAAAAAAGAATGAAAATGTTGATGTTGCCGTGCGTGAGATCGCCAAGAATCGGCCGAATGCTGAGCAAGACAGTCAGTGCTTTCGCCCAGGCTGGGAAGGGTTGTTCGGGCGTTTCTACCAGACGGAAGGCCCACAGGATGCACAGCAATGCGAGTGCCACCTTCACATAGAACCACGTTAACGCCCCCGCGAGCGGACTGACTTTGGCAAGCTTTGCCAGGGGCCAGAGCATTTGCGGCATGATTGGCGGATTGGGGTAGTTGTACTTGGCGTGAATGTTCTCCCCATCCTCCATGGCTTCGATTTGTTGAGCCCAGCGTAGAATCGCGGATTGCGTGTGGCCATCCTTGCGTGGCGTGAGAACCTTGAAGCTGTACTGAACGGTGATGCCGATCAGCAGAAGTGAAAGAGCGGCAACGAACAGCACGTGCGCGCTGAACTGCAATCGATTGATGTTCGGCATGGCATGTGGAAGTGTACGCGTGCGGTCTACCAAGCGGCAACCCCCTCTTGGCTACATCGGCCGCGCTCAGGTTTCACCAGTGGCCTGGCAACTCGAGTCCTGCCAGGGTCATGGTGCTCAGCGATTCGCTCACGGCACTAGTCGCGACGACCAGGCCGGTGCGAACGTCGATCGTGTTCCCACCCGCGAGGTAAGTTCGAATGATCGGGCCGAAGGCGAATGGATCGCCACCAACTGGAGGCCACTGGTCGATCACCTCCACACGGACCGGGACCAGATTGCCGTGTGCAGGACAGAACAGATGTGTGCCAACCTCGCTATCTGCCAGTGGCCGGGCATGGATGCCTTTCACCAAAAGCAGTCGATCCGAGGCCGGGAATTCCGGCGCTTCACGAACCAATTCGATCTCCACATGGAGTCCGTCGGCCCAGCCCTGCGCGTAAATGCTCGCCAGTTGATCGGCTGACGGGCACGGCACGCCCGTGGGGTTGCCGCGAATCCACAAGTAGGTGGGTCGCACATCGATCGGGGCGACTGACATCAGATGCAGCAGAGCAAGTTGACGTTCCAGGTCGAGAAGATCCGCGTCGCCGGGTTCGGGTTCCGCGGATTCGCTCAATTCGCGTAAGCCTTCTTCCATGCTTCGGGCGTGCACCCCCATCAGAAGTGCCGCTCCCGTTCTTCGGTTGCTCATCTGCCGATAGCGAGACTTACGACCCAGAGCACCGGGTTTTGAAGCTTCGAGTCGTGCCAGACGATCGTCCGAGTAGCGATCGAATAGCCGATCGAGTTCTTCGCCGATCGCGTCGACGAGCCCCCGCAAGGCAAAGTAGCGTTCCTGCTCCGGCGTAATCTTGCCGGCTGAAATTGCTCCGCCAGGCCGAAGATGCGTGAAACTCTCCTCCACGCGATCGAGCAAAATTTCGAGCTGTACGAGCTTCTCTCGTGGCGGCAATTCCGGCGACTGTTGTATGTCTCGCGGTGAAGCGACCTCCAGGGCCCGGACATCAACCTGCAACTCGCCCGCTCGGTCCGGGTTCGCAAACACGTTCACGACGGTGAAGCGATCCACCGGCAGGGCCGCGAGTTTGACGGCCGCCGGCTGCGTGAGGTTCTTCTCGACCGCCCTCTTCATGGCCCGGGCTCCGAGCGTGGGGTCGAATCCTGCGTCAATCACCCGATCGAATGCCCCTCGGGTCACGTTGAGTACGCAGTTGCGTTGTCGAAAGCCCTCGCGGCTCAAGACCTCATTGACCAGCCGTTCGGCAATCTTGCGTGTGTGATCGCGAGACAGCCGCCGGAATGGAATCACGCGATCGAGGCGATTGAAGAACTCGGGTCGGAAGAACCTTTCGGCGGCCTTGATGTACGAGGCCGATACGGCATCGCTGCCTTCGCGAAAGCCGATCTGGGCTTCTGCCTCGCGGACACCGAGGTTGGATGTCATGATGACCAGCGCATTCGTGAAGTCTGCCGTGCGACCGAGAGCGTCCGTCAACCGGCCTTCGCCTAGCACCTGGAGCAAGAGGTCGAATACTTCCGGGTCGGATTTTTCAATCTCGTCGAGCAGAATGACCGCGAAGGGTTGTCGGCGAATCGCGGCCGTCAATAAGCCCTCGGGCTGCTGGAACGTGCCGACGAGCCTCGCGGCGGAACCCGGGCTCACATATTCGTTCATGTCGAAACGCAACAGTCGATCCGCGTCGCCGAACAAATACCTGGCTACGGCCTTTGCCGATTCGGTCTTGCCAACACCCGTGGGACCGAGAAAGAGGAATGCCGCCAACGGTCGATCCGGATCGTTCAATCGTGCCTTGGCGACGCCAATCACATCGGCAGCCGCATGGACGGCTTCGTCCTGCCCGATGACCTGGGTCGTCAGGGAAGCGATGATATCGGCCCGATCGAGCCGAACCCGACTGTCCAGGAACGCCAACGAAAGCCCGCTTTGTGATTGAAACGCTTCTAGCGCCGTCTCACGTGTGATTGTCGAATCAGGTTCGGCCAGTTCGAGAGTGTCAAAGAGGACCTGATCTCGCAACAGATCGTCATCTGCCACGTTCTTTCCCGCCATGCGAGTCAGCATCCGGGCAGCCTTCCCGGGAAAGGCTGCCGTTCGCTCATATCGGCGATGCAGATCAATCGTGGCGGGCAGCACATCGAGGGCGAAGAGACAACGGTGCTTGCCTTCCAGCCGGCGCTGCACTCCAATGAGGATTCGCAGTGTATCCTCATCGCTCGGCTCGCGAATCGGCAGGATGTGAAACATGTCCGCGAACGACCGGTCACGTTCTTGGAGTACACGCAGGCCTTCCGGCGTGATCTCACCGAGCACGCGGACTTCTTTTCGTTCGAGGTAGGGCTTCATCACTTGAGCGGCATTCAGCGTGGAGTTCGCCGAGACGCCCGCGAGGAACAAACCGACCAGGTCGTCGAAGTAGAGCACGTGTTGCCGCTTTTTCGCGTTCTTCAAAATGGCCAGCAACCGATCTTCCCACTGGCCCACGTACGACATGCCGGAAATCAGGCGCTGCGGGGATAGCAGCCAAACACACTCGCGATTCACGAACGGGGACTTGCGCTCGGCCACCCGGCGATACACGACCTCGTGAACGACGGTGGTCTTCCCCGCCTGGCGAGGCCCGACCAACAACACTGGCCGACGATCGCGGGAGGAGAGGAGCGAGGCCAACTCGGCGACTTCGGCATCACGCAACAAGGCCCGGTCGAGTTCGTCCGGAAACTGCGCGTCGAGACAGCGGCCAACGCGCTGCAGTTCGGTCGCCCCATCTGCCGGCGTGTCTTCTCCGAGGCTCATGAATTTCAACTTGGCGGGCGGTGTACTGATCGCCAGCTTGGCGGAGAGTTCCAGCGTCTCTACCCAGGCCTTGCCTGTCAAGGAGGTGGCTTGCGGAGAAACTTCCTCATCCTCCCGTTCTCTCGATCGCCAATAGTCGGTCAGAACCAGGCTGGCCCGTTCCTTCAGATCAGCCTTGCGGCCGAGTTCAAACCAAAGATCGGGTATCGATGGGGTGAACGCGAGTCGTTTCCCCATGTGCCGGAACACCACGAACAAGTAGTTCGCCCTTGCGGTACGTCGTCGAAGTTCGATCTTCAGTTCGAGTCGATGCTGCGTGATCGAGGGGCCAAACGACCAGCGAGCACAATCGTCGTGGCGATCGGACTTACTCGCTTCTTCGATGGTCTTGGTGATGTCACGAGCCAGCTTGGAGATCAAGCGATTCAGCACACCGTCCGACCGTTCGGGCGCACGAAAGAACAGCGGCCGGGCCGTGAACGCCCCCCCTTTGTCGGCGGCAACGTAGATGGGGACGCGGAAGATCACTGTGCTTCGTTATTCCTTTCAGTCGCTACTCCAACAGCATCGTCGTCAGCACATTGCGCATATTGATCGCCGTGAACGTCTTGATCGGCTCAAGCAGATCTTCGTGCCACGGGGCGGACGCTTCGAGGCCGTAATCGATGATCATTTTGCGGTCTTCGTAATAGATCCGTCGTGGTGAGCCGCCGATGCCGCCACGCCGTTCGATTTTTTCCGGAGGAAGATAGCCTTCGAGCGGCCCGGCTTCCGCATTCACGAGCACATCAGGAAATCCGTCATCAGGAAATCTGTCGTCAGGACTTGGGGGCCCCTGAAACTGATGCAGGCCCGCCTCCCCCGCGAAGCGGAGCATTCCTTCTACACCCTCGAAGTGCATTCCAACACCGATGGTGGCCGCGTGGAAATCTTTCCGCGCCAATGGGACTTCGAGCCGGGCTCGCTTGAGAACAATCTTGGGCGGCTCACCACGGGGAAGCTCAAGCAGATAATCGCGCTGCCAGATTCGACGTAAATCGCCAGATGGTTCACGCGGGGATAGCACCTCGAATCGGCAATTTCGATCGTCACTTGTCGCAACGAGGAACTGCACAGCGGTGACCGCCAAGCTCTGGCTGCGAGCAAGCAGGGAGTAAGCCTTCGCTAGTGCAAACAACCGATCTTTGTCCTCCGAAAACAGCCCAAGGGTCAGTCCGCCGGGATCGCTGCTACCCCTTCGATAGATCATGAGCAGGAGGTTGTCCAAATCGGCCAAGAGCTTTGTCAGTCGCGATGCGAGTGAAGGATCTGCCGACCTCTGAGCGTGGAAAGCGATCAGCATCTCGTCTTCCAGGTCGATTGCTTCCTGCCTCTGACGTTTCACCTCGTTCGTGACTTCGCGGAGTTGACCCAGCTTCGCGAGAATCACCTGTTCCGTTGTCGTCAGGGGCTTCGCTTGCGATTGCTTCTTGAAGAACCGGCGTTCGGTTTGTTCACGCTGATAGACCAGGATGTCCAGATCGCGTACCGCACTCGATTTTTCAAGCAGTTGGTGCAATCGACGTAAGCGAATACAGCGGTGAGCCAGTTCTACTTCCGTATCAAAAACACGAAGGGCCGCGACCGTTTTGCCGTAATCCTGTCGCGGCTTTACCGTGGCAGCCAGTTTTCCAGCCTGCATGGCGATATTCACATCGAGAGTCAACTCGGCACTGTAGCGATTCATCTGGTGTGCGACCGGCGCAAGCAACTCGCGCTCGATGGCTCGCTTCAGCGGCCTCGCCCCATAACGAGCATCGAAACCCGATTCCGCCAGGTGCGAAACAACGCCCTCCGATGCAGAAATGCACACGCCACGAAAGCGAATGCCATCTCGCGCCAGCACCTTCTCCCATTCTCGCTTCGCAATCTGCTGGATGGTCGGCGCATCGAGCGGAGCAAACGGCACCAGCCGATCGAGTCGGTTGAACATCTCGGGCCGCAGGAACTTCTCGACCTCGCGGACGAAGTGCTGCTTGGCTTCGTCCCGGTTGTGCCCCGATGAACGCAGGCCGGGATGCCCCGCCTGATACGTCTCGGCCCCAAGATTCGACGTGAGAATGATGACCGTATTGCGAAAATCTGCGAGCCGACCGCCTGCGTCCGTGAGCCTTGCTTCGCCCAGCACCTGGAGCAACAGATCGAAAAATGTGGGATGAGCCTTTTCAAATTCATCCAGCAACAGCACATTGAAAGGCTGTTCGCGAACCCGGGCCGTCAGCAGGCCTTCCGTGCCGAGTGCGGTGCCTGCGAGTCGTCGGACTGCGATCGGGTCGGCATATTCGCTCATGTCGAAGCGCGTGAGTCGATCCTTCGAGCCGAACAGGAATTCCGCGAGCGACTTGGCCATCTCCGTCTTGCCCACACCCGTTGGCCCGATGAACATCAGCGATGCAATAGGGCGATTGGGCCTCGTCAAGCCGGCTTTCACGGTGGCCAGCAGATCGACGACCAGATTCACAGCCTCTGCCTGGCCAATTACTCTTTCGGCGAACCAGTCCCGCACCGCGCCAACGGCCAGCGGAACTTTCGGATCGAGCAGCACTCGCGGCAAGCCGGTTTCGCGAGTGAACGCGCTTAGCACATCGTCGGAATTAGCAGGCCTCGCTTGGTCGCCGTCGCGTCGCAGGTTCTCCAAAAAACGCAACGGTCTTCCGGGAAACGCGGAATAAGTGGCGTAGCGTCGGTGCAAGCGACCGACTGTGTCAATCGCTTCCGATGTGACCGTTCGCAGCGATTTCCGACTATCGCTCGCGCAACGATTGAGGATGATCTTTCCGCGACGAGTGTCCGGCTCTTCAATCTTGATTTGCCGAAAGGCATCCGCGAGTTGCGGGTCTTCGCGCTCGATGGCCGGGAGTTGCTCCGGAGTACACTCGGCCACACATAGGAGTTCGCCTCGCGCTATGGCCGGCCGCAAAAAACCCGCGAGCCCGGTTTGATTGAACTCGCTCTTGCCGACTTCCATGAGTTCGATCAGATTGCCGAGATGCACGACCGCCCGTTTCTTCGCGGCCTCTTTGACAAGGTTCGTGCAACGTTCTTGCCACATGCCGAACCCACATTGCCCGGCCACAATGCGAGCACCGCTTGTCTGAAAGAACGGTGTCGTCCCGAGACGAAAGTCCGACCGTCTTCGTACGAGTTCGCACAAGGCCGCGGTCTTCCCGACTCCACTGGGCCCGACGAGCAAGACGCTTTCCGGCCGAGTTGCCGTCAACGCATCGGCCAACTGTTCGACGGTTTCCTCCATTTCAAATGCCGGCGACATCTTCTCCGGTTCGAGAATCGAGGCGACTTGCTTCAGGATCGATGGCTTCTCTTCCTCCAGTTCATCCTGCTCCTTCATGGCTCGATGTTTGAGCGACGGCAACTTGACCTTGAGAGGTTGCCATTCCACCTTGAAGCGAACGGCTCGCTGTCGCCAGGCAAGCGTGTAGAGCGACATCGAAGAGCCATCGCGGCGGAGCGCAGCCATGATTTCGCGTGCCAGCAGCTTGTCGAGTTCCTCGGCATCGGAGGCGATGACCTCGATGTCGAGACCGGGCACTCTGGCCAGGGTGGCCTCGCTGCCGTGTTGCCAGACCACGGCCGGAAATCGCAACCTGACAGGCTCGCTCCACGCGAGCTGTCCCCGTAGCGGTGCAAGATCGACAACAACCCAGCACCCCTTCGCCTCGGTCCCGAGCCGGCGGAGGTACAGTTCGCCCGGTGCTACCTTTGGCAGGAGTGCTTCGAGGTTAGTACTCAACGCCTCAATGGATCGTTTGCGCCTGGCACCGAGCCTGCTGAGATTGGCGTGGAACAGACATTCACTCAGCACAAGCCCGCTATCGAGCCGCTGGTGAAGAAACACGAGAGGAAAGACGATTTCAGCAGGCATGGGGCAATTCGGTCCGATGTCCGTGAGGGAAGATTGTATGTGCCAAGGGCCGCTGAGTTTAGGAATCGACACGACGTCGAGAGGCAACCTTGTACGCCGTTTACCGACTTACCCTGGACTTTCGGGCTTGCCAGGATTGGGGAATCGGGTATATCTTCTCACTTCCTAAAGCTCATTGGAGGCTTTGGGTGAGTCGGGACGCTGCCGCATGCGCTTCAACCTGGTCGATCGCATCCACGAGTGGGAACCCGGTAAACGGCTCACCGCCAGCAAGTTGCTCACGAATGGTGAGGAATATCTGGCCGACCATTTTCCGACCTTTCCTGTGATGCCCGGCGTGATGATGCTCCAGGCCGTCGTGGAAGCAAGTGCCTGGCTTTGGCGGGTTTCGACCGAGTTTCGCCATACGGTCGTGGTGCTTCGTGAAGCGAAGAACGTGAAGTACGGGACATTCATGCAGCCCGGCCACACGCTTGAACTCCTGACTGAGATGGTGAAATCGGACGACACGACCGCAACGTTCAAGTGCAAGGGAAACGTGAAGGGCGGCGGGGCCACGGTGAATGCCCAAATCGTCCTTTCGGGATACAATGTCGAGACCCGCGGCCAGACGACCGAGGACATGTTAAGTCGCCATTGGCAGGAACGCTGGTCTTGGCTGACTGCCTCCCACGGGAATAGTGGAGCGAAAAACTAGAAAGGTTCAGTCGAAACATGCAGTTGAAGGACAAAATCGCATTAGTGACAGGCGGCAGCCGCGGCATTGGTCGCGGCATTGTGCTTGCGCTGGCACGTGAAGGCGCGAAAGTTGCGTTCGTCT